>DASQZD010000084.1:0-12863 GCA_035638855.1 Nodularia sp. (in: cyanobacteria) | reverse complement strand
CCTATAAATCTTTTACCTACTGCTAGGAGGAAACTAGAATAATGCAGTAGAACCGCATAGATGAGGCAGTGCGGTCTTGGGGTTTCCCCAATTAGAGCAACTGCCGTTCAATTATCAAGGTTCAGTGCTTTGTCTTTCGACGGCTAGGTTTTTTAAGTGGTTGATTACCTTTCCACTACAATTAGTATAGCAGTATTTTAGTACACCAATGAATTAAAAGCCGTCGTAGAACGACGGGGAACCTCAAACCCAATTTTTCGGTAAATAAAATAAGTTAATCAGCATAAATTCACTTGCGCTGATGATTAGCAGTGGTATCATTCGGATATTACTAAAAGTAAAGGGCAATTTTACTATGACCAAAGCACCTGTAGCTCCTGTGGTGCTAGTCATTTTAGACGGGTGGGGCTACTGCGAACAGAAGCGAGGAAACGCAATTGTCGCTGCTAAAACTCCCATTGTGGAAAGCTTATGGACAGCTTACCCGCACACCCTCATCAGCACATCAGGAAAAGCCGTAGGGTTGCCAGAAGGTCAGATGGGCAACTCGGAAGTGGGTCATTTGAACATTGGCGCTGGGCGAGTAGTACCTCAAGAATTGGTACGCATCTCGGATGCCGTGGAAGATGGTTCTATCCTCAAAAACCCCGCCCTTGTCAAAATTTGCCAGAAAGTTCGCTCTGGGAATGGCAAGCTGCATCTGGTGGGGCTTTGTTCTGAGGGAGGGGTACACTCTCACCTCACCCATCTCTTTGGACTACTGGACTTAGCTAAGGAACAGGAAATTTCACAAGTGTGTATCCACGCCATCACCGATGGTCGTGATACTGCCCCCATTGAAGGTATAAAAGCAATCAAGCTATTGCAGGAGCAGATAGACGAGAAAGGCATTGGACGCATAGTTACCCTAAGCGGTCGTTACTACGCGATGGATCGAGATCACCGTTGGGATCGGGTGCAACGTGCTTATGAAGTGATGACACAAGATACTGCGGTTGATGGTCGTCAGGCTGTGGAAATCCTCTCAGCATCTTATGCTGAAGGTGTGAAGGATGAGTTTATCAATCCAGTCCGTATTGCCCCTGGCGCAATAGAACCAGGGGACGGTGTGATATTCTTCAACTTCCGTCCAGACCGATCTAGACAGTTGACTCAAGCTTTTGTCAGCCCCCAATTTACAGGCTTTGAAAGAAAGCAAATTCAGCCGTTGTCCTTTGCTACTTTTACTCAATACGATTCCGAACTACCAGTGGTTGTAGCTTTTGAACCGCAAAATTTGAGTAATATTTTAGGTGAGGTAATTGCTAATCATGGTTTGCAGCAATTCCGCACGGCTGAAACGGAGAAATACGCCCACGTCACCTATTTCTTTAATGGGGGACTAGAGGAACCTTTGGCTGGGGAAGATCGAGAACTCGTAAGTAGTCCAATGGTAGCAACTTACGACAAAGCCCCGAAAATGTCAGCAGAAGCAGTTACAGATGTGGCGATCGCCGCAATCAAAAAGGGTGTGTATACTTTAGTGGTGATTAACTATGCTAACCCAGACATGGTAGGGCATACTGGTCAAATAGAAGCCACTGTGACAGCGATTGAAACAGTGGATAGTTGTTTGGGTAGATTACTCACCAGCATTAGCAAAGCCGGAGGTACAGCCATGATTACTGCTGACCACGGTAACGCAGAGTATATGCTAGATGAAGAAGGTAATCCCTGGACAGCTCACACGACTAATCCAGTCCCCTTCATCTTAGTGGAAGGAGAAGCGATTAAAATCCCTGGACATGGTACAAATGTGGAACTGCGAAGTGATGGTAATCTAGCCGACATTGCACCCACCATACTAGAGATTTTACAGCTGCCGCAGCCTTCAGAAATGACAGGGCGATCGCTATTGACACCAGCCGGATATGATGTGCAAACCACTCGGACTCCCGTAGAAGCTGGTATGTAAACAAGCTTAGGAGTGGAGAGTTTTCTCACTCCTAACTTTCGACTTCTGATTCCAATTTGAAATTTGTTATAAGAGAGATTCGTTAACTATGACAGCTACTAATATTGTGCAAATCGTTTGGGCGCTTTCGGCTTTAGGTGTAATTATTTTAGTGCTGCTACATAGCCCCAAAGGCGATGGAATTGCCATTGGCGGACAAACCCAATTATTCAGCAGCACCAAGAGTGCAGAAGACACCTTAAATCGAGTTACCTGGGCGCTGACAGTCATATTTATGGGTTTAACAGTGGTTTTGAGTGCCGATTGGCTACCTAAGTAAAAATAGGGAAAATAGGATAATGGGAAAGAAAATTCAATACCCAAAATCTAAACCCCGACAAAGTTTAAATATACGAACATTACTAGCAGTTCTAGCCTTATTCATGGGCGCAGGGCTGCTAGTTATTTTTACTAACCTGCCATCTCATGCTGTAATACAAAGCACCTCTATTTCCCCATCACCCCATCCCCTACCGCCCACACTGGCGCAATGGCAAGATCATACAAACACTGGTGATTACTTTTCCCAAGTGGAAAAAACACAGGTAGGTTATTTAGTCTGGTCGCAATTTCCGGTTAAAGTATACGTAGAGATACCACAAACAGCTAGTAATACCCAGGCTCAAGCATGGTTTAGCAGTGTCTTAGAGACTGTGCAAGAGTGGAGTGTTTATTTACCTTTGGTGGTAGTTGAACAAGCAGATGTTGCTGATATTACTATTTTGCGAAAAGCGCCGCCTCTGCAATTTTCTCGTGGTGACAATTTTCCTCGTGCGCGTTCTGCACAAGCCACTTATGAGTTAGACACCAGTAATAATATTTCATCCCACCGCTTCACTATCTTATTGAGTCCTACTCAAACAGGTGTGCATCTACAAGCAGCCTCCCGCCATGAACTCGGTCACGCTTTAGGAATTTGGGGACATAGTGATTTACCAACCGATGCTTTATACTTTTCCCAAGTCCGCAACCCACCGCCTATTTCTCCCAGAGATGTGAATACTCTGAAGCGGGTTTATGAACAGCCTACGAATTTGGGATGGTCTGTAAACAAATTTTTGTAGCAATTTTCAAAGTACCTAGCTTTGAAATTCGCACTAAAGATCATAAACTTGGATTGAGAAAATCAAAAATATTATTGTATTTATAATTTTTCTTTGCTCGAATACACAGATATTAAACGATGTCCAACCAAGTAGTCAATTTGGTAAAGAAGCGCTCCTTGAATTAACCAAATCAAACCAAATATTACTATTATTGTCTCTTGAAATAATGTGTAGCTTTCAACAGCCGTTGCATAATTAAGTTGGAATAAAGGTAAAATAATAGTGCCAACTAAAAAACTTGTCAGCGTAGATAAAGTAATTACAACCCAAGCATATATTCCTTCCCACCAACTCATTAATTTTGGGATTAATCCTTTGACAATACCTATTTCTGGTGCTTGAATTTCCGGAATAAAACGACTGAAAAATAAATGCACAAAGTGATGGGTAAAAGCAATAATTGGAATTGGACAGAGAAGAGTTATTATTATGAATATACCCAGAATTTCAGGACTACTTGCAAAATAAGCAACATTGTAGCCTACTTTTACTAAAATCTCAGCTACAAATATAATCACTCGGAGAAATATTATCAAAATCAATGATTTTAACCAACAGCTAGGGTAAGGTAGCCATGCAGGCCAACGAGACTTTTTGGATTTTTGGTTCTCATCTCCTAAAATATTTGGTTTCGTCATATCAATGAGGGTAAGATTAAATCAAGTAAACTTCTAACCTTAATATTCCCTTTTTATAAGCATAAATATCACTTTTAAATGCTTGGATTTTAATGCTGCTTAATATATTAAATTTTTTCAACAAAAAAAGTAGAGACATTTCTTAGAACGTCCCTACAAGGATTTTAGAAAAAGCATATTTAAATGTGGTCGATGTCTTACAAATTTTAGAAATATTGTATTAGGATAGGTAAGGCCTACCCTGTGGGATTAAACGCGACGCAGATTTAGTAATTCTTCAGGAGAAGCCAGCATATCAATAGCTACGAAGAAAATTTTGCCTTCGGGATTGATTAAGAACCGCCAAGAAATATTCATACCCACAGTCACACCGAACCAGGGAGTTTGGACAACACCTGTAATTTTAAGTTGCTTAGAACCATCAGGCTGATCTTCACAGATACCTTGTTTTGGCATCATGTTCAGTCCTTGAGCTTCTTCGCGCATATATTTAGCGATCGCCTCAGGACCGACAATCGGTTTTTGGAATGGTGGTTGTAGCGCACCTTCAGCAGTAAACAGACTAATAGCTTTATCAAAGTCGTCAGCATTCATCGCTTCAATGTAGCTCAGTACAGCAGGCTCTGTAACCCCATCAATTTTAACGAAGGAGATAGATGGAGCAGTACGAGCAAATGCAGGTTCCTCAGCAGCTTTAGGATAGCTACTTGGTCCCAAATCAGAGGTATCGAAACCCATATTGACTACAGTGTTCCGCAGCACTGTAATTTGCTGACCTGGATCAAGTTTTTTGGTAGCGTCTAGTACAAATTGCACACCAGGAGTCATTTGATAACCACTGGGGATAGGAGCAACCACACCCTGCTTCATCAATTCTCCCAACTCGTACCAAAAAGCCAGCTTGGTATTAACACTGAAAAACCCATAAGAACGGCTGATGGGAGCGTCAGCACGACTAGCAAGATCCCGCATCACTTGGGTTTGCTCTTCAGGGGACATATTCTTAATTTGGGTGAGCAAACTTTCTGCTAGTTGCAAACGTGCGGCTCCAGGAGCTGCGGGAGTAATTGTCTTACCCATTTCAGTGTAAGCGTACCAAAGATATGCCAGTTGGTCATCCACACCGAGTTGGTCGAACAGCGCGATGGTAGCGGGAATCGGGCTGGGAACTTGACCATTAGAGAAGATATTCTGAGCGGACTGAATAGTTAAAGCCATATTCAAAATTAACCAGAGGTTTAGCTGTTATATGAGCAAGTGTAAAATGAATCTTACATTTTGTAAAGTTATTTAATTAAAACTTGACATACGCCGTTAAAAGTTACTATGAATACAGTATTTATCCAAAAACCGCCATAAATGTAGGCGATTAATAAGCGATCGCCTAGATGAACTATATCAATAATTGGTTATTAGTTGCGTGGGGTGTATACCTCGCCTCACAGATACTCCACGCCAGCTATCGTGAGTGTAGTTAACTAATGACTTTGCGTAGCGGATTAAGATTTCACGCCCTACGACCAAGAGGTAAAGGCCACTGTGCTAAAACTTCTTTGTATAATTCTTCTAACTGAGTAATATTTTTACTGAGAGTATAGCGGTCTAATACACGCTGTCTGGCTTTTTGTCCCAGTAAGGTAGTTAACTCAGGATGGTCTTGAAATAATGGTAAAAGAGTTCGTAATTGCGATCGCACCGTCTTAGTCTTCAATACTACACCCGCCCCTGCCTCTAATACTTCTCCATCTGCACCCACATCTGTGGCTAAACAAGCTATTCCACAAGACATGGCTTCTAACAGAGACAGAGATAACCCCTCAACCAACGAAGGTAAAATAAATACATCTGCACCCTGTAAAAGATCGATGCGGCGCTTTTCATCTGCCACAAATCCTAACCAGATAATGCCAGATTCTGAACCATAAAATGGTTCCAAAGAAGACTTCAAAGGACCATCACCCACAATCAGTAACTTACTACCAGACCTCATGTGTGATTGCTTCCAAGCCCGGAGAAGAGATTCAACGTTTTTTTCTGGCGCTATGCGACCTTGATAAACAAACAAACGTTCGGCTTTAAATTCCGCTTTGATTTCCGCTTTGATTTTAGAGTCTCCCGGCAAAAACTTGTCAGTATCAACTCCATTGGGAATCACAGCAATTTTCTTTTCCTTCACACCCAGACGTGCTAATAACTCGCGCTGAATTTGGGAAAACACAATTACGCGGTCGTAGTTCCCCAAACAAGGCGCGTAGAGTTGATAAGCTAAAAGCTGTGTTCCCGATACGAATTTCGCCCCCTTCCCCGCAAACGGTGTGTGAAAAGTGGCAATCAGAGGCAAATTCAATTGCTCGCAGATTTCCGGTAGCATAAAGTCTAGGGGAGATAAAGTCAGAGAAGCATGGACTATATCCGGCTGGATTTCCCGAAGCGAATCAGTTAATACCTTGGTGGCTTTAAAACTGGGAATTGTGTAAACCTGGGATTTATAGATGAAGGGTAGGGAAACTTCTTGGAAATTTGCCCAATTGTCTGCTTGAGATTCTTCTTGGGCGAAGTGGAGAAAACTAACTTCGTGTTCCCGGTGCAAGGCATTTGTAACTTCTCGACTGTAGGTGACGTTACCACAAAAGGGTGATTTCTTTCCAATCCAGGCTATACGCATTCTTTGTTAGCTATTTTGAAAATCGGGTTTGGTACATCAATTTTTTAGTTGCTTCTCTTTTCTCCTGTTGTAACTTTGGGCTGTTTAGGTTGCATTAAACTCCACATTACTCCAGTCAATAAGCCAAGCCTTATTAATTATTATTAAACCAGTGTATTGCCGGATTTAATCTATAATATTAAGTTGTTAATAACTATATTTTAATAAAATTCTTGTCTTGCTAATATCAAATTGATACTCAGCAAGTCTATGATAAATTTTGGCTGGATTTAGTTTAGCACGAAAGCACGATTTTTCAGCAAATTGGTGTTGCTAGGAATGTTTTGAATTATATCTTCTTTAAGTCTGATAACTACTGATGGGAGTTATAAAAAGTTAATATACCTCCTGAGAACACAGTCACAGCTAATACCAAGAAAACTGCTTGTAATCCCATAAAGGTTTCAGCTACGCCGGCTAATGCTAAGGGTAGAGTTAAGGCAATATTAATGACATTATTTTGCAGACCAAAGACCTTACCACGCATCTCTGGAGGGGTTTCGGTTTGAATTGCGGTTTGCATCGGGATACCAACAAGCGCCCCAAAAATACCCAACAAGGCTATTAACAGGAGAATTATCACTAATTGTGTGGTGAATATCGACAGACCAATCAGACATCCTGCCATACCTAAGCAACCGCACAGACTCAGTTCGGAGTAGGAAAAGCGCTGACCAAACTGACCGAGAATTGTCGCCCCAACCGCCATCCCAATCCCACCAAATGCTAGTAAAAAGCCAAACTGAGATGCTTTTAAATTAGGAATGATTTCTGCCATCCGCACAGCGAGAACAGTTAAGGCTGCGAACACAGAAAACAAAATAGTCAGTTGTAGTAAAGCATTGCGGACACGAGAATTAGCTTTGAGGTAAGAGAAACCATCGCGCAAATCGGAGAAGACGTGAGGAAATTCTGTGTCCGGGTGGTGGGGTTTTTCTTTAGTCGCCAACAGCAGTAAAATGAATCCGGCGATCGCATAACTACCACCTACCAAAATTTCCTTCCCTAATCCACCACTACCACCAACTTGCAGCCAAAGTGTATCAGCGATCGCCAACAGAGGTTCCCCAATCGCAAAACCCACAATCACCGAAGCCATCATGGTTGTTGTATATAGAGAATTAGCCGAAAGTAAATGCTGTTCTTCCACCACCAAAGGAATTGTTGTTTGTTCAGCTGGGGCAAAAAACTGAGTCAGAGTAGAGACTAAAAAAGTCACCCCCAAAATAATCGCAAAACCCACAGGTAACATCCCAATAGGTTGCCAATCATGAGTTAACCACAGCAAAAACGGAATTGACAAAACTAGAATACCGCGCCAAACATTGGTTGTTACCAGTACAGTTTTTTTCGACCAGCGATCCACAAATACACCAGCCACAGAACCAAACAATACAGCCGGAATCGTAAAAGCCATCATTAAAGCTGATACCCAACCGCTAATGCTTTGATCAGTTCCTTGAAACTGAGTATTAATCAAACCAATCATCAGCACCAAATATACTTTATCTGCCATTTGGCAGAAAACTTGACCACCCCATAGAGCGAGAAAATTGGGATTTCTTAATACAGGTAAAAATCCCTGCTGTTTTCCATTTGCTGATGTTGACACAACATTGGCACCAGACCCATCTAATTGTGGTTCTAATTGTGGTGGTGATTCTGTTTCTGAAGCACTGGACACAGACAAACCGCGTCCATTAACGTTTACGAGGGCTTCGGTTTCTTTGGGAACTTCAGTTTTTGGGATTTCCGATGTCCTATTTTGTTCATTTTCAGAAACATCTTGTGTAGGCTGTTCTGGGCTATTTGTACACTTAGGAACAGCACTCAAGTGATTCTTGACTGTAGGATCTGATGCCTTATTCTGTTTTTTAGTGTTTGGTGATAAAGGTAGGATTTTTCTATCCAAATCAGAGGGTTGCATCATGGTTAGCGGCAAAATAAGAGTCAATCAAGCTAGCAGAGAGAATTGGGCGACCTAAATGATATTGAGCATACTGGCGCAAAATCTGCTCAACAGATAACCAGCCATCATTTTTGGCAGCATCTATTGGCATTATCTCTAGTTGTGACAGTTGTTGGAGCAGAGCTAGTTCTGTAGCATCCAAGCGACAAGAAATTACTGGTATGTCTTGCCGATGAACAACTGTTTGGTAAGCTAAGTTTGGTTCATGGGCTGATGGAGCCAGACGAGGCTGAACTCTATCTTTACGCAAATTTTCCCAAGCCTGTAAACAGACTGTACCACCAGCCGTAACACTAAATCCCACGCGCCAATTAGGGTTGGTAAAGTCTGGCTTTAAGGTCTTTTGAGTTAAGCAACAGACTTGTACTTGAGGTGACAACCCTGCTAGAGCAAAAAAGTGAAACACTCCCTGAGCTAAGTAAGCATAAATAGCAGATGTATCAGTTTTAGGCAGTAATTCCAATCGATGAAGATATTCATTGAGTAACTGATAAAGTTCCTCTTGGGGTTGTTCACTCAAAGCCTGACACAGAACTATTTCAGCTAAATACTGACCAGCAGCAAGTTTGCCCAAATTTTTAGCCAAATCTGGATAAGTTTTCACAGTTTGTGCTTGTGTAATTCTATCGAGCGATCGCCCTTTGGCAATCAGTAATTCATTAACCACAAACATACCAATCCTGCCACCAAGGCTAGAGTTTTGCTTGCGTGACCCTGGTGCAACCGCTCGAATCAATCCGAACTCTCGTGTCAAAATTGTCACTATCCTGTCTGATTCTCCCAGCACTTGGGCTTTGAGATTAATTCCAGTTGCTTTATAGGTTCTACTCATTGCTCATTAGCCATAGGTCATTAGTCATTAGTCAATGGTTATTCCTTGAGAACAAACAGCCCATGACAAAAGACGAAAAAAGCCATGACTATTCACCCTTATCCAGGTTATCGCGCTGGCGGAGCAAATCAATACTCCGAGACGTACCTAATCTAGTAGCACCGGCGAGGATTAGCTCTATGGCTTCATTGTAGGTGCGAATACCCCCAGAAGCTTTAATTCCCAAGCTATCTTTGGTAATTTCCTTCAACAGCCGCACATCCGCCAGAGTCGCACCGCCATTCCAACCTGTACTGGTTTTTAAGAAAGCCGCCCCTGCTTCCATAGATACTTCCGCCGCCAATCTTTTTTCAGCATCAGTCAGTAGATTAGTTTCCAAAATCACCTTGACAATTTGCCCAGTTTCCTCGCAAATTTCTGCAATTTCGCGGTGAACCGCTTCAGTTTTACCAGCCTTTAACCAACCTAAGTTAATCACCACATCTAGCTCAGTCGCCCCATTTTCCGCAGCTTCCTGAGCCTCATACAGCTTAACGGCTGAAGTTGTCGCCCCCATAGGAAAGCCAATCACCGTACAAACTTGAGGCTTTCTACCGTGAAGGAGTTCTGCTGCTTGCTTCACATAGGAGGGGTGAAGACAAACCGCCGCAAAATTAAACCTGTCTGCTTCTTCACACCATTGCTCAACCTGCTCTGGAGTAGCCGTTGGCATCAGCAGAGAATGATCGATAAATGGCGCAATATCAATATAGTCTGCTGCCATCGTGTTTTTTGCCAAGAATTGATTATTAAAGTTTATAAAAAATTAAGACATTTCTTAATATATATATATTAAAACACATTTATTCTGGGTTGATCCTGAAAATAACCTGCTGACCTAGTTTTCCCTACCGACATATAAGGATTTGTCAGGAAGATTAATTAAATACCCCGCCCTAGATGCAAGTCAAATTCTCCCCTCTCCTTACTAAGGAGAGGGGCTGGGAGTGAGTTTGGTCTATTTTATTAAAACCGCATTCCCAAGTATTAAACTTGACATTAGACAGTTGTCAGGTTAGGAAGGTGAAATCTAATTTGTAAGCATCTTTGTCTGACAAAATTCCCCTCCTCGCCTGCTCAGGAAAAATAATAAAATGTTTAATAATACAGAATGGTTGACAGAAAACTCAAATGGTAAATTTCGTATTAATAGCAGAGCTATCTATAGAGATTTATCTTCTGAGATAGTGAATAAACTAGATCAAAACCTATCTGTTAGTGAAATTTTAGACTGGATGAGAAACGAAACAAGTAAAGCTTTTAGAGAGAAGTATTCGCAAAATCCTCAAGTTGGCGCTCTCAACAAGGCAACAGGAGGATGGAATGAGTTAATGGCAACTAGCTTGCTGTCTGAGATTGTGTTGAATATTAATCAGGAAAATGGAGTGTACATTGCTGTCTTCTCCATGCCAAATTCAAGACCACAAATAGAAGGAGTAGATCAATCATATTCAAGTTTTTTGAATTTATTCAAAAAGGACGATTTTGCCGATATAAATAATGCTTTAGCCAAAATTAAACCTTTTAAAGATAATATTTTTATGCCTAGCCCCGACTATATTATTGCTGTGATTGAAGATGAAAAAAATTCAAAAATTGTAAACTCCCTTTTAGAACAACAAGCAAGAGATCCAGATACTTTGGCACTGTACAATTCTTTTAAAGGAAAGCTAAGTATAAAAGAAGTCAAGGCAGCAATTTCTCTCAAAACTTCAAACCGTCCAGATCGTCGCTATCAGCCTTTGTTTGAGGCAGCTATGGTTAAAGCAATGGGGTATGTATTGCAGCAAAGTTGGAAATATTTTATGGTTGTCAGCGAGTTAACTCCAGCTGATAGAACTATATTTAATACAGCAATTGCTCCTCATGGTGTTGCACTTGAAAAAAATTTAAAGCTAGTAGATGGAACATATTTATATTCTAGAAAAGCAGATTTATTACCATTAGTAGACGATGCTATTAAAAAATAGGTGCTATTTTGATAATTTAACTAAATTTTAATGATAAAGGCAACTCTAATTGTTTATTCAATCTTTCTAGAGAATGCCAATTCTTAGTTATTAAAAAATCTATAATAGTTTGAGCTAATGCCTTTGATGCCAAATAAGGTACACCATTACCAATGGTTTTAAACATATTGGTGAGTGACATATCCTCTGGAAGTACAAAATTGGCAGGCAAAGATTGAATAGCTAAAGCTTCTGCTACAGAAATTCTTCGGACTTGGTAGGGATGTAAATGTACTTCATTATTTCCATAGCAAGCTGTGGGAGAGTAACGCCATCTGTGCAGACGTTTAAAAGATTTCTTAGAAACATCTCCTTCATCCACAGCAGCAAATCTGACAATACCCGCCCTTGGTTTAAAATAGTGTTGAGTATTGGGATGAGACAAAACATGATTGTTTCTAAACCAGTATTCAACGGTTAATTCTTGAGGTATGTTTTCAGGACAAGGTGTGATCGAATTTTCTTGGAATGTTTCGCACTTCTGCCAAGGATAATTAAAAACCTGTTTTTGAGGATATAAAACCTGGCTTTCCCAAGGAAATGCCCCTTCAGGTAGTAAATTATCACTACTGAGTTCTATTCCCATATCATTGATTAAATTATCTCTCAAACCAACCAAAATAATTCGTTCTCTATCCTGAGGTACACCGTATTCAATAGAATTAATTAACCGTTCTGTTAAGATATATCCTGCTTGGCTTAACTTCTGTTTGAGAGACTCAAAAAATAGCCGATGTTTTGTTGTCCGCCATAACCCTTTAACATTTTCAAATAAAAAGAAATCTGGCAGATTTTGACAAATTAATTCTACATAGTCAGCCGAAAGTTTACCATTATCTCCTAATTTTCCTTTATTTTTTCCCCCAACAGAAAAGTCAGGACAGGGAGGACCACCAATAAAGCCAATTATATGATCAGACTTACGGCAATCTTTGACTAATTCTTGGAGGCGTTGTGCTTCTACTCCTGCAATAAGTTTGCTTACGTCTGCTGCTTCCCCTTCGTGATATCCATATTCTGGCTGTGGGAGTTTAAGAATTTCTCTTGAATAGCGATATGCTCTCATGAATGGTTTAAATATTTCATTCACGTAGACAATATTAAAACCACTATTCTCAAAGCCAAAATCGAGGAAGCCTGAGCCAGAAAAAAAGGAAAAAATACAAGGGGAAATACTCATTAAAAAATTTAATAAAGTGGGAAAATTTAACTTAAATTATATACTAAATCTACAATTAATATAGCAACTGCCAAGGAGATTAGGAAATAGGAAAACTCTAAAACCCAGTCAAAGCAAGTCTTTTACTTTTGACTTTTTATTTTTGCTATATTTGCGGAAATAAGGGCGGGCATGATGCCCACCCTACAGAATTTATAATATTAAGATGTGTACTTCATTCACTTGCAAAGTGCTGTAACCCTCTTCTGTCACTTTCCGGAAGGGCGATCTTTGGAAGCCTCATCAGGCAATCAATACAAGCTATCCTATTAGAAAAAAATTGGTGCTGTATTTGTTATTAGAAAAAATCGTGCGATCGCTTGGTAGATAAAAGCTCTAGGATTCAGGAATGGC
>DASQZD010000083.1:0-2183 GCA_035638855.1 Nodularia sp. (in: cyanobacteria) | reverse complement strand
TAAAGGTGAATGGGATAACGATGAGTTACAAGTTTGTGCCCAAGCCTTATGTTTAGAAGAGATGACAGGACAACCAGTTACTACTGGATATATCTATTATGCTCACTCCCATCAACGGCAATTAGTAGAAATTAATGCAGAATTGCCACCTAACGCAATTACAAGCATTCCGATATTTTCCTGAGTAGTATTTGAGTATTAAAAATCTGGGCATTCAGTTTTGGTGACATCAGGATGACAGTAATACCGCAAGACTGTTCTAACATCATCCCCTAGCCAGTAAGCAACCTTCTCTGGTGATGATCCAGATGCAATCGCCCAAGTTGCGAATGTGTGCCTAGTGCTATAAATTTTCAGGTACGGGACTATCCGTTTTTCAGCTAGTTCTGTTACAACACCTTTGTATTCATACTCATGAACGCGATTGCCTCTCCAGGAGATATCAAGAACTTTTAGGCTCATCTGTTGCCCCGATCGAGTTTTGAAAACTAGTTCTTCAGGGTTGGGTGACTGTGGGCGGATATCCAAAAGTAGCGATTGTAATTTTGATTTAACGCTGGAGATGAATACTCTTCGCTTATTATTTTTTGTACCTTTCAATAAGCGAACACGCGAAGCATAAGCCTTATTTATAGATATTCGACAGCAATCTGAACTGACATCACCCCATGTCAGGGCGAATGATTCACCGGGACGGCAACCAGTCCAAAATAAAAATTTAACTAAGCTACTATAGCAGCAGAATTTAGCATGATTCTCAAATGCTGTGATAATTAGATCGCGTTCTTCTAGCGTGTAAGCTTCTATTTGACTTTCGTTACTATGTTTTTTCGGTCTCGGTATTTGAACTTTCTCGAATGGGTTCGCTTCAATAAGACTTGAGTCAACAGCCCACTTACAGCACCTAGAGAATGCTGCTAATGCTTTGTGTGCACTATGGTAGCTATATTTCTCTAATAAAAAATCTCTAATTAATGCAGCATTTGTTAGACATTGTGTAGGCAAATTGTTGATGATTGTAGTTATGCTTTTGTAGTCAGCAGCAAGAGTTGATGGCTCTAAATGCTGACTTTGAAATTTCATAAAATCATTCCATAATTTATCTAAAAATAATTTATGTTCTACCGTTATTACTGCATTCTGGTAATTTCCAAACTTGTAGGACTCTAGTGTACTGTCAAATCTTCTTAATGCAATATCACGCTCTATTATTTCTTTTCTGGCTCGAACGATACCACGGTTAACTTTATTGTCTTTAAGTCCAGTACTTAGATAAAACTGGCGAGAAAACCCACGAACTCTAAAGCGAAGTGATAGCTTCTTAGTTTGCGGATCGACATTGATCCATTTATCCTCATCCATTATTCAACTTTCCCGTACCTTGGATAATATTGACTGTCATTTCCTGTTAAGAAAAAATCAGCATCCAGCACCCCGTATTCAAGGAAACCATCTTCCTCAAATATGGGGTTAACAATCAAACTGGCTGGTTTTCCATAGATTATCTCGTAACCGTTAATAGGAACTGGCGGGGCAAATTGCTCCCGTTCGTAAAAGTTATTTGTCAGGTAACAAGCAAACATTACATCTTCATCCAGTGGCTGAAAGTGGACTACCACAAGTCCACCGTCTGGATGTGGCCGATAAGGCAGCTCAACTGCTTTCCACCAACCAGCAAGCCAAATCTCATGCCTGATACGGTCAACCCAGATGTTGCCGCGCTCGTATGCCTCAAGCAAGTGTTCGTATTCTGGGAAATCATTGTCATAATCTAGAACAGTTACCAGCAGATTAACTCCAGGCATCCAGCCGGGGTTAACAAAAAACGGCAATGGCCACGCCTCAGCTAAAAAATTGCAGAAGGCGCGATCGCATTTAAAATCATCGCAAATTAAACCAATTGGGCAATCTTTCATCGCAGATTTAAAAATTATTTGGAATTTTTAAGTTTTTTAAACCAAGAAAATTTTGTCTACAGTCGCTAAAACCCGCTTTTGGCAAGGATTTTAGCCGTCTACAGCCGAATTTTTGAGGTTTAAAAATTGTAGGCAGTGTAGACGGTCTAAAACTTAATTGGTGGTTAGGTATTCAGGGTTAACTAGAATTCTCACAGTATTTGAGAGAAGATAGTTAATCCACCTGTAATGCAGTGTAGGTAAACTGTAGACAGCCTGTAGGCAAGC
>DASQZD010000082.1:0-177285 GCA_035638855.1 Nodularia sp. (in: cyanobacteria) | reverse complement strand
TGCTGTAGCAGATGCCAAAGGCGCAGAGTAAGCTACACAGATCCAAGGACGCATTCCCAAGCGGTAAGATAGTTCCCACTGACGACCGAGGTAGCAAGCGCAACCGATCAAGAAGTGGAAAATTACCAATTGGTAAGGACCGCCGTTGTACAACCACTCATCTAAGGAAGCTGCTTCCCAGATTGGGTAGAAGTGCAAGCCGATAGCGTTGGAGGAAGGAACAACTGCACCGGAGATGATGTTGTTTCCGTAAATCAATGAACCAGCTACTGGTTCACGGATACCGTCGATGTCTACGGGAGGTGCTGCAACAAAGGCGATGATGAAGCAGGTGGTAGCAGCTAGTAGGGTTGGAATCATTAGAACTCCGAACCAACCGATGTAAATACGGTTGTCGGTGCTGGTGATCCATTCGCAGAAGCGATCCCATACGTTAGCGCTTTGACGCTGTTGTAAGGTTGTGGTCATGTTTTTATAATTGCTTTTGCGTTGACGAATTAGGTAGGTAAACTTGCCTACTTGAATACTACCTTAGAGGATAAGTTTTGTTTTGTAAAGGAATTTTAATAAATTTTTACTTATATAACTGATTAGTTTTTATAATGAATCGTATCTCAAGACACGATTCATTCAGGTTTGATCAACCAGGAGGCCAGTCCATCTGCCGTCCTCCCAGGATATGCAAATGTAAATGGTAGACACTTTGACCGCCATCAGCACCATTATTAATGACAAGGCGATAACCGTTGTTTAATCCCGCTTCTGCGGCTACGCGTTGGGCAGTTAATAATAGATGTCCTAAAAGAGCCTGATCTTGAGCTTGAGCATCAGCTAATTTAACAATGGGTTTTTTGGGAATGACGAGAATATGAACTGGGGCTTGCGGGTTAACGTCTTTAAATGCTAGGGCTAAGTCATCTTCATAAACAATATCTACCGGAATTTCCCGGCGAATAATTTTGCTGAAAATTGTCTCTGTGGTTTCACTCATGCCGATTTACCTACTCATATGTTAAAGATTTTAGGCGATCGCCTCCGGCACTGGCGAAGCCAATCGCCTGGTGTGATTTTTTGATTATCGTATTCCATAGTGGAAGATGATCTTTTGGCAACGATGATTGCAAACTAACTATTGCGAAGAATTTTTTCGGCTAATTGAGGCAAAATTCGGTGAATTAAAACCAGTAACTTAACTTTGCCGACATGGATCTCATGTCTATTTTTTTCTATACCCTCAAAGATTTCCTGAGCAACTTGTGCTGGAGATATTTTTCCCTTACCTCGCCCTCGCGTCATATTTGTATCTACTAAGGGAAGAATGGCTTCATACACTGCTATATTGGGAGCGTTATCTTGCATTTGATAACGCAGAGCCTTGCTGAATATATGAACTGCCGCTTTCGTAGCACAATAAACGGGTGCAGTGCGTTTGGGAGCGATCGCCAAACCAGAAGACACATTCACAATTGCACTTTGTGGTTCTTGAAGCAGCAATGGTAAGCAAAGCGTTGTCAATTTGATCGTCGCATTGAGGTTCACATCAATCTCCCAATCAATATCTTTGAGAGTCAATTCTGGATCGGCTTGAATAAAGTTATAGTTCAGTTGTACTCCTGCATTATTCACCAAAATGGAAAGCTTGCCCACTTTCTTTTTGAGAGTCTCTACCAAGGCGTAAATATCTGCTGACTGCGCTAGATCGCATTGGATTGTTTCAATATCGCCAATTTCCTCAGCCGCCCTGACAAGTTGTTCGGCATTGCGCCCACAAATAATGACTCGATTGTTTTGTTGTTTAAATTTACGCGCAAGTTCAAATCCAATCCCTGCACTCCCACCCGTCACTAACACTGTCTGCTTGGATAATTTCATCAGGCTTGAGTTTGACTTAACAACCTATATCAACATTAAAGCTGGGTAGCCCTGCTAGTAAACTACACTCAGGACTTTGCTCTAATTTCTCAGACCTGGTTACAATTTTGTTACATATTGATAAATTGTGTCGCCGATGGTCTAGGGTTGGCGATCGCCTGTTTGGTGATTCTGCTGTTCAGTATTTACTGGTGTTTTCGCTAGACACAATTGGCAAATAGAAAGAAAAAGTCTCAGGTGAGCCAAAATCTCAAGATGATTCTGCTGGCCAATATCGGCATTATGGCGATCGCAGTAATAATTAGCTTGTCGCAAGTGGGTACATTGACATTCAAAATGTTGATGATGCCTCAAGGTTCCACCATGATTACTCCGAATCAAATTGCAACGATGGTGACTCAGGGAGCAATCATTACCCCATCCAATATGATTGCCATTCAAGCAATGGTCAATGCGATCGCCACCCGATTACTGGGAGCAATTGTAGCATTGCTGTTGCTCTATCAGGTTGGGCAACATCGCCATTCGTAAGACAGTCAGGCTGAAGGATTTAGGAGAGGGCTAGGGGGCTAGGTTTCCGAACCTTAGATGTTGGCAATAATACTTTTCAAACAACCTCTAAGTCTAGCGAAGCAGAAAAACCTGGAAAACTTCTTCACAAAATCTATCTATAGATATTTTATACAAATAGCCAATCGCCATTAGAATACACAGAATCTGTTCAACTTTTATACATATTTTGTATATGATAACTATTTACATTCTTGAGCTACTAATTATTGGTCTACTCTTACTAGGAGTTACACTAGGCTCAGGTTGGATTAAGCGCTTACCACTTTCTTTTGCACTAATATATCTATTAATGGGTATATTTTTAGGATCTGAAGGCATAGGATTGATCCAACTGAGAGAAAATAATGTATTTAATGCCAAAATACTCGAAAGACTCACAGAATTTGTAGTGATTATTTCTGTATTTAGCTGTGGTTTGAAAATTATCCATCCTCGACGTTTGGGAGTGTGGAATATCACAGCAAGGTTGATTGGGTTATTAATGCCAATTTCTATCTTTGGATTGGCAATAGTCGGGAGATTATTTTTAGGCATGAATTGGGGAGAAGCAATCTTATTAGGAGCAATTCTTGCACCAACTGACCCAGTATTAGCTTCAGAAGTACAACTAACAGATACTAATGATAGAGATGAGTTACGCTTTGGTTTAACCTCTGAAGGAGGTTTAAATGATGCTTTGGCTTTTCCTTTTGTTTATTTCGGCATTTATACCATACAAGATAATAATTGGAACAACTGGTTAAAAGATTGGTTAATAGTTGATGTAATTTGGGCGATTTCATCTGGTATTGTGATGGGTTTCTTGGTGGCTAAAATAGTGGTTTGGCTTGATCAAAAAATTCAAAAAAATCGTTCTGCTGATGCTTTAATGGAAGATTTTATTGCTATTAGTGCGATTCTCATTACCTATTCTTTAACAGAAATTATCAATGGCTATGGATTTTTGGCAGTATTTGTGGCTGGTTTGATTACCCAAGACAGTTATAGAAATCCTGAGAGGCCAATGGCACAATTAGAATTTATTGAACGAGTAGAAAAATTATTGGAGATCGGGATAATTTTATTATTGGGAACAATATTATTATGGCAACCAATGCTTCATTATGCGTCTCATTCTTTAATAGTCATAGGTTTATTATTTTTAGTAATTCGACCTGTAGGAGCTTGGATTAGTACAATTGGTCAACGTCCCTTAAACTCCCCACGTCGTAATTTTCATCCTGCAACCCGTTGGTTATTTGGCTGGTTTGGTATTCGTGGCGTAGGCTCTTTATATTATCTTGCCTATGCGTTTAGTCATGGCTTAAAAGGAGAGGTTGCTGAACAGATATCTTGGATAGTTTACACTACTATTGTAGTTTCTGTAATTTTACATGGCATTTCTGCTACACCCTTAATGAACTGGTATGAACATCAGGTGGCGACAAAACCATCTCTTGCTCGCACTACTATGAGCGGATTAGAAGATAATTCTAGAAATTAGAGAACCTATCCCACTAATCTCAGATCGATTTGATCCCAAATTCACTAAATCCCCAAAGAGCGATTTCTAGGAACTACTACGCACGCCGCATCTACGTAGAATCCAGTACCATCCACTACTCAATATTTGAACCATAATTCACCTGCATCTCTAGCCACTATTATTTTAGCGATCGCATTCAGCGCTGCGGCAAAGAAGATCGCATGATTTTTTCTATAGCTGAAAATCCTCTCTGTAGTTTCACCCATGCCAATTTACCTACTGATCTGCTAAAGCTTTTAAAGCTTTACTTATATATATAGAAGAAATGCTTGCTAGAGTCTGGAGTGCATCTATTGTGGGCATCGATGCCGTCAAAGTCGGCGTAGAAGTCGATGTTTCCGGGGGTTTACCAGGAATTGTGGTGTTGGGTCTTCCAGATTCGGCGGTGCAAGAATCCAAAGAGAGAGTCAAAGCCACGCTGAAGAATGCTGGTTTTGCTTTCCCCATGCGGAAAATTGTCATTAACCTGACTCCGGCAGATTTACGCAAGGAAGGGCCATGTTTCGATTTACCGATTAGTGTCGGGATTTTGGCGGCCTCTGAACAAGTGAGCGCTGATTTGTTGGGAGATTATCTTTTTTTAGGGGAAGTCTCTCTCGACGGTAGTTTACGTCCTGTGGCTGGGGTTTTACCCATTGCGGCTACAGCCCAAAAAATGGGCATTGCCGGTTTAGTTGTTCCAGTAGATAATGCTCAAGAAGCTTCGGTAGTAGAAGGATTGGCGGTTTACGGCTGCAAAAATATCGCTGATGTGGTAGATTTGTTGAATAATCCAGGGCGTTACAAACCTGTACAGCCAGATAATTCACAACCTTTACCCAAAACAGCTTATCCTGGCGCAGACTTAAAAGATGTCAAAGGACAGGCTCATGCTCGTCGGGCTTTGGAAATTGCGGCGGCTGGCGGTCATAATTTAATTTTCGTCGGACCTCCTGGGAGTGGAAAAACGATGTTAGCTCGACGTTTACCGGGAATTTTACCTCCTTTGGAGTTTGCGGAATCTTTAGAAGTCACTCGGATTCACTCGGTGGCTGGGTTGTTGAAAAATCGTGGTTCATTAGTACGCGATCGCCCTTTTCGCAGTCCCCACCATTCAGCATCGGGACCTTCTCTGGTTGGAGGTGGTAGTTTTCCCCGTCCTGGGGAGATATCTTTATCACATTTTGGGATCTTATTTCTGGATGAGTTGACAGAATTTAAACGGGATGTTTTAGAATTTCTCCGCCAACCTTTAGAAGATGGTTATGTCACCATTTCCCGCACCAGACAATCGGTGATGTTTCCGGCGCAATTTACTTTAGTCGCCAGTACAAATCCCTGTCCTTGCGGTTATTATGGCGATACTATTCAACAGTGTACCTGTTCACCCAGACAACGGGAAAATTATTGGGCAAAGCTTTCGGGTCCTTTGATGGATCGGATTGATTTACAAGTTGCGGTTAATCGTTTAAAACCAGAGGAAATTACCCAACAGCCGACGGGAGAAGCTTCAACTTCAGTTTTAGAGAGAGTTACAAAAGCACGCGATCGCGCCGTTAAACGTTTTCAAGGAGAACCAAATCTGCGTTGCAATGCTCAAATGCAAAGTCATCATCTCCAGAAATGGTGCAAGTTAGATGATACTAGCCGCAATTTATTAGAAGCAGCAATTAGAAAATTAGGTTTATCCGCAAGGGCGAGCGATCGCATTCTCAAAGTCGGGCGAACTATTGCAGATTTAGCAGGAGACGATGAATTAAAAGCCAATCACATAGCAGAAGCGATTCAGTATCGTACTATCGATAGGATGCAATAGTATAGCAAAGTGCCTAAGTGATTTACCACAGATGATATGACATCAGATTAAATTAGTATCTGTAGGTAAAAACTCATTCATCAGCACTTTTAAATCAACTTGGCGAATTTGAGCTAACTGAATCAATGCTTCTGCGCGTTCAGCTTCTTGTTGTTCAACGCTGTTGGCATAATTACAGTTTTCTGGTATTCTGCAATTGCAGTTTTCTGTACTACTGGTATGAAAATAATCACCGTTACAAGGTATAAAGGCGGCGTTGCAAAGTCAACAACCTCCGTACACCTTGCAACCTATTTCAGCGATAAAGGTAAAACCGTCCTACTAGATGGCGATTCAAATCGCACAGCGATCGCATGGTCAGAACGTGGCGAAAACAAAATGCCATTTATCGCAGTCGATCAAAGACAAGCCGTTAAGTTTGTCGTTTAATTAAGGTATTCAGCGATTAATCTTAATGACTTACCAGACTTGTGATGTCGGCGAATCAGATCGGTTGTTTTTTGCTCAGATTCATCTACTACTAACCCACTCGCGATCGCAGTTTCTCCAAACTTAGGACGAGTATGACAACGATTCGTATATTTTGTAGGATGAAGCTTTTTCTCTAGCTTTAGTGTGGCTCAAAGCCGTATTCTTACATTCTAAAATTGCCAATCAAGTTTGTAAAAAGCAAGTCTCTAAAAACATCGCTACATCTACATCTTAAGCTTTTCATGATACAGTTTTACACAAATCGTTGCCATGCCCGTTGTTTACCAAAATTTATTTGTCTTGATTGTCACGGATCGTTTTAGCAAGAGTGAAAGTGGATGACACCGAGAAAACGTAACCCATTCCCACAAAAGCCTTCTGCCAAGAATTGCCTTCCAGATAGAAAATCCCCACACCAGTTCCAACCGTAGAGATAATAAAGGCAGCCCAAACTTGCAGAATCCAAGCTGGCGTATCTTTCCCTAGTCCTGTTTGTCGCATCGCTTTGTAATGTCCAGTAAATTTTATAGTTGAAATTATAGAGGCTCAAATCATAGATTACATGATTCAGAATGCCAATTTTCAAGAGAATGTGCCACTTAGCTTATGGCACATATTCTTTGATCATTTCTATCCCTAACTCTTGTCGCCAATCTAGCAAGGGTCTTTCCCAATTCTCTTCCCATTTCTTGGCAAAAAAAGGTTTGGCTTTCGCTCCTAGTCGATAACCGATCGCAATCTGATCTAGTAACTTATCCAATTGTTCAGGCTGCTTGAATAATGTGCTGAGTAAGCCTCCTGCGATCAGAACTGCGGACATAGTGCGATGAGTCTGGGCTAGCTCAAAGGCTTTTAGTCCCAATTCTCCAAATACATCCGTACTAAATCCCGCTACAATATGCCAAATATCATGGGTTTGACGCATCCGCAAAAGAAAATAGCTGACATCATCTTCGATTTTAATCAATCGATAGAAGTTAGGATCGAAACCTGTCTCTTTGATATACGTGGCATAGGCATATCCAAGAGATTCGATTGGGAGTTAGAGTAAAGCATCAAGATTAACAGATGGAGCTAAATAACGCTCTTGAAATAGTTCTGCTACTTCGGGTTTAGACTTGACAAACTCTACAGCTAATTCTGTCGCTTTTGTATGGCGCAGTCCATCTTCCACATCATATACAGATTCAGTTTGACCGGGATCTCGCAATAAAGTCACAACCCCTTTTAAAGTCGAGAGAAAGTCAAGATTTTGTCGCAAATTTCCTAATGCCATCGTTTCTAGATTAATAAAGATCGGGGGAATAGATCAAACTTTTCGACATCCAGATATTATCATATTAATGATATGGAAAATGGCTCTTAAGATTCTGTGATTTTTTGTGGAGTGGCTTCGTCGCGCCACAAAAAATTTGGTTCTGTTAGTGACGCTTTTTCTAAAGAGTTAAAGCCACCCGAAACCCATAATAGAGTTTCCAATCACCCTGCTTGCCTCTACCACGCGCCGCCGAACGACAATACCAAGGATATCCATACCATGACCCACCTCGTAACACTCGACAAATAGAACTTCTTTCCCTTTCCCATGCACTTCCATCCGTAGGAGCGCCAATATAGTCATCATGCCAAATATCTTGACACCATTCCCAAACATTGCCATGCATATCATAGAGACCAAAGGCATTCGGTGAAAAGGTTCCCACAGGAGTCGTGGTTTGACGATATTCTCCTCTCGCTCCAGCACGATAGACATATCTGCCATCATAGTTTGCTAAGTCAGTATTAATAGCATTACCAAAATGAAAAGAAGTCTTAGTTCCAGCGCGACAAGCGTATTCCCATTCTGCTTCACTAGGTAATCGGTAATTGCGCCCTGTTTTCTGTGATATGAGCGTACAGAAATCAACTACGGCATTCCAAGAGACACATTCGACAGGATGATCGTCGCCAACCATATAGGAAGGGCTAGCATTCATGATCGCTCGAAACTGCGCCTGTGTGATCGGGAAAGTTCCCATAAAGAAAGGAGCAATCTTGACTCGATGTTGAGGGCTTTCGGTGTGTTCGTGGGATTCCTCATGTTCAGGAGAACCCATGATAAATTCTCCCGCAGGAATGGAGGTCATTTCTAAAATAATGCCATCTCCGAGGTCTTCGTGAATCGATTTTGGAGTAGAGATAACAGGGGACTGCGGGGATTCAGTTATAGTATTGCGGCTTATGGCGATCGCATTCTGTGGATTAAGATCTCTAATCACTTCATCAGCCGACTGATATCTTTTACTAAGTGCGATCGCAATTAACTTGTCGAGAATTTTACCAAGATCATTGCTGACAGTATTGCCAGTGAGATAATCTCGCCAAACCCAATTATGATCCATATCGATTAGGTCAAAGGGAGAAGCTTGGGTTAATAGATGAATGCAAGTCACTCCCAAACTATATAAATCACTATTAAAGAGAGCCTTACCTCTAGCCTGTTCTGGTGCAACAAATTCAGGGCTACCAATACTAGTTCCCGTTTTACTCAAATCCGAATGAATTGTATGTTTTGCCGCCCCAAAATCAACTAGAACAAAATCTGCGGACTCTTTGCCTAGACGACGAATAATATTTTCGGGCTTGATATCGCGATGGATGACATTCTGCCCATGAATAAATTGCAGGACTGGTAAGAGATTGTTAAGCAATTGTCTAATTTTGCTCTGATTAAAAGCGCCCTGTAGTTTTAACTCTTCAGCTAAGTTTTGACCAGATATAAATTCTTGGACGAGGTATTGATGGTTCTCTTGTTGATAATGGGCAAGTAATTCGGGGATTTGGGGATGATGTCCTAATTCATCAAGGCGAATTACTTCTTGTTGAAAAAGTTCAGCAGCTTTATAGTGGTTACTGCCCTGTCCTTGAGGCAAGAATTGCTTGATTACACAAAATGGTTTCGATGGTTTTAGTTGATCGATCGCTAAAAATGTCCGTCCGAAACCCCCACTTCCTAGTAATTTGGCGGAACGATAGCGATCGCCCAATAGAAACTTTGTCCCGCAGTTTTGACAAACCTCGTTACTATCTGAGCTTTCTGGCTTTTGGCAATTAGGATTAAGGCAATAACTCATAGATTTAAGTATACAAATCTATCGTAGATGTCTATTTTGATATTCTAGCCAAAAATAAAATTTGATTAATTAATGGTCAGGATTAAAAATACTATTCATTTCTCATTTTAAACGTGTATAAATTAATTGTCAACCGTCAGTATTGTTACAGAAGTGTCGAATGCTGATACAAAACTTTACATTATTAGTTACACTAAGTCTTCAAAGCCTAAATTAGTCAATAAAACATCATCTCCTCAAACCAATGAACATAACTGATTTTCTGACACAAACAAGATTGTAAATAGCGGAATTTGATTACTTTATTCGCGTCAGTTAGATACGAACATAATCGTTGTTGTCTAAAGTTCAATCACCACTAAATGAGATGCACGGATTTAGTAATATCTAATTAATATACAGATTCGTAATCTACTAACGTATAAAAATAGCTGTGTTCATTACTTGTATCTGAACTGGGATTCTCAGCAACAGTAGGCATCAACGCTATGCCATCGATGCTTTTTTCTCGTGTTTACAGCAGTTTTCATGTATTTAGACCACACCCTGAATTAATCTGAAGAGTTACGTAATAACTCAGGTATAACCCTCTTTCCTGCTCTTGGAGACGCTAAAGCTATGCCGTTGGCGAAGCCTCTGCTAGAGAAGGCTTTACGTGTCCTTTGCACTTTCGTCGTTCATTTACCTAAAAATCCCTGTAATAATTTTGTACTTGCGCTATTAATTGCATAAAAAGCACACGATAAAGAGGAAAATTACTGTATGCATAAGTCCATTGCTGTCTTCAATATCTCTGTATTGGCTACTTCTCTAGCTATTTCGCAAACACCTATATTTGCACAACAAGCAGAACTATCAACACAGGATCTAATTAAAGAAGCCCCTGCTGCGAGCATTAACAGTACGCAAACTTTTTGGACTCCTGAGAATCTGAGCAATGCTAAACCGCTATCCTTGCCTTTATCATATAACGGTGTCGTCACAGGACAAACATCTGAAGTTACAGGCAAAGCGCAATCAAGCCCTGGAGCCAGACCAAAAGTTGAGATATCTATTAATCAACAGCCTTTGTTTAGGCCTAATGAGCTTGAAGTTCAAAGTCAGAAAGTTCAGCCTCACAATCGTGGGACAAAGGATGCATATTTTACAAGTTCTCAACTACTTCCTTTATCAAATGATACGTCTTATCCATACACAACCACGGGTAAACTTTTCTTTACCAAGCCTGGGGTAGGTAATTTTGTTTGTTCTGCATCTGTCGTGAGACCCAGAATTATCATGACAGCAGGTCATTGTGTTCACAGTGGCAGTGGAGGAGCTGATGGCTTCTACAATAACTTCCTTTTTATTCCTGCTTATAGAGATGGTGCTGCCCCATATGAACAGTGGTCTTGGAGCCGCGTTATCGTCACAGGCAGTTGGAGTAATGGTGGTGGTGGAGTTCCCAATAGTGCCGACTATGCAATTATTGAACTCTCAGACAAAGAATTTAACGGCGTAACTCGCAAAATAGGTGAGGTTGTTGGCTACTTAGGATATAGAACTCTCTCTCTTCTACCTAATCACGTGACCATGCTCGGATATCCAGTTAATCTAAATAATGGTCAAAAAATGCATCAAGTCACAGCCGGAAGTTACGGTGATGGCGGTAATAATACAGGCGTGTATGGTTCTGACATGAGGGGCGGTTCTAGTGGCGGTCCTTGGGTGCAGAATTTCGGTGTTGCGGCTAGCGGACAAGTTGATGGGTTGAATACAAATCCCAACCAAATCGTTGGTGTTACCTCATATGGTTCAACAGAAGTGGGGCCACTTTACATTGGCAGTTCGATTCTCGATGATCAATTCATCAGGATCTTAAACACCGCCTGTAATTGGCAGTCTGGGAACTGTTAATTTGACATCCCCAGTCCTGAAAACGCCGTCATGGAATTTTCTGCCTGACTGATAGTTATGCTTGGGTTAATTAAACTGTAGAATATGACAGTTGTATTCTGCCGCGAACGTTGATTGAGCGTTATACTCTGCCCGAAATGGGCAACCTGTGGACTGAAACTTACAAATTAAAAACCTGGCTTCAGGTGGAGATTGCAGTTTGTGAAGCCCAAGCTGAACTGGGTTATATCCCTGCTCAGGCAGTTGAAGAAATTAAAGCTAAGGCGAATTTTGACCCGAAGCGAGTGTTGGAAATTGAAGCTGAAGTCCGTCATGATGTCATTGCCTTTTTAACTAATGTCAATGAATATGTGGGTGATGCTGGGCGTTATATTCATCTGGGTTTAACAAGTTCAGATGTACTAGATACGGCTTTAGGACTACAATTAGTTGCTAGTCTGGATCTATTGTCCCAACACGTGGAACATTTGATTCAGGCAATTCGCCACAAGGCGCGGGAACATCGTTATACAGTCATGGCTGGCCGTTCACACGGTATTCACGCTGAACCGATGACTTTTGGTTTTAAGTTAGCTGGATGGTTAGCTGAGGTGTTGCGCCATCAAGAAAGACTGAAAGTTCTCCGGGAAACCATCGCCGTGGGTAAAATTTCCGGTGCTGTGGGAACCTATGCCAATATTGAACCACGAGTGGAAGCGATCGCTTGTGAAAAACTGGGACTCAAAGCTGATACGGCCTCGACTCAAGTTATTTCGCGCGATCGCCATGCCGACTACGTGCAACAATTAGCCTTAGTCGCCGCATCCATTGAACGCTTTGCTGTAGAAATTCGGAATCTCCAAAAAACAGACGTTTTAGAAGTGGAAGAATTTTTCGCCAAGGGTCAAAAAGGCTCGTCAGCCATGCCCCACAAGCGCAACCCCATCCGTTCGGAACGGCTGACGGGAATGGCCAGGCTGGTGAGAAGTCATGCTGGTGCAGCCCTAGAAAACGTGGCTTTGTGGCATGAACGGGATATTTCCCATAGTTCTGTAGAACGGGTAATTTTGCCAGATGCTTGCATTTTGACACATTTTATGCTGGTAGAAATCACCGAACTGGTGAAAAATCTGCTGGTGTACCCCGAAAACATGGCACGGAACCTGAACTGTTATGGCGGTGTAGTGTTTAGCCAAAAAGTCCTACTGGCTTTGATAGACAAAGGACTTAATCGAGAAGAAGCTTATGCCATTGTCCAAGAAAGCGCTCATGCTGCTTGGAACAAACCAGAAGGAAACTTCCACGACTTAATTACTCAAGACCCGCGTGTGACTCAAAATCTGTCCCCAGAAGAAATTGCAACGTGTTTTGACCCACAGCAACACCTCCGTCATTTAGATCAAGTTTACCAACGACTAGGTATTTAGACATGAATTAGGCAGGGAGCAGAAGAAAAGACATTAAACATCGACCGAGTTTAATTATGTTTTTTCCAAAACCCTTGTAGAGACGTTCCATGGAACGTCTCTATATTCTTTGTGACCCGATTCATGGGATTTGTTGACCTTGAGCTATGGCTAAACTTAAAGTCTATCCAACTATGATCGGAAAGTATAATTTTCTGGTCAAATAAAATAGGGGGCGCAAATCTTACGTCCCCACCAATTTGATAATTGCTATTGGATTGTGAATTTACTGCAAAATTCCAATCATGTGCAGAAAACCATGACCAGTAACTAGCTCAATCATTAAAGCAATAAAGCCCAGCATCGCAATCCGACCATTCCAGACTTCGGCGCTAGTAGTCATACCCCATTCCCAATTCTCTTGGGGGTACATTTTTACCATTTTTTTCATTTGTGCAGCTTGGGAAAGCTTGAAACTGGGGTTGTTTAGTGCATCAATTACTAGGTCTGCCAATGCTTTAATAAATACTGGATTAGTATTAGGAGCAGATGCGCGACGGAAGTTATGAATTCCTGACTCTTCGGCTATTTCTCGATATTCAATATCAATTTCTTGTAGAGTCTCAATGTGTTCTGAGACAAAACTGATTGGTACAACAACTAAATCTTTTACGCCTTCTGCGCCCAGTTGTTGGAGCGCATCTTCAGTATAAGGTTGGAGCCATTCTACTGGGCCTACACGACTTTGGTAGGCTAGAGTGTAAAGATTGGGTCGATTGAGAGTCTGCATAATTAAAGCAGTACATTCTTCAATTTCTTGCTCATAGGGGTCTCCGGCTTCTTCAACGTAGCTTTTAGGAACGCCGTGAGCGCTGAAAAAGATATGAGCTTCATTGGGGTTGGGACATTGATCGAGTTCTTGGGCTATGAGTTCCGCCATAGCTTGCAAGTAACTTGGTTCTTTGTACCATGAGGGAATCACAGTGTAGTCAATGGGCTGAAGTTCTGGCTTTTCTTGCCAAAGTTTTTCTAACAGCCGAAAGCTAGAACCACTAGTACTAATGGAAAACTGTGGGTACAGTGGTAAAATTACTAGGTGTTCGATATTATCAGCAGCGATTTGTGCGATCGCTTCTTCTGTGTAAGGATGCCAATAACGCATTCCTACATATATATCCACTTCTTGACCCAAATCACCCAAATGTTGTTTCAAGGCTTGCCCTTGTTCCTCAGTGATTCGCCGTAGTGGGGAACCGCCGCCAATTTGCTTGTAATTGGCTTGAGATGTTTTGGTTCGCCGTGAAGCAATAAACCAAGCTAGGGGTTTTTGCAGCCAGCGAAACGGTAGGCGAATAATTTCTGGGTCGGAAAATAGGTTATACAAAAAAGGCCCGACATCCTCTAGTTTATCAGGGCCACCGAGATTGAGTAATAAAACGCCTACACGACTCATAGCACTTATTTTCCCCCAATCTTTTCAGGTTTTTTACTAATGTTAACAATATATCTTTATTAAAGATAAAGCTTTATAGTCCAGAAAGACGCAATGTCAACAATCTTAAGAGATTGATGTTACCTATATCAATGCTTTGATGATGCTATAGCCTACCTAGCAGCCTTGAGTTGAGGCGCTGAGGCTGACTTTCGCCAATTGCTTTACAATGCTTCGAGTTTAATTCATATTTCTGGATTGTCAAAGGGGACTATTTTTAACAACTTCTTCCCAAAATGTAACATATTGATATGTCTCTTTACAAATCATCTCTTAAATAGGGTTGCAATAGACCAATTACAACTTCTGGGGTTTCGAGATGGGGTAATATTCCTGTATCTGCGATCGCATAAAAATCTCGAATTGCGCCTATATTCAGATTGGCTAAACGTCGCCCTAACTTAATATTCGTAAATTGTGCCTTCTCACCCCAAAACATCACCGTCGGAATTTGCAGTTGCTGAATGTACAAACTCAAATCAAAATACAAGTCTCCCCGCAAAAATGCCAAAGCGGAAAACTTAGCATTAGGCTGTTGTGCAGAAATTAAATAAGCATCCACAATTTCTTGAGAAACCCGTTCTGGTTTTGCAAACAGGAAATTTTGCAAGAAATTTCTCACAGCAAATTCATTTTCAGCGCCCAGACTATAAATTAAATTATCCAATAGCGGCGAATTAATAATTGGCAATGGTATTCTGCGTCCAGCCCCCTGACCAAAGTCATCAAACCCAGAAGGACAGACTAAAAACAAACTCTGAAATAAATCAGGATGGGTAATAGCCAGACGGATAGCGAAAGCGGCTGTCAAAGAAGAAGCCACCACCGTCACTGGTTGGCGACAGGTTTGGGTGATAAACTCCTGCAAAGTCGTCAGATAATCCCTAATTTGATAATCTCGGACTGGATGAGCAGATTCTCCCCAACCAATTAAATCTGGTGCTAAAATTCGGTGCGTAGCTGCAAAAGCTGGGTAAACCTTAGACCATTCAAATGCAGAAGCCCCACCGCCAAAGTTGTGCAAGAACAATAACGGAGGTAAATCTTCAGCATCAGCATTTAACCAAGGTGCAGTGGTTTGGGTATAGTAAACCATCACCCCTAGAGATGTATTAATAACTTTATGCCCAAAGCCGGGAGGTTGAAACTGAAGCATAAATTGATACAAATTAAATTATTTATTACCTGTAACCTGAACTAGTTGATCTAGTTGATTACCACTAATCTCATAAATTTTCCCGAAACTCACCACCAAACGGCCTGAACTAGGAGTTAACCGGAAAATCCGAAAGTCAGGTAAGCCGCGAAAAACTTCAATCAATTCTCCAAAACGTTGTTTAAATTGGGCAACAATTTGATTCCAATTCTCAGTTTCACGTTCTATCAAAGTCGCTGTACAATCAAAACTCAACCGACGACGGGCAAAAATTTGCTCACTTTTAGATTCATCCTCAATAAATAAGACACTCACACGAGGGTTGATATGGATATTTTGAGTGTGAATTGCTAAACCACTAACGTAGATATAAATATTTTTAGCATCATCCATCACGAAAGGAGTGTAACTAGCATTGGGTATTCCTGCTGAATTAACCGTGCTAATGATTACACTTTCTACTGTTTGGGGAAAAGTTTCATACTCAGCTTGAGCTTGTTCAATTTGGCTCATAAGTAAACTTCTGTTTTAATAGCAATATTTTCCTAAATATCCTAACGCGAATAGAGTTTTGCAATTGGGTAATTGTAGGGTGCGTTCAAAAATCAAATAGTAGTCCTATATAATTTTAGGTAGATTACTGTGTCAACAATCACAAGAGATTTATGTCAACTGAAGACAAGTGCTGTACAATTGTCCCCTACTTTCAAGTTCATAATGGCAAATTAGACCTTTTTAAGGATCTATGCCAGCAATTCGTCACAAAAGCAAATGAGGAGCCTAAGTGCCTCTACTATGGATTCAGTTTTGACAAAGACCAAGTTCACTGCCGTGAAGGCTATGAAGATGCTGAGGGAGTGCTAACTCATCTCGATCATGTGGGTTCTTTATTGCAAGAAGCCCTAACGATTGCTGACCTGACTCGTTTGGAAATACATGGACCAGAAAAAGAATTGGTAAAACTGAGGGAACCCCTAGCTAACTTGACTCCGCAGTTCTTTACTCTGGAGTATGGTTTTCGACGTTGACAATCTGTTAGGATTTATTCATTGACATAAGTTACCAAATATGTCGTATGGGTTTCAGGCATTTCTACTTGATTTTTCGATGATTTTTGAGCGATGCCTGCGGTGGGCTACGCCTAAGCTATTTATCTGATAGCGCAGCGTGGCTTTAGCCATACTTTATCCTTAAAAAGCCTGAGATGAAGTAATTTCCTTAATACACATAATGGTTAATTTGTACAGTGCGTAACTCGTAGTAACAGAAAAAAATTATCAAGACGCGATTGTGACTGACAAAAATCGTTCTCAATGGGACTTAGGGAGGTTTATCGAAACCTTAACCTATTTCGAGGTGTTTCCTTTGCTTAACTGGGTACAGCAGTTAATTCAAGGTCGTCCCAACGATAATCAAAATCTACCCAATGGAGGAAGAAATGTGGGTGTAATACTGGTGGCAGGTGCGACGGGTGGAGTGGGAAAACGAGTCGTGCGGCGGCTGGTGGAACGGGGTGAGAAGGTTCGCGCCCTTGTACGAGATATTGAGAAAGCACGGACAATTCTTGGTGATGATATTGACTTAGTAGCTGCGGATATCACTAAACCAGAAACTTTGACTTCTATGGTGATGGTTAATATCAAAGCTGTAGTTTGTTGCACTTCAGTCCGTGTACAACCAGTGGAAGGGGACACACCTGATAGAGCTAAATACAATCAAGGTATAAAATTTTATATGCCGGAAATTGTGGGGGACACTCCGGAAAATGTAGAATATCAAGGTGTGAAAAACTTGGTAGAAGCTGCGGCTAAATATTTACCTCCAGCCCATGAAAAACTGATATTTGATTTTACTCATCCCTCGGCGGAATTAAGAAATGTTTGGGGTGCAGTGGATGATGTGGTCATGGGTGGTGTCAGTGCCAGTAATATGCAATTATTAGAAAATACGGCTGTGTTTGCTGGTAATGTTTCTACGGCTAACTCTGGCGGATTTGCTTCGGTGAGAACGAAGAATTTTGACCCTCCTTTTAACTTATCCGCTTACGAAGGTGTAGAATTTCGTGTTAAAGGTGACGGTCAGCGTTATAAACTATTTTTACGAACAGATCCGAAATGGGATGGCGTGGGTTACAGTTATGCTTTTGATACTCTAGATAATACTTGGATAACTATTCGCGTTCCTTTTAAAGATTTAGTTCCAGTATTTCGCGCCAAAGTTTTGCCAGATTCTCCGCCTATTTATGCTGGTAAAATTTCTTCATTTCAACTGATGTTGAGTAAGTTTGAATATGATGGGGCTTTAAATCCCAAGTTTTCACCAGGTAATTTTGCTCTCCAAATAGAATCAATCAAGGCTTATGGTGGGGAGAATTTTCCGCAGTTTGTGCTGGTCAGTTCAGCCGGGGTAACTCGTCCCGGAAGACCAGGGATTAATTTAGATGAAGAACCCCCAGCAGTGAGATTAAATGACCAGTTGGGAGGAATCTTAACTTGGAAGTTGAAAGGAGAAGATAGTTTAAGAGCCAGTGGGATTCCTTATACAATTATTAGACCTTGTGCTTTAACTGAGGAAGCCGGTGGTAAGGAATTAATCTTTGAACAAGGTGATAATATTAGGGGCAAAATTAGCCGTGATGATGTAGCTGAACTTTGTGTGCGATCGCTACAACAATCAGATGCTCATAATATCACCTTAGAAGTGAAAGCAGCAGAAAATAATGCTAATTATATCAATTGGCAGCAGCTATTTTCTAACTTACAGCCAGATGCATAAATCAAAGTAGCAAAAGGGGGAAACGGAGACAGGGAAAATACCAAAAACAGCAAAACATTTCCCACCTCCCACCTCCACAGAAGGAGTCGATTAAATGTTTCGCAGATTAATTTTCGCTGGAGTTGTGGTAATTATTGTTTGGATGGGCTTATTCTCTAACCCAGCCTCATCACAGCAAATTGAGTCTCGCTTTAACAATTTACAAGCAGATTTTAATCGTGTAGAATCGCGCTTAAGCCGAATAGAGTCTCAGTTAAATCAAATGGCTAAACCTCCATCACCAAGAACATCGCTTACCCGTCCACAGTCAACTAATGCTGGACGTAACTTGTCGGCGCAAGAGCAAAAGTTTGAGCGTTTGGCTACCTTAGTCGTGGAATTAAAGCAACAAGTTAATGAATTAGATAAGAGAGTTTCTCAAATAGAATCAAGATAAGAGCTTGGTTTTTCGTAAAGGCTTTAGCAGTCAGGGTAAGGATTTTCAGGACTAAAGTCCTGACTACGAACAATGAAAACTAGCGGTAACAAGTTTATTTCTTCATCCCCAGAAACTTTAAAAGTTCTCGCCGGGAATAAAACTCATTACCGCTATTCGTGCATCCCATTTTATGGGTATGGCTTGCTAGTTTTTGCTAATCCGGCTGAAAAACTTGAAGAAGCAATTTCTAACCTTCGACGGTCAATTTACCAATCATACCAGCACCACGGTGAGGTTCGCAATAGAAGGTATATTCACCAGCAGGTGCGTCTGCGGGAATTGCGGTTGTTTGGGTTTGACCAGGACTCATCAGCAATTGCTTGTGAGACAGACTTTTTGCCAAATCAGCACTCTTCGCGGGGTTTAGCGCTGCATCAAACACAACGTTATGGGGAGGAACTTTGTTGTTCACCCACTCAATTGTGTCACCTGGTTTAACTGTCAATTTTGCGGGTTCAAAGGCTAGCATTCCTTTGTCACTACCCAGTTTAACCTGGAAGGTTTCAGCTGAAGCGCTGGGTGTGAAAATGACAAAGCTGCTAACAACTAAAAGAACTGCCAACACCGATAGAGTCAAACGTCGCCAGCTTGCAGCAAACAATTTCATGGCTTTCTCCTAACTATAGTTTCTATTTTACCTCTACCATTTTAAATACAATCAACGCCAAAATATGACAATCTGTCGTAGATAAAATTTTTTTTTTATGATTGAGGCTAAATCATCAGTTTTTCTGGTGCAATGCAGGATAATTACTCGGCTACATGACACCCAGGAATTTATGGGTAAAATGTCAGATTTTCAGAGGATGCTGTGAAAGTGAAGTAGGGACAATTCAGGAATTATCCCTACCATAAAGCCCACCGCAAACCTTTTGTCTACAAACAGAGAGGCTTTTGACTTCACGGCGGTACTAGTCCCTAGCCACTTATCTGTACTCAATACCCAGGAATGAGCTATCTGTCTAGAGTTTAGTAATAAATTTTACCGCCACCCCATTTATCACCAACTACTTTTGGTTGTAAAAGAATATAACCAGCAGTTGACACTAAGTCATCTTCGGTGAGATTTCTCATTTCTGTGAAAATATCTGCACTCTTGAGACTAGGGTGTAACTCGGAAATTTCCTCTACCCCGTCATAGGTAGTGGGATTTTTCATGTAGTCCACCAATCCTTCAATATTATTCCGGTTTGGTGTTGCCAGTGCCAGAGCTTCTGGTTCTAGTCCCACGTTTTGGTTAGTCTTGGTAACACCCCCAGCATGACACTGAGCGCAAGCATATTGAAATACGCGTTTACCTTCTTTGACTTGTTTAAGGCTGAGTACAACAGTATCACCCTGATTATTTAATGGCACTGTTCTGATTGCTTCGTCCAGTTCTACTGCTGTCGCGCTACCGACAACCAACTGAAATGTGATCAAAATGGTAGCAACAACAACGCCAATTAGTTTTCTAAACATGATTCCCCTTAAAATTTTTGACGCTCAACACAGTTAATATAGCGATGCTCAATCTCCATGTTGCTGTAGTCTGCTGCTATCTCTGCGCTCAGTAGGTTTGCAAAACCCATAATACTGATTAACACAACAGATAGAGATTGAGTCACTGTAATACCAATATCATGTTCAGAGTCCAATTTGTTGGACAAAATATGGCGACAGTTGAGGTGGGGATCAACGGCTAATAAGTCAATATAGACTTCATATTATGTAATATATAAGAATTACAATTTACCCTTTGCCTTTTGTAAATGTCGCACTTTGAATAAAGTAGCGGTTAAAAAAGGCATAAATCCCTAAAGCTGGCAAGGTAAATATCATCGAAGCAGCGATAATATAGTTCCAATAGCTGATATATTGACCTTTGAAGCTGTTCAGCCCCAAGGGTAGGGTAAACATTTCTGGGTCAAACAGGATGACGATGGGGAGTAAAAAATTATTACAACTACTCATTTAAGAGCGTGACACTGACGGCTATGAACACACTGTTGAAAAACCAACGCCAAAATAACGGTTCTTGTACAAATATCTGTTTGTAATTATCAAGGGTAAAATTCTGAGGGAAAAAATTAAATTCCCACTGATAATTTCTGATAGGGGTTTAAAGGATGCTGAAAGCGCCCACAGGAAAGGAATTAAGGTGATGACTGCATAAAGGGTGAGGACAAGGTATAACAGTAATTTCAGCCAAAGTAAGCGGGAAAGAAGAGTCATGTCCTTTCGCCTCCAAAAATTCGCTGCTGAATCAAGGTAACGGCAATAATTATGACTGCGAGCAAAAAGGCGATCGCCGCCGCATATCCCATCTGTAAATGTGGATGTGAAATTTGGTATCTTCCCACATATTCCCCTGATTTCAACAAAATTGAACGTTGGTGGTTTGTACTCAAAAATTGGATGAAGCAACGCTGGGATGAATTTGAAACATTTCGTGACTGTGTAGATGCTGCATTCCACAAATGTCCTAACGTGTATCCGTAGTGCTATATCCCTCGTAAGGTGGATTGTTGTAATTCATTTACATATGTTATGGTTTATATTATCGTAATGTTATGTTTTGTATCGAGCCTCTAAGTTACTCACCAGTAAATTATTTGCTGGTTTAAGCTAAACCAGCTTAATGTAGGCTTAGAAAGCCAGATACAAAAAATTTAGATTTTTTTGAACACATAACCTTTCCTTAACCAAATTAAAGTTTTGTTACAAATGACTCAGAGATATCAGGAGCTACTAAGGTAGTGGTTTTGAATCGTGAGCAGTAACTGGACTGAAGGCAAGGGGAATTATACTGACATTCTCAATAGAGTGTAGTGAGTCTTCTTCGTTTTTAGCCATTGTATGGTTTCAGAGTAACGCTAAAAAACAGGTATCTGAGGATAATCATGGAGATAATCTCAAATATCCGCGTAAAAATAGACAATATAAGTGGTGTACCAAGATAGGAGATTTGCAAAGTTCAACGCTGGGAAAGTTGCTTGAGTCAAACATAGTGGAGTTAATTTAAATTCCGACAAAGTTCCTGAAAATACACTGTCATTCTGAGCTAAATAGAATGTAGCGAGTCTAGCAATATAAGGTTTGATAGTTATGTTAAGAAACAGCGAATTAAGAGTTAATCATGGTTGTAAGCTCAAATTAAAGCTTGAAGATAAACGATACGAACATTTCTCCAGGACTGGAGTTTTACGAACGCTCACAATTGGGAAACCACTAAAGTCAAACATAGTGGAAGTTATCTGAATTTAGATAATTTTTCCCCAATTAAAGCCAAAAAGCCCGAAAGACAGAATGTAATTGATTGGCAAAATATCGCCATAGGGAATAGTTGGCTAGTTGAGGAATGATCTGAAATCAGAGGTTAATCCATTTACAGAATTTACTCAAATGAATGGTGCTGTTTAATAACATTACCAGTCAGGAATAAAGTTCAGCTTTTTTATTGAAAGGCTATTTTTTAGTGCCTTTGATCTCAAATGATCAAGAGCATAATTTTTTACTAGCTTGCATCAGGGTAAATGGTCATTAATACCGCAATCTCACAATTTTTTTACTTTGGAATAATGTCAATAAACATGAATAAAGTACAAGCCTCCTTTGAAGCTACAGCAACTGCATTTCATGTAGAAGGTTACGAAAAAATTGATTTTAGTCTGGTCTATGTCAATGGTGCATTTGATGTCAAAAACCGAGAAATTGCCGATAGTTACGCGAAGTTCGGTCGTTGTCTAACTGTGATTGATGCCAATGTTTATGAACTTTATGGTAAGCAAATTAGGTCATATTTTAAGCACTATGACATTGATCTGACAGTATTTCCAATCATCATTACAGAGACAGATAAAAGTCTGGCTAGCTTTGAAAAAATTGTTGACGCTTTTTCTGACTTTGGCTTAGTTCGTAAAGAACCGGTTTTAGTCGTCGGTGGTGGTCTAATTACTGATGTGGCTGGGTTTGCTTGCGCTGCTTACCGTCGCAAGAGTAACTATATTCGCGTTCCAACTACGTTGATTGGTTTAATTGATGCAGGTGTAGCAATTAAGGTAGCAGTTAATCATCGCAAGTTGAAAAATCGCTTGGGAGCATATCATGCGCCTTTGAAAGTGATTCTGGATTTCTCATTTTTGCAAACCTTACCAACGTCTCAAGTTCGCAATGGGATGGCTGAGTTAGTAAAAATTGCTGTAGTGTCTAACTCACAAGTGTTTGAACTGCTATACGAATATGGTGAACAACTGCTTTCTACTCACTTTGGAGAGGTGAATGGTACACCCGAACTCAGAGAGATTGCTCATACACTCAACTATGAGGCGATCAAAACTATGCTGGAGTTAGAGACTCCTAACTTGCATGAATTAGACTTGGATCGAGTCATTGCTTATGGACACAGTTGGAGTCCTACTCTAGAATTAGCGCCTCGTGTACCCCTCTATCATGGTCACGCGGTAAATATAGATATGGCTTTGTCTGCAACCATTGCGGCCAAACGGGGCTATATTCCTACTCAAGAGCGCGATCGCATTCTCGACTTAATGAGTCGCATCGGTTTATCTCTTGATCATCCGCTACTAGATGGCGATTTACTTTGGGAAGCTACCGAGTCTATTAGCCTAACACGAGATGGCAAACAACGCGCAGCTATGCCTCGTCCCATTGGTGAGTGCTTCTTTGTCAATGATTTGACCCGTGAAGAACTTGATGCGGCTTTAGCTGAACACAAAAATCTTTGTGCTAAATACCCTCGTGGTGGAGCAGGCGTTGACGCATACATTGAAAGTCAAGCAGCCAACCTATTGGGAGTGTAAAGATATGACCAGTGTTTTAGGAAAAGAAACCGCTAGACCAATAACGCCACACAGCATTTTAGTAGCCCAGCTACAGAAAACTCTCAAATTAGCCCAAGAAAGTCACATTTCTCCAGAAATCTTAGAATCTCTGTGCCAGGGAGTGGAATTAGCCGCAGGTTTAGATCCCTATTTGGATGATTACACCACCCCGGAATCGAGCGCATTAAAGGCATTGGCGCAAAAAACCAGCCAAGAAGACTGGGGTAAACGCTTTAGTAATCAAGAAACAGTGCGTCAACTAGAGCAGGAAATGCTCTCAGGACATCTGGAAGGACAGACTTTAAAAATGTTTGTCCATATGACCAAAGCCAAGCGCATTCTCGAAGTGGGAATGTTCACAGGATATTCCGCTTTGGCAATGGCAGAAGCACTCCCCAGCGATGGGGTATTAATAGGTTGTGAAGTAGACCCCTATGTAGCTCAATTTGCTCAGGATTGCTTTAAGCAGTCTCCTCATGGCAAAAAAATCATTGTCGAGGTAGCACCAGCCTTAGAGACAATTCACAAGCTAGCAGCCGGAAAAGAATCATTTGATTTGATTTTCATCGATGCTGATAAAAAGGAGTATGTAGAATACTTCCAGACTATTTTGGAGCATCAGTTACTGACTGCCGATGGGTTAATCTGCGTGGATAATACTTTGTTACAAGGACAAGTATACCTCCCAGCAGAACAACGTACCGCCAATGGTGAGGCGATCACACAGTTTAATCGTGTTGTTGCGGCTGATCCTCGTGTGGAGCAAGTTTTGTTACCTATCCGAGATGGTGTGACTCTCATTAGACGCGTCGCGTAAACTTTCTTCCTCAGCGCTCTCTGTGCCTCTGTGGTTTTAAAAGACATTTATTTAACGACAGAGACGCAGAGGACACAGAGTCAAGAGGACACCCCTTATTTTTAACGACTTATGGCACAATCAATTTCTTTATCCCTGGCGAAATCTCCAGGGTCTTCAACGGGTGTTTGGATAAAGTTAGTGGCTTTATTTAAGACTCTGGGTACTTTGACATTATTACTCATAGCTTTGCCGTTCAATGCTTTCATAGTATTGATATCTTTGTTGTGGGGTTTTGTGCGATCGCCTTTTAGACAAAAAGCTGTGGTCGCTGCTCATCCTCAGACTATCTTGGTGAGTGGAGCCAAGATGACGAAGGCGTTACAATTGGCTCGTTGTTTTCATGCAGCCGGACACCGAGTTATTCTGATTGAAGGTCACAAATATTGGTTATCTGGGCATCGATTTTCTCAGGCTATAAGTGCTTTTTATACAGTGACCGCACCGCCATCGGACCCAGAAGGTTATATCCAGGCGCTGCTAGAAATCGTTAAAAAGGAGCAGGTTGACGTTTATGTTCCTGTATGCAGCCCTGTAGCTAGTTACTACGACTCTTTAGCAAAGCCTGCATTATCAGAATACTGCGAAGTTTTCCACTTTGATGTAGATGTTACCAAGATGTTGGATGATAAATTTGCTTTTACGGAGCAGGCGCGATCGCTTGGTTTATCTGTCCCCAAATCGTTTAAAATCACAGATCCGCAACAAGTGATCAATTTTGATTTTAGTCAAGAAACCCATAAATATATCTTAAAAAATATTGCTTACGATTCCGTTCGCCGCTTAAATTTAACCAAACTTCCCTGCGACACCCCAGAAGAAACAGCCGCCTTTGTCAAGAGTTTACCCATCAGCGAAGAAAACCCTTGGATTATGCAAGAGTTTATTCCGGGGAAGGAGTTATGCACACATAGTACAGTGAGGGACGGAGAATTAAGACTGCATTGCTGTTCAGACTCATCTGCATTTCAAATCAACTATGAGAATGTGGAGAATACCCAAATTCGGGAATGGGTGCAACATTTCGTTAAAAGTTTAGCACTGACTGGGCAAATTTCCTTCGACTTTATCCAAGCTGAATCCGGGACAGTGTACGCCATTGAATGCAATCCCCGTACCCATTCAGCCATCACCATGTTCTACAATCATCCGGATGTAGCAGAAGCCTATCTAGGTAAAACTACCCTAGCTGCACCCTTAGAACCCCTAACAAATAGCAAACCCACTTACTGGATATATCACGAAATCTGGAGGTTAACAGGTATTCGTTCCTGGAAACAACTACAAACATCAGTAAATACCCTATTGCGAGGCAAAGATGCCATTTTCCAGCTTGATGACCCCGTACCATTCCTTACCCTACATCACTGGCAGATTCCCTTACTCTTGCTAAAAAACCTGCAAAAACTCACAGGCTGGGTAAAAATAGACTTCAACATTGGCAAACTTGTAGAACTAAACGGCGACTAAAAAAACCCTCTTAACCTTTGCGACTTTGCGCCTAACGCACTTCGTGCTAGAGCCTACGGCACGCTCCGCGAACGCTTCGCTGATGCGCGAAACTAATCCATATTAATAAACTATGCCATTACTTAATATCCTGCACTTAGTCGGTTCTGCACAGAATGATTTTTACTGCGATTTGTCACGCCTTTACGCCCAAGATTGCCTGAGTGCAACAGCAGAGCGATCGCGCTATCATTTCCAAATAGCATATATTACACCTGATGGCCAGTGGCGATTTCCTCGCTCCCTCAGTAGAGAAGATATCGCTTTCACCAAACCGATTTCTCTGGTTGAAGCAATACAATTTATCACAGCGCAAAACATTGATCTCGTGTTACCACAAATGTTTTGTATTCCGGGAATGACTTACTACCGCGCTTTATTCGACCTGCTCAAAATTTCCTACGTAGGTAATACCGCGGATATTATGGCAATAGCTAGCCACAAAGCCAGAACTAAAGCAATTGTCGCCGCAGCAGGGGTGAAAGTACCACGAGGAGAACTGCTTCGCCCTGGAGATGTGCCAACAATTACACCTCCAGTAGTAATAAAACCTGTAAGTTCTGACAATTCTTTAGGAGTGGCTTTAGTTAAAGAAGCTAGTGACTATGAGGCTGCTTTGAAGAAAGCATTTGCATATGCAGATGAAGTGATTGTGGAAACATTCATTGAACTCGGTCGGGAGGTCAGATGTGGTATTCTTGTCAAAGATGGGGACTTAGTGGGTTTACCTCTGGAAGAATATAAGTTAGACCCCCACGAGAAACCCATCCGCAGTTATGCTGATAAACTCCAAAAAACCGATGATGGTAACTTGCATTTAACAGCGAAAGATAATATCAAAGCTTGGATTGTAGACTCTAGCGACCCCATTACCCAAAGAGTTCAGGAAGTGGCTAAGAAGTGTCATCAGGCTTTGGGTTGTCGCCACTACAGTTTATTTGATTTCCGCATCGACCCACAGGGACAACCTTGGTTTTTAGAAGCCGGGTTGTATTGTTCTTTTGCTCCTAAAAGTGTGATTTCCTGTATGGCAAAGGCACAGGGAATTTCTTTAAATGAATTATTAATGATGGTGATCTATGAAGCGTTGGGTAGTGATCATCATCTGTTACAGAATTGATATATCTAGCAATTATTCTCTGGCGCGAATCTGCTGATTAGCGGCATTCTGCGCCCGTAGCATAGCTGAATTTAAAGATTGTTGCCCAAGCAAAGCACTAATAAACTGATTATCAAAATTATTGGCGATCGCCTCTCCCTTTGGGAGAAGGTCGCCAAGTGATGAACTAAAGAGGTTCAGAAACGATTTAGGACTGCTGTAGCTACCAGAGGTGAGGGGAGCAGGCTTGTCCTGAGCGTACCGAAGGGGAGCAGGGGGAGTGTGAAACAAAATAGCACTTAAACACCTCTTCGTCCCTGCTTCTTCCCCCATTTTCTTTTATTCAGCGGCTGTAGAAGTCAAGCTCATGGTTTCCCATACCATCATCGGGTGTGTCGTTGGTATGGGTTGGTGCAAAGCAATTAGCTGGGTAAGGGTGTTCTTTAATTGCGTGCGGGATACGATATCATCCACAAAACCATGCTTTAACAAATCTTCTGCGGTTTGGAAATCTTCTGGTAGTTTTTCGCGCAGGGTTTGCTCAATCACTCGCCGACCTGCAAAACCAATGGTTGCTTTGGGTTCTGCAATAATAATATCTCCCAACATGGCAAAACTAGCGGTAACGCCGCCTGTGGTGGGATTTGTCAAAATGGGAATGTACAGTAATTTAGCTTGACGATGGCGTTCTAAGGCTGCGGAGATTTTAGCCATCTGCATGAGGGAAAGCATTCCTTCTTGCATTCTTGCCCCACCAGAGGTACAGATGATAACTACCGGATAACGTCGCCCAGTGGCTTGTTCAATTAAGCGGGTAAGTTTTTCTCCCACGACTGAACCCATACTACCGCCCATGAAGCGGAAATCCATTACGCCCAGGGCTATGGGTAAACCGTTGATTTGACCCAAACCAGTTTTAACTGCGTCTACTAAACCCAGTTTATCCTCCATTTCCCGTAGGCGATCGCTATAGAGTTTGCGATCGCGAAATTGCAGAGGATCTGTGGGGCGCAAATGCTCATCTAGTGCTTGCCAGGTATTGATATCAATCAACTGGCGGATCCGCTCATCGCTATCCACTCGATTATGATGTCCACATTCAACGCAGACCATTTGGTTAGCTTTCAGGTCTTTTGTATAGCTCAATACGCCACATTTGGGACACTTATGCCATAGTCCATCAGCAATTTCCCGTTCTTGAGGTTCTAAGTTGGTAGATCCTGATTTTCTTCGATTTGCAAACCAATCTAACAGAGACTTTAAACCACGTGATTCTTCGTTGTTTGCCATTTTTATCTTTTTTTTAAGTGGGTATGAGGTTGAAAACATATCAAGCCACTATGGGATGTCCAGGTGAAAAAGTTCTAAGTGTAGAGCAACTTAATTGTGACTCGTGACCTCCGCTTTCAAAGTCTCCAGATTTGCTCTTGTACAAATGCAAATAACACCCCATTTTAGCTTTTGACTCTTGACTACATTTCAAATTAAGCTTATAAGCAATTCAGACTTGATTTTTCATCTGTGGTTGCCAGCTTAACGAAAATGCTGATGCCAACACAAGCCTTTTGCTATGCTGAATTTTGTCAACTGATAGCCAGAATCAAGGTAAATGAAACATCAACCCCTACACGAGTCATCTTTTCTCCACCCCACACCGAACTATTTCCCCCAAATAAATCATTCCCAGTGCTAGTTTCACACAAGTGAGTATCCATAGCGTTTCCTAATCTTCTAGGTACAGAATTATCTGTGTAGCTTACGGCAAGCCGCTAACGTGTCTACATCTGTGGTTAATTAATTCTTCTCCCCAGGGGAGACGCTTTGCGAAAGCGTACCTACTCAGGCTAGAAGTGCTATATAGAAACACTTATACTTGCTAATGGTTGTTTTTGATCAAGAGGGTGATACCAGTTACCAACTGATCTTACCAAAAGGTAAAAGGGGTATGGGGTAATGACGGCTACAAACAGGGGGACTGGGGACTGGGGACTGGGAGATAAAATGTTTCATACTTCCAGTAAACCCATGTTTTTTTAAAAAAATAACCCCAGGTAGGTAGATAAAATCGCTTCACCACCAAAAAGGGTGATTACCGCGCCTAAAGCTAGAAAAGGCCCAAAAGGTATTTTTTGCCCAATTCTTTGCTGTGATAGCAACATTGCGCCGCCGCCTATGATTACACCTACTAAACAGGCAATAAAACTAGCCAGAAGCAAATACTTCCAACCTAACCAAGCTCCCATCATGGCGGCTAATTTCGCGTCACCTGCACCCATTGCAGTTTTACCCAAGGCCATGGAACCTAGCATAGCGATCGCATCAAACAGCCATAATCCTAATACTGCTCCTCCGATCCCCGTCATCAGGTGATTGACTAATCCGACCCAACTTCCTTGTGAAATAAAACCCACAGCCATTTGAAAGCAAATCCCTACAACTAAACCCGATTTAGTCAGGACATTAGGTAGGGTCATTGTGTCCAAGTCAATCAGAGATAACGCCAATAACCAGCTACAAAAAGCCCAGTAACTTATTGTAATAATTGAAACTTGGAATACTAAAAATACTACCAAAAAAATTATCCCCGTTATTCCTTCTACCACGGGATAACGGATGGAAATTTTTGTTTGACAATAACGGCATCGCCCTCTTAACCATAGCCATCCCAGCACTGGCACATTATCGTGAGCTTTGAGCTGGTTTAAACAACGAGGACAGCGAGAAGGCGGCCACAAAACAGATAACCTAGCAGGTAACCGATAAACTACAACATTAATAAAGCTGCCAATAGATGCACCCAGAGCGAAGACAATGATACTCGCCGGGACGACCATCAAAATGTCCATATAGACCTTTGTCATTTTGCATACACTACTCTAGCCTTTAGTTTCTGTTTTTTCACAGAAATGTTAAGACATTTTCAGAGAGTATATGAATTTTGTCAAAAGTGACCAATCACTAATGACCAATGACCAAGGACTAATACATATGTGATTCAATTTGACTTAACGGAACAAAACATTCTTGCGGTAAAAGTACTGGTTGCTGAGTGAAAATCACTTTACCGCGATGAGTAATGTGATTAATTGCTACTCCTGAAGGTTGTCCAGCTATTTCAGGATGTACCTCACAGTGGATATAGTAAATCTGCCCTGCTGCTCTGATTAAGGCTGGATCAATCAAAGGAGACTGGTTTTTGGGGGCAGTAAATTTTGCTTGTTCTTGTCGTAATGCGTACACTATCGACTGTTATATAAATTGCTAGATTTGTCTTTAGTTTATCTGATACATTCAGCAAATGTTGCCAAATTGCCAGATTAAGACGGAAACTTATGATTTTTCCATCACTCTCATTAATGATTCTCCCATAGCCCGACAACCTAAGTGATTCATGCCAGGGGACATAATATCACCTGTGCGATCGCCTTGGGCTAAAACTTGCAATACAGCTTGTTCCATCTTGTCTGCGGCTTTTGGTTGGTCTAAACCATAGCGTAACATCATTGCTGCACTTAAAACCTGAGCCAGAGGATTGGCTTTATCCTGTCCGGCGATATCTGGGGCGGAACCGTGGACTGGTTCAAATACACCAGGGCCAGAAGCACCTAAACTAGCAGAGGGTAACATCCCAATACTACCGGTCAACATGGCGGCTGCATCTGAGAGAATATCACCAAATAAATTGCCTGTGACAATAGTATCAAACTGCTTAGGAGCGCGTACCAGTTGCATGGCGGCGTTATCGACGTAGAGGTGAGACAATTCCACATCGGGATATTCAAAAGCGAGTTGAGTCATGCGATCGCGCCACAACTGTGATACTTCTAATACATTGGCTTTATCTACAGAACAGAGTCTTCCGCCACGTTTGCGGGCTGCTTCAAAGGCTACTCGACCGATGCGCTCAATTTCTGACTCGCTGTAAACCATTGTATTCACACCGCGTTTTTCTCCGGTATCAGTCACGAAAATCCCCTTGGGTTGACCAAAATAAATCCCACCAGTGAGTTCGCGCACCACCATAATATCGACACCTTCCACAACTTCTCGTTTTAAAGTCGAAGCGTCAATTAACTGCGGTAAAATTTGGGCTGGGCGAAGATTGGCAAATAGTCCTAATCCCGCACGCAGTCCCAACAAACCTGCTTCTGGGCGTAAATTGGATGGTAGTGAGTCCCACTTGTAACCACCAATAGCAGCAAGTAAAATCGCATCACTATTGCGACAAGTATCCAGGGTAGCTGCTGGTAAGGGTTCGCCTGTAGCGTCAATTGCAGCACCGCCAATTAGGGCTTGTGTAAATTCAAATTGCAGATCAAATTGCTTACCTACTATTTTCAGCACGTCTACCGCTACGGACATAATTTCGGGACCAATACCATCGCCGGGGAGTAGGGTAATGCGGTAGTTCTGAGTCATAGTTACTTTTTATCGGGTAAATGCTTGTCGATTCAATATCATACTAAATGAATGCTGCATTTCTAGAGGAACGAACCGCAAAGTACGCAAAGTACACAAAGGAAGAAAGGAAAGAAGAAAATAAATTCGGTGGATGTCCCTGTTCCCCTTTTATTACCAATTCCACATCACAGCATTTTCATCGAGATGGTCGGTAACAATGCGCCCAATGGTATGGATTTCTGCTAGTTCGTCGCGAGAAAGTTGAACCTCAGCAGCTTTGGCGTTGTCTTGTGCTTGTTCAGGATAACGCGCCCCGGCGATAGCATTGCTTTGGGGTTGGGCTATTAACCAAGCTAATGCTAACTGAGCTAGACTACAATTATGACGCGTTGCTATGGGACGCAGTTTTTCTATAGCTTGTTGGGCGCGTTCAAAGTTTTCGCCTTGAAATAATTTATTTTTAGCACGGTTGTCTGTTGGGTCAAATTTATGACCTGGGGGAAATTTTCCGGTTAACAATCCCTGTGCTAAGGATGAATAAGCCAAGATAGAAATATTATTTTCTATACAATAGGGCGTAGCATCTTTTTCTACCTGCCGCCAAAATAAGCAATAAGGTGGTTGTAAGCTGTCAATACGTCCATACTGCGAGGCTTCTGTTAATTGGGCGCGGTTAAAATTAGACACACCTATTGACCGGATTTTTCCCTGTTCTTTGAGTTGATTGAGAGCGCCCATAGTCTCTTCAATGGGGACTATTTCCGAATTGAATGACCCGGAAGGCCAATGTATTTGGTAAAGGTCTATGTAGTCAGTTTTAAGGTTTTTTAATGAGCGATCGCACGCTTCAATCACTAAATCATGCTTGAGATGGTTGGCGAAAACTTTCGAGGCGTACTCGACGCGATCGCGGACATCAGATAAAGCTGCGGCGATCACTTGCTCAGAATGTCCTTGTCCATAGACTTCAGCCGTATCGATTGTCGTAATACCTGCTTCAAAGGCGGCGCGGATAGTTTTAATCGAGTCCGCATCCTCAATTCCCGTCCACATGGTTTTACCGGCTTGCCAAGTCCCCATCAGGATGGGTGTAATGTGGATATCTGATGTCCCTAGTCTGCGCTTTTCCATAATCCTTCCCTGATGAATATATCGGAATAGTTAGTTGATAATTTAAGGGTTTTAGCTGGTAACTAAATCTGAGTAACGGTAGATACTATGGAATTGACGACAACTTCATATGCACTTAAGGAATGGGCGATTGCTGTAAATGCCTTGGAAAAGGGTAAAACAATTATGTTCGTGCGTAAAGGCGGTATCCATGAACATAGTGGACATTTCAAATTTCCCCCTGAGCAGATTTTGCTTTACCCGACTTACGAACATCAACAAGCTTGTATGCTCAAGGCTGAGTATACCAATCTGGTGTCTCCTGTAACTCCTGGCTGGCATCCAGAAAAAGTTACCATTAGTAGTTGGGCAAAAATTACCGATATTTTGCCAATTATTGACGAGTCCATTGTTCACGCCTTGCTTCCCTTTCATATTTGGAACGAGCGTTTTATTAGCGATGTCTACGACGGGCTACGCCTACGCCTAAAATTTAGGATTACTCAGCCAATATATATTCTTCTACTCAGAGTTTACAAACTACCCCAAACCGCAGAAATTTTCTATCGTCATGAATACGATGCTTGCAAGTCTTGGATTGATTTAGGACAATCCATACCGCTAGATGATGCAGAACCAGTTTTATCTGACTTTGACTACACTCAACTAACAGCAGAAATTTACCGAATTGTGGTTGAAGAGTGGTAGCCTATTTTTTTTAATCTGTGGAAACGCTGCAAACGCAGGTAATGTCAGCAATCCGCCCTCGTGTAGCCATGAAAATAAATCCTCTAATGTGGCAATATCTGCCTAAATCGTAGTTATTGCTACATACACTGGCAAAAACCGCAGTTACTATTAGAAAAATCTTAACCTCATAGTCAGGTAAGAAAAAAATGTTGGTTTGTCCTTATCTCCTACAGGAAGCCATTAATTACAACCCATTAGCAATTAAATAATTTTCCCGTTCTAGTTAATAGACAAAATCACAAATACTGGGGGGATAAAAAATTATCCCACAAGGCCGAGGCAGGTATTGACAAAATTCTGCCACTATGCAATCAAGCGAAAATTAAAGGAGTTTGCCATGCAACGTCAAATGTGCTGGTTATCTAAGTCTGGCGGCGATGGAGAGAAAATTTTGCATCTGCAAGCCTCACCCAATCAACCTTGGCGACCCTACACAGCTTTTCCGCAATTTGCAGTACCTGATTATCAGATTCCTGGTGGTTCTAAGGGTTGGGCAACTTATCAAAAACTTCTCAAAGCTGGCTGGACTTTAGTACATAGCGCAAGGGCAAATGAGTTTACTAGCAGCTATGCACAAATCAATTCGGGATTAGGGAATTAGAAACTACTGGGAAAACCTTGACCACGAGGGTCAGCTGCTCCTTCTAAATATCCATCTGCGGTTACTGCGATCGCATTAGCATTACCCCAAGAGTTACTTTCGTTAATTGTGTGTCCGCGACGGCGTAACTCTTGCCGGGTCAGTGTATCTAGACCCCAACGTTCCACACGTAACTGATCGGGTAACCACTGGTGATGTATGCGCGGGACAGAAACTGCTGCACCTACATCCATCTGGTATTCCAGCACATTCAGGATAATTTGCAATACCTGAGTGATGATGGTGCTACCACCAGGAGTCCCCACAGCCATGCGGAGACGGCCATTCTCGGTGATAATTGTGGGAGTCATGCTCGATAAGGGAGTTTTGCGAGGTGCGATAGCATTAGCTTCGTTACCTACTAAACCAAAGGCATTGGGTACTCCTGGAGCGGCGGCAAAATCATCCATCTCGTTGTTGAGAACGATACCAGTTCCCGGTGTGGCTATACCTGCACCAAAGCCTAAATTAATGGTGAAAGTCAGACTGACGGCGTTATGTTGCTCATCTACAACAGTTAGATGGCTGGTTTCAGTCGATTCGCTCTTAACTAGGGAATTTAAATTAACTGGCTTGACTTGACTTGCAGGTTTCGCCGTTGACATATCAATTTCTAGACGGCGTTTTTTGGCGTAGTCTGGGCTGATCAGTTGTTCTACCGGGACTTTGATAAAATCGGGATCACCTAAATATTCTGAGCGATCGGCATAAGCAATTTTCATCGTTTCTACTATTAAATGCAACGCATCAGGGTGATGCCATCCTAAAGCTTGCAAATCAGTCTCACCGATGATGTTTAACATTTGCAATAAATGCACTCCTCCCGATGAAGGTGGTGGCATTGAGCAGATTTTAGCTTGACGAAAATTTCCACAAACGGGAGTCCGCCAAATTGGTTTGTAGGCTTTGAGGTCTTCTAGAGTAATTAATCCGCCGTTTTTCGCCATGTCAGATGCGATCGCCCTGGCAATATTTCCGGTATAAAAACTCTGGGGACTGCGGCCAATATCTGTTAAAGTCCGTCCCAAATCACGCTGTACAAGTCTTTCTCCCGGTTGATAAAAATCCCCATTCCGAGTAAAAATCTCCCGCATTCCTGGATTATTGAGGATCGTCTGGAGACGTGTATCGTTGACTGTCAAAAAACGAGGGGAAAGTACACGTTTGAGTATAAAGCCATCTTTAGCCAGTGCGATCGCAGGCTTTACCACTTCTCGCCAAGGCAATTTACCATAACGACGATGTACTTCATACATTCCTGCTACTGTTCCTGGTGTCGCCACAGCTAAATAGCCAGTTAAACTTGCATTGGGACGCACCTTACCTTCTGCATCCAAATACATATCTTTTGTCGCTTTGAGAGGTGCGCGTTCCCGAAAATCTAAAGCTTTGATTTCGCCAGTTTTTCCAGAGTGCATCAATAAAAAGCCGCCACCGCCAATTCCTGCTGAAAATGGTTCCACTACAGAAATTGCAAAAGTTGTCGCCACAGCCGCATCAATGGCGTTACCACCTTGGCGCAACATAGCAATTCCTGCTTCACTCGCTAGAGGATGGGCTGAAACCACCATGCCCTTTTGACTGCGTAAGGGTGATGTAATAGTGGCTATGGCGGCTTGGCTGTAAATAATCAGGCTACTAGAAAAGATGGCGATCGCAATTCGTCGGGATACAGTAAAAATACGCATTATTCATCCTTGTATTATTCCAAAACAGTGGAAATGCTGAAATACTCAATTCGATAATTACTCCACCATCTAAAATTCTGGGATGTTTCTAATTGATACCGCCATTATGCAACGCCTAACCGCCAAAAGTGAGCGAGGATTTATTGCCATCTTTCCGGCATTTATAAAATTCTCAAAAATTTTGATATAGTTGCTTTATTTAACCCGTGCTGTACTACAAAGTAGAGGATGAGTGATAAATTTGATAGAGTGATCCTTTGTCGATCGCTCAAATCTCTATGTCCCAGGTCTCACTCCCCCAATCCCTCCAGAAAGACCTACCCTTCACCGCTCTTGCGCCCATGCAGGATGTGACAAACCTCTGGTTTATGAAGGTGATTGCCCACTACGGCAGTCCTGACTACTTCTTCACCGAGTATTTCCGTGTCAATGATACCTCACGGCTCAATCGTAGCATTCTGGCAGCAATCACCGAAAACGACACGGGTCGCCCGGTTTTTGCTCAAATGATTGGCGAAAGCATTCCCCACTTAGTCAGAACAGCACAGGAACTCTGCCGCTATAATATCGCTGGAGTTGACTTGAACATGGGCTGTCCAGCACCTAGAATTTATCGCAAAAATGTTGGGGGTGGATTGCTGCTGTCACCGGAAAAAGTGAATCGGATTTTGGGAGAATTGCGGCAGGCTGTCAATGATCGACCTTTGACGGTTAAGATGCGCGTCGGCTTTGAAAATACAGATACCTTTTACGAAATTCTCGATCTGATCAATCGCCACAGCATTGATTTAGTGAGTGTGCATGGTCGCACAGTCAAAGATATGTACCACGGCGCAGTCAAATATGATTTGATTGCTGAAGCTGTCAGACGTGTTAATTGTCCAGTCCTTGCCAATGGCAATATCTACTCCGCCACAACAGCCCTGGAAGTCCTGGCTCAAACAGGTGCGGCGGGCGTAATGGTGGGACGCTGGGCGGTTGGGAATCCTTGGATTTTTAATCAAATTCGGCAGGCTTTGCGCTTCGAGCCGATTACGCCGGTTCCTTTAGTAGAAGTACGCAACTATATTGATCGTTTATGGCAAACCCCACAAGCCGGAACTATGCCAGTGCGAGCGCGGGTCGGCTACCTCAAAATGTTCCTCAACTACATTGCCATCAATGTTGATGCTGAAGGTCATTTCCTGCGGATGATGCGAAAAACGCAGACAGAGGTTGAACTGTTTAATCTTTGCGATCGCTTTCTCGTGACTGACCTCACGAAAACTTTAGCCCTCACACCCTACTCAGGCGTGTAAGTCGAAATACCAATACCCTGATCAAGGTTGACTTTTGATACTATCATAAATACTAGAGAGTAATTTTTCAAACACAACTGCTCTAAAATCTTCGTTATTCATCACTTCCATAAAGATTTTTTCATTACCTTCCATCCGTTGAATAAACAGATTTTCCAGATGTTTATTTAGCACAGGGGCAAAGTTTTCTTTGGTGTTTACTTGGGCGGCTTGTTGAATAGAATTATTCGCGATCGCTGTTTCGGTAATTTGTTCAAAAAACAATTGATCAGCTAGAGTAAAATCTGTCCCAAATCTTTCATTCAGAGAGTTAATCAGTTGCGATAGAGGAACTTCTTTATCTGGTTGACGAGTTCCCACTGCTGTAGCACCTGATAATGGTTCTACTGTACCTTCCTGTAAATCAATCTTCCCTTCGCTGATTTTCTCTAAGCGATAAAATTTTAGTTCGATATCCCCTGATAAATCAATTGTGGTTACATCTTGAATTTTGGGTAATTTTTTGAGTAAAAATCGTCCATAGGCATAAAGTTTTTCTAGTTCTGAATCTTGATAAGGAATAATCTGAGCTAGGAATAAATAAAGATTACGGAAGCTGGTTAATTGAGTTTTAAGTTGTTCCTTTTCTGTATCTGCAAGTGGTTTATATTTGTCTACAATTGGATCTAATAAACTATTTAATTTTTGATGTTCTTTTCCCGTTAAGGAAGTTTTGGGACGAAACCAAATTTCACACCACTGGTTTACATCGTCTTGGCTAAAAAGTTGCCATTGATAAAGCTGGTAAGATAAATCATTTAATTGTTGTGGGTCTGCGGTTTCGCCAATTGGGGTTTCTTCGTAGTAGGGTTTGAAGGCTTTGTAAATGTCCTCTGGTTTGTTGACAAAATCCAGTACAAAGGTGTCGTCTTTCCCTGTGGTGGTACGATTAAGGCGAGATAAAGTTTGCACGGCTTGGACTCCATCTAGCCTTTTATCCACAAACATGGTATGTAATAAAGGTTGGTCAAATCCGGTTTGGAATTTGTTAGCAACTAACAGGACTTGATAAGCATCACTGTCAAATTTTTCGGGAATTTCTGATGTTTTGATGCCGTTCATATTGGCTTCTGTAAAGGGTTGATCTGGAAATTCATCGAGGGTAATAGAACCAGAAAAAGCCACTAAAGATTTAATATCGCTATAACCTTTTTCTTGAATATATTTATCAAAGGCCAGTTTATATTTAACAGCGTGTTCACGAGAACGGGTAACAACCATTGCTTTAGCCCTACCGCCGATTTTATGGCGGGTATGGTTGCGAAAATGTTCTATGATAATTTCTACTTTTTGGGTGATATTGTGGGGATGAAGTTCAATAAAACGAGCAATGGCTTTAGCTGTTTGCCGACGGGGTAAATTGGGGTCATCTTCTGAGGTGCGAACTAATTCATAATATCGTTCATAGCAAGTGTAATTGGCTAAAACATCTTTGATATAATTTTCTTCAATAGCTTGACGCATGGTGTAAAGATGAAAAGGAGATTGTTTGTTATCTCCTGGTTCATCAAATACGAGTAAGGTTTTATGTTTGGGAGTTGCGGTAAAGGCGAAATAACTCAGGTTTGGTTGTTTAGTGCGGGTGAGTTGTTTTTTGAGTAATTCTTCTTTGGCTTCATCGCTAAGATCCTCATCTTCATCTTCCAAAAGTTGGGACGCAATAACAGATTCAATACCGTCTTTATTAAGTATTTTACGAAGTTCTGTAGCGGTTTCTCCAGTTTGAGAACTATGTGCCTCATCAACTATGATCGCAAAGCGTTTATTTTTAGTATTAATATCTATAGTTTTACCTTTTTTCTCCAGAGTCTCAATAGCTTTGGTAATAAAAGGGAATTTCTGAATAGTAGAAATTATAATCGGAACTCCATCATTCAGGGCGTTGGCTAGTTGTTGGGTGTTTTCATCAATTTTTTGCACAACTCCGGCTTTATGATCAAATTGATAAATAGTATTTTGCAGTTGTTGATCCAGTACAGTGCGGTCTGTGATCACAACAACAGTATGAAAGATTTTTTCATCTTGGTTATCATGGAGATTAGCGAGGCGATGTGCTAACCAAGCGATAGAATTAGATTTTCCCGAACCGGCGGAATGTTGAATGAGATAATTATGTCCAGCTTTATTTTTTTGAGTATGATTAATAAGTTTACGCACCACATCAAGTTGATGGTAACGGGGGAAAATTAGGGTTTCTTTTTTGTGGTATTTAACGCCAGCGTCCGTAGTAATGTTGGTTTCTTTAACTTCGATGTGGAGGAAACGCGCCAAAATGTCCAAGAGGCTATCTTTTTGTAAAACTTCTAGCCAAAGGTAACTCGTGCGATATTCTTCGGGGGTACTGGGATTACCTCCACCGTGATTATTTCCTTTATTGAAGGGTAGAAAATGGGTACTTTCTCCGCCTAGTTTGGTAGTCATCCAGACTTGTTCTGTATCTACGGCGAAATGGACTAAGCACCGTTGTTTAAAGGTAAATAAGGGATCTTTGGCATCTCTATCGTGTTTATATTGATAGATGGCATTTTGGTAAGTTTGCCCAGTCAGGGGGTTTTTTAGTTCGATACTGGCGATGGGTAAACCGTTGAGACTGAGGAGAATATCAGGTATTTTTCCAGTTTTGATAATGACTTGACGGGTAACAGTGAGGCGATTCTTTTGGTACAGTTCCAAAGTTTCCGGGTTCATGCCGTTGTTAGGCTGAAAGTAAGCGATTTTAAAGGTTTTACCATAACATTTGAAACCGTTACGGAGGACATCTAGCATTCCTCGACTTTTGAGTTCTTTGGTGAGGCTATCTATAATAATTTTTTCGCCATCATTTGGGTTAGTTTTGGCTAGATGTTCCCACTTTGTAAGTTGAGTTTCTTGGATAAATTTAATAATTTCTGTCGGGAAAAGCGCAGTTTCTGTGTCATAGTTTTTGGCGTTACCTTTTTCGTAGCCACTAAATTGGATAAGTTCATTTTCTATAATGTTTTCAAATTCGCTTTCTATGTGCATGATTTGTGCAAGACCAAGGAAGTATAAATATTATTAAGTATAAGTGTAAATTAAGCAATATTTTGGGCTTGGTTGAGTAGGGTTTGAACGGGTTTTGGGAGTTCAAAAAGGGTGATTTGTGCCATGGTGTTTTCTGGCTTTAGGCAAGTTTAACTCAATGTACTCAGACAAGAGGCTTTCGTTAGGTTTCCGTCAACGGTGACAAGGGTCAATCGATAATGAACTGCGGTTGCTGCAATAAAACGATCTGCGGGATCTTGATGTACTAAATCTAATTGACGGCTTAAAATTGCAATGTCATTCGATAAGAGGGCTTGTTTTGTGTCGAGTTGTTGTAGGCTGTTTTGAACCCATTTTTCTGGGCTTGGCTTGAGGATAAGTCTTCCTTTTTCAGCAAGTAAAAGGGTTTCCCAAATGCTGATAGGACTTAGCCACAGTTCATTTATTTCGTCAGAGATTGCTTTTTGGATATTTTCTGAAATTCGGGTATCACCGAGAAGATACCAAATCCAGATATGGGTATCTAGCAAAAGCTTCATAATAGGACATCCCAAGTAACTAGGTTTGAAGTAGGCTCGACAATATCTCCTGTAATTTTACCGCTATCTTTCATCGCTCCAAATACGGCTCTTTTGTTTTTCTTGATGGGCGAAATGATCGCGAAGGGGATACCATTTTGGATGATGGTGAGGGTTTCGCCGGTTTTTTGGGCTTGGTTAATTAGTGTTTGAACGGGTTCTGGGAGTTCAGAAAGGGTAATTTGTGTCATAGTAGTTTCTGGGTTTAGGGAATAGGATGAAAAAATACATGGGCGATTTGTAACTGTATAAAACTCTAATTTTGCTCCTCTAACCAATTAGTTAAATCTTCTAAGGATTGGAGGTCAAAAATCGCATCTGCTAGGTTTTCTCGTTGCTCTGAAGATAAGCTATTAATTCGGCTTTCCAACGCAGGATTAATATTATTAAATCGCCGTTTTAGTTGTCTTTTAATAATTTTTTGTTCTCCTTGTTCAATTCCCTGCTCAATTCCCTGCTCAATTCCCTGTTCAATTCCCTGCTCAATACCTTTTTCCATCCAACTGGTAACAATTTCCATGATTTGTTCCTCTTCAACTAAGTTGGCTTGTTTTAATTCGGTGTTTAATTCTTGTTCTTCGGTTGTGTTTAATCTAAGATAAGTGTCAATAAAACCGGAAAGTAATTCTATCTTAGCAGGATTTAATTGTAAGGTGACTAGCATTCTTAAGCATTCTAGTTTAACTCTGACTCTTTCTTCTCGCTTAAAGTCCATTTTTGCCATTAATGCGGCTGCTACCGGGTTTGGCTGATTTAAAAAGTTTCGCCAGTTGAGGTTATTTAATTGAATGGCAAAGTAGTTAAATTCAAGTATTTTTCTGTTGGGAAAGTTAACCAGATATTGGCTTTTTTCGGGGCGTTTTGGTTCGTCGTATGAGAAAATAACTATAGGAAAGATGGGAATTAAATATTTTGCATCTAAACGCGCGAAGTAATGAAACATCCGCCGTTCAAATTCTTTCTGATTATATGCCTGATTTTCTAGGTGAATGAGAAAATAACTGTCTTGTCCTTGCCATTTTACTTGTGCTAATAAATCTATTTTTCTTTTGTCTCCAGAGGTGACATCGGTAAATATTTCTTCTGGCAAAAAGGTGAGGCTGTCTGTTTCTACATACTCTAATACTTCTGGTAAAAAAAGTTCTATAAATTCCCAAAAGAAGGTTTGGATTAGTTCTTTAAATAATCTATCGTGGTCTATCATTAAAGTCTTCGTCCAATGGTTCAAGGGTGGAAAAGGTTTGCAGGAGGGATTTTTTATTGATGGGGGAAATGATGGCGCAATATCATTTTGTATGATGGTGAGGGGTTCGCCTGTTTTTTGGGCTTGGTTAATTAGGTTTTGGACAGTTTCGGGGAGTTCAGAAAGGGTAATTTGTGTCATGGTTGTTGCTGGAGTTAGGGAATAGAAAATTGTCTTACATCAATTTTACCTGTGACGGCGTTGGTAATTAGGGAGGTACGATATTCTTTTAATAGTTCTATGGCTTGTTTAATTTTGGCTTTTTGTTGGTCAATTTGGGCTGTTTTTTTGTCTAAATAATCTGCAATTTGTTTTTGTTCTAAAAAATCAGGGATTGATATTATTAGACTTCTAATAGTTCCAATCAAAAGAACAGGCTGAAGACCAGAAGAATTATATAATTCAATTTGATATTTCATGTTTTTAGAACACAAACAAAGAAGTAAAAATTTTCTGTCTATATTTTTTACTGGAGAAATTTTTGCTATGTTTTGATTGATGTGATATTTGTTATTTTCATTTATGATCGCCCCTTCTCCTAATGTTCCTGTGCAGGGAAAAACAATATCTCCAGCATAAAGCTTGGATCTTAATAATTCATTGGATAATTCAGATGTTATTTTTTCAACATCATTTAAAATAAGTTGATTGTTTTTGATATTAAATCCCCTAAGTGCAATAATTTCTCCATTGGGATCTGTCTGCCATTTTTTTGTATATTCAAATCCAGTCAATTTTGTGACATCACACAGCCTTCCTAGTTTTAAGATTGTCCAATGCTTGGGAATTTCACCCAGCCAGTCAATACCAGAATCTTTCATAGGTACGCTGGGATCTAGTCCTTTGGTGACAGCGTGACTGATGAGGGCGGTGCGTTTTTCGTCGAATTTTTCAATGAGGGTTTCTTTCTTTTTGATGAGTTCGTCTATTTGTTTGGTTTTATAGTCGAGAAATTGAGCGATCTTTTCTTGTTCATCTAGTGGGGGTTCAACAACAGGTAAACTAATTAGAACACTTGAATTAATTGCGGGATAGCTTACACCTACAGAATTAGAAACAACCTTACCAATAAATCCTTCACTTTGTAATAAATAGCCAATATAGTCAGAATTTATATTAATTTTTGGTCTAATGACTGCAAACCCAGTAGACACAATTAAATTAATAGGTGGTTCTTTGATGGCAGCAATTGATTTTAAATATGTTCTTACAGTCGAAATAATAGTATCTCCATTTTGTACTTTTCTTCTAGCACGAGAAGGAGCTTTTTCAAAAGTCATGTTTTCATAGTGTCTAATACCTGAAACTAAATCAACACTAGAAATATCAACATATTCAATTTCATAATCAGGAGCAGTATTTTCTCCTAAAGCTTCGTCATTACAAGATGCAACATTTTTTAATCGTTTAACCTTCCAATGTTTCGGAATATCACCCAACCACTCAACACCAGAATATTTATACTTTTGATAACCCTGATAATTACCCATTATTCCCCTTCCCAATCTTCTATTTTTAACCCTTCAACTCGGCTAAATTCTCTAACATTATGAGTCACTAATATTAAATTATTTGCTAAAGCAATAGAAGCAATTTGGATATCATTTGAACCAATAGGAGTTCCAGTATTTGCTAAATCAGCCCGAATCTTACCATAAACCTCCGCACAGGAATCATCAAAGGGTAAAGAGACAAACTGCTGTAAAAATGATTTTTGAATATTCAAATTTTTTTGAGGGTTATTACTCTTCATTGACCCAAAAAATAACTCAGCTTTTACCACAGAACAGACTGAAATTTTATCAACCTCTAGATTGTCAATATAATGGCTAACACTAGAGGATCTACCCTTGAGATATATAATACAAACATTTGTATCTAGTAAATAAATCAAAGAATTATTATTCATCGAACACCCCAATTAAATCATCATCCATATCATCAGAAATTCCTAGATCATCCTCCACAAACTCAATATCAGCACAAGCACCATATAAATTCAGTATCCCCTTAGAATGAAGCATATTTTTTTGCTTTAAAAATTCCTTCAAATCAGTGTCAGAAAAAAAGTTGAGCATATCTTTCATCTCATCAAAATCAATCAAGCCATCTTTAAAAGCATCTAATACAAGATTAGCCAATATTTTTTGGGATAAATTACCCCATTCCTCTGGTATTTTATCTGTTAAATTATCTGGTAAATTAATTGTGATTTGCATAGTTTAGAAATCTCCTAACTCTATAGTTCTATTTTAGCTGATCAGATCCCTGACTTCTTTTTTAATCTTGTGAATAAATAATAAATTAATGTCCGAAGACGGGAATCTACTTAAACCACTTCCCCTAACATCGCCATAATATCCGACTCTAACGCCTTAATATCATACTCAATCACATCCAACGGACGGGGCGGCTGATATATATAAAAATGCCGATTTAAGGGAATTTCATAACCCACTTTAGTCTTAGAAAAATCAATCCAAGCATCTGGAACATGGGGTAAAACCTCCGCTTGTAAATACTTTTCACAATGATTCTTGACTAACTTAACCAACTCATCAGCACTCGCATCTTTGCCATAATCTAAAGGTAAAGGTAACGCAATATCATTCGGTAAAGGCATAATCTCAGTATCTCGTAAATTACTATCCACTTCAGGATTACCCTTGCTATCTGTACAGATTTCCGCTTCTGGATCTGCTTCTCCTAACGCCGCTAAAATCGCCTTTTTTACAGGTGTTTTTAAATTTAAACCTGCTTTTTTCAAATCCTGATTTAAGTCTTTTTCAAACTCATTACGGGACAGATAAAGTTTATTTGCATCTATTTTCTGCAAAGCTGCTAAAATCTGATTTTGGATATTTTCACCCATCTCAATTTCTAACTGTTGGACTTTTTCATCTTTCCGCTTTTTAGTCGTCGCTAAATTCTGAAAAGCTGACTGTTCTCCAAGTAACGCTAAACGTTGTTGACTAACTTGAAAATTTAACTTTAACGGACGTTCTACCGTAATCTTTAAAAATCCAAATTGCCGATTATCAAAAATCTTAGAACAAATCGGCTTTTCTGTCTGTCCATCTTTTTGAACTTCACTGATACCATTCTCCTCAAAATCCCCATACAGTCGCACCAGTTCGGTAATATGTTCAGGTGATAATTCATTGCGCTTATTACCTAAACTCTTTTTCATTTTTTGGAAATGGTGAGTACCATCAACAAGCTGCACTTTTCCCCGACGATGTAACGCCTTTTTATTCGTCACCAACCAAATATAAGTAAAAATTCCAGTGTTATAAAACATCTGGTCAGGTAATGCAATTACCGCATCTAACCAGTCATTTTCAATAATCCAACGCCGGATATTACTTTCACCACTTCCCGCGTCTCCTGTAAATAGTGGAGAACCATTAAAAACAATCGCAATGCGTGAACCATCACCGCCATTTTTTGGGGAAGGGTGCATTTTTGAGATCATGTGTTGGAGAAACAACAACGAACCATCATTAATGCGTGGTAAACCCGCCCCAAATCGACCTTTAAAACCTAAGTTGTCATACTCATCTTTAATAAAATCTTCTTCCGGTTTCCACTCCACGCCAAAGGGAGGATTAGCCAACATCTAATGAAATTGTTTATCAGGATGTCCGTCCTGGGGTAAGAAATTATTACTTTTAGTTTTGGCGTTTTTAACTCCTAATGTGTCACCATAGATAATATGGTCAATCGGCTCATCTTTAATTAGTAAATCAGAACAACAAATAGCATAGGATTCGGGATTATATTCTTGACCAAATAGCCCTAAATTCGCTTTTGGATTTTGCTTTTTAATATGTTCTTCTGAGACGGAAAGCATTCCCCCTGTTCCTAATGTGGGGTCATACACTGAGCGATAAATACCTTGTTTAAAGACATCTGTTTCATCACAGAATACAAGATTTACCATGAGTCGAATGACTTCACGGGGTGTAAAGTGGTCTCCGGCTTCTTCGTTGGCTTGTTCATTAAATTTTCTCACCAATTCCTCAAACAGATAACCCATTTGCAGGTTAGAAAGTTTGGCGGGAGATAAATCAACTTCTGGTTTACAAAATTTTTGAATTATCAAATATAAGCGATTACTTTCATCGAGTTTTTGAATCTCGCTTTCAAAATTAAACTTCTCAAATATATCCCTAGCTTTAGGTGAAAAACCATTGATATAATTGATTAAGTTACTCGCAATGCCATCAGGATCATTTAATAATTTTTGGAATGTAAACTCACTGGTATTATACAAAAATTGTTGGCGATCGCTCCCAATTGCAACTTTAGTGATCGCCTTCTCAAAAGCCTCCCCTGTTAACCCCATTCCTTCATATTTTGCCTTAGCATCAAGTACAGCTTGTTTTGTCGGTTCTAAAACAGCATCTAAACGACGCAAAACAATCAGAGGTAACATGACCCGACGATATTGGGGCGGTCGGTAAGGGACTCGGAGTTTATCAGCAATACTCCAAATAAAACCAATTAAATCTTGATGAGAATTTTCTGTATTTGTTACCATAGGAAATCTGAGTCTGTTGTTGGTCAGTATTAAGTATGTGGGCGAGAAAATTTACCGAAAAATTGGGTTTGAGGTTCCCCGTCGTTTTAAGACGACAAACCCTGAGATTTCCGAAACTCGCGCACCACAGTTTTAATATCCGCTAATTCACCTTCAACTAAATTGTTTAACTCCCGGATTTCATCGGCTGTAATTTGTCCAGAAAGTTGATTAATTGCTACTCTTAATTGCGGATATTTATCTAAAGTTTCTTTACGGACAATGGGCGCAGCTTCATAAGGCGGAAAATACTGTTTATCATCTTTAAGTACCACTAATCCCAGGCGGGCAATTTGCCCATCTGTAGAATTAGCTGCTATTATGCTGACTTGTTTTTGAACTAATGCCCGATAGATCAAACCAGAGTCCATAATTAGGGGAGGTCTGGCAAAACTTAGACCGTAGATTTTTGCTAACCCTGGTAAACCATCTTGTCGTTCCACAAATTCATAGCCAAAGCCACCGCGCCATTGAGGTGTATATTTAGCAACTTCTGAGAGTGTTTGAATATTATAGCTTTTAGCATCTTCGCCGCGAATCATGATGGCAAATGTATTTTCAAACCCTAAACTGGGCATGACTTCTAAATTAAACTGTTCTGCATAAGCCTGTTTTAATTTGTCGTGAACTACTTTTGGATCATTAACTGGTGGTTGCTTTAAAATACCATTAAAAGCTGTGCCTGTGTACTCAATATAAGCATCAATTTTTCCAGAAATAATAGCCTTATGACAAACAAAAGAACCACCTAAACGGGGACGGCGAGTTACTTTCAAATCAGTAGTATCTTCGATTTGCTGTGCTAACAGTTCACCTAAAATATCTTGTTCAGTAAAATCTTTGGAAGCAATTACAATATCCCCAGCCGCACCAGTAGTAGGATTGAAATTACAACTACTAATCCCTATGGCTAAGACCAAGCTTAATAAACACAAACCTAACAATCTTTTCATGATTTTCTACTAATTAAAACTCTCGCATTTCTGAGATTATTTGCCAGAATTTTAATCTTTAACTTTTAACTTTTAATTTCTGTTCCAGCCAACCAATACCCAAGTCAGCGAGTAAGGCAATCAACGCCGCCGGCACTGCGCCAGCTAAAATTAACTGATTATTTACTACTCCGATTCCGCGAAAAATAAACACGCCCAAACCACCAGCACCAATGGCTGCGGCTATTGTGGCGATACCGATGCAAATGACTGTGGCTACTCGCACACCTGCCAAAATTACCCCGATTGCTAAGGGAATCTCCACCTGGAATAACAATTGTTTATCTGTCATTCCCATACCTATCCCAGCTGCGCGAATCGCCGGATCTACGCCAATTATACCAGTGTAAGTATTGCGAATAATAGGCAGAAAGGAATATAAAGTCAGGGCAACAATTGCGGGTACAACACCAATACCGCCAATGACTGGGACTGGAATCAGTAACCCAAATAATGCTAAACTTGGAATAGTTTGGAGAATATTGGCAATACCGAGAATCGGTTGGCGCAGGTAAGTTTTGCGGGTGATTAAAATACCTAAAGGAATACCGATGAGTGTAGCAGTGGCGATCGCAATACTCACCATAAATAAGTGTTCTAGGGTATGTTCCAGGATTTCTGAGCCATACTTGATCAAGAAAAAGTCTTTCATAAAGTCTCTTGGAGTGATTGCAGACATTGGAGAAAAGCTAGGCTTTCTGGATGTAGCGATCGCTTAAATTCATCCTTTGTCCCTAATACTACTAATTCTCCCTCACACATTAGCCCAATTCGTGAAGCCAAAACAAAGGCTTCTTGAATATCATGGGTGACAAACACCACTGTTTTGTTTAATTCCCGTTGTAAGCGGTGAAATTCTTGTTGGAGTTCTAAGCGGGTAATGGGATCGAGTGCGCCGAAAGGTTCATCCATCAATAATACAGGGGGATCGGCGGCTAATGCTCTGGCTACACCGACTCTTTGCTTTTGTCCTCCCGAAAGTTCATGCGGATAACGCCCCGCAAATTTTCCAGGTTCTAAGCCGACCATTTCTAACAATTCAGAAACCCGCATTTTAATTTCTTTAGTTTGCCAACCGAGTAAAGTCGGAACTAAACCCACATTTCGTTCTACAGTGAAATGGGGAAATAAACCAATTTCTTGAATCACATAACCAATATTACGCCGCAATTTAATTTCGTCCCATTCAGTTGTGGGAATGCCATCAAATAATACTTCACCTTGTGTAGGTGTGAACAGGCGATTGATTAACTTCATTGTCGTAGTTTTGCCGCTCCCACTACGTCCGAGTAAGACTAAAGCTTCTCCCTCATTAATGGAGAAATTGAGATGAGAGACTAAAGGACGATGGTTGCGACTAAAAGTGACATCGCGGAATTCCACAGCAATTGGTTTTTGTTGTTGCATAATCAAGTTGATTTGTGTCGGTACTGATTTACTATTTATGCCAAAAGTTCACGTTAACAAAATTGATTTGTTCTACGACATCAAAGGACAGGGTGAACCTTTACTATTAATTGCTGGTTTCTTATGCGACCACTCCTATTGGTCGTTAATCATGCCATGGCTCGTTGCCCAATATCAAGTTATTCGTCTGGATAATCGCGGACTGGGGCGAAGTTCTGCCCCCGATAGTCCCTATACTATTGAGCAGATGGCAAAGGATGTTACTGCATTACTTGATCACATCGGTATCAGTCAGGTAAATGTCGTCGGTCATTCCATGGGTGGTCAAATTGCCCAAGAACTGGTGTTAGCAGACCCTGGAAGGGTAAAAAGTCTGATTTTGCTTTCTACCCTAGCCAAGGGTGATGGCAGATTCAATCATGTCATTTCCACATGGGGCGACCTCCCCGGTAATATAGACCTAAAGCTTTATGAACAAGTCCTCTTCCCCTGGATATTTACGGATGAGTTTTATACTATTCCAGGCATGGTAGAACAACTGATTGAGTGGGCAGTGAATTATCCCTTTACACCAGCTACGCACACACTTTATCATCATAGTCGGGCTATCCTCAGCAGTGATACACGAGACCGACTGCACAACATTCACTGTCCGACGCTGATTGTAGTTGGAAGACAAGATATTCTCACCCCAGTCAAGTATTCTGAACAACTAGCTCAAGGTATTCCCCACGCTGAACTCGTAGTGATTGAGCGTGGCGGTCATGGCTTTTTGATTGAGTCTGCGGATGCAGTCAGTTCCGTGATCCTGAAATTTTTAGACCGCCTGTGATTTGCTTCAAAATCTCCCCTGTCTTTCCCTTAAAGGAAGACGCTATGGGAAGGTAAGCAGAGGTTTTGGGGGTGAGGTTTTTTAAATTCCCATGGGGTGACTACTGCTAAAATTTCCTTTCTGACCTAATTGCAGCTCATAAAAATGTCAAATTTTTAGGGAAATTGAATTCTAGTGAATGTGGGAAGGTGGATAATAGTGGCATATTATTAGAGATAGGCATTGGTCACCCTATTCATCCTCAAGGATACCAATTATAGATATGACAGACTTTAGAGAGCTGCAAGAATGGGAAAAAGCGCACGAATTAACCGTTGCAGTCTATGAAATTACTAAAACCTTTCCCGAAGAGGAATTACAAGGGCTAACGCAACAAATTCGTCTAGCTTGCACGGCTATTCCTATTAAGATAGCTCAGGGATGCGATCGCGATGACTATGAAATGCAACTAGATTTTCTGGAAATGGCGAGGGATGCAGTGATTGAGGTGGAATATTACCTGCTGCTTTGCTATGAGTTGAATATGCTGGACGCGTCTGATTATGATCATTTAATCAGTGACGTGGTGGAAGTCAAGGAACTCCTAGCATCTTATATTGATAAGCAAAGTCACAATTTTGATGAATAGTAGGTTGATCAACCTCCGCCCTGAACACTTGCAAATAATCTGTACCCATGCTCAAAGCACCTACCCAGAAGAATGCTGTGGACTAATTCTCGGTCATCTGGGTAGGAATGGTAAAACTGTCGTGGAAATAATTTCTACAGAAAACGCCTGGAATACCCAAGCCGATCATTTTCCAGGTGAACACACACTCCAGAGTACCAGACGAAGATATGCGATCGCTCCCCAAGTTCTGTTACAGGTACAAAAAGCCGCAGGCGATCGCTCATTAAATATTATCGGTATTTACCACTCACACCCAGATAATTCCGCTACACCTTCAGAATGCGATCGCCTATATGCTTGGGCAGAATACTCCTATATAATAGTTTCTGTTCCAAACGGCCAAGCTACCACAGTCGAAAGTTGGATACTTGATGATCATCACCAATTCCAATCAGAGTCAATTCAAAAAAATTAAAAATATCGTTTTTCGATAAGATCAATATTCCTCGCTGATCTACCTAAGTTCTATGCTAAATCCCAACCTGGATCAAATCCAGTTGACCAAAGACGATTACGAACGCTACTCCCGCCATCTAATTTTGCCAGAAATTGGACTCGAAGGACAGAAACGTTTAAAAGCTGCCAGTGTCTTGTGTATTGGTACTGGTGGACTAGGTTCGCCATTACTGTTATACCTAGCAGCCGCAGGTATTGGACGCATTGGTATTGTAGATTTTGATATCGTCGATACCTCCAACCTCCAACGCCAAGTCATACACGGTACATCCTGGGTAGGTAAACCCAAAATTGAATCCGCAAAAAACCGCATACACGAAATTAACCCCCATTGTCAGGTTGACTTATACGAAACTCGCCTCAGTGCTGAAAACGCCCTAGATATCATCAAACCTTATGATATCGTCGTCGATGGTACGGATAACTTCCCCACCAGATACCTCGTTAATGACGCTTGCGTACTGCTGGATAAGCCCAACGTCTACGGTTCCATTTTCCGCTTTGAAGGACAAGCCACAGTCTTTAACTACGAAGGTGGTCCCAACTATCGTGACTTGTACCCAGAACCACCACCACCAGGAATGGTTCCTTCCTGTGCAGAAGGTGGCGTACTCGGTATTTTACCAGGAATGATTGGAATTATTCAGGCTACAGAAACAGTAAAAATTATCACAGGAAAGGGTAATACCTTAAGTGGAAGGTTACTGTTGTACGATGCCTTAGAAATGAAATTTCGCGAATTGAAATTACGTCCAAATCCCATTCGCCCAGTTATTGAAAAACTGATAGACTACGAACAATTCTGCGGAATTCCCCAAGCTCAGGCAGAAGAGGCTAAACAGCAGATGGAAATTTCAGAAATGACCGTCAAAGAATTGAAGGAATTACTCTATAGCGGCGCAAAAGATTTTGTGCTATTAGATGTCCGTAATCCTCATGAATACGAAATCGCCAAAATCCCTGGTGCTGTATTGATCCCCTTACCCGATATTGAAAATGGCGACGGCGTAACTAAAGTCAAAGAAATCCTCAATGGTCATCGCTTAATTGCTCATTGTAAACTAGGCGGACGCTCCGCCAAAGCCTTGGCTATCCTCAAAGAAGCCGGAATTGAGGGGACTAATGTTAAAGGCGGAATTAACGCTTGGAGTAAGGAAGTAGATCCTTCAGTTCCAGAGTATTAAAATCCTTTGAACAGAATAACGCAGAGATTCCACATTTATTCTCTGCGCCACCCTGCGGGAAAGCTTTCAGCTAACTGCGCCTGGTGCGTGAGGCAAGAAAGCTATTAATTAAATATTTGGCTGTGTCTCAGTCGTCCCAGAGCCTCAAATCCCCGATGAATTAAATTCATCGGGGATTTGTGTATTCATCACTTAATTTAGTGCTTTTTACCTGCGCCCAAATATAGTTCACCGACTTTGGGATTATGCAATAATTCTTGACCAGAACCAGAGATAGCATCGCGTCCAGATTCAAGTACATAACCACGGTCAGCCATTTCTAAGGCTTTACGGGCGTTTTGTTCTACTAATACTATTGCTGTACCTGTTTGATTAATTTGTTTAATTTGCTCGAAGACTTGCGTTACTAGGATGGGGGATAAAGCCGCAGAAGGTTCATCCAATAGCAGTAAACTAGGTTCCAACATCAAAGCTTTGCCCATAGCCAGCATTTGACGTTCTCCTCCTGATAGTGTACCAGCTCGTTGACGACGGCGATCGCTTAATCTGGGAAACATCGTAAAAATTCTATCTTTGAGGGGTTTCAGGGCTACATCACGGACAAAAGCCCCCATTTCCAAATTTTCCTCAACACTCAGAGAAGGAAAAACATTAGAGATTTGTGGGACATAGGACATTCCCTTCTTGACAATTTGATTTGACTTTAGCCCCGCAATATTTTCGTTTTTAAAGGTAATTGTACCTGTGTGAGGAGTTAACAGCCCAAAAATAGTTTTGGCTAAAGTGGATTTACCCGCACCGTTAGGGCCAATCACTGTTACCAATTCCCCAGGTTCAACCCGAAAATTCACCCCTTGCAGAATATCTATATCTTTGCTGTATCCGGCGTGAACATTTTCAACTTCTAGCAGTGGTGTAGAATCCTTTACTGAACCTGACATAAAATCCTTTGAATTTTCTGATTTGCAGTAAGCGTTCTTTGCATCCTACCTTGCGGGTATACCTCCGGAAGGTCTGTGACATTGGCCTTTTTCATAGGCTTAACGCTGACGCATTCGCTTTTATGAGGTAAACCCAACCACAGAGTTGTATAATCACTTAGTTATCGCAACGGATCTCTAAATTTGCAGAAAAGTCTCTGGTGAGCAAAATTATTCTTTTAATAAAAAATATTAACCTTAACTTTACATAAATTTCGTACAAAAATGCATAGATAACATATCTATGCTCTCTTGAGCATGATCAACATCATTTTATATCTACACTCTCACGAATAGGAGTGGTGTGATTTTACAAATATTTGCAGCAATTTTCAGTTAATTAGACCATAGCTGAGAGACGTTGCACACAATCTCTTCACCTTCTTCCAGTCGATGGATGGGTTTTATTTAGTGACTCCCACTCCTCTGGGAAAGCTTGAGAACAGAAATTTTTTTTGATTTCTGTCCTCAACTAGTTGGCTTCCGCCTTCAATTACTCGAAAAACTATGCAGTTTTTGCTGCTTGCTTACGACGCGCTGCGAAGTAGATTCCCATTAAGGATAAAGCACCTAAAGTAGTAGGTTCAGGAACTGAAGTAGGAGGGTTAGGTACGTTTACGACAGTGACTGCAGCTTGTGCTAGCAGCTCATTATTACCCGATTCTCCAACGTAAAGATATAGTGGAGTGCCTGTAGGAAGCGGGTTACTCAGGTTAAATAGAACTTTACCACCATCACCTAAGCTAACAAATCCATTACCACTAAAAATTCCGCTACCAGGGGCTGACTCCTGCAATTGAGAATCAAAGCTTCCCAATGTAGCAACTGTGTTATTAATAGTGCCGCCAGAGGTACCAAATAAAGCTGGGTCAGTAGGAGCGCGTTGGGTTCCTGGAGTAAAAACAGCGTTGGCTGGGCTAAAATCGAAAACGTTTAATGCTGTAGCAGTGTTGATGTCTGTAGCATTGTTAATCAAGGTGGTGCTGATTCTGATGGAATCTAAATCAAAGCCACTAAATTGACCAGGAACCCCACTCAAGGAATTTCCATCGGCAATCAAAATGGAAGTGATATCGTTAAAACTTGATAAATCAGCACGGAAAATGCCAATTTCTGTAGTGTTAGCTCCTGTGTTGATAAAACCGGATAGTTTTGTAAAGTCAACATTCAATGTTGCGGCTGAGGCATTTTGAGCCGACATTAAGGTAATTGCTGAAGTAGCTAGACTCAACGCTACTATTTTAGAAATTGTGCTTGTACTGTTGTTGGTCATAAATTTTGCGTATGGCTAGCAGGATTTACCGTTTACACGGTTTCTTATATTCCTCAACTAATCATACCTGGTACGTGAGAAATTTGACTAAATATATTTACTCACTTTACCAAAAATTTATACAAATACTAGTATAGTGCCATAAATTTTTGATATGTATCTACATGAACAGATTCAGGATAATATCCAGTGTAATTTTTGTAGGCTTCAACCTGTGATTTTACAAATATTTGCAGCAATTTTCAGTTAATTAGACATAGCTGAGAGACGTTGCACACAATCTCTTCACCTTCTTCCAGTCGATGGATGGGTTTTATTTGCTGACTCCCACTCCTCTGGGAAAGTTGAAGAACAGAAATTTTTTTTGATTTCTGTCCTCAACTAGTTGGCTTCCGCCTTCAATTACTCGAAAAACTATGCAGTTTTTACTGCTTGCTTACGACGCGCTGCGAAGTAGATTCCCATTAAGGATAAAGCAGCTAAACTAGTAGGTTCAGGAACTGAAGTAGTAACGTCTTGCACACTGACAAAACTCTTGTTGTTTAGCATCTCATTATTACCCGTTTCTCCAACGTAAAGATATAGTGGAGTGCCTGTAGGAAGGGGGTTAGTCAGGAAAAATGTAGCGTCACCACCAAAACCTAAGCTAGCAAATCCGCCCGCTTGTTGGGGAGTTGTATCAAAGACAAAACCATCAAAGGTTCCTAGTGTAGCAACTGCGTTATTAATAGTGAAGCCAGAGGTACCAAATAAAGCTGGGTCAATAGGCTCGGTTTGGTTTCCTGGAGTTAAAGAAACGTTTGTAAAATCGAAAACGTTTAATGGTGTAGCAGTGTTGATGTCTGCAGCATTGTTAATCAAGGTGGTGCTGATTCTGATGGAATCTAAATCAAAGCCACTAAATTCACCAGAACCCCCCCCACTCCCGCCGGAATATCCATCGACAAGCGCAATGGAAATGATATCGTTAAAACTTGATAAATCAGCACGGAAAATGCCAATTTCTGTAGTGTTAGCTCCTGTGTTGATAAAACCGGATAGTTTTGTAAAGTCAAGATCAAATTCCAATGTTGCGGCTGAGGCACTGTGAGCGGACATTAAGGTAATTGCTGAAGTAGCTAGACTCAAAGCTACTATTTTGGAAATGGTTCTTGTGCTGTTGTTGGTCATAAATTTTGCGTATGGCTAGCAGGATTTACCGTTTACACGGTTTTTTATATTCCTCAACTAATCATACCCGGTACGTGATAAATTTGACTAAATATATTTACTCGCTTTACCAAAAATTTATACAAATACTAGTATAGTGCCATAAATTTTTGATCTCAGTCTGTCATCCAAATGATACATTTACCGCAAAAACAGGCAATTTTGAACTGTTTCAAATGCCTGTTTTTATCAAAAATTTGCGTCAATTTTGAAATTTATGGTGTTTTTTGCAGATCAGGTCGTTCTTCGGGAACGATCGCATCTGCTACAGGGCAAACTTGGATACATATACCACAATCGATACAAGTGGCAAAATCAATCCAATACCAATCGGTTCCCTTGACATTTTTACCTGGGCCTTCATGAATACAAGCTACTGGACAAGCATCTACGCAGTCAGCAACACCTTCACAAACATTAGTAACAATCGTGTGCGGCATTTCTCAATTCCCTTTCTTTCGGATCAGCTATATCTAGCCTAGCAGTGGAAGAAGCAGGGGGGCAGGGGGCAGGGGGCAGGGGGCAGGGGGCAGGGGAGAAAAAGTAGTTTCCAACTCCCTACTCCCTACTCCCCACTCCCCACTCCCCACTCCCTCAATAAGGCAATGATTCACTCACGATTGAACCATCAGATTTAATCCAGGCAATTTGGGTAATGCCGCGATCGCTCGCGTATTCTCTAAGAGCTTCCACATCTCTGCCACCTAAATCCATTTCTACCCGTACCAAATCTGTAGAATCACGCAATTTTTGGGCGTGGGCAAAGGCCGCAGCTTCAACATTTACTGTCTCGGCTACTACTAACCAGTCACTTGCTGGGGTTGATTGTGGTAATTGCTGAGTAGTTAAAAGAACTTGGTATAAATCTTCGATATTAAGTACAAAACCAATACCGGGAATATCTTCGCCTTGGGGATGATATAGTCCTAAAAGCTGGTCGTAGCGACCACCACGCCCTAAAACCCTAGCTTGTGAATCCGTATCACTGACGATTTCAAAGACTATGCCAGTATAGTAGTCTATGGTTTGAATTAAGCTCAGGTCAAGAATTAAAGGAAAGCCCCTTTCTGATTGTAATAACTCTACCACAGATTTGAGGTTATTTACAATCTCTTGTTGCTCTGGATCTAAACCGAGACTACTGACTTTTTGCAAGACATCTGCACTGTCACCGCGAAGATCCATCATGATTCTGGCGCGATCGCGCAGTTCATCGCTCAAAGGTAAAGTATCGATGGCAATGCGATCAAGATGGGCGATCGCACTGCGAACTTGAGCTTGGATATTCACTGGAAAAGCATCAAGAAGCGATCGCGTAATTCCCGCTTCGCCCAAAATTAAATGCCAATCATCCAAACCCAGCGCCGCCAGACAATTTTTTGCCAATAGCAGCACTTCGGCATTTGCCAACAATCCCCCCACACCTAACAACTCAACCCCAGCTTGATAAAACTCTTGCTGACAATTGTGCGTGTTTTCCCAGGTACGACGGAAAACATTGGCATTGTAGTACAACCTTTGCGGATAGGTAAGACCTGTCATGCGCGTAGCCACTGCACGAGCAATAGAAGCTGTTAATTCTGGACGCAACCCTAATTCTTCATCTTGACCATTTTGCAGTTGAATCACCATCTGGCGTTGAATTGCTTCTCCCGCCATCAAAGTATCCATGCGTTCCAAAGTTGAAGTGATAATCCTGTGATATCCCCAACGATGAAACACCTGCTGTAACCGATCTTCAATCCAGCGTTTTTGAGCCACATCTAAAGGTAATAAATCCCTGGCTCCCGCTGCTGGTTGATACACCATTATTTTTTATTCCCACCAAAAAAACCACCAAACAAACCCCCACCTCCAGACTTATCTGGTTGTTTAGTTCCATCATGAGGAGGTGAAGTTACTTTCGAGCCACTCGATTGTGTCCCTAAAGCCTTTTCTATTTTAAGTTTCCATGTCAAGGCTATTTCGTTACTGGGATCGAATTTTAAAGCATTATCAAAATGAATTTTCGCCATCTTCACCTGATTTTGCTTCAAATATATTAAGCCAACCAAACTATGACATTGACTATTTTTAGGTTCTAGCTTCAGCGCATCCTGTAACTCCACATTGGCTTGACTAAATTGCTCTTTGTCAATCAAAGCTTGAGCGCGACGGACATAATGATCTACAGGCGAATCTTCTTTTACTGCTGGGGGTGAGGATGCAGGTGCTGTATTTGCCTTTGGCGTAGTAGCTGAGTTACTTGTGGATTTAGCCTGTGACGCTGGCGGGGTGGAAGCATTGGCAGCGTTGGCAGCACTCCGCATCAGGTAAACTAAATTTAACTCGCTGATTTGGGATATGATTTGAATTGATTGCTTTAACGAATCATATTGGGTTAAAGCGATTTTAGCGATCGCAGTTTTGTAAAAATGATCAATATCAGGAGCAGTTGCTAGTTGTTTAGCCAAGTCGCTACTCAATTCCACTGAAGTAGAATCTTGTGCCAGGCGCTTGCCCATTTGAGACAAAACTATAATGTATTCTGCGTGAATGCGTTCTTTGGAAAGATTTTCATAAGCTGGATTCACCAACTTTGATAATAATTCATGAGCTAGCTGTTTATTCTCATCTGAGATAATCACGCTGCTATCTGGGTGCAACCTGCGGGCAATTTGCAGATAACGTTTACGTATGTCCTTCGCATCCGCGTCAACGGGAACACACAAAATTGCGTGATAATCTATGAAATCATATTTAAATAATCCACGATCTATTTTTAAAGGCATAGAGCGGTTTTGCACCAAAAGAGCTTGAGCTTTTTTCTAGTTTACTTTGCTTTATCGGTAATTTGTCAGTAACAAATAGTTTGATATTAAGTATCAATGACTAATTTTCACCATTCCCCTCACTTCCAACTCGATAAAGGCGGAACTTCTACCAACTCACGACTTAGCTTGTTATGAATATTACCATTAGTAGCCAGAATCCTGCCTGATTCAATTTTGAAAGGACTACCATCATAGGCAGTAACTTCACCCCCAGCTTCTCGCAATAAAACTACACCTGCGACCACATCCCAAGGAGAAATTCCCCGTTCCCAGTAACCATCAACTCGCCCACAAGCAACATATGCCAAATCGAGGGCGGCCGAACCGCTACGCCTCACACCTTGGGTGAGATGAGTCAGGTGACAAAATTCTGCATAGTTGTTATCCGATGTTTCCCGGCGATCATAGGCAAATCCCGTTACTAGTAAGCTTTTACTCAGTTCCGATATTTCTGAAACCTTGATATAATTACGGTTGCGCGTCGCTCCTAAATTAGTAGCCGCACGAAATAACTCATCATGAAGAGGGTCATAAATTACACCAACTTCCGGCACACCATTCACTAATAACCCAATGGAAACAGCAAAAGCTGAGTATTGGTGAGCGTAGTTAGTTGTACCATCTAAGGGGTCAATTGCCCAGAGGTACTGATTATCTTGATTTCCTAACTTTCCTGATTCCTCAGCCAGAATAGAATGTTCGGGAAAGTGGCGACGCAAAATTTCCAAAATCACCGCTTCCGAAGCTTTATCCGCAACAGTGACTAAATCACCAGAGCGACCCTTTTCAGTAATAGCATCTTCTAACTTACCCAAATAACCTTGCAAAACTGCACCCGCAGCCAAAGCCGCTTCCGTAGCAATATCTAGAAAAATTTGTAAATTAGTCATTAGTCAATCAATTTTAGATTTTAGATTTTAGATTTTAGATTTTGGATTTTGGATTAGACTGCAATCTAAAATCGCAAATCCAAAATCCAAAATTCTTTAGTCCCCACTCCCTAAAGATTCCGACGACGAAACTCCGCAGGAGAGACACGCATAGGTTCTTCTGGGTTCCAAATGCCTTTTCCCATGAGTCTAGCCCATTGTTGGGCGCGTTCCAAGCGCTGGTCATATTTGTGGTTAGGCGATCGCCCCACAAACAACGCATATCCTTGTTTAATGATTTGTTCATTCAATAACTGCTGATCTTTCCACACATAAGCCAAAGTCCGACCAATTTGATCTTTGGCTGACACATCAAATTCCAGAATTACCGATTTTTCTTGATCACCAATCAAGTCCGCTAAAACTTGTCTAGACTCATCTCCCCAAGGGCGCTGTCCAAAATCTGGCGCATCAATACCAACTAACCGGACGCGAGAAATCAAATTTGGTTGTTCAGCCATACCTAAAACCTCCAAACTTTGCCCACTAACTACCCGCGCCACCTTCACCTCAACCTGATTGCTTGCAGTCTGATTATTAGCTTGACAACTAAAGACCAACAACAAGCAACCCAAAAAAACGATTTTCCGCACCAAGACCCTTAAAAAAACCTTTGCGTCTACCCTGCAAGAACGGCTTTGCCGTATGCGCCTCTGCGTGAACAAAATCTTAATCCTCATCTAACGGTAAACCCGCCTTCACTTTACCCCTAGCAAAATAGCGCCCAAACTGTAGCTCATAAACTTCATCCTCATCTTGAGTTTCCACCTCCAAATCAGAACGGGCGTAACTCACGCATAACAAAGCGTAACCTTGGCGGCGTAACGCAGGCGATAATCCAATGGCCTCCGGTTGGTAAATTTCTCCAGACAGCACCCGCACAGCGCAAGTCGTACAAGCCCCATTCCGGCAAGAAAAAGGCAGTTCTTCCCCTTGTTGTTCAATGGTGTGGAGAATGTAGCGGTCTTCAGGAACTTGGAGACTGTATTCTTCGCCAGTGGAGCGATCGCGGACTTTAATCGTGTATGTACGGGACATCTTAATTTAGGATTGAGAATGTGAACTTTCAGCTTTAATTTAATCTGCTTAATTATATATTTGCATTTTCTAGAATTTCATAGTATGATTGAAAATCGTTGCACCTGGAGAGGTGGCCGAGTGGTTGAAGGCGCAGACCTGGAAAGTCTGTTATGCGGGAACGTATACGAGGGTTCGAATCCCTCCCTCTCCGTTTTAAATAACTTGAGTCGGCGCAGTTAGATATTAACTATCAATCATAACTCTTAGAACTGCTGAAAAACCTGAATCAGCAGCAGAATTTAACCATTGTCACCGTTTTACACGAATTAAATTTAGCAGCCCCTATAATGTCCGCATTGCCTTATTAAAACAAGGTCATCTGTGGGAAATTGGCATACCGGAAGCCGTTCTCACACCCAACTCCATCGCCGAACTTTTTGGTATGGAATCTGTGATTATTCACACACCTGTTGGTTTACCAGTTTGTGCCATTTCTGCCGTATAAATATTTGTTTAATTAATATAAATATATAATTTCAAAGCCCCTCCTCGCTTGCACCGGAGGGGTTGGGGTGGGGTATTTCTTTGCTTCACTAAGTTGAAATCTTGTGTATGAGGAACGAACCGCTTATGGCGCTAGCCTCTCCCTTTGGGAGAAGTACACGAAGGAATAAAAGAAAGAAGAAAGAAAAAAATGGTATTAAGATTTAGTTTCTTCTGTCTGCGCGTCAATCACTGAACTCCAGTCATCATTCTTCACAGCCGCTTCGAGTTGACGCTGACGTTCTTCTGCACTCGCATCCACCGCTTCTATTTCTTTAGACAAAGTTGAATCAGCCATTGCTTTCCGCAACTTTAACTTTTTCTCCTCATAAACGTGACGTTCCGCTTCTGACATTACCGCCTTAGCCGCCTCACCTACCGTACTAGCCCACATTCCGCCTTCAGCAGCATTCCCAGGTGGTGTACATTCGAGTTCTCCAATCCAAGCATCTCGCAAATCTTCCATTTCTTGACGCTTGGGAAACTTAAAAGTCTGCACACGCACAAAAGCACACTTTTCCTCACCATATTGGCTAACATGACCATTGAGGGAAAGCAACACATTCCGGGAATAGCCAATGTACTGGGTTTGTCCTTCTGCATCCAACACCGCGTAAACTCCGGCAATTTTGGCATTCTGGTCAGCCGTGCGCCAATTCTCCAGAGGGATAATGTCCAGCCCATTATTTATCAATGTAGGCGTTATAGCCACCTCAGTGGTATCGTGTTCATCGTCGGAACTATACAAAAATTCATGTAACCCACGGTGATTGACTGGTACATTTTGATGCTCAATTGGCAAATTGTTCTCAGATTCCATCACAGTTAATCTCCCTGTTATTCAATAGATACCCTTAAAACATTGAAGCTCAAATCACTCACTCCTTACTTATTTTTACTCCCGGCTTTAATTCTCTTGGTGTTAACAGTTTTTTGGCCAGCAATACAAGCGTTTTACCTCAGCTTTACCAGCTACGAAGACCTTTCCCAGCCACCCCAATGGATAGGTTTTGGCAACTTTCTCCGCTTGTGGAAGGATGCAGTTTTTTGGAAAACCTTAGAAAATACTTTTCTCTATCTTGTCGGTGTCGTACCAATTTTAGTCATAGCTCCCTTGGGACTGGCAATTTTGGTAAATCAGAAACTGCGAGGGATGAATTGGTTCAGAGCAGCTTACTACACCCCCGTAGTGATATCAATGGTAGTTGCGGGTATAGCTTGGAAATGGCTGTATGCAGAAAACGGCTTACTCAATCAGTTACTCAAAACTGTGAATATTTTTCCTGAAGGAATTCCCTGGCTAACTAGTCCAGAGAAGCTGTTTGGCATTGTACCAATTTCTTTAGCCAGTGTGATGGTTGTCACCATCTGGAAGGGACTCGGCTATTACATGGTAATTTATTTAGCCGGGTTACAATCAATTCCTGCTGATGTGTATGAAGCCGCAGCTATCGATGGTTCAGATGGTATCCGCAAACACTGGGATATTACCGTACCCTTAATGAAGCCGTATTTAGCACTAGTGGCCGTGATTTCAGCGATTTCTGCCACTAAGGTATTTGAAGAAGTATTTATTATGACCCAAGGCGGTCCACTAAATAGCTCGAAAACCATTGTTTACTACTTATATGAACAAGCCTTTAGTAACTTAGAAATTAGCTATGCTTGCACCATTGGCTTAGTATTATTTTTGATTATTTTAGCGTTATCAGTTTTACGATTAGCTATTAATCAACAGGAAGATATTACCATCTGAAGGTTTGTATTGAGGACTTTAGTCCTCTCTTAGAGCGGATTTAATATAATACACTGTTTTTTGTGTTCGGGGATATTTTGTGACAGCATGAATAAATCCTGACTCGGCAGAGAATTTGCCATATAATATCTTTTTTTCTGCCGTCTAGAACTATAATCAAAAAATATCGCAAATCTATCAGAACTTATCGGTAACTTTCCACGATGGAAAATACTACCAGTAGCAGCGAAAATTACAGTTCCGAAGGAACCCGTACAGGATTTATAATTTGTTGGGGATACAAACTCTCTCATGGTTTTCTCTTCAATGTATCCAGATTTATATTTTAAATCTTTGACTATTTCTAAGGTTAAATCTTTGGGAATATATTGCAGTGGACCTGTATTTTCATTAATATCATTTAAATAAATTATAATTTTCAGAATCTTTCTATCTTCTCTATCTATATGCCATAACCTGGAACCTTGCTCGATTTGATTCGCAATATCTCGGCGAAAATATACGCCATTGTAGGCTACTGGTAAACCCAAATAATTCTCCACAATATTGAGTAAACGTTGTTCAAGTCCCCAGAAAAAAATTTCTGGATACTCCATTATTTGCTGAGAACTAGCATGAACAACATATACATTTTTTTGTTCAAAAATATTGGCAGGTATTTTGGGTATGAGGTTTTTAGCTGCTGCGAGTATGTCAGGTGTAGATGGAATTGCCAATTCTGCTAATGAAGTAATGACAACGCCTTCAGATTTGATCTTTTCTACGAGATCGAGATCAGCCTTGGCGAGAATAGGTAGATTTACAATGTGGTTTTTTACTGCTGCTTGATAAGCTAGATCATCTTGATATCGTATCAATGGTATGGCATCAATTTTTTTTAAAATTTTATTCCGCATTTTTTGCCCAAATGTATACATACTCATATCTTGCACTGCTTTAATTTGTATGAAATAACTGAGATTAAAAATTATCTCTGAAGCCTAGTAATCTAAGTAGGGTAAGCGCTACTACTATCTTCAAAATTCCTCAATGGAGTTATAATCCGAGTTTTTTTGATACTTAATTTTATATTTGTGGTTATTTGCTGCATAACTATGTTTGAGCATAATACTAATCTCAAGATACCTGCCCCTAGTCAGATTAACTATCCTACTTAAGTTATAAATTGACCGATTTTTTTTAATTAGAGGATGTGAATAACAGTTTATACATCGTGAGATTTTCACATTTTTGATCCACCCAAAGGCAGTAGATAAAACTTTACCTAAATCACTATAAGAGATGCAATCGTTCTGGTTTCCAAACAGTTACAAAGGAACAGATTTTTATGAGGTTTGATTATGACTTGTTTGTCATCGGTACTGGGACTGGCGGATTAGCAGCAGCAAAAAAAGCCGCTAGCTATGGTGTCCGTGTCGCTATGGCTGAACAAGAAACCATTGGTGGTACTTGTGTAAATCGGGGTTGTGTTCCTAAAAAACTGATTGTCTACGCAGCCGACTTTGCTAAGAAAAACCAAATGGCACACAGCTACGGGTGGAGTAAGTGTCAACGGTACTTTGACTGGACACTATTGATGAAATCCGTACACCGACATATTGAACACATTCACTACTCTTATTGTCAAGAGTTGCGAAAAGCGGAAATTGAAATAATTAAAGAACGTGCTACTTTTATTGATGCCCATACTCTAGATTTGAATGGGCATAAAGTTACAGCCGATAAAATTTTAATTGCTGTGGGTGGAAAACCCACTAAGCCTAATATTCCGGGGATAGAATACGCCATTACATCCCGTGAGATGTTTCTTTTACCGTATTTACCAAAACGTTTGGCAATTATTGGTGGTGGTTATATTGGCGCTGAATTTGCCAGCATGATGCAGGCTTTAGGGTGCGAAGTCACACTGATTGAAACAGATCAGATGATGTTGTCAGGGTTTGATGATGATATTCGCTCTGGGGTACAAGATGGTTTAAGCAAACGCGGAATTAGAATTGTTACTAACAGCACGGCTGAAGAAATCACTCACTTAGATGACGGTTGGCTATTGAAGACTACTGGCGGCTGTGCAGAAATCATGGGCGCAGATACTATCCTCGTGGCTACAGGTTCGAGTCCTAATACCCAGAATCTCGGTTTAGAAAAGGCTCAGGTCGAAGTTGGTCAACAAGGTGAAATTAAAGTAAACGAATATTACTGTACTACCCAAGCCAATATTTTTGCTGTGGGAGACTGTATCAATCGTATGCAGTTAACTCCAGTAGCCAAGGCTGAAGGTATTGCTTTTGCCAGTACAGTTTTTGGTAAGAACCCGCAAACGGTGAATTACGATTATGTGCCTTATGCTGTTTTTTCTCGTCCAGAAGCGGCTGGTGTGGGGATGACGGAGGCCAAAGCACGGGAAAAAATTGGGGAGTCTGTAAAATGCTACTCTCTTGAGTTCCAACCCCTATTGTATCAGCTACAGGAAGCTGAGGAGCTAGCTATAATCAAGTTAGTAGTAGATGGGAATACTCAACAAGTTTTGGGCGCTCATATGCTGGGTGAAAATGCAGCCGAAATTATTCAAACTTTAGGGGTGGCGATTCGTCGAGGAATTACTAAGCAAGACTTGAATGAAACAATAGGCATTCATCCTACGATCGCAGAAGACTTTTTATCGTTGGATTAGGGTTAACTTTACTTATACCCATTGATACTGCATCTCTGTGAAGCTGCTGTGAGGTAACTTTAATTGCATCAAGCTTCGTTGCTGTTTAAATATTTTTACTGAACTATTTTGGTCATGCGCTCTGAATTTCGGGATGAGTAGCAATTGCGTAACTAGTTGGCAGGTTAAAAACTACATCCACTGCCATAGTTCTGAATACTAGGCTTGAGGATGATCTGAGCGTATGCAAGCGCTTAAAAGGAAAAGACTTCTGTGGTTCTAAGTAAGCATACTGTGGCGGATCTGTTTTATAGTATTCTTCGGGAATTGATATCGCATGATCATGAATTGCCAAAATTTCGCTATTTTCTGGAGGTATGATTGACCCACTCGCTTGAAAAAAGGGGGAAAGCGCTTGATTTTGCCGGAATTTTGCCCAAAGTCAACCAGAGACACTGCGCCATGCTGCACCGACTGCGGAAATCTAGTCAGCAAATGACCTCAACGCGCCATTTGCTGGGACGGGAGTGATGCTGTCTGAGTGGCTTTTGTTGATGGAGTTGAGGTTTTATTCGCAGCAGAAGCATATTTTTTGGTTAAGGTAGATGTAGGTTCTTCTGGCATATAGTGTTAATAGTTGATTTGTGTACTAGTACTTTCTTTATTCTGGGCTGCTTTGACTACAAATACATTGAAATAAAACTTAAATGAGAAACTTATACTTTTGTAATATGTTTTCTATTTTTTACCAAAGTTGGGTTAATAAATTTCTACTTAGTAGAGCTTTAACCCAAATTCTGCCTAACTTATTCTCCGATTCAGATCAAGCTGTGATTGTTCGACGGAGTGGAGTGGGAAATGCGCTGCTTCAGGACTTAGTTAGGGTGAGATTTTATTTTGTTAAGCCAACTGGTACGCCTCCTAGAATTGATCTATGGGGAGTTTATTGTGTTGGTAGTGCTAAATCTTGTCCCAGACTGAGCATTGACGATGAAGTTGATACTTTTATGTACTGAGAAACTTATAGATGGTGATGATCCCATATCCTCCCCCAAGACCTATGCGTTACCTCTTTAGAAGTAAACTTGACAGTTATATGGCCCAAAATGCTATTAATCATGTTAATGAGTCAATTTTATTGATAGATTTTGAACACGAGGTGTCTCTTAAACTGTTAAATCTGAAAAGGTTCAAGTCCCAGTATCTTAAGTCCAATATTTTCGTCTATTTTATGCGGTGGAAGAGGTAATATAAAAGCTATGCATAAAATTCTGTTATGGGTATTTTAGCAAATTTATCATTTGAGAATTGCTATAATCTATTGTCCAATCTAATTACTTTTCTATTTATTAGGTGTATTTTTCTATGGGTTCCCCAATGAATCGTCTGTCTATTTTTGTAGACGGAAACAATATGTTCTATGCTCAACAAAAAAATGGTTGGTTTTTTGACCCAAGACGAGTCTTAGATTATTTCAAACACGAGCAGTCAGATACAACATTAATCAATGCTTTCTGGTACACTGGCTTGAAAGACCCGCAAGATCAGCGAGGCTTCAGAGATGCTCTGATTAGCTTAGGATATACAGTTAGAACTAAAATTCTGAAAGAATATTATGATGACTCATCCGGGCGCTATTCCCAAAAAGCTAATTTAGATATTGAAATTGTCGTAGATATGTTTAATACAGTAGATCAATATGACCGAGTAGTTTTATTCAGTGGCGATGGAGATTTTGAAAGGGCTATCGAACTTTTACGCTCAAAAAATACGCATATAACTGTGGTATCCACGGAAGGGATGATCGCCAGAGAACTTCGTAATGCTACTGATAGATATATTGATTTAAATGATATCAGAGACAGTATAGAAAAAGTCGAAGGTTAGTAATCTTAGCAAATATTTACAAATCTTAAGAGTAAAGAAACTAAGGTTCAAGATATTTTAAGCGAAAAGTCAAAAGTCAAGGAGGAGGGAAAATGAGTAATAAAGCCGAGAAAATTATCATTTTTGATACGACTCTCAGAGATGGAGAACAATGTCCTGGAGCAACTCTAAATATAGATGAAAAGCTAGCGATCGCCAAACAATTATCCCGGTTAGGCGTAGATGTAATTGAGGCTGGTTTTGCTTTTGCTAGTCCGGGAGATTTTCAAGCTGTTCAGAAAATTGCTCAACTGGTGGGGACAGAAGATGGCCCGGTAATTTGTAGTTTGGCTAGAGCGATTAAAGCAGATATTGAAGCTGCTGCTGAGGCGTTAAAGCCAGCAGTTCACGGCCGGATTCATACATTTATTTCAACTTCGGATATTCATTTAGAGTATCAGTTGCGGAAGTCACGGGCTGAAGTGTTAGCGATCGCCGAAGAAATGGTAGCTTATGCGAAGTCGTTCATGGCAGATGTGGAATTTTCGCCCATGGATGCGGCGCGTTCTGACCCGCAATTTCTTTATCAAGTATTAGAGCGCGCGATCGCAGCCGGCGCAACAACAGTTAATATTCCTGACACTGTAGGTTACATGACCCCCAGTGAATTTGGGGCAATGATTAAGGGGATTAAAGATCATGTCCCCAACATTGATCAAGCGATTATTTCAGTACACGGACATAACGATTTAGGTTTGGCAGTTGCTAACTTCCTAGAAGCTGTAAAAAATGGTGCAATGCAATTAGAATGTACCATCAACGGCATTGGTGAACGCGCCGGAAATGCCTCATTAGAAGAATTAGTAATGGCTTTGCACGTCCGGCGACAATATTTCAATCCCTTCTTAGGAAGACCAGAAGATTCTGAAGAACCACTCACTAATATTGACACGCGTCAAATTTATAAAACCTCCCGCCTAGTTTCTAATTTGACGGGAATGTTAGTGCAACCAAATAAAGCTATTGTAGGCGCAAACGCCTTTGCTCATGAGTCTGGTATTCATCAAGATGGGGTGTTGAAAAACAAGCTCACCTACGAAATTATGGATGCTCAATTGATTGGTCTAACCGACAATCAAATAGTATTGGGCAAACATTCCGGGAGAAATGCTTTCCGTAGTCGGTTGACAGAATTGGGCTTTGAACTATCAGAAACAGAATTGAATAAAGCATTTGTCAGGTTCAAAGACGTAGCCGACAAAAAGAAAGAAATTTCTGATTGGGATTTAGAAGCTATTGTTAATGATGAAATTCAACAAACTCCTGATTTGTTCCGAGTCGAGTTGGTGCAAATTTCCTGCGGTAATAATGCTTGTCCCACGGCTACTGTCACCCTCCGCACCCCAGAAGGTGAAGAATTGACTGATGCGGCCATTGGTACGGGACCAGTAGACGCTGTTTACAAGGCAATTAACCGCGTAATAAACGTACCTAACCAGTTGATTGAGTTTTCTGTACAGTCAGTGACAGAAGGAATTGATGCTTTAGGTGAAGTAACTATCCGTCTCAGACATGATTCTAAAGTGTTTTCTGGTCATGCGGCGAACACAGATATTATCGTTGCTTCCGCGCAGGCTTATGTTAATGCGCTGAATCGTCTTTACGCATCTTTGCAAACCAAAGAGCAGGAAGAGGAAGTAACTACACATAAAATTTAGGAAGACATTTGGTTTGAGGGTGGGTTTTTCCCGCCCTATTTTTTCGCATAAGTTGAAAGCAGAGATAAATCCTACTTCATTCATCAAGAATTTTATGCTAAAAAAACAAATTCAAAAAATTTTCAAAGCTTATGGATATACCATTTATCATACCAAGAGAATGCCTTTTGGATTTGATTTAAAAGAAGATATTGCGAGAATATCACCTGATTTGACCCTGAGAACAATTTTTGATGTGGGAGCTAATAAAGGGCAAACTGTCCTTGATTATCGGCAGAAATTTCCTGAAGCCAAGATTTTTTGTTTTGAACCAGTTCGTCAAACTTTTGAAGTTTTAAAAGCGAATGTTGGTGCTGATCCTCATGTTTCTTGCTTTAATTTAGCGTTGGGGGAAGAAAACAAGCAGGAGCTAATGTTAGTCCAAGGAACATCTGGTTCTAACTCAATTTCCAATGTTAGTAAGGTTAATTCTCCAGGAGATCAATCTCTAGAAACAGTGAATATCATGACATTAGATCAGTTTGTGGCAGAAGACAACCATAAAATTGATCAGATTGATTTGTTGAAAATAGATACGGAAGGTTATGAGTGTCAGGTTTTAAGAGGTGCAGAAGCAACTTTACGATCTGAGAAGATTTTCTACATTTCCATAGAAGTCACTTTTCGCCCCAATGATCATCATCACACTCAGTTTTGTACAATCAGTGAGATGCTGGCAGACTATAATTTTAACTTTGTGGGATTATACGAAGCACCTCCCTTTTGGGGAGGCGGAAATGCTATTGATTACGGTAATGCTTTATTTAAACGGTGGGAAAACGGGAAGGATTTAAAACTTTGGGAATAATTTTCATAGAAAGATGCGGTAACGGCGGGATTTAGAAGGGTTTCTCCAGTTCGTAAGTTGGTGGGCGATCGCTAAATCCAAACTATTCAATCTGAGTTACGATAAAGCCCATTTTCTAAACTTATCCATTTCATCATTCTTTACCGCTTCTAAAGCGATATTTGTATCAATTACCATTTCTCTGAAATAAAATTCTAAAGGCATAATTTCATCATCATCAGAAGTCTGATATATTTTATATGCAATGGCATCTAATAAAGAGTGACAATACTCTCGGCTACGTTTGGCATAATAATCTAATAGCTTACTTTTGGTACTACTAGAATGAACTAGCATATTACGGATACGATATATGTTATAAACATCATCTTTGAGTTCAATAATGTTTCCAATTAAGTATTTTTCACAATAATCATTGTTATGAAAAATTTTATTTACTTCATTTAACGCTTGAATTAGTCTGCCTTGAGCATTGACATCTAATTGGAGCTTGATTTCAGGAATTTTTTCTATAAATTTATCAAAAAAATCTATTTCATGTTTATTATCAGATAAATATTTTTGTAAATCCTGATCTAGAGACATAACTATTTCAACTTCATTTAATGTTAGAGGTAAAATAAAAATACGTCCAACTTGTCTTACTTGATCATATAAATTAAATTTTAATTCACTCAAAACAAGAAGTAATTGTACTGTTTTAATACCATCTCCCTCAAGCCATAAATCTATAGTTTCTTTAAAAGTCTTATTTTTCAAAAGTTCCTGAGAGAGTTTAGGAAGTCGTTTAGAAAGTATTTTGGAATCTTCAGAGAATTTTTCTATAGCAAACCATGAATTTAATATTTCTTGAGAGCTTTGTGAAGCTTCAGTGGCTTGTCTGTACCAGTCAGTAGAAGACAACCATTTTTCTACAGTTGGAGGACATATTTTTTCAGAAGATATCCACTCACCAAGCCTTTGTCGATTATTTTCTGATTCAGTAGATTTAGCTCTAATAGTAATAGTTTGTTTTTTATCTATCCCCTTAAAGCTAAAACCTTGAATTTTTCCTTGAGTATCACAAATAACCCAATCCTTTGATAAAAGGATAGCTTGGTCTTTCCTTTGTCGTGTTGAAAGAACAGCTATTGTTCTTTCAGCCATCTGTTGAGCTTTAATTCTCATAAATTTACTATCTACACCTCGGATATCAACAGCAATACAGTAATCCGAGTCGCTTTCAAAAGTTTTGATTACAGGATCATGTTCTTTTATGTATTCTCCATCTATCTTAGGACGATAGAATTTAACATTACCTATATTAAATTTATCGGTGAAATCCACACCTGTTATCCTGAAAATAATGCTATAAGTTTTAGGTTCTAGACAATAAATTTGTCTTAGCAAACTAAGCCTTTGTTTAATACTTAAAGCCTCATAATATCTTCTAATCTCTTCCCTGTGTTCATCAATAGATTTTGTTCCTCTAGATGGAGATCCCTGCACAGTTGGATATAAATTATCTTTATCTTGCCATGTTGATGTATTTTCAAATTGTTGAAGTTGATTCTTTAAGATGGACTTTACTTCCAACAGTCCCTTCGCATCAAATAATAAAATTATTGTATCTACTATAAATTCTATGTGATTGTCATGTATTGTTTCTTTAATCAATTTTTCATATAAAATTTCAATGATTTTTCCAAAGCTATCTTCTGATGTTAATTTATTTTCTATCCGTTGAGTTAATATTGAAATATCGTCTAATTGAAATTTAATAGCCTCGTCAGATAAAGCTTCAGCAATAAAACATAATTCTTGGTTGACTTCTTGCGCCCATAATCTTTTGATTTTGTCTAATTCATCAATTTGCTCCTTTTTAAAGGTACAGTAAGTAGCAACTTGTATTTTAAAAAATTTTTTACCATAAGTATTTTTATCAAATCGATCTTTATTATTATGTATTTCTTCACGTAAATCGTTTAAAATTAATAATAAATGACGACTGTAATAGCCCTTTTCATTATTTTCAATAATTTTACATCTTTGATCCCATATTTGTTTTAATTTGTCAAGATTTTTGATCACATATTCAGGCGCATTTGATAAATTATAATCCATTGCTTTTAGTGAACATCAATAAGTTAATAGCTACACTATTGTAATACTTGATTGTGGAAAAACAAAACAGATCCAAACTGGTCTCGAAGTTTGTCTGACCTTTAAACAGAGAGCTATTCAATTAAAAATATTTGAGCAAATCTACGAATCCCTTCAGCTAGCTGTTGTTCTGTCAATTCACCGTAGCCGAAAATAAATTCACCTGTATGATCAGGTTTAAGATATTGGGAGTTAGCAGACATAATCCCTACGCCCATTTGGGCAGCACGATGTATAATTTCTTCGTCACTAAGATCGCTGTCTATTTTTACCATTAAATGGATTCCCGCTTTTTCGCCTAAAATAGTGACTTTTTCCCCCAGGTGAACGTTTAACGCTTTAACTAGGACTTGACAACGCCGTTCATAAAGCGATCGCATCTTTCTAATATGACGTTCTAAATGTCCTTCGGTGATCAAGTCTGCAAGTGCTTGCTGTTCTAGGATTGGTAAATGGCGATCGCTTAACCACTTAGCACGAGCAAATATAGCAACTAAATTCTTTGGTAATACTAAATAACCAATCCGCAATCCCGGAAACAGCACTTTTGAAAAAGTCCCAATGTACAGGACTGAATCACTGCGATCCAAACCTTGTAAAGCTGGGATTGGTCTGTCACCATAGCGATATTCACTATCATAGTCATCCTCAATAATCAATCCCCCGGTTTGCTGCGCCCAAGCTAGTAGTTCTAAACGGCGAGGTAAAGACAAAATTGCTCCGGTGGGGAATTGGTGGGAAGGTGTAACATATACAAGCCGGATGGGTTTGCTGGTATAGTTGACCAGTTCTTTGACAATTAAGCCGGAATCATCGACAGGAATTGGTAACAGTTCAGCGCCTTGAGTCTGAAAAATTAAACGCGCACTCATATATCCGGGATCTTCCAGTGCAATCATATCCCCAGGTTCAATTAATAGCCGCATAATTAAATCCAGTGCTTGCTGAGTCCCATTGACAATCAGGATTTGATCTGTGTCACATTTAACAGCACGGGAACGGGAGAGATAAGAAGAAATAGCCTCTCGCAAAGGTTTATAACCCAAGGGTTCGATAGAATAATCCAGCCAACTCAAATTAGTGTAAAAGTAACGCGATATTAATCTGCGCCACAGCTTGAGGGGAAATTGGTCTATGGCTGGTTGTCCGTAGCGAAAGTTAATCTCGGTATTAGGTGCGGCGATTCTAGGAAAATCCTCTGTTTGCGATAAAACTTGACCATAGCGATTTAATTTAACTGGCGATCGCCTAATAGTTTGGCTCGATTCTATCGGTGTGGAATGCAGCAAATCATCGGGAAGTTGAGCGCAGACAAAGGTTCCAGAACCCAAAATTGTGGTTAAATAACCCTCACTCAAAAGTTGTTCATAGCTTTGAGTCACAGTAGTACGAGAAATACCTAAAAATTTCGCAAGCGATCGCGTTGACGGAATGCGGACTCCTGGTGACAATCGCCCGTTGAGTATGGCTTGACGCAGTTCTTGATATAGCTGCTGATGCAGAGGTAGAGAAGAATTACTATTCAGGGCGATCGCTAAATCCATAATCCAGCCATAAAAGTGGACTTGTATTAAATCACAAAAGTGGCTCTTGTCTCATACCACTTGAGAAATTACGCTAACAGTGGTTGAAATAAGCGCCCCTAATGATGCTGACAGAACAACAAATCACTATTAGAGAAGCAATCCCCCCAGAAGACGCACTGATTGCACAGCACTTTTATCAAATGTGGCGAGATAATGGCGTTCCTGATGAAGCTATTCACCCTAACTGGTTGGATATTACCTTTGAGTTTATCGCCCAAGCTCGTCAGGAGTTATTTTATCAAGCTTTTGTGGCAGAAGTAGATGATGTCATAGTGGGTTCTGCAAGTTGTCAATTATTTTCAGGTTTGTACCCGAATGTAATGATAGCCGAGTACCGAAAATTCGGATACATCTGGGGCGTTTATGTTGAACCAGTTTACCGCAAACAAGGCATTGCTAAGAAATTAACTAAGAGTGCGATCGCGCATTTAAAAGCGATTGGTTGCACGCGAGTAGTTCTGAATGCGTCGCCATCAGGGAAACCAGTCTATTCCAGTCTGAGTTTTGTAGAAAGTAATGCTATGCAGCTTGATTTGGGGATTTAACAGGAAGAAGTTCAGGAATTAAACGAACCACAGAGACACAGAGAACACAGAGAAATCAAGAAGAGAAAGTTTTTTTTAGTTGGAAATACAATCATGAATGAAATTAATCAGGAACAGTTAAGCCCTACACAACGCAGTCAAATTAAGCGCGTACCTCAAAGGGGAAATTATGAGCGTCAAGTGATCTATGACATTTTAGATGAAGGTTTAATTTGTCATGTGGGATTTGCAGTAGATAATCAGCCTTATGTTATTCCTACTGCTTATGGTCGAGTAGAAGACCAATTATATATTCATGGTTCACCAGCTAGTCGGATGTTGAAATCTCTACAAACTAATATCGAAGTTTGCCTTACTGTGACTCTATTAGATGGGCTAGTCCTAGCGCGTTCGGCGTTCAATCATTCCATGAATTACCGTTCAGTAGTAGTATTTGGTACAGCAACTATCGTAAAAGACCCAAATGCTAAATTAGCAGCCCTCAGAGCATTTACTGACCATGTGATGCCCAAACGATGGGAAAATGTGCGCCTACCTAACCGCCAGGAAATGCAGGGAACTCTGGTGCTTTCCTTACCTCTAACCGAAGCCTCTGCTAAAGTGCGAACAGGGCCACCCTTAGATGATGAAGCAGACTATGCTTTCCCTGTGTGGGCGGGTGTTTTGCCATTAAAATTAGTGACTGGGGATGCGATCGCTGATTCTCGTGTGCCGTCCACAATTAACATACCTGTAGAAGTAAAAAACTATACTCGTTGACATATCCAGAGATCACCTCTCAAAACTTTAAACATCATGAATCCACCTGTAGCAACGTCTTGGCAAGCCGTCCGTAATGCCTTTCAACAAATTTGGGGTTACGATGATTTCCGTCCGCCCCAGGGCGAAATAGTCAGCAGTTTATTAGCCAAAAAAGATGCGTTGATTATTATGCCTACAGGTGGCGGAAAATCAATTTGTTTTCAACTTCCCGCACTGCTACAAACAGGATTAACTTTAGTAGTTTCGCCCTTGCTAGCACTGATGGAAAACCAAGTCGAGGAATTACTTCAACATCAACAAAAAGCAGCCCTTTTGCATAGTGAATTGCCTTCATCTCAACGCCGTGCTACACTACAAGCTTTAGAAAGACAACAACTAAGATTACTGTATTTATCACCAGAGACTTTATTGAGTCCGCCAGTCTGGGAAAAGTTGTGTCATCCCAACTTACAAATTAACGGTTTGATATTAGATGAAGCTCATTGTTTAGTACAGTGGGGAGATACATTTCGCCCAGCTTATCGCAGATTAGGCGCAGTCAGACCTGCCCTACTCAAAACAAAACCACCAGGAACAAAAATTAGTATTGCTGCTTTTACCGCTACTGCTGACCCCGCAGCCCAAAAAACTATTCAAACAGTTTTACAATTACAGCAACCAGAAATTTTTCGATTGAATCCCTACCGCCCAAATTTGCATCCCACTATTCGCATAGCTTGGACTCCACGAAGTCGTAAACAACAATTATTAAAATTTATTCAAAATCGCCCCAAACAATCGGGATTAATTTATGTTCGCAGTAGAAGAGATAGCGAAAATTTAGCTGCATGGTTAGCAGAGATGGGTTACACCACAGCGAGTTATCATGGAGGATTGGGTGCAGCAGAACGCCGGGATGTAGAAACTAAATGGTTAAGTGGTAAAATTCCTTTTGTTATCTGTACCAGTGCCTTTGGGATGGGGATAAATAAATCCGATGTTCGTTGGGTGGTTCATTTTCATGCACCACACTTGATATCTGAATATGTGCAAGAAATTGGCCGGGCTGGACGAGATGGAAAACCAGCCGAAGTGCTGACTTTGATCAGTGAACCTACGGGTTGGTTAGATCCAGAAGATAAGCAAAGACAAAAGTTCTTTGATCAACAAATGCGATCGCAACAACAAACAGCGCAGCAATTGGTGAAAAAATTACCCAAACAGGGAGAAGTCAATGCAGTCACCCGTGAATTTTCTGATGCTTCTATCACCTTGGCTTTACTCCACAGTAGCGGAAAACTGCAATGGCTTGATCCCTTTCATTACACTATTGAGTCAGGGGTGAAAAATCAGGCAGCAACACAATCACAAGCTGCTAAAAAAATGCAGCAATATTTGACTACCAAAAAATGTCGTTGGCAATTTTTATTAAACGCCTTTGGTTTTGACAAAGAAGCTGCTAACTGGCGTTGCGGACATTGTGATAATTGTCATTAGTCATTGGTGATTTGCTCAGAATTAAACATCTCGATAAATTAAATATGCGTCTTTCAAAACCCTTGTAGTAGAGACGTTCCATGGAACGTCTCTACATCCTTGATTGGAGATGTCTATTAACAGTTATCAAAACTGCTGTAAAAATCTTAAATCGCTAGAGTACAAACGGCGGATATCATCAATTTGATGTAATACCATTGCAAATCTTTCCACACCAAAACCAGCAGCAAACCCAGTGTAAATTTCTGGATCATAACCTACAGATTTCATCACATTTGGATCGACCATTCCGCAGCCCATCACTTCTAACCAGCGCCCATTCCACTGCAAATCTACTTCCGCAGAAGGCTCTGTAAAGGGGAAGTAACTAGCACGGAAACGAATTGGTAAATCGCCAAATATTGCTTGCAGAAACAGCTTAATAGTACCTTTGAGGTCTGTAAATGTCAGACCTTCATCGATGGCTAAAAGTTCTATTTGATGGAAAACCGCCGAGTGGGTAGCATCGACATTATCTCGCCGATAAACTCGCCCTGGGGCAACAACCCGAATGGGTGGTTCTTCTTTTTCCATGTAGCGAATTTGTACTGATGAGGTATGAGTACGGAGGAGATTACCATCTGGGAGGTAGAAGGTATCCTGCATATCACGGGCGGGGTGGTCAGGTGGGGTATTTAATGCTTCAAAATTATAATAATCTGTTTCCATCTCTGGGCCTTCTGCTACGGTGTAGCCCATGCCCACAAAAATATCCAGCGCCCGGTCAATAATACCATTGAGTGGATGAATCCGACCTTGGGGGCGGTAAATTCCGGGCATAGTCACATCAAGAGTTTCCGCCTCTAGCTGTGCCTGAATTTTGGCGGATTCTAACGCAGTGCGTTGTTGGTCTAAACTATTTTGTAGGGATTCTTTGACTGTATTGGCGATCGCCCCAATTTTCGGTCTTTCCTCCGCACTCATTTGTCCCATACTTCGCAATAACGCCCCCAGTTGCCCTTTTTTCCCCAGATAGCTAATTCTGAGTTCTTCTAGACGTTCTAGGGTATTTGCGGCGGCGATCGCTTGTTCTCCTTCCTGCCGCAGTGCTAAAAGTTGAGCCTCTAAATTGGTAGTCATTAGTTATTAGTCATTGGTCATGAGTCATTGGTTATTAGTCTACGACTTGGAACTGCTAACCAGTCAGTTTCAACAGAAGCAAAGGTCAAAACCAAACCTCCCCTTACTATTTTAAAGGCGATTGGCTGCGTAAGAGTGTTTTGTTGCCTCATACTGGAAACATCTAATATTGACAAATGATTCCTCAAAAATTACAAATAACTATTCACCCATAGTTCCTTAATGGTAGAAGCCCTCAGATAAATCTGTCGGTGGAACCAAAATCTCAAATCTAAAATCCCAAATTTTTTGACCCATGAAATTACTGATTAGTAATGATGACGGAGTTTCCGCCTTGGGGATTCGTACCCTAGCCGACTCCTTAGCAGCAGCTGGCCATGATGTAACTGTCGTTTGCCCAGATCGCGAGCGTTCAGCAACTGGACATGGACTAACCATGCAGCAACCCATTCGCGCCGAAGTGATTGAATCAGTTTTTCATCCGGCTGTCAATGCTTGGGCTTGTGATGGTACTCCCTCAGACTGCGTAAAATTGGCACTGTGGGCTTTGCTAGAGTCTCCCCCTGACTTGGTGCTATCTGGTATTAATCAAGGTGCAAATTTGGGAACGGAAATTCTTTATTCGGGTACGGTTTCCGCAGCGATGGAAGGTATAATTGAAGGGATTCCCAGCATCGCCTTCAGTCTTACCAGCCACACATCCAAAGACTTTCAACCTGCTGCTAAGTTTGCCCAAATTCTGGTGGAGAAAATAGCAATACAACCCCTACCAGAATTAATGTTGCTCAATGTCAATGTTCCCGCCGTCAGTTGGGAAAAAATTGCCGGAGTAACTTTTACCCGTCAAGGAGTGCGGCGTTACGTTGATGTTTTTGACAAGCGAGTTGATCCTCGTGGTAAAGTCTACTACTGGTTAACCGGAGAAGTTTTGGAAGAGGTGGAACCACCGTCAGGTTTAAATCTATCTGACAACGTGCCACTTGATGTCCATGTGATCCGCAACAATTACATCAGCATCACGCCATTACAATATAATCTTACCTATGCTAAAGGAATAGATAACTTGTCTGACTGGGAATTCCAGCTTCCTTGAATTCTTGGGGCAATTGACCGAATCTGACCGAATAATTTTAAACTGGGAGATGATTGCAGGTAAACTCGCGAACATGGTTAAATCCATGAGGGCAAAATTTAGGTTATAAATGAGGAAATATCTTGATCACAAGGATACATAGATAAACATCAACACAGGGGTTACTGCCTTGCAATACATAGCCTAACTTTATACAAGCAATCTTAAACAGGGTATTTTGTTTGACTAAATGATACCCCTCAAGTAAATAGATTAAAACAGATAGACTCAATCAAAGAAGTATCATTTCATTGATCGCCCGCGAAATCCAGCAAGCAATACTCATGTCCAGGATAGAGAACCAATTTACCGTAAAATTTTGGGGCGTTCGCGGGAGCATCCCCTGTCCGGGTCCACAGACTGTTCGTTATGGCGGTAATACCCCTTGCGTTGAGATGCACGTGGGCGGTAGACGCTTGATTTTTGATTGTGGTACAGGACTACACGTTTTAGGGCAATCTTTATTGTGCCAAATGCCCACAGAAGGTCATATATTTTTTACCCACTCTCACTGGGATCATATTCAAGGATTTCCCTTTTTTATCCCAGGCTTTGTCGAGGGGAATAAATTTCATATTTACGGTGCGATCGCTCCTGATGGTTCGACGATAGAACAGCGTCTGAATGACCAGATGCTCCACCCAAATTTTCCTGTACCCTTACAAATCATGCAGGCAAATTTGACATTCCACGACGTTAAACCAGGGCAACCATTACATATTAATGACATTACCGTAGAAACAGCACCCCTTAACCATCCCGGCGAGGCGGTGGGATACCGAGTTAACTGGCGTGGTGGTGCTGCTGTTTATTTAACTGATACTGAACATTTTCCTGACAAGCTGGATGAAAATGTCCTGTGGTTATCGCGGGATGCGGATATCATAATTTATGATTCCACTTACACCAATGAGGAATACCATTCACCAAAATCGCCGAAAATTGGCTGGGGACATTCAACTTGGCAAGAAGCTGTGAAAATAGCCAAAGCCGCCAACGTCAAAAATCTGGTGATTTACCACCACGATCCCGGCCACAACGATGATTTTTTGGATCGTGTAGGGGAAGAAGCATCTCAGGAATTTCCCGGTGCAATCATGGCACGAGAAGGAATGGTTCTCCAGGTTCCCACCTCAACTCCTTTATCAGAATCTTTTCCTGCGAGCAAGTTCTCTGGATGAAGGTTGCAGTCGAAGCAATTGTAGATTTTAGATTAGATTGGTGATCAAGAGCTATGAGCGCGATCGCCTACCTTACGAGTCCGCTGCGACCACTGGAGGAGCAGCAATGCGGTTTCTGAGCCAAACACAGACCCTTGTCGACTCCTTCTCTGGCGGCTGGACACTAGCCAAATGCACTAAGAAGTAAGGTAAAGGGGTACAGAGGAAGATAAAAGGAATTAAATTTTCTTTTATTCCTCAAGCTTTTGTGTGTGGGTTGATCTGGACTCAGCAACTAGCGCCCAAATCACAAAATACCCTATTTGTCAACTATCTATAGGGGATTTTTGGCTGATAGTGACACAGCTTTGACTCTAGGCGGCTGAACGTAAGGTAGCTTGTGGCTGATGGCTAAATAAACCTAAAATCCCAGAATCCGGATGCTCAATTTGTCTAAAAATAGACGTTCTATGTGGGTTGCTTCCTCAACGCAAGGGCTGCTCAAGCCAACTGCTGTGGCTCTTGGCAAATTTGATGGTGTGCATCTTGGTCATCACAGAGTTATTCAACCAATTTTGCCCCCAGCATTGGATCAGACAAGACCAGACCAGAGGGAGAATTTATCAACCCCACCACAAGAACAGACATACTCGACAGTTGTCACCTTTGATCCGCATCCACTGGAATTCTTTACAGGTCAACCCAGGCCTTTATTAACACCACTGGATGAAAAAGTCCAACAATTGCGATCGCTTGGAGTAGAACAACTTGTACTGCTACCCTTTGACCATGAATTATCTGCTTTATCTCCCCAAGAGTTTGTCGAGCAGATATTAGTCAAACAACTCCAATGTCGGCGAATTAGTGTTGGGCAAGATTTTTGTTTTGGCAAACAGCGTCGTGGTACTGCCAAAGACTTGCAATTACTAGCCGGCAAACACCATATCCCCGTCACCATCGTTTCCTTACAAACATATACAGACAAAGCTCCCACCCAAGAGGCTCCCATTAGCACTTCACTGATCCGTCACTACTTAGAAAGTGGCGAAATCAAAAACGCCAACCTCCTACTGGGAAGACCTTACACCCTCATTGGTACAGTTATCCAAGGTCAACAAATGGGACGAACCATTGGTTTTCCTACCGCCAACCTGCAATTACCAAAAGACAAATTTGTCCCCCGCCAAGGTGTTTATGCTGTCCGCGCTGATATTTGCAGTGACACACCAGATGCAACTACTGCAAATCAGAACTTGGGTGTGATGAACATAGGGAACCGCCCCACAGTAAATGGTAGTAACTTATCAGTGGAAGTGCATCTGTTCGATTGGTCAAGTGATATATATGGCAAACAATTGGCTGTACAGCTAGTGGAATTTTTGCGCCCCGAACAGAAATTTCCTTCTCTAGAAGACCTAAAAACACAAATTCAACTTGATTGTACTGTTGCTAGAGAAATTTTGAGGGCTGAATGCTGATTTTTCATAACTGAATGGGAATACTCTAGATCAGGGAATGGAGAATCTAGCATAGGTAATTCTCCATTCCAATTCCTGACCCAATTACCAACCTTTTATTCTGTGGTGCATGAGAGAAAAAATTGACACCCTCACCCAAAATCTTGCTCGTACCATCGTGGGCAAAAACGAAGCCATCCGCTTAGTCCTAGTCGCCCTGTTAGGTGGCGGTCATGCACTGCTAGAAGATGTCCCTGGAGTTGGTAAAACTCTCCTCGCTAAATCCCTAGCCCGTTCACTGGATGGCAAGTTTCAACGGCTACAATGTACCCCCGATTTACTACCAACTGACATCACTGGGACTAATATTTGGAACCCCAAAAGCGGCGAATTTACCTTTCTCCCAGGGCCAGTATTTGCCAATATCCTCCTAGCTGATGAAATCAACCGCGCCACACCCCGCACCCAGTCAGCTTTGCTGGAAGTAATGGAAGAGAATCAAGTCACAATTGATGGGATCTCTCGTGCAGTTCCTCAGCCTTTCTTTGTGATTGCTACCCAGAACCCCATAGAATATCAAGGCACTTTTCCCTTACCAGAAGCCCAGATGGATCGGTTTATGTTGTCCTTAAGTTTGGGCTATCCTGGGGCTACAGAAGAACTAGAAATGCTGCAAAACCTCCAAAAAGGTGAGAGTTTTACTGATTTGCAGCCTTGTCTTACTTTGGTAGAAGTAGCTGAATTGCGTAAAATCTGTTCCCAGGTAAGAGTAGAAACTTCTCTGCAAGAATACATTCTCGAATTAGTCCGCGCCACAAGGCAGGATGAAGAAATTACTTTGGGTGTCAGTCCGCGTGGTACTGTGGCATTACAAAAAGCTACCCAAGCCCTAGCTTTTCTCTTAGGTCGTGATTACGCTATTCCCGATGATGTAAAATTTCTCGTTCCTCACGTTCTCTGTCATCGTCTCATTCCCAGGGGAGGACGCAATCCTAGAACTGTAGTTGACCGATTATTAAGGTCAGTTCCTATTCCTTAATGTCTTTGTCCTGCTTAGATTTGGACGTGTTAGGATCTTATTCACAATATTGTAGGGTATTGCCCACGTTACTTAAGTCGCGAAATTTTTGAACTGCTCATACGAGATTTCAATTCAGTAGAGTTGAGTTGGGAAAAACTTTTTGGTTGCCTGATTATTGTTCACAGCGATCGCTCAATGGCAAAATTTCTTTTATCTACGCTACCATTTGTTGGTCATGTTGCGCCAATGCAACCTGTAGCGCAACAATTAATTGAGCGCGGACACGAAGTTCTTTGGTATGCCAGTAAATATTTTCAGTCGCAAGTAGAAAACACAGGGGCGCGTTTTGTACCCATAACCAATTCTTTTGACTATGGCGATGGTGACTACAACAAATATTTTCCTGAGCGTGCTGCTTTGACAGGTCTAGCACAGCTGAAGTTTGACTTCAAACACTTGTTTATCGATCCAATATCAGGACACTTACAGGACTTAGAGGCGATTTTGTCAAATTTTCAGGCAGATGTCCTACTGGCTGATCCCGCAGTTGTGTCCGTGAAAATCTTGGGTGAAAAACTGGATATACCTTGGGCATATCTCAATATCAGTGTGCTTAGTCTACCCAGTTGTAATGTGCCACCCTTCGGTTTAGGGATGTTGCCTACTTATTCTCAATTAGGACAAGCGCGCAATGCCGCTTTGTACTGGTTAAGTGACCAGATTTTCTTTGCCGATGTCCAAAAATATTTCAATCAGTTGGCTAAAACCATTGGTTTTGAACCTTTCCGGTTTGGTCCTACCGTTTCTCCCTGGCTGTATTTGCAACCATCTGTGCCGTCGTTTGAGTATATCCGCACCGACTTGCCACCCACAGTACATTTCATTGGCCCCTTACTGCCTAATTCACCACTGGATGCACAAATGCCCGAATGGTGGAATGAGGTAATCAATACTAACAAACCTGTTTTACTCGTAACACAAGGTACTGTTGCTACAGAAACGCAGCAATTAATTGAACCAACCCTTCAAGCTTTAGCTAACGAAGATGTACTCATTGTCACGACTACAGGTGGCAAAAGTCAGGATAAGTTAAAGTTAAACTTGCCTGCTAATGGGCGTATCGCCTCATTTATCCCCTTTACTAAATTGATGCCTCATGTTTGTGTTTACGTAACCAATGGTGGATATGGCGGCGTAACAGTTGCTCTGGCCCATGGCGTTCCCATTGTTTCTGGCGGTCAGACAGAAGATAAACCAGAAGTCAACAACCGTATTGCCTATTCTGGTGTAGGGATTAATTTAAAAACAGCCACCCCCAAACCAAGACAAATTCGTGATGCTGTGATGAAAGTTTTGTCGGACAATCGTTATCAACAGAAAGCACAATATATGAAAGCTGAGTTCGCTAATTATAATGCCGCCGATACAGCAGCCCGACTTTTAGAAAAATTAGCAATAACAAAGCAACCAGTGTATGCTAATTTACCTCAAGAAGCTTACTTAGCAGGTTGGCGGCAATCAGCGATCGCATATTCAACCTAAGTTGTTTTCAAGGTTAAAACTAAATATGCTTGATTAATCTAATAAGTCTGTGTAAGCTCTATGATTGCTTAAAAAAGCTACATCTAAGTATTTGGGGATGTGAGGTATGTCAAATCTTGTTCAGCGTAAAGCTCGCGCCAAACGTCAACTTAAACGCCGTCCCTTGGGCTTAATTGTTGTAATTTTAGCTTGGAGTTTAGCTATGGGCTGGCTGCTTTCCCTTGCAACTAGCGCTCACAGCGCCACTCCCAGATCAGAAATTGGCACGGTTGACGTAGTACCTGCACAATACCAATTAGGGAAACAACTATATCTAGATAACTGCTCTACTTGTCATATAGCTTTCCCACCAGAAGTTTTACCCTCCCAAACCTGGAGAAATATTTTACAAGACTCACAGCACTACGGCGCACAACTTAGACCTTTAATCGATCCCCCCCGAATGCTCGTTTGGAAATATCTTTCTACGTTCTCTCGTACACAGCTAAAAGACGAAGCCACACCCTATCGTGTCAATTCTTCACGTTATTTTAAGGCTTTGCATCCCCAAGTCGATTTACCCCGTCCTGTTGAAATCAGCAGTTGTGTGAGTTGTCATCCCAGCGCGAGGGATTTTAATTTCCGCCGCCTGACTGCGGAATGGGAAGACAAATAACCAGGGGTGCAGGATGCAGGGTGCAGGGGGGAAGAAACGGGGAAATCCCTACTTCCCACTCCCCAGACTGTCTGACTCAGTTGTGGGCGAAATGATACTATTAGATTAGTTTGAAATTTAAACTGAAAAATAAAACCAATCGGTTTAATAAATGATTGGATCTACCTTTTGCTGTTTTTGAGTTAATTCTGACTTTCTACCCATCTACAACCTAAATGGCTGGACTGGGTTAAATTCTTATAATCAATACAAAAACTTTATTCCCCGTACCCCTCGATTTAGTTCCATAATCTGCCATGCTAAAACTCTTGTTGGGCGATCCCAACGCTCGTAAGCTTAAAAAATACCAACCTTACATTAGTGAAATTAACCTCTTAGAGGAAGACATTTTAGCCCTTTCCGATGAGGAGTTAAAAGGCAAAACCGGAGAATTTAAAGAGCGACTTGCCAAAGGCGAAACGCTGGATGATATTCTGCCAGAAGCCTTTGCTGTGGTCAGAGAAGCCGGACGGCGAGTCTTGGGATTGCGGCATTTTGATGTCCAGATGTTGGGCGGTGTAATCCTCCACTCTGGGCAAATTGCGGAAATGAAAACCGGGGAAGGTAAAACTCTGGTGGCTACCTTACCGAGTTATTTAAATGCTCTGACTGGTAAAGGTGTACACGTAATTACAGTTAACGATTACCTGGCTCGTCGGGATGCTGAATGGATGGGGCAGGTGCATCGCTTTCTGGGATTGAGTGTGGGGCTAATTCAGTCGAGCATGATTCCTAGTGAACGCCAGAAAAACTATGCGTGCGACATCACCTATGTCACCAATAGTGAGATAGGTTTTGACTATCTGCGGGACAATATGGCAACATCAATGGCTGATGTGGTACAACGTCCGTTTAATTATTGTGTGATTGACGAGGTAGACTCGATTTTAGTTGATGAGGCGCGGACACCGCTGATTATTTCTGGGCAGGTAGAAAGACCTACAGAAAAATACCTACAAGCTGCTGAAATTGCCTTCACTTTGAAAATAGATGAGCATTACGAGGTAGATGAAAAAGCTCGTAACGTGCTGTTAACTGATGAAGGCTTCGCGGAATCAGAAAATCTTTTGGGAGTTACAGATTTATTTGACCCGGAAGATCCTTGGGCGCATTTCATGTTCAATGCGATTAAGGCTAAGGAACTTTTCCTCAAGGACAAACACTACATCGTTGGTAACAAGGAAGTGGTAATTGTCGATGAATTTACCGGGCGGGTGTTACCAGGAAGACGTTGGAGTGATGGTCTGCACCAAGCCATTGAAGCTAAAGAACACGTAGAAATTCAGCCGGAAACTCAAACTCTGGCGACAATTACTTATCAAAATTTATTCTTGCTTTATCCCAAATTAGGTGGGATGACAGGAACGGCAAAAACTGAAGAGCCAGAATTTGAAAAAATCTACAAATTAGAAGTTGCGGTAATTCCCACCAATAGAATCAGAAAACGTCAAGATTTGGCGGATATGGTCTTTAAAACCGAGCCAGGTAAATGGCGGGCGATCGCCGGAGATTGTGCCGAAATGCACCAACTAGGCAGACCAGTCCTGGTAGGAACCACTAGTGTGGAAAAATCTGAATATCTCAGTCAGCTGCTGAGACAGATGGAGATTCCCCACGAACTGCTCAACGCTCGACCAGAAAACGTGGAACGGGAAGCGGAAATCGTCGCCCAGGCAGGACGCAAAGGTGCTGTAACCATCGCTACAAACATGGCTGGTCGCGGTACAGATATCATCCTGGGTGGTAACTCCGAATACATGGCACGTCTGAAGCTGCGGGAATACTTTATGCCGCGAGTTGTCAAGCCAGAAGATGAGGATGTTTTTGGTGTGCAAAGAGCTGCTGGCTTGCCCACAGGACAAGGTGGTGGTCAAGGTTTTGTTCCTGGTAAGAAAATCAAAACTTGGCGGGCTTCACCAGAAATTTTCCCCACGCAACTGACAAAGGAAACAGAACAGTTATTAAAAGATGCTGTGGAAGTTGCTGTGCGGGAGTATGGTGAACGCAGTTTACCGGAACTGGAAGCAGAAGACAAAGTAGCTGTAGCAGCTGAAAAAGCTCCCATTAACGATCCTGTGATTTTGAGGTTGCGGGAAGCTTACAACCGTGTGAAAGAAGAATACGAAGAATTCACCGAAACTGAACACAATGAGGTGATTGAATTAGGCGGTTTGCACGTAATTGGTACAGAACGCCACGAATCACGGCGGATTGATAACCAATTGCGCGGACGTGCTGGACGACAAGGAGACCCTGGTTCAACACGATTTTTCCTCAGTTTAGAGGATAACTTACTGCGGATCTTTGGAGGCGATCGCGTCGCTGGATTAATGAATGCTTTCCAAGTAGAGGAAGATATGCCCATTGAATCCGGGATGCTCACCCGCAGTTTGGAAGGCGCACAGAAAAAAGTTGAAACCTATTACTACGACATCCGTAAACAGGTGTTTGAGTACGACGAGGTAATGAACAACCAACGTCGCGCCATCTACGCCGAACGTCGTCGAGTTTTAGAAGGTCAGGACTTGAAAGAACAGGTAATCAAGTACGCCGAAAAAACAATGGATGAAATCGTTGATTTCTACATCAACCCAGACTTACCCTCGGAAGAGTGGGAGTTAGAAAAGTTGGTGGAGAAAGTAAAGGAATTTGTTTATCTGCTAGCTGATCTGGAACCAACTCAATTAGAGGATATGAGTGTTAGCGAGATTAAGGCTTTTCTCCACGAACAAGTGCGAATTGCCTATGACCTCAAGGAAGCCCAAATTGACCAAATTCAGCCCGGACTCATGCGACAGGCTGAAAGGTTCTTTATTTTGCAGCGCATTGACACTCTGTGGCGGGAACACCTGCAACAAATGGATGCTTTGCGTGATTCAGTCGGGCTGCGCGGTTATGGGCAGAAAGACCCATTGATTGAGTACAAGAGCGAGGGTTATGAACTGTTCTTGGATATGATGGTCAACATCCGCCGCGATGTGGTTTACTCGTTGTTTATGTTCCAGCCTCAGCAATCGGCTCCTGTGGTGGAGCCATCATCTGAGATGGTTTAAGGAATATTTTTTCACGCACCAGACGCACTAGGCGCAGAGAGTTTTTTCTGCGTCTTTGTTTTATGGTGAATTAGGTTAATTATGCAGCAAACTTACTTGACTACATTATAAGCGATCGCCTCGCAGTTAAACCCCAAATACTATCCAGGAAACTTCAGTTATATTTGACGCTCCCGCCCCTTGAAGAGGTAGGATTATTGTTTCAATCATGTCATCTTTAATACAAATACTTGCTGTAATGCCATTAACAATGTCATAAAGATAAGGTAAAGGATTCACCCTGGGTATACTTTATTTTAAAGATACTTGCCTTCCCAGCTTCCAGGATAGACACATCACACTTATGACTGAAATCACATTACGCCTACAACAGGAAGATACGGAAAAAACGTTGACAGTGAATCAAGATGAATTCACAATTGGGCGTTTGCCGGAATGTGACTTGTACTTACCTTTTGGCGGAGTTTCCCGGAAACACGCCCGATTGGTAAAAACTGTGAATGGTGTATGGACTATAGAGGATTTAGGCAGCAAAAATGGGACCCAAGTAAACCAAAATCTCATTACTCATATCCAAGAGTTGCATCATGGTGATATGATCTGGCTCGGAAATGTGAATTTGGAAGTGCTGTTTGCCAATGCTGCACATTCTATGAATCAGCAGACTGTAGCAGAAGCAGCTTCTAAGCCAAGAACAATTTTTCACAACGTCAAGCAACTACAACAGCAATGGATAGAAGCTGATAGCCCAGAAGGGGAAAGTAATAAAGACAAAACCATTGCCCGCCTCAAAGACTTAGTAGATATAGCCAAAAATCTCTGTGCAGCAACATCTATAGAAGAGATTTTTTATCAAGTGCAAGAAGTTGTTTTTCGTTACCTCGATAGCATTGACCGCTTGGCATTATTAATTGATGTCAATGGGTGCAGTCATCTTGAATTAGTCAATACTGGTACTAGAGACATTGACGAACAGAAATATCTTGAAGGTGATAGCGACTGGATTAGTCGCAGTATTTGCCAAAAAGTATTTGAAGAAAAAATTGCGATTCAAACTGCTGATACCCATAAGGATGAACGCTTTTCGGGAGAACACAGTATTTTGGTTAAAGGCATCCGTAGCGCTATGGCTGTACCTTTGTGGGATGAAAATAAAGTTGTTGGTGTTCTTTATGCCGATGCTCATCTTTCTTCTTCCCATTGGGCAAATGCAGGCGAGGAAGAACTGAGCTTTTTTTCGGCTTTAGCAAATCTTGTAGCTTCTAGTGTGCAACGTTGGCTATTAGCAGATAAATTAAAAACTGAAGAGGTGATTCGTCATCGATTAGAGCGTTATCATTCTCCAGCTGTTGTACAGCAGTTAATCGCAGTAGGCAATTTACCTGATGGTCGTTTAGCACCCGCAGAAAGTGAAATCAGTATTGTGTTTGCAGATTTAGTTGGGTTTACGGCAATTTCTGAACGGTTAACACCTACTGCGATCGCCCAATTATTGAATAATTTATTTGAAGAGATGCTACAAGAAGTGTTTACCTATGGTGGCACTTTGGATAAATATATAGGCGATTGTATAATGGCATTTTTTGGCGCACCAGAACCCCAAGCAGATCATGCTGATCGCGCCACTGCTGCTGCTAAGGGAATGCTGGCTCGTCTGGAACGTCTCAATGCTAGTGGTTTTTGGCAGGAACCGCTACAGCTACGCATTGCCATTAACAGTGGTAAAGCTGTTGTGGGGGATGTTGGTAGTTTTCAAAGGGTAGACTATACTGCATTAGGAGCAGCGATTAATCTGGCAGCTCGCATGGAAGCAGTCTGTCCTCCCAGTGAATGTGTCATCAGTGAAGCCACTTATTTCATGCTTTCGCAATCTTCAGACTTTCACGAAATGGGGCATTATCGTTTCAAAGGTATTGATAGATTAGTCAAGGTTTATCAGACAAAATCAGTCACTCAAAATGTTTGATTTGTATAAGAACATTTTTAAACCTATGAATCGTGATGCAATTTTTTACCGATGTCAAAGTTTTCCCTCTCCTTCTCCCTACAGCCCTTCTCCTAAAGGAGACGCTATGGGAAAGTAAGGAAAGGGTTTGGGGGTGAGGTTATGTATTTTATTAAATCCGCATTTCTTGTGTACTGGGACTGATAAATACATTTAGAGCGAGTTTAGCAATTAAAAAGTTTTGCCCAACCAGATGGATGGAGGAGCAAATAGAGTGAACTCTCTCATGCAATGGTGATTAATTGATGTTTGGTTTGATTTCCCCTGAGAGAGGCTGCTCAAGCTCAACAGATTGTTCCGGAGAGGCTATTGCCGCTTTGGGAATTTCTATTACCGGGTTATTTAGAGCTACCATTAGGGGAGAAGTTGAAAATACAGGCGTTTTCGTGCCTTGTGTAGGCTCTACTGGTTGTTGTTGCGCCATTTGCAGTGTTTTGAATTCACCACCTGGTAGCCAGCCTGATACAGCACCGATCACACAAGCAGCTACAGCGGCTCCTCCAAATGCCCAAATTGGACGATAACGGCGGCGTACACGCGTTAATACTTGCTCGGCTGTTACTTCTGGCGCTTGTTCGGCTGCTGGTACTGGGCAAGTCCGCAAACCTCTCCGTAGATTGAGTAGTCGGCTATACAGGCGTTGAACTGAGGCATCATTTTTTAGCCATTCTTCCACCTGTCTGCTTTCAGCAGCTGTCACCTCTCCATCGAGGTAAGCACTTAATAACTCGAAGCGATCGCGCTTCACCATATCCATAGCACCCGTTGACTCATTGGTATGCTGGCCGCTCCCATCTGACAAATCTTGAGGATCTAGCCAAGGGGAACGGTCATCAAATGGGGAATTAGTATTCATTGTAGCATTATGACCAATTCATATGCGGGTAAAGACAGTGAAAAATCCTGATAAATTCCTTTAATTCTTTCTTGATGGGTGCAAGACTCTAAATTGACATCAAAATTCTTAATCAACGTTTAAATTTTACCATGAGGCAATTACCAGATTGGGGAAATTAGGAATCTAGATAATTTTGCAACTGAGTTTGCAATCTGGATCTAGCTCTGGCGATTCTGGATTTGACTGTTCCTAAAGAAACACCAGTAATTTCGGCAATTTCTTCATATGCCATACCTTCGATTTCTCTGAGAACAATTGTAGTCCGAAACACCTCTGGTAAATCGGCGATCGCCTCTCGCAATTGCTCGTAAAACTCTCTCGTTGTCAGTTCTTCTTCCGGACCAGGAGTATCGCCAGCAATTTCCCAATCCATCTCGCCGTCTTCTAGTGTGCGGGGCGCATCCAGAGATAAGGGACTAGCTACACGCTTACGTTTACGCAACTCGTCATAAAACAAGTTGGTAGCAATCCGGCTTAACCAGCCCCGAAACTTGACTGGCTCTTGTAATCGGTTGACATTTCGATATACTCGAATCCACACTTCTTGAGCCAAATCGGCTCTGTCTGGCCAATCTGGAGCGAGGTGGTATAAAACTCGATCAACTTGACTTTGATAGCGGCGCAATAGCTCTGCAAACGCAGCACGGTCTGGGCGCAGTCCGACTTGACAGCGCAAAATCAGATCGTGATTAGATAGTTTGTCAACCTGCACCGATGCTTCTGGGTATCTTGCATCAACCGTTGACCAGGATACAGTAATCGATTGGCTCATAGATCGTACTGAATTTTGAATCATCCCTATCTATTAGACAACCTAATGAGCGCAATGTTCCTACAAGCAGTGACGGATTTATGATTGGTACATGGCGGTATATAAAGTTAGAGATATTAATACCTACTGCCGAAGTCTGTTTTGACTGCTAATCTTACTATAGATATGTTTTAACTAGGATTCATTACTTGTAACAATCTGGTATTTTTACTGATAGTTGTGCAATCGGCACTCTTTGACCATATACATTTGACAAAAATCACGACCTATGTGTTTAAGGATGTTGAACAAGAGACATTAATCGCCTCTTGTTCTCCCACACCAACTGCGGAGATTTGCAGTTGTATGCACAACATTTCCATCTTCTGGCAGACAAAACACTAAAATTTCCGCCTTCATGTTGACATAGTTTTGTAGATGCGTAGCAGTTGCTCCAAAAGTGACGAAATTTCCACTTCTGTTAATATAGGCAGATGTCGCGCCGAAAAGAATTATTTTTTCGGGCTTTTTACGATAATAGTGGTTGATGTTTCTGTGTGTTGTAGTTCATTAATACCAGCATGAGTTGAATTGAGTACGCGGACTTGAAAAAAGAAATTCAGGGAAAATGTAATGATGACTGCTAGGAATAGTTTTTCAAACATGATTTTTCTCTCACCCACTCCATTAATGATGGATTGCTCCACTATGAGTGTTCCTGTGAATAAATATTTTTTTTTACAGGAATAATTTTATGCAGGGATGTGCTGATAGCTTTGTCTTAGTTTGCCCAAAAATATCGGCGGAGTTATAAGAGAACAGATAAGTAATTATAAATTATTGATAATTTTGGATGTACATGAACCAATTAGTCAACTGGATATGTCAGGGATAAACAATAGGCGATGGCAATGGTAAGAAACGAATCTGTAGCACGTATAGTCATGTTTCTCTGTTTTGGCACGGCAATTTTATCTTTAGCTGTCCATTGGCGGATAACGACAACTCAAGGGCCGTTTGAGCAGCCAGCTTCCGCCGCCGGAAGTCGGTCTGAGGTGGCTAATGGGGGTCTAGGTGAAACTGTTCGTGGCGCGTCTACACCTCCTGATCAACCGAGTCAGCAGCCAGATATCCAGAGGCGTTTTGTATCGCGTATGTCTGGTGCAGTCAGATCCAATTCAGCCGGGTCTACTCAGTTGCGTTCGCTGTTTTCCAGACCAAGGCCTAAATTTCAAGGTTTATCTGCACCAAAATCATCTCAGACAGAAGTAGTGGTGAATTTAAGCGATCGCCGTACCTATGTTTACAAGGGTGGTGAAGTCATAGCCAGTTACCCGATTGCTATAGGAAAAGAGGGTTGGGAAACCCCTACAGGTTCTTTCCGCGTCACGGATATGCAGCAGTATCCGATTTGGCAGCACCCCATAACGAACAAAGTATTTCCAGCAGGTGCTGATAGTCCTTTGGGTGAACGATGGATTGGTTTTTGGTCAGATGGACGCAATGCAATTGGCTTTCACGGCACGCCAGATATACACTTGCTTGGATCTGCTATTTCTCATGGCTGCTTAAGAATGCGTAATGATGATGTCCGCTTATTATATGAGCAAGTAAATCTTGGCACACTTGTGTCAGTGCGCGATTGATTAAGTAGTCATTAGTCATTAGTCCTTAGTTCACCACACCCATGATAGCTTGCGTCGTGTAGCCACTAGGAATATGCTTTGAATAACAGTCCTTAGTCTGTGAGTTTTGCGCTTACAAAGGGCCGAGTATGCACCCTCAACAACTAATGACTAATGACTATTAAAAATGAGGTTTCTGTTCAAAGTTTGGTGCGTAGACCTGGAGTAAATTACTGACTTGGCGCAAAACTTCATTACCCGTGTTTTTGCCAAAGACTGGCGTTCTCTTGTTGTTGGGTTGGTCGAGGTTACGCCCTATGGACTCAGTAATTTGCTGGGAAATTAATTCTTGGAGTTCCGCTTTCGCACGTAGACGCTGATAGCTAGCACCTTCTTCTGTGGTCGCATACAAGGGTGGTAAGCGGTTGAGGGCATAAGCAGCTATATCTCCCACATCCAAGGTTCTTTCGCTGGTGGCTTCAATTTCTGCGGCTCTGGCGATCGCCTCAGTCAATACCAATTCTTCCATGACGTTAATGAATTGTTTGCGAGGTACCGCCACTACCTCACCGATTAATAATGCCCCCATCAGTCGATCTAGCGCCATGTACTCCTCAATTGAGAGTTCCGATGCGTTATCACAGATTCTTCCAACTTCTGCTTCCATGACTGGTGTCAAATAACCATCCTGGAGAGCTTGTTCTACAATTTTTTCAATACTCATAACGCTCATTATTTTTACGCTAGTCAAGCAGGGTAGGGACACTATCAATCCAATTCATTTTGCCTAATTATCGACCAAATGTATATAAATTATGGACAAAGGACATCAATTGCGTTTTTACTAATCGATTCCATCAAGTCTCCAAGGTACGGGATCAACAGATTGCCCGTTGACATATAAACCCCAGTGTAAATGCGGCCCTGTGGAAGCACCTGTGGAACCGACTGTGCCAACTAATTGACCAGCTTTGACGAAATCGCCTTCTTTAACATTAATGCTATTCAGGTGCATTAAAATGGTTGTTACTCCTTGCCCGTGGTCAATGCCAATGGTGTTGCCGTGAACCCGAAACCCTTGGGATACCTTACCTACCAAAGCCACTGTGCCAGATGCTGGGGCGACTACGGGTGAACCCGCAGCACCAGCGTAGTCAATGCCACGATGGTAGTAATCATTTGCAAATTTACCATTATAGTAGCGACGTACACCATAGATTGTGGTAATCCGCCCTTTATTTGGTTTGAGGAGTTGACCATTCCAATGCTTTTGCGGTGTTTGCATGGCTTTGAAAGCTGCGACGCGCTGGAGTTCATGTTCTGTGGCTTTCACTCCAGCACTCCCCGGTGGCAAATTAATCCGTTGTGTGGGAAAGGTGCGATTACGCAAATTTACTGCCAAGTTCTGCACTTGATTATCCCCAAAAACTCTCAGTGTGATGGTTCCAGGTTTATCCAGTGGAGTTGTGGGAATTAAAGCCCGATATTTATTGGGGGCGATCGCAAATGCTGGATATGAATTTTTACCGACAGCCACGGTGGGATTACTACCATTTTCTGGATTATCTATGTTGATCAATACAGATAGAGTATCCCCCAACTGAGGATTAGTTGGAGTAACTTGTGCTTGCAAAGCATCTACAGGCGAAGTCAAAATGACAACAAACATAGATGCAAATATGCCGATGAACAAGTTTTTTATCTGGCGGTTGGGTTTCGGTCCTGTCAAACTAAAATAGGGAAATTTATTGTCAGATTCTTTAGTGTGATGATCAATAGTCATGGAGCTACAAAAAATCTCTTACTTCTGTTCACAAACAGACTAACTCATGGGTGCTGGTATTTCCTCACGGAGGCAGATGTTTGTAATTCCGTAGATGATAATAACTAATTTGAATGCAATATACTAAATGTCATATATCCGAAGCACAGCAAAATTCTGAGGTAAGTAAAACCTACCTCAGTACCACGGTAAATATACCATGATTTTATCTATCCGGAAGTTTTTTTAAATGTTAACTTTTATGGGAGAAGCATTGACTAGCTTGCCATCTTCCATGTGAACAATCCGATCAGCAATGTCCAGAATGCGATTGTCATGAGTAACCATGAGAATTGTACAACCTTGTTCTTTAGCCAGTTTTTGCATCAGGTTGACCACATCTCGACCTGACTGACTGTCAAGGGCTGCTGTGGGTTCATCTGCTAAAACTAGGGGAGGATGGCTAACTAAGGCGCGGGCGATCGCAACTCGTTGTTTTTGTCCTCCTGACAATTTATGAGGATAATAATCAAGGTGATTTCCTAAGCCTACCTGTGACAACATCAGGGCCGAACGAGTTTGCATCTCTCGTAGTCCAATATGCTGGTGCAGTTCCAAACTCATTCTCACATTCTGGAGTGCTGTCAAACTACCATGCAGATTGTGTGCTTGGAAAATATAACCATTATGCTGTCGCGCCTGGACTAATTGTTCTGTACCAGCACCGCAAAGTTCCCTTGACAAGACCTGCAAACTACCAAACTGAGGAGAACGCAACGCCCCAACTAAGGTGAGTAAAGTAGTTTTTCCAGAACCAGAAGGGCCAGTCAAAATAATAATTTCCCCAGATTTAATCTGCAAGTTAATGTTAAATAAAACTTGCCTACGCAGTGAACCTAGACCAAAGTAGTGATCGAGATTTTGGATGGAAATGACTGGAACCATAAATAAGTGGGTGTAAATAAAGGTCATTAGTCATTAGTCATTGGTCATTCCCCACTCCCTAAAACATATCCGCAGGGTCAGCAGATCGTAGTTTCCGGGTGGCGATCGCTCCAGAAATTGAACACATAATAATGGTTAAAATTAGCACGTGTAATCCCCGAATTGCGGTCATATACATCGGCAAATTTGTCGCCGTGCGAGTTATTTGGTAAAGTCCCAAAGATACGGCTACTCCCGGAATAAAGCCCAATGCTGCTAAAATTAAAGTCTGTTCAAACACTACACTTAGTAAGTAATAATTGCGATATCCCAAAGCCTTAAAGGTCGCGTATTCCCTGACATGGGCATTGACATCAGTGGAAAGAACTTGATAAACCAGAATTACTCCCACTGCAAACCCCATTGAGACACCCAGGCTAAAAATAAACCCAATGGGGGAGTTTGTTCTCCAGAAGTTATTCTCAAATTCAATAAACTCTGCGTGAGTCATGACGCTGACATCATCTCTGAGGTAGGCTTGTAAGGTGATTGCTACCTGTTTCGGGTCATAACCTGGTTTTACCTTGATTAAACCTAAGCTGATACTGCTGGCTGGGCGTTGGGAAAATAAGCGTAAAAAGTTTTGATCGCTGGTGATTAAGCTACCATCAGAACCAAAAGAAGCGCCCACTGTGAATAAGCCACTAATGGTAATTGTCTGTCCTTCGATTTCGGTAGTCAGTTTTTTACCTTGGTCAATTTGAGCGATCGCCTTTTGATAATCTCCCCTAGCACTGCGGTCAAACAAAACGGTATCCGGTAGCTTAATTGACTGTAATTGCTGATTCACATCCGGTAAATCAAAAATTGGTTGATCTGGATTAAAGCCGATGACTTGCACCGATGTCTGGCGGCGTGTTTGGGGATTCTTCCAAATAATGTTGTTGACATACATTGCTTCGGCTGAGTTCACCCCTGGGATATCCATTGCTTGGTAAAGCCGCCGCCGCGAAAATGGGGGCATATTTTGCAGGCTACGGGCTTGGGGACTGGTTAAAACAATGTCTGCTTGCAAACTGCGATGTAGTCTAGTATTACTGTCGTATAGCGCTGTCTGAAAGCCCATCTGCATGAACATCAACACATCCGCAAAGGCAATGCCTGACAATGCTACCAGTAAACGGCTTTTTTCGTGACTCAGTTGCAGCCATCCTAAAGGTGTGCGTCGCCGCAGTTGTTTGATTAGTCCGATCATAAAAGTGCCGAGTACTGAGTGGAAATGTGAATTTAGAGCAAGTTGAAAAAACAACCTGTTCTAATTACGAATTACGTTAGCGATATCCATTAAGAATTAGACAGTTGAATTACAGCCTTGACTTGCATATTGGTTAAGTTGGCAGCTTTGTGAGTGGAAGTTTGATCTAGGCGGATATAAACCTCCACAACTCTGTTATCAATATTACTAGCTGGGTCAGTGTTGATCACATTTTGCCGACGCACTTGTAAGCCTTTACGGTCTACTGTTCCCTGCAATTCAATTGGGAGGAAATCACCAATTACTTGCACTTTCTGCCCTGGATAAACTTTACCGATATCACTTTCGTAAACCTCAGCAACTACATACATTTCGCTGGTTTGCCCAATCTGGGCAATGCCATTATTTGAGATTAATTCCCCTGGGCGAGTGTGAATCTCAAATATTTGACCATCTTGAGGCGATCGCACATAAGCTTGTTCTAGATTCGCTTGTGTCCGCTTCATGGCTGCTATGGCACGACTTACTTCTGCTGAGGCCGCTGCTACATCGACTTGCGGCACTTCAGCAATTTGATCTAGTGTTGCCCTGGCGGCTTTAATTTGTTGCTGGCTGGTTGACTGGATGCGCGTTAACTGTGTTTGTGCCGCTTGCAGATTTTTTTGGGCTGTTTCCAGTGTTAAGCCCTTGCTATCTCTTTGAGAGGCAGATATTGCTCCGTCTTGATGCAGCCCTTGATAGCGTTGGTTTTCGGCAGCCGCGTTACGCACTTCGGCTTGTAATCGAGCTACAGTGGTTTCTTGGGCAGCAATATCACCTTGGCGTTCTGCCTCCAGCCGCGCAATTGTGGCTAATTGTGCTAAAACTTCTCCACGTTTAGCACCAGCTTTGATGCGATTTAAGTTTGCCTGTTCCACCTTCACTAGTTCCTCAGCCTCTTTCAAGGCCGCTGACAAGCGATCGCGGCTATCCAAAATCGCTATCACCTGCCCTGCTTTGATCCTATCCCCCTCCGTCACTAAAAGTTCCTCTACCCGACTGCCTTCGCTTGACGTGGTAGCAGAGAGCTGAATCACTTTTCCTTTGGGTTCAATCCGTCCTAGAGCTGTTACTGTTTTTAGCTCAGGTAGTAGTGTTGCTGGCTCTGGCGCTTTCTGACTTACTGTATCCTGAAATTTTAATACCGTATAAACACTACTACCGATCACAGTTAAAGATACAATGATAGCGATAAAAAAGGGCGGACGTAAAATCGATTGGGGAGATATTGATCGATCTAGCTTTGAGTTCTGCACGTTAGCATACCTTTGAAGCAATTGCAAATAAGCTGATTCAAATGAGAAAAAATTAAATTTTGGTAAATGTCACGCCTAACTCTCTTTTATCACTCACCAAAGAAAAAAATATCATGCTGTCCCTGAATTTTGGACATAATCATGGGTGGTTCCGAGACATATAGATGAGATGTACCAGTCCTCAGTTTTTTTGCCAAATCTGTGATATGCAAAACTAAACCGTGTAGTTCTATAATAGAATTATACTAAACCGATTAGTTTAGTCAAGCAATATCCAAAAAAAGGAGATGCGGAGATAGAGAAGAAACAATCCTCAAAGACTGATGCGTTAGAAAATTTTGATATGATAGGGACTATTTGAAGATGGTACGCCCAAAAGGTGGAGAAATTGAGCGCTCAAATTCAGCAGATAAAATGGAAAAAATTCTGCAAGGGGCGATGCAGGAATTTTTAGCTCATGGTTATGCTTCCACTAGCATGGATCGAGTTGCAGAAGCGGCTGGGGTTTCTAAGGCCACAGTATACAGCCACTTTCAAGATAAAAAAGGATTATTTAAGGCATTAATAGAAAAACTTGCCAGAAAGCGGTTTTATTCCATATTGGGGTCACAACCGCTAAAAGGAGAACCCTATGTTGTACTGCGCCGATTAGCCGCAACAGCATTGGATCAGATGGTAAACGATCAGGAATATCAGTCATTTGAGCGCTTGTTGATGGGAGAATCCGCACGTTTTCCTGAGTTAGCGCAGGTGTTTATTTACAGCATTGCCAAACCAGCTATTGAGACTATCACTAAATATTTAGCTTCTCACCCTGAATTAAAGATACCTGATCCAGAGGCAACAGCCAGAATTCTCATTGGCTCTTTAGTGCATTTTGTAATTACTCAAGAAATTATGCATGGTAAAGAAATTATACCAATGGAGAGCGATCGCTTAATAGATGCCTTGACTCACTTGATTGTTAATTGTGCTGAGTGATTTTACTACATTGATCTTTACCTAGTGATGGAACTTAATTTCATTACAAACTCTTTCGGAAGAAGGAACTCATTATGTGTTTGATTTTTTAGATTGTTCCTAGTAGATGTATAAATTTTCATTAGGAAAAATCTCATGGCTAAGAAACTAGAAAATCAAATTAATCAGCCAGTAGGTCAAGACGGGCATTCCAGAAAAGAACCCACAGCCAAGGAAAGAAACTTAACCGCGAATCCGGGTGATGTAATTGAGGAATCTCAATCACTGGAAGAGAAGGCGAAACAAATCGCTGTGGATGCACCTGATATCACAGGTGATCACATTACAGTCCCGACTTACTTCGTTGTCGACTATCCTGATGGGACAAAAAAGGCACTCCACCATGTTAAAGATGCAGAAGAAATTTCTGATGTGATTCGCCAAGCACGAGTAGACGAACATGGAAATCGAATTTGGTGGTAATTTCTCGTTTTCTGAAGTAGACTGGGCAACTTTAAAAAAAGTAACTTCAGTACTGTGCAAAACTCCTGTGTTTCTAATCTTTATATGTACACAGTACCCTATGCGGATTTACCACCCAATTGGATGGTAAATCCTTCCTTTTACTACTTTTAATTTAGGGGTTGACCTACACCAACTGCTTGTAACTGCTCTAGATTCGGTTTACCACTTAAGACAAGTATTCCATTGATTGCGATCGCTGGCACTGCATTTATTCCATACTGCTGGGCTTTCTCCTGCTCTTGTCGCAGGTTATAAACCGATACTTCACAATTAGGACAAGCCAGTTCTTGCACCATTTGCACTGTCTCATCACAAAGAGGACAGTCAGCCGTAAAAATCTCAATTTGACGTTTTGTCATGGTGGACACCAAAATTCTTTTGACTCATTCATTCTGAATCCTCTAGTCGGCTATAGAGTCAACCCCATAGGTAAATATTATTTTCCAAATAACCTCAATTCAAATTATTTGGACATATCATCCCCTCAGATTTACAAACCTAGCTCATCAAGTTTTAAGCTAATATTTTTGCCCACAAGTATTGTAATTAAACTTTACACAAAATTTTCCAATTATCACTTGACTCTCTAGCCGACTATAGACTGTAAAGTTATAACAACACATAGTCGTGAATAACTATGATTGCTCTCGTGGAACAAGTTTGCAGTGAAGTATCATCCCCAAAAAAGCTGCTGAAGATTGGTGAGCTAGCAAAGCAAACTGATGTAGCAGTGGGAACAATCCGGTATTACGAAGGCTTGGGCTTGATAAAACCAGTTGAAAGAAGTGAAAGTGGCTACCGTTATTACGACTGTGAGGCAATCAACAGGCTGCAGTTCATCAAAAAAGCCCAATCTTTACAGTTTTCCCTGTCCGAAATTCAGCAAGTGCTAGGCATTCGTTCCCAAGGCGACCCTGCTTGTCCACTAGTTCGGGACTTACTCAAACAGAAAATTACTCATCTTGAGGAGCAGATTTATCGGATGAAGGAACTGAAGCATGAACTAGAGGCATATCAACAGCGTTGGGAAAACAGACCTTTGGATAATCCCTGTAATAAAGAGCTTTGTAGCTTGATTGAGGAAGTTGCTTGCTCTGATATACCTGTTCACAATTTCCGAGACTAGTAAATTTATGACTTGACTCTATACCCGACTAGAGACTTTAGAATGGCCTTAGTTGCTCAAAAACTACTAACTTAACAAAATAATGGAGAGTAAAAAATGAAGATTAGTACAGGCGTTAAAACAGTATTGAGCGGAGCCGTAGCTAGTTTTGCATTGCTTATGTTAACCACTACTGCTTCCTTTGCCAACACCCCCAAGGAAACTGTAACCCCGAATCAATCCGCTAGGGCTATAAGCGAAGCAAAACTAACTCAAGTGCTGACCAGTCAAAGAACAGCACCAACGAATCCAACGCCACAGCAGCCAAACCAAACGGGATGTAAGTGTTGCCAAGGAATGATGGACAATATGCCAGGAATGATGAACAACCAAGATAGTCCATCAAAATAGAGCTTTTTTTCATTCCAGCCATTTTAAACGCAAAGGTACGCGGAGGTTAGCGCAGAGGTACGCGGAGTTTCTACTTAGACTGTTGTCTGCAACTGAATATGTCCGCCTGTTTGGAATTAATCCGAGTGCAAAATGACGAGTTCTAGAAGGCATTATTCAAAGACCTGAGCAATAAGTGAGAAAATTTTTTGTGTGATTGTCCCTAGTCCATAGTTCATTGGTAAATAATTATTCTGGACTATGGACTTTTTTTTGACACCAACTCAGAAAATCGCTATTGACGACGTAGCCGCAGCAAAGACTGTGAAACTATAACCATTACAGGAAGTTCTATTAAAGGTCCAATGACTAAAGCCAGGGAAATTAAGGGACGTTCTTTAAAAGTAGAAGCGGCGATCGCCAATGCAATGGGTGAATTGCGGGCAAGGGTTGTGCAGTTAAAGCAAGCAACTTCTTCATAGCTAAATTTAGCTAGATGCCCAATTAATAGCCCTAAACAGAAATTTACACCAAAGAAAATCAATACAGGCATCAGCATTTTCAGCAGTAAATCTAATCGTTGAATCAGAATTTGCCCTTGTGAAGCAAACATCGCCGCGATCGCTATAGCAAGAAATACAGTTTGATTCGCGGCTATTTTGAGAATAATATTCTGCCAAATACCATTTGCTGTGTGAATTAATTTTTGAGAAATCAAAGCCAAAAAAAAGGGAACGACTAAAACCAACACCACACTTTCCAGCAAAATAACTGCATTAATATTAACCAGTGTCCCTGCAAATACTATGAGGTAAATCGGCAAGAGAACGACTTGCAAAACCAGGTTTAACGGCAGTAAGGCGGTGGCGAGAGTGACATCTCCTTTAGCAATACTGGTGAAAATAATATACCAATCTGTACAAGGCGTAACCATTAACATAATCAGTCCTACCCAAAGATCGGGAGTATCTTTCAAAAAAAATGCTCCCAGTCCCCAGGCAAATATGGGAGTCCATAGAAAATTTATCCCTAAACTTAATCCTGTTACCTTATAGTTTTGAAATGCGTTACCCAAGCGATTAACAGGAATGTTGAGAAAGACTCCATAAAGCATCACCATTAAGGAAGGAACAATCAAATGAACGGCATTTTCAGAGAACCAATTAATTTGTCCCAACCCTAACCCCATAAAAATAGCAGCAGTAACCAACAAAGATTGGAATTTCTCAATCAATTTCAAGTTAGATACCTCCGGTTAATTTATCAGGTAGGACTTGCAATTAGTGGTAAATCCTTTATTATTCAATGATTGCATAGCGTTAGCGATTCATATTTTCGGAAGTACCAAATCGAATGTTTCACATTTAACTTGCATAACATCGGTAAGCAAGATGCCCACCCCACAAGAGTGTAATGTAATTTAAATATGCACACTAGATGTTTTTCAGCTTCAGCATCCTGATTTACCGAGTCAGACGATATGGATAAATCAGCATTCGCTCTAACTCTTTGGTTTTTTGCACCCATTCCCACTAGATATGGACAGACAAAGAAACCAAAAAGCCGGGAAATTAGATCAAAATGGAGATGTAGCTTGTTGTTTGTTCAACTTTGAATCAATCTAACTTCGTGCGTAATCTCCAAGAAACTCACTTAAACCGCGCCCGTGCTAGTCTCAGACAAGCGCTGTCTTGGTATGGATATCTCCGCAAGTCACGACAGTTTTCCTCAAACCCAGAATTGGTCGGCTTGCTGAAACCGGAATTAGACGCGTTGAACTCCACCCTCAACAAACTAGACTCCAATGTGATTAGAATTGCGGCTTTTGGTTTGGTGAGTCGGGGAAAGTCAGCTGTGTTAAATGCTTTGCTGGGAGAGAAGATTCTCCAAACTGGTCCGTTAAATGGTGTCACTCAATGGCCGCGTTCTGTACGTTGGCAACCAGGAGGTAAAGTATTAGTAGAGTTAATTGATACCCCTGGATTAGATGAAATTGAGGGCGAAACACGGGCGAAAATGGCGCGAGACGTGACGCGTCAGGCTGATTTGATTTTGTTTGTGGTTTCAGGGGATATCACGCGGACTGAGTATCGGGCTTTGTTGGAATTACGAAAAGCACAAAAGCCACTGATTTTGGTGTTTAACAAAATCGATTTGTATCCAGAAACAGACCGTTCCGCAATTTATGACAATTTGCAACAACTAGGCGCAGGACATCCCCAAGCCCAGCCTTTACTACCGGATGAAATTGTTATGGTGGCGGCGGAACCAGCACCGATGGAAGTCCGGGTTGAGTGGCCTGATGGTGGTGTTAGCTATGAATGGGAGACTCCACAGCCGCAGGTGGAGGAACTTCAGGAGACAATTTTGCAGATTCTCAATCGGGAAGGGCGATCGCTTCTGGCTTTAAATGCACTGATTCAAGCACGGGATGCGTCCGAGGCGATCGCGCAAAAGACTATGGACTTCCGCGACAAAGAAGCTGAAGAGATTATTTGGAAATTTACTAAATATAAAGCTTTGGCAGTAGGATTAAATCCTGTACCTGTTTTAGATGTGATCTGTGGTACGATCGCCGATTTAGCTTTAATTCGTTCTCTAGCACGGTTATATGGTTTACCTATGACTAGCTATGAAGCCAGCAAAATTTTAAAGACGATTTTCTTTAGTTCTGGTGGTTTGCTGTTAGGAGAAATAGGTACTAGTGTGATGCTAGGTTTAGGTAAAAGTACGGCGGCGATCGCCAGTGGTGAAAATCCTCTGAATATTACTGCTTACGCTGGGACTGCGATCGCGCAATCTGGGATTGCAGGTTATGGTGCATACACAGTCGGTAAAGCCGCCCAAGTATATTTAGAAAAAGGTTGTACTTGGGGACAATTAGGAGCTAGCACAGTCATTCAAGAAATTTTAGCTCAGGTTGACCACAATACAATTCTGTATCGCTTGCAACAGGAATTAGGCGCAAAGTATGAATAATTAATCACAAATATTCGTGAAATTATTTTCCATCAAACTTTGATGACAACAGGTTTAAATTACTAATTTCAGCTGCAAAATTGAGAAAATGAGGGAAATAAAAATCAAGGTAAAAACAAGCGCCAGAAATTTGATTTTTTTCATTTTTCACCTTCATTTGTCGGTCTTCACTACCAGACACTTTTGATCAGCCTATCTACACTGGAAGTATCAGCTTTTGAGGTCATCGGAAGCTCACAGTCAATGTTCATCTCACTCAACACAGGTGAAAATACCATGACAAAAACCCTAGAATCCGTCCAATCTGCTGTTAACTCCGGGACTACAACACTTGATCAAGCTATCCTAGAATCTATTGCGGAAGCTCGTGAAACCTGCGAAATCGATGGAAACAATTCGGCTGGCTGTGCTGTAGCTTGGGATATCGTCGAAGAATTACAAGCTGAAAAAGCTCATCAGCAGCAAGCAAAACATCGCAAAACTGCTTTGGAAAGCTACTGTGATCAACATCCAGAAGCCATAGAGTGCCTCATCTATGACGTTTAACTGGCTCGTAAATTAGCTATTGCTGATTGCGTCATTAGGTTAATCGCATCTAAATCAGGCGGTGGTGACTCACTTTCCATTCCTAACCATAAAAGATACTCAATATTCCCAGCCGGGCCAGTAATCGGCGACCAAGTTAAACCTTTGTATTGCCATCCTAATTGACAAGCCACTTGCAATACTTGGAAAATAGCATCAGCTTGGTCATGAGGATCGCGAACAACGCCTTTTTTGCCTACACGGGACTTTCCCACTTCAAACTGTGGCTTGACTAGCAAGACTGCATCCCTGGGAGATTCCGTTAATCGCCACAAAGCCGGCAAAATCTTAGTTAAGGAAATAAACGATACATCCACCACCGCCAAATCAGGTATCTCGTCAGCTTCACCATATAACTCTTCGGGTGTGAGATTACGTAAATTAGTACGTTCTCTTAAAATCACCCGTGGGTCATTTCTTAAACCCCAGTCAACTTGTCCATAACCCACATCAATGCCGTAAACTTGTTTTGCTCCCGCTTGTAGCAAACAATCAGTAAAACCGCCTGTAGAAATTCCCCCATCTAAACAAATGCGTCCTGTTGTGGAGATAGGGAAAGCATCCAAAGCCTTTACCAGTTTTTCACCTCCGCGAGACACAAAGCGCGATCGCACCTTCACCTTAATTTCAGCCGCAATATCAACTTCCGTCCCAGCCTTATCCACCACCTGCTGATTTACAGTTACTTCCCCCGCCTGTATTAATCGCTGTGCTAAAGCGCGAGAAGGACATAAATTTAATTCTACTAAAAGTGTATCGAGTCGCTGCTTCACCAATTAACTTGACTCTCCTGGTAATAAGCTGAACAAACCTGATTTTGCACAATATACAGCAGGTTGCAGGTACATGAGGTACAAAGAGCAATAGTGAAACTCTTGTGGGGTGGGCATCTTGCCCGCCCTTGTGTACATCATCAAAATGAAATGTGCTGTATTTAAATACAACTCTTGTGGGATGGGCATACTTCGACCCTTCGGCAAGCTCAGGGCATCGCAAGCTCAGTATAAGTCTTGCCCGTCCAAATTGTGCAAGTTGAATGCTTAACAGCTTATCAAAGCTAAAGCAAAATGAATAATTTCTTCACGGTTAACCAAATTTTCTATTCCCATGTAATTGTATAAGAATCTAACGAAGCTTTACCCTTACCTTGTCGCCAACAATTATCTGGTTCCCATGCGCCGTTTTCTGTTTTGCGTTTGCGGCTGCGGACTGTGAGAGTGTTATTTTCCAACTTCATTAGGTGATATTGCCAAGGTTCGGCGGTGGTGAGTTCGTGGGTAGGTGCCCCGAATGTTCCCGCGCAGATGCGAAACAGTCCCCGTTCTGCGTCGTATTCATTAAAGCCTTGTTGTGCTTGGTGGACGTGTCCGTGTAGGAAGAAGCGGAAACCTGCGACGGCTAACTGTTCCATAAAGCTTTGGTCTTTGATGCGGTCATCCCAGGCGCTATCTAGGGGATGATGCCATACTGCTATTTTGATGCAGTTTTCATATTCTTTCTGGCGGCGAATTTTTGTGAGGGCGTTGCTCAGTGTATTCATATTAATGCTGGCACGGGATTTGTAATGATGATCCAATTGCCAAGCGGAATTTAACCCTAATATCAGTAGGTTGTGGTTGGGAAAATGATCTAAGGTGTATTGTTGATAATAGTCTGAGGGATAGGATTTATTTTTGATAATTTGGTAGAAGTTGCTGAAGTGTTCAAAGCGTTGTTGATATTTTTCTTCGTCTCGCACGCGAATGACACTAGAACTTTCTTCTATATATTCACCTTCTTTCAGTTCTCCCTTATACTTTTTACGGTCAATTAATTGGTAAGCGTTTTCTGCTAGTTCCCAATTGAGGTCATGATTACCGGGAACGATGATAATTTGCTCAGGTTGGAGGGCGAAATCTTGGCGGAGTTCGTCAAAAAATTGTTGGGCTGCTTCGTATTCTGCGGGGGTTGATTTGTTGGCGATGTCGCCGGAGAGAATGAGGGCATCAAGGTGAGGAATTTCAAGTTCATTTCGCAAGTCGGTTGCTAGTTGGTTAGACCAAAGTGTGGCTTGGTCATCTGTGCCAAAGTGCAGGTCTGAGAGGTGGAGAATTTGCATTAGGGAAGTTTTAATAAGCTGGGGGTTTGGTTTAGTAATTGGTTGAGTAAGAGAGTTGTAGTATTTACAGTTTTCTTGTATCGCTTCAAGTGCTTGTAGTGCATCCCTCACATTATCTATATTATTTTCATGTTCGAGCAACTTAATTAACCCAGGAATCGCTGCCTCTGATTTGATTTCTCCCAGGGCAGATGCCGCAAGATAACGCACATCGGAGTGTTCATATTCGAGCAAATTAATTAACCCAGGAATCGCTGCCTCTGATTTGATTTCTCCCAGGGCTTCTGCCGCACGATAACGCACATCGAAGTCTTCATTTTCGAGCAATTTAATTAACCCAGGAATCGCTGCCTCTGATTTAATTTTTCCCAGGGCAGATGCCGCACGAGAACGCACATCGAAGTGTTCATCTTCGAGCAAATTAATTAACCCAGGAATCGCTGCCTCTGATTTGATTTCTTCCAGGGCTTCTGCCGCACGATAACGCACATCGAAGTGTTCATCTTCGAGCAAATTAATTAACCCATGAATCGCTGCCTCTGATTTGATTTCTTCCAGGGCTTCTGCCGCACGAGAACGCACAGAGGAGTCTTCATGTTCGAGCAATTTAATTAACCCAGAAATCGCTGCCTCTGATTTAATTTTTCCCAGGGCAGATGCCGCAATAGAACGCACAGAGAAGTGTTCATATTCGAAAGATTTAATTACCCCAGAAATCTCTGCCTCTGATTTGATTTTTCCCAGGGCAGATGCCGCAATAGAACGCACAGAGAAGTGTTCATATTCGAGAAATTTAATTAACCCAGGAATCGCTGCCTCTGATTTGATTTCTCCCAGGGCATATGCCGCAATAGAACGCACATCGGAGTCTTCATCTTCGAGCAATTTAATTAACCCAGGAATCGCTGCCTCTGATTTGATTTCTTCCAGGGCTTCTGCCGCACGATAACGCACAGAGGAGTCTTCATGTTCGAGCAAATTAATTAACCCAGGAATCGCTGCCTCTGATTTAATTTTTCCCAGGGCAGATGCCGCACGATAACGCACAGAAAAGTCTTCATCTTCGAGCAATTTAATTAACCCAGGAATCGCTGCCTCTGATTTGATTTCTTCCAGGGCAGATGCCGCACGATAACGCACATCGAAGTCTTCATCTTCAAGCAATTTAATTAACCCAGGAATCGCCGATTCTGATTTGATTTTTCCCAGGGCAGATGCCGCACGAGAACGCACAAAGGAGTCTTCATCTTCGAGCAAATTAATTAACCCAGGAATCGCTGCCTCTGATTTGATTTCTTCCAGGGCTTCTGCCGCACGATAACGCACAGAGGATTCTTCATGTTCGAGCAATTTAATTAACCCAGGAATCGCTGCCTCTGATTTGATTTTTCCCAGGGCAGATGCCGCACGATAACGCACAGAAAAGGCTTCATGTTCGAGCAATTTAATTAACCCAAAAATCGCTGCCTCTGATTTGATTTCTTCCAGGGCAAATGCCGCACGATAACGCATAGAGGAGTCTTCATGTTCGAGCAATTTAATTAACCCAGGAATTGCTGCCTCTGATTTGATTTTTCCCAGGGCAGATGCCGCAAGATAACGCACATCGAAGTCTTCATCTTCGAGCAATTTAATTAACCCAGGAATCCCTGCCTCTGATTTGATTTCTCCCAGGGCAAATGCCGCACGATAACGCACAGATGAGTCTTCATGTTCGAGCAATTTAATTAATCCAGGAATCCCTGCCTCTGATTTGATTTCTCCCAGGGCAGATGCCGCAATAGAACGCACATCGGAGTCTTCATCTTCGAGCAATTTAATTAACCCAGGAATCCCTGCCTCTGATTTGATTTCTCTCAGGGCAGATGCCGCAATAGAACGCACATCGGAGTCTTCATCTTCGAGCAATTTAATTAACCCAGGAATCGCTTTGTTAGATTTTGTTAAATATAAAAGATAGATTTTAAATAACAGAGAAATTTCTAACCCAGCAACTAAATCAACTGTTTGCTGTTGGAATTCTGGCTTTACAGCACCTGCTAACTTTGCCCCTAACTGCCAATCTACCTCTAAGGCTAAGTTCACCACTTGCACCGCCTGCGCTCCATCATCCACCAATTCCAGCATCAATTTCAGTGGTTCAGTCCATTTCAAATAATTTAAATACTCTCGCTGGAGACGTTTATCACTGAGGTTTGGTAACTGCTTGAGCAAACATTCGGCGGTGTAATAGTCCTGAATTAGTTGGTGGCGAAATTCAATTTGGTTATTTGCCCCAAGTTGAATTAAGTGATGGTTGAGTAAATCTTGCAGCCATTCTAAAGCCCTGTCGAGTGGTCGATCAAATTTCTCAGCTTGCAAAAACTGGGTTAAAACTTCCTCTGCTTTTAACCTGGGTATGGCGACATTCAATCCTGTCAGCTTCTCTCCTTTGGTCATGTAGAATGCCAAATGTTCTAATAATCGAGTCCACCACCGCCGAGACTCAGATGTAACTGGGATATCTGGCTTGAGTTTGTCATTATAGCTGTGGGTAAACTGACGAAACACCAAACCCAAGTTAGGAGGGATGTCACCTGTGGCTTGAAACAATGAACACAACATCCACAGCAGCAACGGTGTTTCTCCAAACTCCCGCAACCTATCGCCTAAGTTCTGCAACATCTGCTCACCCTGTTCAGGCAAATAGGCGCAGACAAACTTCTGCATCTGTTCTGCTGTCAGGGGTTGCATTTCCAACTTCTTAGTAATGCCCAAATCACCCCCCACACCTAAATCACGCGTGGTGAATATCATCGGAGTGGTTTTTTGGTAGTCTTGCCGGAATTTATATAAATCTTGTCGCGCTTTTTCTGAGGGTAATTCGTTGATACCATCTACCAGCAGCAAAAATTGCCCTTCAAGCAGCAGTTGTTCTATGGTTGCAGTGTCCAACAGTAGGCGATGGCGCTTTAAGAAATCCCGAATTAAATCCAGCACTGAGGTTTGGTAATAGCGCAACTCCACTAGCACGGGGATGATCCCCCCTGCCCCCCTTAAAAAGGGGGGTTCTGAAGATTTGGCTTTATCCTGGCTGAATGACTCGCCACTAATTTTATCTGCCCTGCTTAACAAAAGGGATTCTGAAGATTTGGCTTCCCTGCTTTCTAAGGGGGGATTGAGGGGGGATCTCGCCTTCTCCGCTTCCTCTAACAACAACCGCACCAACGCCGTTGATTTCCCCGAACCTGGCCGCCCTACCATTAAGACGTGTTCTTGAGCATATTTCCGCAACCCTGCCAATACATCTAACCGCTCAGTTTTCTCCTGGGCTTCGCTCCGTTCCTCTTTAGCGAGCGATTCCATCTCCACCATAAAATTTAGCAGTAGGGGCGATTTCTTCTGCTCAACTCGCTGCTGTCCCACTACATCCGTGAGGGTATAAGCCTTCCACCATTGGGCATAATCATTGCAGAGTGATTGGAGATAGTCATTCCAGATGCTCATCGTGTGTGGAATAGTGAGATGTTGGCGTTAGGGAAAGGTTAAATGTTGCTTGCCTAACCCCTGGTAACGGTGTTTTTTTGACAAGGTTTAACTTACTGAGTGAAATTGTAACTTATTATCTGAGTTTAGATTCTCTTAAATAAGTATCAGCACTTCGGAGAGGCTCAGATCCCTGATTTCTCAAATAAGTCCGGGATCTTGTTTGTTCACGAACTACGAATTGTGCTAATTTCATCTCAGTGAACTTTGCTATCACCAATGTCTAACCTATTACCAACTGAACCCCAGCCTCCATCTCTCGATAACTTTGAATTAGACTTACTCAAACAGGAATATTTTTTTCTGCAAAACACTATCGAAGACTATAACAAGCAGATTTGGGTGATTAAAGCCTTGGGAATTACTGGGACTGGGGGTGTGTTAGTTTTGATGTTACAGCAAAAATCCATCGCCAGTGCTATAGCCCTGATTGGTTGCTCTATTCCCTTATTTTTCTGGATTCTCGAAAGTCAATGGAAACACTTTCAGCGTGGTTTCTATCCCCGCGTTGCCGAAATTGAGTTTATTCTCGCCAATACATACAAGTTGAAAAGCCCTGGTATCTATGGCAGTTGGTCGAAAACCCACAAGCGTCAGCCCATTTCTAAACGTCAAGGCTACCTCTGGGATGGTCTGCTCAATCGTAGTGTTTTCATTAGCTACATCCTAGAGATTTTCTTTCTGTTGATCATAGCTGCGATCGCACCTAATATTTGGCCATAATTACTCCCGGTGCGCTGATTTTGTCGGCGGTGATCAAAAAGTAACAGAAGAATAGGGGTTATCCCCAAAGCGATCGCATCATGTCTTGTGAAAGATGTCAAATGGGTTCTATCGATTAATTTCAAACATCCTCTAAAACCTACCCTGCTTTTATTATTAAAAAAAGTAAACGCACCTTGTCAAAAAAGCCAAAGTGCGATGTGTATATTATCCGTCGTTACGAACTAGGTTTATTCTCCCGCGATTTCCCATCACCAGGGCTAGATACTAAATATCCTTCTCGCTCAACTCACGAGTTATATAATCAAAAGGTTCATCCACAAAAGCAGTATCAGCAACACCTGCGGCTGCAACTTGTGCCTTTACCATATTTTTGAGAATCTGGATACCATAAACCGTAGGGCTAATAGGTACACCCAAAGAATTGTAAGTTTCCCGCAACCCTTGGAGTACACGCTCATCCAACACATTCATGTTCCCCGCCACCAAAGCATAAGTAGCATAGCGGAGGTAATAGTCCATATCCCGGAGACAAGCCGCATAACGACGAGTTGTGTAGGCATTTCCGCCAGGACGAATCAACTCAGGCTGTTCTTCAAATAACTTAACACTGGCCTGTTTTACCAACGAGGCTGCATTAGAGTTAATCGCCGCCGCCGCTTTCACCCGTGCTGTGCCACTTTCAAAATAACTTTTCAGGCTGTCAATGGCATTCCGGTCAAAATAACGTCCAGCAACGTCATAATTCTTAATCAAGCTTGTAACTGCATCGCGCATTATTTCTTCTCCCAATCAATGCTATCTATGGTTTGATATTAATTTGGTTGCACTTATGCACCAGTAAATTTTTGTGCCATGTATTTTATTAAAATATGATGCGGCACAAAAACAATTCATCCGCTATCTAAGGATTCTATGCCAAAGTTGACCCTATGAGATGAACTTTACGTTTTGTGCAGATGTGAGGCAAAAGGTTAATATAAGCTGTAATCCAGATAAGCTGTAACAAAAACTACAAAATCTTCTAATGTCCAGGATTTATGATATTTCAGGTGTGTCATCTACAACTTAGTTCCAATCATCTGGGTTAGGATGCTTTGGAAGATTTTGGCTTGATTTTAGGAAATAAGTAGAGAAGGAGTAACAATGACAACCGCAAAAGAAGTCTTGAAATTGATTCAAGACCAAAAAATTCAGATGATTGATCTGAAATTTATCGATACACCAGGAACTTGGCAGCATCTCACCTTGTACCAAGACCAAATCGATGAAAGTTCCTTCTCTGATGGCGTACCTTTCGACGGTTCCAGCATTCGCGGTTGGAAAAACATCAACGAATCGGACATGATGATGGTACTCGATCCCAACACTGCTTGGATCGACCCCTTCATGAAAGAGCCAACGTTAAGTATAATTTGTAGTATTAAAGAACCCCGCACAGGTGAATGGTACAACCGTTGTCCCCGTGTTATTGCCCAACGCGCAATAGATTACCTAGTTTCTACTGGACTTGGTGATACAGCGTTCTTTGGTCCTGAAGCAGAATTCTTTATCTTTGATGATGTCCGCTTTGACCAAAATGCCCATGAAGGCTACTACCATGTAGACTCTGTAGAAGGTGCTTGGAATTCTGGTAAGAAAGAAAGCCCCAACCTGGGTTACAAAACACGCTTTAAAGAAGGCTACTTCCCAGTATCGCCTGCGGATAGCTTCCAAGATATCCGTACCGAAATGCTGCTAACAATGAAAGATTGCGGCGTACCCATTGAAAAACAACACCACGAAGTTGCTACTGGTGGTCAGTGCGAACTGGGTTTCCGCTTTGGTAAATTAATTGAAGCTGCTGACTGGCTGATGACTTACAAATATGTCATCAAGAATGTTGCCAATAAATACGGCAAAACTGTAACCTTTATGCCAAAACCGATTTTTGGCGATAACGGTTCAGGTATGCACTGTCACCAGTCCATCTGGAGAGATGGCAAACCTCTCTTTGCAGGTGATAAGTATGCTGGTTTGAGTGAAATGGGATTGTACTACATTGGTGGTATCCTCAAGCACGCACCAGCACTTTTGGCCATCACCAACCCCACCACTAACTCTTACAAACGGCTAGTACCTGGTTACGAAGCACCAGTGAACTTAGCTTACTCCCAAGGGAACCGTTCTGCTTCTGTGCGGATTCCTTTATCTGGCGATAACCCCAAAGCCAAGCGCTTAGAGTTCCGTTGTCCTGATGCGACTGCTAACCCTTACTTAGCATTTGCAGCCATGCTTTGTGCTGGTATTGATGGTATCAAGAACAAAATCCATCCCGGTGAACCCCTAGATAAAAATATCTATGAACTCTCTCCAGAAGAACTGGCGAAGGTTCCTTCAACTCCTGGTTCTCTAGAATTGGCTTTAGAAGCACTAGAAAATGATCATGCTTTCTTAACAGAATCAGGCGTGTTCTCAGAAGACTTCATCCAAAACTGGATTGACTACAAACTGGCTAACGACGTTAAGCAAATGCAGATGCGTCCTCACCCTTATGAGTTTTATCTCTATTACGATTGCTAATTGCGATTAGTAGTGAATTTTTAGCCACCCTATGAGGGTGGCTTTTTTTTACTTATCACTATCAAATACCCGGTTTATTGCCATTTTCAAGCCAGGAACCTAGACTTTTTGTCTATATCTAGCTCATGGAAGCATGGCTACTTTCATAAATTAACCGAGTGGTCGGATCAATTTTCCCTTGAAGAGGACTCCAGTATTCAGCTAATTCTTCAGGAAGACCGAGTTCCTGTGCTGCACGCATCAGCATTGATTGTTGACGATTCTTCACTTGCTGATATTGGCGCATTGCTAACGCACGAGTTCTATCTTGAATAGACATATTACAGTCCTCTTTATGGTTTTAGTTATATATGATTCGCTATTTATCCCTTCACTTCTTAATATTAGCGAAATTTCTGTAGCTAAAGTTACAAAATTGCAATTTTGTAACAAAAATTTATATTAAACGTAAATCAAAAGCTGGGTGAGGTCAAAAACCAGATTTGCACGTTATTTAATTCATATCCCTCAGCCAGATGATTTTTTTGTTACAATTTTTTACATATAATTAGTAGAAGTGATAAATACTCCAATATTTTTTATGTCTGACACTTTAAGCAAGCTGACTTATCAGACCTTTCAACAAGGCAAAAGTTACTTTGGTCTAGCTCATAAAACTTTAAGTTTACGGCTGATGAATCTGATTCATCCCACTCTAGGGCAAAAGGGCAAACCCATTTCTAGCGAAGTTTTGTTAAAATTTCACCAAAAAATGAATCAGCTGCTGGAAATAGACTGGGAAGATGCTGAAAAAGGGGTATATCCCGAAACCTTACTTTTTGACAACCCTTGGTCAGATTTTTTCCGCTATTATCCTCTGCTATGCCTAGACCTACCTCAAATCTGGGAACGGTCTGAACAACAGAAATATCAAGAATTTTCGCCGGAAATAGACACAAATGGTTATCCCAGCTATTATGTGCAGAATTTCCATCACCAAAGTAACGGCTATTTAAGCGACGATTCAGCGAATTTATATGATTTACAGGTAGAAATTCTCTTTAATGGGACTGCCGACCCGATGCGGCGGCGGATTCTTGCGCCTCTCAAACAAGGGCTGAAAGCTTTTGATGCTGTTGCGCCACGGCAAATGCGGATTTTAGATGTCGCTTGTGGTACAGGGCGAACACTGAAGATGATTCGGGCAGCTTTACCTCAAGCATCTCTGTATGGTACAGATTTATCACCAGCTTATTTGCGTAAGGCAAATCAACAACTATCGGAAATTACCGGAGAGTTACCACAACTTTTACAAGCCAATGCGGAAGATTTACCTTACTTAAATGACTATTTTCATGCGGTAACTTCTGTGTTCCTCTTCCATGAGTTACCAGCAAAAGTGCGGCAAACAGTAATTGAACAATGCTTCCGAGTCACAAAACCGGGGGGAGTATTTGTGATTTGTGATTCTATTCAACAGAGTGATTTCCCTGAATTTGCTGTACTCATGGATTCTTTTCCAGAAGTTTATCATGAACCCTACTATCGGGATTACACTCATGATGACTTGGTAGAACGTCTAGAGAAAGCAGGTTTTGAGAACATTGAGATCCAAGTTCACTTTGCAAGTAAGTATTTTATTGCTCATAAGCCAGCTTAACTTGTATAACAGGGGTGAGTATTTTTGCTCACCCGACAACAAAAAATAGGTTCAGTAAAATGTCAGGTTTTCTTGGCATTTGTGGTTACACTGAACATCAAGTATGATGCAAGCTGTTTACCCTATGATTAGGGTTGCTTACACGCAGGGAATGAAAGAATGAGGGTTTGGCTTGCTTGCTTTTTAGTGTTGTTTGCTTTGGCAGAACTGTTTGACTGGTTAAAAGCATTTAATCTGCCGTTGCCAATTTATATTTTGGGTGGGGCATTTTTAGCGGTTGCTTCTAACTATGACAAGATTGTTGGCTCTTACTTCAGTGATGCAATTATTGAAGCATCACCGGAACAACCCCAGTTAAATTCGCCTAGCCAATCCCTTGATTCTATTTCTTTCGCTAGTCCTGTTGAAAAACTGCAAAAATCGGAAACACAGTTTTGAATATGGTGGTGTGTTTTGGTTATACGGCTGGAAATTACCTTAACCCACATCATCATGGGCAAACCTGTTGAAGAGAAAATCTAGGGCATAGTTACGTAGTTTATAGTATTGTGGATCTTCCATGATGCGGGTGCGATCGCGTGGACGAGAAAATGGAATTTCCAGCACTTCGCCGATTTTAGCGTGAGGGCCGTTGGTCATCATCACCAATTTGTCTGCTAAAAATAGCGCCTCATCAATGTCGTGGGTAATCATCAATACTGTACAGCGATTATCACCCCAAATTTTTAACAATTCTTCTTGTAATTCTTCTTTGGTAATTGCATCCAGCGCCCCAAAAGGTTCATCTAAAATTAGCACCTTGGGACGAATTGCCAAAGCACGGGCAATGGAAACCCGTTGTCTCATACCGCCGGACATTTGCAGAGGTTTTTTATCCATTGCGTCAGCTAGTCCCACCATTACCAAATGATCCCGCACAATTGCCCTTTTCTCTGGTTCTGGCTTGTTGGGATAAACGGCGTTCACAGCTAGATAGATATTTTCAAATGCAGTCCGCCAAGGAAGCAGCGCATAGTTTTGAAACACTACCATTCTATCTGGCCCTGGTTTGGTGATTGGTTGACCTTCCAGTAAGACTTGCCCAGAGGTAGGAAAGTTAAAACCCGACACCATATTTAGCAGTGTCGATTTACCACATCCAGAGTGACCGATAACACAGAGAAATTCACCCTGTTCTACATTTAGGTTAACGCCATCAAGGACGGTGAAGGGACCTGTCTTGGTGGGATAGACTTTGCTAACGTCTTTAATTTCTAAAAAAGGTCGGCTGCTGTTAGTTGTCTGTCTGTTTCTGGTAGTTTCGGTAGAACTGAATTTGCGGTCTTGCATTGTGGTGACAGTGGTATTTAGGTTTGTGGGGAGTGGGGAAAGGAAATTTTTGCTCTTTTTCCTACGAGGCGAGAGGCTGTGATTCTTACTCCCCTTCCCTGCAAGGGAAGGGGTTGGCGGTTAGGTCTGGATGAGACTCAACTGCAAAGCACTATATTTTTCACAGATATACAACTGTTTAATTTTTCTATGCTTAATTCAAGCAACTCTTCTGGTCGGTGAGTCTAGGACGACTTCCGCAATGGAGAAATCACGTTTAATCTGCAAGCTGTTGAGATAAGCTATGGGGTCGTCGGCGTTAAAGGGTGTACCATCAAATAATTTGATGGGTTGGCGAGTATAGCTGATGTCCATACCTAATTCCCTGGCGGCGGTGCTGAAGACGCTTACACGGCAGACCCTTTCTACAACTTCTACCCAGTTTCTGGGGAAAGGCGTGTCCCCCCAACGTGCTAACTGACTCATAATCCAGATTTGTTCGGTACGGCTGGGGCGGTTGATGGCTGACTGGGCAAAAAACTGGTGGTGGGCGTAGTCTTGTAATGGTTTGTCTAACTCACAGACAAGGCTATTGGGGTCTTCCAGTTGGATGTACTCTACATCAGTGCCGACATAATCCCTACCTGCGACAATTGTTCTGATTTCTAAGGCATTTTCTGGATGAGAACAATATTCGCAAGCTTCCAGCAAAGCTTTAGTCAAGGCAATATGGCTGTTAGGATATTTTTCTGCCCATTCTTCCCGCACACCGAGAACTTTACCGGGATGTCCTAACCACACTTCCAAATCGGTAGCAATAGTAAAGCCGACACCTTCAACGGCGGCGCGGTAGTTCCAAGGTTCACCCACGCAATAACCGTCAATACTTTTGTTTTGCAAGTCGGCTACCATCTGCGCTGGGGGAATTGTCCTCATGTCCACATCTAAATCGGGGTCAATACCACCAGCTGCTAACCAGTAACGCAGCAGCAAGTTGTGCATTGATGCTGGATGGACTACTCCCATTGTGTGGCGTTGGTCGCGGGTCCGCAGCAGGTATTTTTTAAAGTCTGATAAGGTGTGGACACCTTGATCATAAAAGCGTTTTGCCAAGGTGATGGCGTTACCGTTGCGGGTCATTGTGAGGGCGGTAACTACAGGTATGGGTTGGTTTTGATATCCTCCCAGTGTTAACCACATGGGCATCCCTGAAGGCATTTGGGCTGCATCTATATAACCGCCTTTGATACCATCGACGATACCCCGCCAGTTCGTTTCCCGCACGAGGTTGACTTCATCTAAACCATGCTTGCTGAAGAAACCTTTTTCTTTAGCAACAGCTAAGGGGGCGGAAGCTGTCAAGGGTAAGAAGCCAATTTCTAAGTTAACTTTTTCTAACCCATGACGAGAAACATCTGCGGTTTTGCGGGCGCGGATTTTCTTGATTCGTTTTTGTTGGTTGAGGAAGTAAATCATCTCACTCCGCAAGCTGTAGTAGCTTGGGTGTTCTACTACTTCCATGCGTTTGCGGGGTCTGGGGATATCAACTTCGAGAATGTCACCAATTTTAGATTCGGGGCCATTGGTGAGCATAACAATTCTGTCAGATAACAGCACGGCTTCATCTACGTCATGAGTCACCATGACGGCGGTGACTTCATTTTCTTGGCAGATTTGCATTAACTGTTCTTGTAAGTTACCCCGTGTGAGGGCATCGAGTGCGCCGAAGGGTTCATCTAATAGTAGTAGTTTAGGACGAATTGCCAGAGCGCGAGCGATCGCTACCCGTTGTTTTTGTCCACCTGATAACATACCGGGTTGTTTATCCGCATGGGGTCGCAAACCCACCATATCTATATGTTTTTCGACAATTGCTTTGCGTTCACCGGCGGGCATACCCTTCATGACGGAATTCACGGCTAGGGCAATATTTTCTCTCACCGTCCGCCAAGGTAACAAGGAATAATTTTGGAAGACCACCATCCGGTCTGGCCCCGGTCTGACAATTCTTTGTCCTTCCAAAGTCACTATACCTTCAGTTGGTAAATCCAAACCCGCAATCATATTTAATAAAGTGGATTTACCGCAACCGGAGTGACCAATCAAAGAAACAAATTCACCTTTTCTAATTTGGAGGTCGATTCCTTTGAGGGCGATATATTTACCACCATCGGTTAAGTCGAATACCTTTTCAATTTGGTCAACAGCAACGAATACTGACATAAGCTTTAGGGAGTTGAGGGGAGATATAGATTCTTTGTTAGTCCTGTCTTCTTACTTTTGTTCTGCTGGTAAAATTAGGTTTTGCACCCAAGCCATTAACTTATCGAGGATCAGACCAACAACGCCGATGTAGATTAGGGCTAAGATGACTTCGCTGACGTTATTATTTTGATAAGCATCCCAGATAAAAAAGCCAATCCCAACGATACCGGACATGACGATTTCTGCTGCAATAATCGCTAACCAAGCCAAGCCAATTGCAATTCTCAAGCCGGTGAAAATGTAGGGTAAAGCGGAGGGAATAAGAATGTTGGTGAAGTATTCTTTGCGGCTAAGTTGGAGAACTTTGGCAACGTTGTTATAGTCTTGGGGAATTTGCGTTACGCCCACAGCCGTGTTAATTAAAATCGGCCAAATTGCGGTGATGAAAATTACGAATAATGCGGCTGGTTCGTTTTGTCTTAAGGCTGCCAAGGAAATGGGAACCCACGCCAAAGGTGGTACAGTCCGTAGAAGTTGGAAAATTGGGTCTAAAGCCTTGGACATGGTTTTATTAACCCCAATCAAAACACCTAGACTGATTCCCACAATTGCGGCAAAAATATAGCTGATAACTACCCGTTGGAGACTGGCTAAAATTTGCCAAAACAGACCTTTATCTGTGCCACCTTTATCATAAAAAGGATACAAAATCAAGATCCAAGTGTCTTGGATTACTTGTATCGGTCCTGGTAGTGTAGCGCCAGGAATCCATGAGAATATTTGCCATATTACCAAAAAAATTGTAATGGCGATCGCGGGAGGAATCAGGTCAGGCAATTGTTTTTGCAGACTTGATAATAATTTATTATCAAATTTAGGAGTTGCTGGTCTTTTTTGCGCGACGGTCATTTTAATTTATGCTCCTCAGATGACGATTTGTGAAAAATTATTGCCAGAGTGTAGTTAAACGCTGACTTTTTTGATTTTGAGACTGTTCAAGTATTCTTCTGGCTTTTCGGGGTCAAATTTTGTGCCATCAAAGAATTGTTCAACGCCGCGAGATGTGCTTGTAGGAATATCCGCAGCAGGAATTCCTAATTCTTTTGCTGCTTCTTTCCAAATATCTTCCCGGTTGACTTTATCAATTAATGCTTTGGCTTTAGCTGCACCATTGGCAACATAATCTTTGGGCAAGAATCCCCAACGCACATTTTCAGTTATGAACCATAAATCATGACTCTTATAGGGATAAGAAACACTACCTTTTTCATCTTTCCAGTAGTACGCCGCCATTGATTTATCATCAATTTTGCGACCATCTCCCATGTCATATTTGCCTACGTATGGGTCTGCCAAAATTTCTGGTGAAGGTAAGTTGAAATAAGTGCGTGCAGCTAAAATTTGGGCAGCTTCTTTGCGGTTGTCAAAATTATCTAACCACTGTTGCGCTTCCATAATGCCTTTAAGTAGGGCTTTGGTGGCTTTCGGATATTTATCAACCCAATCACCTCTCATCGCCAGGTATTCTTCTGGGTGATTCTTCCATATCTCTGCTGTTAAGGCGGCCATGTAGCCAATTTTGTCGTTGACAAGGCGGAACGGCCAGGGGTCGCCTGTGCTGAAAGCGTCCATTGTGCCGGTTTTCATGTTGGCTACAGTTTGCGCCGCCGGTACTGTCAGCAGTTTGACATCTGTATCTGGGTCAATACCGCCTGCTGCTAACCAGTAACGAATCCACAAATCTTGGTTAACATGGGGAAATGTGAATGCAGCCGTGAAGGGTGTAGAAGATTTGAGTTGGTTAAATAAAGCCTTAGCGCCGGTTAATTGTAAGCTAATACCTTTACCTTGGTGTTTGTTGGCGATCGCAATTCCATTGCCATGCGTAATTAATTGACACAACACATACATAGGAATCTTTTGATTGCCTTTAGTAATTAAACCTTCACTAATTAAATGTGGCATGGGCATTTGCCATTGACCGCCATCAATTCCACCACCAGCCGAACCAATTTCTACGTTATCTCTAGCAGAACCCCAAGAAGCTTGTTTAGAAAGCTCCACATTGGTCATGCCATACTTAGCAAAAAAGCCTTTTTCTTTGGCAATAATTAAAGGTGCAGATTCCACAATGGGAATATATCCCAAATTAACTGTGGTGACTTCTGGTGCTTGCTCTGGACTGACATTAGCAGCTGGTTGAGCAGTGGGTGTTGATTCCGTACCTCCAGTAGTTTCCGGTGGATTTCCCAAGCAACCTTTGAGGAACACAGCGCTTGCTGATGCTCCTGCTGTGAAAATAAATTTACGCCGAGAAACTTGATTAAAAAACTCTGTCATAACAGCCCTTTGAGTCAAATTTTATTTTTAGAAAGCATGATGATTAATGCAAGTAAAACGGATTTTTCTTGCGCTATATACAACAAAAAATTTTTCACTAGAATCAGTCAGCTAATTACCAGTATTTTTGTAAAAAAAATAGCTGGGATGACTGCTGAATCAATGAAAATATTTTAATTCCTGGGTTTTACTGGAGCTTCCCTTGGGTTCACTCGCTGTATTGAAATTTAGTTTACAGGCTTTCTAGTCAAAGTGGTGAACTTTGAACAAGTAATTATTAAAGAAATATTAAATAGCTTATATAAGTAAAATTATATATTCAAAACCAAATGCAGGTATATTGATTCGATATATCAATGATTACTAATGATAAGCATTTGTTTAGACAATAGTTGCTTTAAAACAAATGCAGGCATATTGATTCGATATATCAATGATTACTAATGATAAGCATTTGTTTAGACAATAGTTGCTTTAAAACAAATGCAGGTATGTTGATTCGATATATCAATGATTATTAATGATAAGCATTTGTTTAGACAATAGTTGCTCTAAAACAAATGCAGGTATGTTGATTCGATATATCAATGATTATTAATGATAAGCATTTGTTTAGACAATAGTTGCTCTAATTTCTTCTGGAAACGTCACCCGAACAACCCCAGTTAAATTCGCCTAGCCAATCTTTAATCGGAAATACAACTTGAGATACTGCGGTGTATGGCTACGCTGAAGGCTTAATGCTGTAACGTAGCCTATGACTACTAAGCAATTTTTGAGTGGTTCAGGAAGGAATAGTCAATATAGCCCTTCTCGTCGCCTCCGTAGAAGGTGCTGTGATCTGGTTCATTCAGGGTTGTCTCTAACCGAAAACGTTCTGGTAAATCTGGATTAGCAATATATAATGTGCCAAAAGAAACTAAGTCAGCATGACCATCAGCGATCGCACTATTAGCTTTTTCTTTGTCATAACCGCCATTGAAAATTAGTGTTCCTTGATAAATAGAACTAAAGTAAGCAGCCGGAATCGGTGTGCCACCATGCCGGATATCTGCTGGTGTGGGTTCCATTAAGTGAACATACCCTAGCCCAAATTGGTTGAGTGCATCAATTACATGGCTAAATGTGGCCTTGGGATTCGAGTCACGGATATCGTTATAGGTGTTGCTGGGCGAAAGCTTAATTCCGACACGATTTCCACCCCAAACGCTACACACAGCTTCTGTTACTTCCAACAGCAATCGCGCTCGATTTTCTATAGATCCACCATAGCGATCGCTACGTTGATTTGCACCATCTTGAAGAAACTGATCGAGTAAATATCCAAAGGCTCCATGAATCTCCACACCATCAAAGCCAGCAGCTAGAGCATTTTCGGCTCCCTGACGAAACTGCTCAACCACACCTGCAATTTCGTCTGTTTCTAAAGCACGAGGGGTAACAAAGGGTTGATAACCAGTATAGGTCATAGCATCACCCACAGGAGCGATCGCCGAAGGAGCTACTGGTAGTGCGCCATCTGGTTGCAAAGATGGGTGAGATATTCGCCCTACGTGCCACAACTGTAAAAATATACGTCCACCTAAACTATGCACGGCATCAGTTACCTCTCGCCATCCCTCAATCTGTTCTGGGGAATGAATCCCAGGCGTGGCTGGATAGCCTACTGCTTGGGGTGATACTTGTGTTGCTTCAGTCACAATCAATCCCGCCGTTGCGCGTTGAGCGTAATACTTCACATTGATTGCAGTAGGAATATTGCCCTCACCAGCCCGATTGCGGGTCATCGGAGCCATTACAATTCGGTTAGGGAGTGTGTAGGGGCCTAGTTGGACGGAAGCGAATAAATCGGTGCTAGTTAGATTAGTCATGGAAGTGTTTAATGTTGATGGATAGTATTAATGAAACGAACCACAAGCAAAATCTCTCCTTGCTCTTATCTGAGATAGGTCGTTTTGACAACCAAATCAAAGATATCGCCTATAGTAAGCTAGGAAATTGCTAAATTAGGTTAAGTTTGGGTTAATTAGCTTTTATATCCAATTCCGGCACTTTGGTTCCGGGTGGGCAACATCTACTAAATTCAGACTAGCGCCGCAAAGCCGTGATTAATGGAATATTAAAACAGATCCGAGCCGCGTTTCCCAAAGACAAGACTTACCGTGATACCTCTGCCCACAAGCACTGGTTACAAGTGATTTTAGTCACCAGCCTGGGAGTGACGGTTTTGGTGTGGGGAGTTAGGGAACTGAAATGGTTACAGCCTTGGGAATTACAAGCTTATGATCAAATGCTGCGATCGCGTCCTGCCGAACCACCCGATCCCCGCATCTTATTAATAGAAATTACTCAAGAGGATTTGGCACAAGAAGAATGGCCTTTATCAGATGCCAAAATCAATCAATTGTTGCTCAAACTAGAATCCTACAACCCCAGTATAATCGGTGTCCATTTTAACCAAGCAAATCAGAAAAATTTAGCAGACAATCTTCACAGTCACGAAAATATTATTAGCACTTGCTTATTCAGTAGCATAGACAGACCAGAAATTCCACCACCACCTAATTTTTCTGAAGATAATTTAGGCTTTAAAGACTTAATTCCTGATTACGAATCAGACCAAATTATCCGCCGTACTTTGTTATTTGCCAACTCTGAAGATAGTAAATGTACCACTCCTTTCTCATTTGCTGCTAGATTGGCAGTTAATTATCTAGAAAAATTGGGCTTTAACATCGAATTTACTGATCAATATAATTTCTCTATAGGTGACACTAACTTTTCTACACTCACAGCCAATTCCGGTAGTTATAAAAGACTCGATGCGGCAGGATACCAAATACTATTGAATTATCGCCATAGTCAGCGCCTAGCTGAGAAAGTTAGTCTTACACAAGTTCTCAACAATCAACTCGACCCGGATTTAGTTAAAGATAAATTAGTAATTATCGGCACAACAGCACCTAGTGTTGATTCTGGCTTGAGTACACCTTATAACGCCGCACCTGACCAACCATCTCGAACACCTGCTGTCTTGATTCATGCCCAGATAACCAGTCAGATTCTCAGTACAGTGCTGGATGGACGACCCCTAATTTGGTACTGGTCTGAAGGAGCAGAAATCCTCTGGCTGTGTGGCTGGTCAACCATAGGTACTATTGTCGGGTGGCGACTGCGACATCCTTTATTGTTGCTAGTAGTGGGAGGTGTAAGTTTAGCTGGCTTAGTGTTAATCTGCACAGTAGTATTTTTCCAAGCTGGTTGGATACCCGTTATCCCCCCAGCCATAGGTTTAATTATCAGTTGCGTGAGTATGATGATTTATACCAGCTACCAAAATCAGCAGCAAACAAAGATTATACTGTTACAAATTGAAAAACAACAGTCAGCAATTGCACAGTTAAATATTCTTTTACAAGATACTACAACTACGGCAATTCGTGACATACATATTCACACTACATCCACACCAATCATCCCAGAAAAAAGAACCGGTGATTTACTTTTGGGTGGACGTTACCAAATATCACAAATTTTAGGATCTGGGGGATTTGGCCGGACTTATATCGCAAAAGATACTCAACGACCGGGTAATCCTCTCTGTGTAGTAAAACAATTAATGCCGGCTCGTCGGGATACGAAATTTTTGGAAGTTGCGAGAAGGTTATTTAATACTGAAGCAGAAATTTTAGAATTGTTGGGAAAACATCAGCAAATTCCCGAACTGCTTGCTTATTTTGAAGATAATAAAGAGTTTTATTTAATCCAAGAATATATTGCTGGGCATACCCTAAATGAAGAATTACCACCTGTGCAGATTGTACAGGATGAATCTTTTGTAATTGAGATGCTCAAGGGGGTTTTAGAAGTACTAGTATTTATGCATGAGCGTCGAATAATTCATCGTGACATCAAACCAACTAATATTATTAGACGCTCTGAAGATAATCGGCTGGTGTTAATTGACTTTGGTGCAGTCAAGTTGATGCAACCCCCAAATAGCGAGCAAACAGAGTTAGCAACTGTCGCCATTGGGACACGGGGTTATGCACCACCAGAGCAATTTGCCGGACATCCCCGCTTGTCTAGCGATATTTACGCTTTGGGAATCATCGGTATTCAAGCTATTACTGGAATACCACCCCAAGACCTCCAGCCAGATTTGGATACAGGTAATATTATGTGGCGAGAAACAGTTAAAGTTAGTGACGAATTAGCAGAAATTTTAGGTAAAATGGTACGTTATCATTTTAGCGATCGCTATCAAAATGCAGCAGAGGTTATGCAAGATCTAAATCGACTGAATAATTCCACATCTGCCACCTCTTATAAACTTTCTTCAATCCTCAAATCTTAGAGAAATTTATATTATTTTGCTAAAGTTAAATTTAACGGACAAATAATAGCCTACATTGCCAATAAACTCTAATATTTTGGCAAAACATGAATTTATATTCACCAGTTTCTCCTGGTTAACACTCAATCCAAAACCTAAAATCCAAAATTTGTATGACTGATGGGAAAGAAACTGCAATTGCAGGTATATATGAAGTATGTATTGGCGTTCCAGAGCCAATTTTTGCAATTCAATATTGGGAGCAATTTGGCTATCGCATCGGACAAGTGGGGGAATTACCCGCAGATGCAGCTTATCAATTATATGGAGTGAATTCTTCTTTACGTTCGATTCGCCTTTACCACCAAAATGCAGATCATGGTTTAATTAGGTTGATGCTTTGGCAAAAGCCCACGAATCCGGGATTAGGGTTAGCGTCGATGAAAGTCAAGGGAAATCGCTGGGCGACAACTTTAACTGCTGACATTTTCACCATTTTAAATCATGCGGAGAATGCAAAAGCCGGAGGTTGGGGGATTAGATATAGCAATCCTCACTGGGAAGTTATCTACAACAAAGAGCGAAAAAGCCGACCTTTTACAGATCCTGCGGTGGGAGTGCGAGAAATGTTATTACTGCAACCCTTAACTCGACAAGTTCTATTTCAAAGGTTTGGCTATACACTACCAGATTACGGACAAATCAACCATAATGCGGCTTTCAAAACTAGCCAGTGTACCCACATGGGCATGATTGTGCAGGATGATAGTAAGCAAAGCCTGAAATTTTATGAAGAAGTTTTAGGTTTATTGCGTGTACGTGATGATGTAGAAACTAGCTATGAATCTTCACCAGCCGGTCGAGAAATGTTTGATCTCAAACCGGGTGAGAAGTTTATTGTCACAGCCTTTGATGACCCTCGTTCCTCCCAGACAGACTTAATTGCGGCGCGCAGTGGTAGACTTTACATCATTCGATTTCCGGAAGCGATGAAGTTAGAATCCCGCTTTGAAGCATCACAACCGGGCTGCTTAGGAATTTCAGTTTATACATACCGTGTGCGTGATATCGAGGGATATTGCGATCGCATCAAAGCTAGTTCAGTACTCAAATATACTAACATCGTCGAAAATGAGTTTAGAGAAAAAAGTTTTTCCTTTGTCGCACCAGATGGCTACTTCTGGAATTTAGTAGCAGGTTGAGAGGGAGTAGGGAGTAAAGAATTTTGGATTTTGGATTTGCGTTAGCGAAGCGTACGCAGCGCAGCGAGTATTTTAAATTGCAGTCTAATCCAAAATCTAAAATCTAAAATCTAAAATCGATTGACCAATGATTTCTCTCTCCACCCGGAAAGCAAATCGAAATTATAGAATATGTAGCAGTAACCGACCAAAAATCTGGCTGTGCGAATGAGAAATTGGGCTGCGACGATTGTACTAACTTCTTCTTGGCTGATATCTGGATTCATAGCTTTTGAAGCCTTAGCTTTAGCAGATAATAGCGTAGCGTCTTCTCAATCAATCTCTGGGTCAAACAACAGTAGACAGATTACCGCCAGTCAAGCTGAGTTTGGAGTACTGAGAGTTGATGCCAAAAATTTAGCTAACTTTACTTCTACCACCAGAGTAGTACTGTCTCAGGGTGGTAAGTACGGATGGCGGATTCAACTCAAGGACTACAAAGGTAAAGTAACATGGAGAGAAATTCTACGATTGCCAAAACCCCCAGAAACCTGGGCTACAGACGATGGTCAAAGTTTGTCGTTATCAGGTGATGGAGTTGAAGCTGTAACAACCCGAACAGTATTCACCAATGATGGCAAAATTGAGAATTTCTGGACAATGGTTCCTGGCGATCCTGGTGGTAAGCATCAAATACAGGTTTACGTTGATAACCGCCTCATTGGTTCCTTCGATTTTGAAGTAATTTCACTGAGAAAATAAACCTCCGCGCCCCTCTGCGTTTAAAACCATTGCAGAGTAGTCTAAAAATAGAGATTTCATACAAGAAACTCATGGATGCCAAAGAATTAATCCGACTTTATAACTCAGGACAGAGGTATTTTCCCGCCGCAAACCTCGGTCGAGCCAAGCTGATAGAAGCGTACTTGCCTGGAATCAATTTGTGGGGAGCAGATTTGAGTGGAGCTAACCTAGCTAAAGCCAGACTCTGGGGAGCAGACTTAAGTCAAGCTAACCTCGCCAATGCGAACTTAACTAGAGCTAACTTGTGTGGCGTTAAACTGAATCAGGCAAATCTCCGGGGCGCGAAACTCAACTTAGCCAAGTTTTATGGTGCCGACCTAAGTGGGGCTTACTATGATGAAAGCACCCGGTTTTCTCGAGGATTTGACCCCAAAAGTCAAAATATGCAGAAATTTTAATCCTCCTCTGCTTCGGGAAGCGGGAAGATTTCCCCAGCCAAGTAAGCCTGAAAGTGTTTTTGGAAGTACAGCCAAGAGGTCATGTCTTCCCCATCGATAAAAGCCTTTGGCGCTTGCTTGTAAAGAGGAAGGCGGGTATTAATTTCATCTTGAAGCAACTGGGGTAATTCTGCCAAACCATTTACTTTACTTCCTGAAGCACTGTAAATGAGATATCCAGCGCGTAGCTTGCCGCCGCAGGCATCGCCCATTTTCATCCAGGGCAACCATTGACCAATTCTATCCCAACCCAGTCTCAATTGCGACACCGAAGTTAGTTCTGAGTTAAATAAATCTACTGTGGGTACAGCTAATTTAAATAGTTCCGTGGCTTGATAAATTGCATATGGGCTATATTCAGCAAACTGGGGATTTTCTGCTAATGGATTAGGATATGTGGGAAAAATATCAAAAACGAAGGTTGTAGTATCTCCCTCAACTTGTGCGGGAAATTTGCCTTGAAACTGCCCCTGCACCGGATTATTAGCAACATGGATCACAGGTACTGTTTCACCTGTCCAGGGGTTCTCCCAGTGCCGTAGAATCTCGCCTGTTTGGGGATTAAGGTAGTAAGTCAGTTCCCTAGAAGTAAAATCCCAACTACCTTCTGCTGTGGGAATGCATCTACTCACGCTGACTCCCGACATTTTAAACAAAAGTTTTCTTTTTTCACCAGGAATAAAACTATAAATCTTACCTGTCCAGGTCAGGAATGTAGATTTCGTAGGATCAAGGGAAGAACGAGTTTTTACCCATTGCTCGGCATTTAATTCTTGAACTTGGGCAATCATATATTGTCTCCTTGGTTATTAGTCTGGTCTGTATTCATCTGTGTTTATCTGTGATCGAATAATTCTTGTAGTACCTATTGAGGTAGGAATTGCTATAAAGTTATTAAACTGGGTCTGATAGCTGTCTATCAAGACGGCGAAATAAAAATATCCATAATGGTAGAGAACTATTAATAGCAATGAGTCGGACTAAATGACCAGCTGTGACAATTTCTACATTATGATTTAATGTCAGTGATACTAGGATCATTTCTGCCGATCCTCCTGGTGCGGTAACTAACAGACAAGTTAACCAGTCCCAAGAGGTTAATTGCATGGCCAGCATAGCAGCGATCGCACCAGCAACGAGGGTCATGGCTACAGACATCAAAGCATAACCTACAGCCCTTTTGCCAATATTAGGTTTATTTCCCCAATACTCACCAATGGTAATTCCCAGCAGCAGTTGACCTAATAACTTGATGAATGTTGGCGGACTAAAATTCACATCACCCAAAACAGGTAGCCAGTGCAGCAAAGAATTAAACACTAGACCAACTACTAATCCACCAAAAAACTCAGCAGCTGGCATTTTACATAATCCAGCCAGAGTAACTACTAATGTGGTAATTACCAGTGCTAAAAAGAGTAATCCGAGTTGAGATGGGTCAAAACTCAGTAAGCTATCTGCCACAGGTAACGGTTGAGGACTGAGAACAGGAGCAACAGATGTCCGAGCAATTAACGGAATCAGTAATACTACAGTGGTGACACGAATTGCCTGAACTAAAGCTACAAGGGTGACATTTCGATTGTAATCGGCGGCAATAGATGCCATGACTCCCACACCGCCCGGAACTGTCGCCAGCATTGATGTTAATAAATTGGTTTGACTCAAGCGTGAGTACAAGTAGCCAATGCAGCTACCACACAGCAGCAGAAATAAAGTGAGAAAAATAAATATAGGAATATCAGCAGCCAAACTAATCAAATCGCTATTGCAACTTGATGCACCGACAGTCAATCCGACAAGTGCCATTCCCACCTTTCTCGCCCTGCGATTAGGTTTAGGATAATATTCGTATAAAATCCGACATCCTTGTAAAACGATTGCACCAGAGGCAAGTCCCCCAAATATCCAAGCAATTCCGCCTACGTGTAATTTTACTAAAACTAAACCAAAAGGTATGGACAGCAATAGTTCTAGGCTGAGGATAATTACTAGCTTTAGATATAAATGTGGTGGAGTAACATTTTGTTTGTCATGAGGGGGTAACTCTTGGGTGGGAGTAACACTGAGGTTTTGATTCATCGAAAAGAGCTGTTTAAATTAATTCAATATGCACTCAAATTAGCGTAATTGCCTAGAACGCACATCTGCTAAATTCTCTGTTATGTAAGCAACAACAGCCTGAAAAATTTGCTCATATTCCCCGACGTTGCGGAAACCATTGGAAATGACTAATACTTTCTTAGTGGTACAAGCCTCCAGATTTATATGTGGAATCAATCCAAAATTCTATGAATAACCCCCTGTAGCCCGTGCTTCTACCCCCTAACTGTGGCACAATAAGGAATTGTAATAAGAAAAATATTGTTAAGGTAATTTAGTGACTCCAACTGCTCAATCCACGGCAAGTGCGCGTCGCGTGGTATTCCCATTTACGGCAATTGTGGGCCAGGAAGAAATGAAACTGGCGCTGCTGTTGAACGTGATTGACCCCAAAATCGGTGGTGTAATGATTATGGGCGATCGCGGTACCGGCAAATCCACAACTATCCGGGCGCTGGCTGATTTATTGCCAGAAATCCCTGTTGTTGCCAATGACCCCTTCAACAGTGACCCCAACGACCCCGATGTGATGAGTGATGAAGTTCGCCAAATGGTAGAACAAGGGGCTGAAATTCCCATAGCTCACAAAAAAGTTCAAATGGTAGACTTGCCATTAGGAGCTACAGAAGACCGAGTTTGTGGCACTATTGACATTGAGAAAGCTTTATCTGAAGGTGTCAAAGCCTTTGAGCCGGGATTGCTGGCTAAGGCTAACCGTGGCATTCTTTATGTGGATGAAGTCAATTTGCTAGACGACCACCTAGTAGACGTGCTACTGGACTCCGCAGCCAGTGGTTGGAATACTGTAGAACGCGAAGGAATTTCCATTCGTCACCCAGCCCGTTTTGTGCTTGTAGGTTCTGGGAACCCTGAAGAAGGTGAACTGCGTCCCCAACTGCTAGACCGCTTTGGGATGCACGCAGAAATCCGCACTGTCAAAGAACCAGCTTTGCGGGTGCAAATTGTGGAACAAAGAGGGGAATTTGATCAAAATCCTCCCACATTTCTGGAAAAATACAAGCCTGAACAAGAAGCATTGCAACAAAAAATTGTTAATGCTCAGAATTTGTTACCATCCGTGACACTTGACTACGACCAACGAGTGAAAATTTCGGAAATTTGTTCAGAACTAGATGTAGATGGTTTGCGTGGTGATATTGTTAGCAACCGCGCCGCCAAAGCATTAACCGCATTTGAAGGTCGTACGGAAGTCACTGTTGATGATATCCAACGTGTGATTACTCTATGTCTGCGTCACAGACTGCGGAAAGATCCTTTAGAGTCAATTGATACTGGCTACAAGGTACAAAAAGCTTTTGCGCGGGTTTTTGGTTTGGAACCACCAGAAGATGATGCTACACAAAAAAATGGTGTAGGTCAGAAGTTAGGGGCGAGAAATTAAAAGCTTTAAATGTTGAGTTGTGAACAGCTATTTCATAACTCAGCAGTCTTTTCTTTGTACAGACGCGATTCATTGCTTCTCCACTCAGATTAATTATGAGATTGTGGCACTCTTGCTTAAACAGCTTTATTTTAGCTAGCCAATACAACCCACCCAGGTTTGTAGAGTTATTAATGCTCATGCTAGCGAGCGCTATGTTAATTCTAGCGACGATTTTACCAGATATGCCTTATTTAGTATTGGGTTTGAGTTTAGTAGTGGGAGCATCTATTTCTATCTTAGTACGGGAGGCGATCGCGCCCTCACCCCAAGTACGATTAACCCAATTCACAGCATTATTATTGCTTTTCATTAGTATCTACGGCTTTGCTGATTTGCTGTAATAGAACCTCACCCCAGAAGAAGCAGGGGAGCAGGGAGCAGGGAGCAAGGGGGAGTAAGAAATTACTTTAAACTTCCGGTTACTTAACAACCATTCCTTTTCTCCCCTGCACCCTGCTTCCTCATTCCCACCCTTGCATCTCTACCAGTTCTATACACAATTCATTAATTTGCTCTAAATCAGGTTTAGCAGGTAAAGTCGATTGATCGTAAACAAGTTCCATTTGACTAACCAAATTTTCTGCCATTTTCATCACTTGTTCATAGGAATAATCACCACACAAAATAGCTTTCAAATCTTCCACATCACCAGCAATTCTTCTATCTACAACTATTTCCCCTCGTTGTAATATTTCTAATCCACTGCGTAATAATCTAATGCAGTGCATTCCATGCTTCAGGTCAAAACCCGACTTTCTTTCCATTTCCGCCCTAGCGGGATTTCTATTTTCCTGCCAAGATATGTAAGCTTTCCATTCTCTTAAAGCTATTTGATAATTTTGGCTTTTTTGCAGTAAGCGAATAAAATCTTTGCGGCTATTGGTTAACTTTTGGGTATATTCCAAAGTTTCATCAGGTAAAGTGTATTGTTTTAGCACACCTTTAAAATCAATATCTGCCGTTAGCAACTTGTATAATTGCTCGGCTTCTTCTAAAAACTCAATTCTGCCTCTAATTAAATGATAAAGATACTCTAGAAAAGCGTTTAGGTCATCTTTAATAAGTGGTGATTCCTCTTCTATGCCAAAATCATATGGAAGTGGTTTGTTTTGTGGTGGATTTAACAACCATTTGCGATGGGTTTCCATCTTTTTGATTTGAGCAAAAGCATAACCAGAATAAGTATGCTTAACTTTTTTGGTTAAAAAGATTCTTTTGTGCTTAATTAACTGTTGACCAACTGATGTTAAAACAGGATAATTCTGCAACCATAGCAATTCTAAAATATTGGGATTCGCTCCTGCTAATAACTGAATTATCTTTTTTAATTCATAGATAACTGTATCTTCATTGCCATTAATAAAGGGAAATATCCCCGGTTCATCCCAACCAGTATCTTGTTGTTCTATGCGGTCAAATCCCAAGTAATATCTTTTGGGTGCAATAAATACTCCCCGAAAATCCAAGTCTGAGTCAGGACGATTTAACCCATAGCCGTGGCTACCAGATAACCCAATCAAGATTGTTCTTTGTTCAACTTCTATTCTTTTCATATCTATTGGTTAAGATATAGCCATTTTATCTAACTCACCCAACCAAAATTCATCAGGTAAAGGCTCATTAAAATCATCACTCATCCAAATTTCTCCCTTGTTTAAGTCTGGGATACGTTTCTCATGTGGTTGGGTTTGAGTATATTTTTGTGCTAAAAATTCCACAAAATCTAATACTTGCTGTTGATGTTCTGGTGCTAGGGTTTGTAACTTGGCAATTAATTCTGAGGTGGTATCTACAACTTGAGAAGTCATCTTAGCCTCTCCTGATCAGTGTCTGATTTTATGGTACTTGTTTATTTGAGGCGATCGCATAGCATAATTAATATATGTTAGTTGACTTAAACGCAGTTCATAGACTACAATTATAGATTGTCTGTCTCATTCCTGCTCGGATCAGGTAGACATATAAAAAAAGCTAGCAACAGCGATTGATCAAAACCAGAGAAATCGCATTTAAAGCCAGCTACCTGTACGGCAACCTCAAGGACGATTCCATGACCTACGCAATTATTGAAACTGGCGGTAAGCAACTAAAAGTTGAGCCAGGTCGCTTTTACGATATTGAACTGCTCCATATCGAAGCGGATGAAAAAGTTACAATAGATTCAGTATTACTAGTACAGCACGGCGGCGAAGTCACCATTGGACAGCCGTTAGTAGCAGGGGCGACTGTAGAAGGGACTGTGGTGCGGAACTTTAGAGGCCGCAAAGTCCTGGTATATAAAATGAAGCCTAAAAAGAAAACCCGCAAAAAACGGGGGCATCGTCAAGAAATCACTAGACTGATGATTGATTCCATCAACTTTAATGGTGAAGTCTTTGGTCCCGAAAACGGTGTAGCTGTTGAACTGCCCGTTCTCGATGATGCTGCTGCGGAAACTGTTGCTGAATAATAAATACAAAAAACACAAGAGGTAATTATGGCTCATAAGAAGGGAACAGGTAGTACTCGTAACGGTCGCGACTCTAATGCTCAACGCCTGGGTGTAAAGCGCTATGGTGGTCAAAATGTGATTGCGGGAAATATTCTCGTGCGTCAGCGTGGCACCAAATTTCACCCCGGTAACAACGTCGGTATTGGCAGTGATGACACTCTGTTTGCTTTGATTGAAGGTGTAGTCACCTTTGAGAGAAAAGGCAAATCCCGCAAAAAAGTTAGCGTTTATCCAGTTGCTGCGCCAGTTGAAGTTGCTGCTGCTGTTTAGATTTGGTTGGGTGGGTATTCCCCACCCTTTACGGCTGGGAAAATTCCAGATGTAGCACTTTACCCAAGGCTAAACCTGCTAATGAAAATATTAACGTAATTAAAAATGCTTGTCCTTGCTTATACCCGGCGGTTTGACAGTCAATTCTCGCTAAGATACCAACAGAAATAATCAGCAAGGCATTCAAAAATATTCGGAACCAAGCCAGCATGATAAAAAATAAGAATGCGCCAAAAGTGGCAACAGCAAAAGACCTGATATTTGATTGCAGTAATAACTGAGAGTATTTTGATATGGCCGACCTAGTAATAGTCAAACTATAGACTAAAACCAAAACAGCCAGTATAAAAATTATCCAGACATACAAAGGGGCTTGAGTATCGGATAATGCCCAACCCAATGTAGTGTAGCTAAACATTACCAGCACTAAGGAAATCCAAGGAAGTGTTTTCACAATTGATATGGGTTGATGTAACCTTAGTGGCTGAAGTTGTGATTTAACAAGTGTTGGGGCGACAAAAACCTTGGTTGTACTTGAATTATTATCGCTCCTAGAATATATTTTTGGATGCTAAACACCTGTGAACCTATAGGTGATATCACAAAGGCTAACTAGAAACAAGCTTTAGTTAGAAGATTTTGGCTGCAATAGCTTAGACTATAGGTTTATATTCCTATTCTTTGTACATGAAATCAATAGGCTGTTATGCTCTGGACCAAGAAAACTAAATTACTTGCACCAGAATAATCCCATAAATTAGTTAAATATTTGCGTAAACATTTGTAAACTATTAACAGCCGAGTTGCCAAACGTCACATTTTGTTAAGGACTTATTATGAAACAACTTGTAATTGCGGAGCGCGTATGCCTGATTGGTCATATCGTGTCAATGGTATTTGGATTGGTAGGCATACTACTAGTTGTACCTAATGCCGAAGTAATTTTCCATTTATCTGAATTTGGACAAACCGCCATGCAGTGGAGTATGGCAGGTGGTGGTGTAGTCTATATGATCTTGGGAACAGCAGCTGTATTTTTGTATGGTTTGCGGACCTTGGGTTTGGGTAGAATCTTGGCATTTATGCTACCTGCAATATTTATTTCTTTAAGTAGTGAACTACTAGGAACCAGTACAGGATTTCCTTTCGGTCACTACAGCTATCTCAGTGGCTTGGGCTATAAAATCGCTGGTTTAGTGCCGTTCACAATTCCCCTGTCATGGTTTTATGTGGGATGCGTTTCTTACCTGCTGGCGCGTGCTGGTTTAGAAGTGGATAAAAAACCTAGCTTGTGGCGACATATCTGTGCTATCGGTTTGGGTTCTTTGCTGTTGACTTCTTGGGATTTTGTGCTAGACCCGGCTATGAGCCAAACTTCTCTGCCCTTCTGGTATTGGCAACAACCAGGGCCTTTCTTTGGAATGCCTTATCAAAATTTTGTGGGCTGGTTGGGTACTGGTGCAGTGTTTATGACTGTGGCGGCTTTGCTATGGAACAGCAATCCTATCAAGTTTGAGCGATCGCAACTCAATGTACCCTTAGTAGTATACTTGGCTAACTTTGGCTTTGCTACAGTCATGAGTTTGGCGGCTGGATTCTCCATTCCTGTAGTCTTAGGCTTTTTGTTAGGTGTAGGTCCCTCTCTAGCACTGTGGTTAAAAGGATCGGCCGTATCTGCCCAAATTGATACAGAATCAACAACTAACGCAGTTTCAGTAGCAAATAATATTAAAGTTGCTTTGAAATAAAATTAGGGGACAGGAAGAGAACCAATACCCCATGTCCCCTAACAAATTTTTTGTGTAATCACCATTCCCCTTGCAAAATACTTTTACTGTGGAAAACGCTTTAACAGTAGAAAGCGTCATAACTTTTCTATTGCTACTTATCCAAATACCAGCAACAGCCATTCTCCTTTCGCGTCTGGTCAAGGGGCCAAGAAGACATCCGCCTCTCGAAGCCCAACAGCCAACACCTGAGCTTTTGGGTAGTGTCAGCGTTGTTGTTCCCACGCTCAACGAGGCGCTTCGCATTAGTCCTCTGTTATCTGGCTTGAGTCGGCAAAGTTACGAAGTTCGGGAAATTATTATAGTAGATAGTAATTCCCAGGATGGTACGCAGGATTTAGTCAAAACTGCACAGCACCAAGACCCCCGTTTTCGCTTAATGACCGATGACCCCTTACCTGCTAATTGGGTGGGTCGTCCTTGGGCGTTACATAACGGCTTTTTGCATAGTTCCGAAGCTAGTGAGTGGTTTCTAGGGATGGATGCTGATACTCAACCAGATCCCGGTTTAGTTGCAAGTTTGGTGAAGACCGCAGCAGCCCAAGAATATGATTTGGTTTCGCTTTCACCGCAGTTTATCCTTCAGTATCCTGGGGAATGCTTGCTGCAACCGGCGTTATTAATGACTTTGCTGTATCGATTTGACCCGGCTGGAATTAATACCGAACAGCCAGAACGAGTCATGGCAAATGGGCAATGCTTTTTGTGTCGCCGTTCTGTTTTAGCCGCAGTAAGTGGTTATACCAGTGCTAGGAGTTCTTTTTGTGATGATGTCACATTAGCGCGATATATTGCGGCTCAAGGCTTTAAGGTGGGCTTTTTGGATGGCGCAAAGGTGCTGAAGGTGCGGATGTATGAGGGTGCGGTAGAAACTTGGAAGGAATGGGGGCGCAGTCTGGATTTGAAGGACGCATCTTCATCTGCTCAAGTTTGGGGGGATTTATGGTTACTTTCAGCAGTTCAAGGTTTACCTTTGTTGGTCGTGCTGAGTTGCTTTTTGATTTCTCCCCATCCTCTGTTGTTGGGTTTGAATGTATTTCTGTTGGCGATTCGTTTTGCTATGCTATTTGCGATCGCACCTTCCTACGACCGCAAAAATGCTCAAGGTGGCTGGTTGTTTTGGCTTTCTCCTTTAGCTGATCCCATAGCTGTACTGCGAATCTTTTTATCAGCTTTTCACACCCCAAAGGAGTGGCGAGGAAGGAAGTATAATTGATTGCTGAATATAGAAGACCCCACCCCCAGCCCCTCCGGTGCAAGCGAGGAGGGAAGCAAGAGGTAAATTTAGTGGAGTTACTGATCATATCTCGTCTTCAGTTTCTAGGCGATCGCCTCCAGCACTGCGCGAAGCAAAATCGCCTCGTTCCAGTTCCCAAAGAATTTGATTTCCTTCGCGTCTGACCCGTGAAACAATCCAGTTCCGCCAACGCCACTCGTCTCCCCGACTAGTTACAGCGCTGGCGTGGACATCCATCAAGTCTGCTAGTTCCGAACTACTGATTAAGTAGCCTTTTTCGGAAATTTCGTCAGCTATACGCAGAGTTTCCAGCAAGTTTTTGAGTTGCTTTACCCTTGTTGTAGACAGTTTTTCTTCATTTACGGCCGCAGTTTGTGCGGTGGATGGTTCCATAGCATTTATATCTGATATAAAAGTACTGTCATCTTGTGTACTTTTGTTAAATATTGTAGAATTAGATGCATAATCTGCTACTTTTTTTACATTTGCTTCACTTAAAGAATGTAAAGATTTGTAAGACTCAGTAGAGGATAATTCTTGTAGAGAAGGGATTTGACCGCTAGCAAAGGAGCGAGCAATCACATCACAACGCTCGTTACCTATGTTACCAGAATGTCCCCGGACGTGTTGCCAATTTACTTGGCGAGTATTGAGTTCATCAAGAAGTTCTAAAAGGTCTTGGTTCTGGACAGGTTTACCATCTGCCTTTTTCCAGCCTCTTTTTTTCCATCCTGGTAACCACTTAGTCACGCAGTTAATCAGGTATTCGCTATCAGTATAGAGGGTTATGGGTTCAGTTTGTCCAGATGCGTCGAAGAAATTTAAAGCTGCGATCGCCGCTTGCATTTCCATTTTATTATTAGTCGTATAGCTGGCAGCATCACCCATTTCGTGGATTTCGCCATCACTGAAATAAGCGACAACACCCCAACCACCAGGGCCAGGGTTCCCAGTACAAGCGCCATCGGTGTAGATACTTTGAATTTTGCGTTGGTTGGACATAGTGAAGATATCGCACTGCAATTGCACTATAGCCATCCTATTTGATTTATGAATTTATCGAACCGCCAAGTAGCTTTGGCGCTAGCCTCTCCCTTTGGGAGAAGGTCGCCAAGTGAAGAGGTTCAGAAATGATTTAGGACTGCTATAGCTTCATTAGTAGTTCTGTATTTGCTAAAGAATGTCTAGAATTTTAGGTTTTTACCGGAGTTTTATGTTGAAGTATTTTTGAGCGTATGCACCAAGATTTTGAGTGAATTAAGCTTTAGCAACGCTCTTTAAGGTAATTGCACATAGCGTTTGGATCTTCCCCACTGTCATCCCAACGAAGCTGGTCGTTAAGTGCTGGAATAAAACAGTTATCAGGAGTAGAAAACCATGTTTGACCGTTATTATCTATTCCTACTCCAGTCGCTTGAATTCTGGCTTTCATATCATAGGCAACTTTAGTTGCAGGCGTATTGTATCCCACCGCACGACGACATTTGAGTGGCTGGTTGCCTAAGTAACGATAGTTGCCTGCATAGACTTTTCCAACAACTGTAGAAGGAAGATTATAAGTGTATTGTTGGCTGACCCAACAATTAGAACTATTCTGGCGTTCTCCAGCAACTGTAACCACAGAAGTGAAGGAACCTTTTTGACTTCCCGTTTTAACTAATGCGCCATGACGAAATGTGCGAACAACAGAGGCGGTGGAATTTGGCTGTGTGCGACAATTGAGGCGACCATTAACTTGATCCCCAAGACGCACAAATTTCCAAGAAGTACTACTTTGTCCAAAAGCAGGCAAGGATGTCAACAATAATAATATGGCAGATGAGGCAAACAAACTTTTTGGAAAACGCATATCTTTCTAATCTCCAAGTTCAACAGTTAAAAGCAAAACTATTCTGTATAATCACCCAATACGCTCCAATCTTGAGCTAGGGCGTGTAGAATCCGTAAATATTAAAGCTGTACTTACAGAGCTTTTATACGGGTAAGTCGCTATCCTGCAATATACTTCATCAGATTAAAAGCAGTTTACGGAAAGATATAAATTTTGGTATTAAGTTTAGTTATTTAACTTTAAATCACCCGATAAGTAGGTCAATCGCCCTAAATCCATCCACTATCATAATGTTTATTCAAAATAAACGAAATGAACGAGATGAACGAAAAAGCCTGACTTATCCCAGACCAAATCCTTTGATGGTCTAAGATTATTGGGTATTGTATATCTGAACGATCGCCTAATAAAAGATGATTGAAGTAGAACATCTCAGTAAAACCTACGGTTCTACCCCAGCGATTAATGATGTTACCTTTAACGTCGAACCTGGGGAAATTTTAGGGTTTTTAGGACCGAATGGCGCTGGTAAAACTACAACCATGCGAATTTTAGCCGGTTATCTCCCCGCCACAGAGGGTAAAGCCAGAATTGCTGGGTTTGATGTCAATGATGATTCCCTCGCAGTCCGCCAACGCATTGGCTATTTACCGGAGACACCGCCGTTATATCCAGAAATGACCGTGGAAGGGTTTCTACATTTTGTAGCACGAATTAAGGGTATATCCGCAGGCGATCGCACCGAAAAGGTAACAGCCGCCATCACACGCTGTAACTTGGAAGATAAACGCAAAGTCATTATTCGCAAACTATCCAAAGGATATCGCCAAAGAGTCGGCATTGCTCAAGCCATTGTCCATGACCCCCCAGCAATTATTTTAGATGAACCCACCGTCGGACTCGACCCCCGGCAAATTATTGAAGTCCGCAATTTAATTAAAAGCCTGGCTGGGACTCACACAATTATTCTCTCTACCCATATCCTCCCAGAAGTGAGTATGACTTGTAGCCGCGTGGCTATTATCAATCGGGGTAGATTAGTAGCAACTAATACACCAGAAAACCTGATGACACAGTTGGCAGGTGGGTCAGGATATGAATTAGAAATTGAGGGAGATGGTGGATTAGCCAAACAAGTATTGCAAAATGTCCCCAGTGTAGGTCTGGTAGAATCTGTTTCGAGTCATCACCCACCCAGGGACAACCGCGCCCACCTGCGGGTAATTTCACAAGTAGGAATTGAAGCCGGAAAGGAGATTGCAGCCACGTTGCTAAATGCCGGATTTGGATTATATGAAATGCGACGTGTCAACGCTACCCTAGAAGATGTATTTTTGCAATTGACTACAGAAGAAAAAACTTTAGATGGCGTTGCAGATTCAGAAACCAACGAAGGAGAAGCAGCATAAATGGGTATAGTACTCAGCAATATTATTGCCATTTATCGCCGAGAGTTACAGAGTTATTTTATCTCGCCGTTAGCTTATGCGATCGCCAGTATATTTTGGTTCATCGGCGGGTTATTCTTTGTCACAATTCTACTAGGGTCAGATGGAATTTTATCAGCAGTCGCCCAATTAGATTCACAAGGACAACAAGGCGTACCCATACCGCCCATAGATGTTCCTTATGAATTTGTTCGGGCCTTTTTGGATAGATTGGGTTGGCTATTGTTATTTATTTTACCAATTCTTTCAATGGGACTTTATGCCGAAGAACGCAAGCGCGGGACTTTGGAACTATTAGCCACCTCACCAGTCACTAACTGGGCGGTAGCTGTCGGTAAATTATTAGGGGTACTGACATTTTTTACCACTCTGATTTTACCGCTGTTCGTCTTTCAGGCGATCGCCATCAGTGCGTCAAATCCTCCCATGTCGCTGACAATTCCCTTACTAGGGCATTTGGGCTTAATCTTGCTAGCAGCCGCAATTTTATCATTAGGAATGTTTATTTCCTCCCTCACCGACAGCACAATTTTATCTGCTGTCCTCACCTTTGCCCTCGTTTTATTGTTATTGTTTGTGGATGTGATTGCCAAAAGTATCGGCGGGCCAGTAGGAGAAATCGTAGGTCATTTCTCATTATTAAAACATTACAACACCCTCATTCAAGGTATTTTTGATACCAGCGCCTTGATTTTATTTACCAGTTACATTTTTTTAGGCATCTTTCTCACAGCCCAGTCAATAGATGCGCTGCGCTTTCAACGTCGGTAGTTAATAGTTAATTGACTAATAACTAATGACAAATGACAAATGACAAATAACATGAAGATTATCAAAAAAAACCAACTGGTAAAATATTTATTTTGGCTAGGCCCCTTTTCAATAGCCGTCGGCTTAACATCTGGATTAGTTTCAGGAAACTGGGGAATTATTCCCTTAGTATTTCTGATTGCTGGAACTGTTATCAGTGGTTTGTGGATAGTATTGCAAAGCCAAAAAAATCAATGGTGGAATCGTCGTTCTACTCAAGTTAGTACTAATGCCCTCATTTCCATTGTCGCTGTATTCGTGATTCTAGGATTACTTAACTTTTTGGGGACTCGCTACAACCTGCGTCAAGACTTAACTGAAGCCCAGTTATTTACCCTAGCCCCTCAATCGCAAGAATTAGTGCGTGGCTTACCACAATCAGTCAAAGTGTGGGTATTTGATGTTAATAGGAATCCCCAAGATAGAGAATTACTAGAAAACTATCGGCGACAAAGTGAAAATTTTCAATTTGAGTATATTGACCCCCAAGCTAACCCAACCCTAGCAAACAAGTTTGGTGTGAAAAACTATGGGGAAGTTTACCTGGAATCAGGAGATAACCGCCAATTAGTGCAAACGTTAACTGTTGATGAACGCTTGTCGGAAATTAGATTAACAAATCGTCTGCAACAAATTACCACTACAACCACGAGTTCAGTTTACTTTCTTCAAGGTCATGGAGAACAAGTGATGACATCTGGTCAGGAGGGAATTTCACAAGCCATTCAGGGATTAGTTGATAGAAATTACATTGCATTACCACTGAACTTAGTAGAAAAATCCCAAATTCCAGAAGATGCAGATGTTGTTGTAGTAGCGGGACCGAAACGAGAATTATTTGATAACGAAGTCAAAGCCTTGCAAGATTTTCTCAATCGTGGTGGGAATGCACTACTAATGATTGATCCCGATACTGAGACGAATCTTGACAGCTTGCTACAAGAGTGGGGTATTAACTTAACTAATCGTTTAGCCGTGGATGTTTCTGGAACAGGTGTGGGACTTGGCCCGGCTGTTCCCATTGTCACCGATTACGGACAACACCCCATTGCAAAAGAGTTTGGTAATGGTCTTTCCTTTTATCGATTAGCAAGACCTTTAGAAATTACTCCCGTAGCTGGTATTGCGGCTACTCCCCTACTGCAAACTAAACCGTATCCTCAAAGTTGGGCTGAAAGTGACCTGAAAAGCGAAAAACTAGAGTTTAACCAAACAGACATCCCAGGTCCTTTGACTTTGGCTGTGGCTTTGACTAAAACAATACCAGCCACAACTAACCCCACTCCCTCACCGACACCATCACCGTCAGAGGAAACTAACCCCACGCCCTTAGCTTCACCATCACCATCACCGTCAGACGAAACTAACCCCACGCCCACAGCTTCACCGACACCATCACCGACAATGGAAGGTGAAACTAACTCCACTCCCTCAACCGAAGACAAGTCCAAAGAACCTCAGATTGAGTCACGGTTAGTAGTAATAGGAGATTCAGATTTTGCCACTGATGGCTTATTTCAACAGCAATTGAATGGAGATGTGTTTCTCAACTCAGTTACTTGGTTGAGTCAACAAGATCAACAACCCCTTTCAATTCGCCCCAAAGAAGAAAAAAACCGGCGAATTAATTTGAACATCGTACAAGCTAATCTTTTAACATTGTCGTCTCTGCTATTAGTACCTCTAATGGGATTAGTCACTGCGGCAATTATTTGGTGGCGACGGAGATAATTAAAAAGTAAAAAGTAAAATTATTTACTTTTTACTTTCATTTAATCTTAGTATTATTTAAAGATGAAATTACCAAAAACAACTTTAATTTTAATATTGCTAGCGCTTGGTTTAAGTGGTTTTGTTTATTTCTATGAAATTAAAGGTCAAACTCAGCGAGAAGAAGTCAAGACGCAAAAGCAGCAAATTTTCTCGTTTACAGAAGATGATATCCAGTCATTAACAATCAAAACAAAAGATATCAGTCTAAATTTACAACGTAACACAGAATCAGAAGCTTCTCAGTGGTTGCTGACATCTCCGACAACAGAACCAGCAAATGATGCTATTGTTTCTTATTTAACGAACTTGTTAGTTAAAGGTCAAAGCGATCGCACTCTATCAACTCCCGCTAATCAACGAGAAGAATTTGGTTTAGATCAACCACTAGCCACTATTAATATTAACCTGAAAAATCAAAAAACTCATCAGCTAATTTTGGGTAAACCTGATTTTAACAATCGTTTTTTGTATGCAAAAACTGATTCTCCGTCCCCAGAAAATGGTAAGATAAATATTCTCCTAGTATCTACAGATTTTGAAAATGCCGTAAATCGGGAACTTTCAGAATGGCAACAACCTAAAGATAGAACTGAAGACCCAACAACTCCAGCAAATGAAACAATTAAAAATTAAAAATTAACTACTGGTTACATGACCAACCCCACCGCCACGTTACTCATTTCCTGTCCTGACCAAAGAGGACTAGTTGCCAAATTTGCCAATTTCATCTACGCTAATGGGGGAAATATTATCCATGCAGACCAGCATACAGACTTTGCGGCGGGATTATTTCTGACCCGAATTGAATGGCAGTTAGATGGATTTAATTTGCCAAAAGAATTTATTGCTCATGCATTTAATGCGATCGCACAACCTTTAGATGCTCAATGGCAACTACACTTCTCTGATACTATACCACGGATTGCCATTTGGGTAAGTCGGCAAGACCATTGTTTATTTGATTTAATTTGGCGACAACGCGCCAAAGAATTTACCGCAGAGATTCCTCTCATCATGAGTAATCACGCTAACTTAAAGGAAGTAGCAGAGCAATTTGGCATTGATTTTCACCATATCCCCATAAACAAAGATAACAAAGCCGAACAGGAAGCCCAACAACTAGAAATACTCGAAAAATATAAAATTGATTTAGTAGTTTTGGCGAAATATATGCAAATTGTCAGTGCAGATTTCATTGAGAAATTTCCCAAAATTATTAATATTCATCATTCATTTTTACCAGCTTTTGTGGGCGCAAATCCTTATCACCGAGCATTTGAACGTGGAGTTAAAATTATTGGAGCCACAGCCCATTATGCTACTGCTGATTTAGATGCAGGTCCCATTATAGAACAAGATGTAGTGCGAGTCAGTCACCGCGACGAAATAGATGATTTAATTAGAAAAGGTAAAGATTTAGAACGAGTTGTATTAGCAAGAGCCGTGAGGTTACATTTACAAAATCGCGTCTTGGTATATACTAATAGAACAGTAGTTTTTGAGTGATTCTTAATAAGATTTACCATCACTACCAAAATATTCTCGATAGCTAGAAATTTGATCTCCACGCACATCAAAAGAAACTGCTACCCGATTTTTGTAAGGCTGATTCAATAATAGTCCCTCATCACGAAACTCAAAAACAACAGTTGTATCATTACTGGTAACACGGCCTAAAGAAGTTAGCTGTAGTCCTGAATTAAAGGATTCAGAAACATATTCAAAAAACTCTCTAGCGCTGTCTTTTCCCTCATGTAAACCGTGAAATTTGCCCATTGGGAACCAAAAGGTAAAATCTTCTGTAAGCATATCTAGAAATGCTTCCCAATTCCCTGTTGCTAAACCGTGGGTAAAATGACCAAATGCTTGTTGAGCAATTTTTAAAGTTTTTTCGGAATTTTCTGCCATATTCACCTTTAACTAAGGAGATATATTATGCCATCTCGTGAAGTGATTATTCCCAAGGGAATGGAAATTCTTTTTGAAAAGTTTCATTATTGTCCTGGAATTAAAGTTGGGAATACCTTATATATTTCCGGTCAAGTAGGTAGAGATGAAAATTTACAAATTGTTGAGGGAATAGAAGCCCAATTTATTCAGGCTTTTGAAAATGTAAATAAAGTCTTGGCAGCAGGAGGTGCTACTTTTGATCATGTGGTCGAGATGATAACTTATCATGTCATAGGTGCTGGTTTAGGTAATCTTCAAAAAGAAGTATTAGCTTCTGGTCAATCGCCTGATATTATTCCTTTTTTGCCAATATTTAAACAGGTAAAAGACCGTTATTTTACTCAAAATTTCCCTACTTGGACTGGGGTGGGGGTGGCTGGTTTGTCTAAACCAGGGCTAATTGTCGAAATTAAGTGTACAGCAATTATTGATAGCTAAAATCTGACAACTACTTTACCGCAGTTGTGTCCACTAAGTAGATATTCTACAGCAGAAGGGATGGACTCTATACCAATGAATTGGGTTGGGTCAACAGCAACTGTTAATTTATCTGTGTAGAAGAGATTTGATAGGCGATCGCTTGCTGCGGCTAAATATTGACTATAATGAGGCATGAGAAAGCCACGCACAGACGCACCTTTCCAAAATAACTGCTGATAAATCTGGGGTTGGGTAACTTGTTCTGGCTGCTTCGCATATTCAGAGATAAAACCCACCACAACTAAACGTCCCCCCACGGCTAAGTTATCAACGCAGGTATCAAAAACATCTTTACCCACACACTCAAAAATCAAATTAATGCCATTGGGGTATTCTTGTTTGAGGACTTGGTTGAGATTTTCTTGACGATAGTTGATAATGCGATCGCATCCTAAATTCCTCAGTAACTGTGCCTTAGTATCAGAACCACAAGTACCAATCACATGATTACCCGCTAGCTTCGCCAACTGTACAGCAATATGACCAGTACCGCCAGCCGCAGCCGTCACCAAAACAACTTCATTACCTTTCATCTCACCGACTTGTTCCAGTGCAACCAAAGCTGATACACCTGTAGGCATTAAAGTTAACACCTCTGGTCTTGATTCACGCACCTTAAATGCTAAGTTAACATCTACAACCTGATATTCACGATAACCACCACCACGGGCAATAGTTTGTACTGTATCACCAACTTTAAAATTTTGGACATTTGCTCCCACAGCTACCACTTCTCCCACCGCTTCCACACCCACATCAAAAGGTGGAGTTAAACTAGCAATAGGAACTTCACCACGACAAAGCAAAGTATCAAAACCGCCATTAACACCCGCAAATTGGTTTTGAATTAAAATTTCGTTAACTGTAGGTTCAGGTATAGGAACCTCCACAACTTCCACAGACGATTTAAAATCTTCACTCAACCGTTTAGCAATTAGTTTTTTGTAAGTTTTTAATTGCATAAAGTCTGAATACAATTTTCTTGTGAACAACCGTGCCGAATTATTTACTTATACCAATTATCTATAAACTTGCACTTAAGCATTATCCTAACATCCTTGGCATTCTTGACTTCTAAAGCCCTGACGATACTGGCGGTTTGTCCCTCTTATAGATTGAATTCTCCCCACCAACTGACTTAGGAATATGAATTAAATAACATCTAAATTCTGGTTTTTGACCTCACCCCGCCTAAAAGTTGCGTCAAAGTCTCCCCTCTCCTTAGTAAGGAGAGGGGTTGGGGGTGAGGTTCTTTTATTAAATCCGCATTCCTTATCTAAAAATGCTTTTTTAACGAAGTTTTTCATACAACTTAAAAATTCTTCCTCTGCGCCTTTGCGTGAGAAAAAAGATATCCTTAATTTACCCAAGTCTAGTTTTAATTTCCCCAGCCAAATTTTCCAGTGTAACTTCTATTTGCTCACCTGATTTTAAATCTTTGAGAGAAGACTTTTGCGCTGCGGCTTCCTCAGAACCAATAATCACACAGAATTGAACACCTTGTTTATCAGCCAGTTGAAATTGTTTACCCAATGGGCGTTTATCAAAATTAGTCACAACATTAAGTCCAGCCCGACGCAGATTTTGAGATACATTTAAATAAATAGGCATCAAATCTTCTTGCATATTCACCACCATTACCTGCGCTGGTGTCGCAGAGAAAGTATTAAGAATACCAGCTTTTAACAGACGACTAATTAACCGAGTTAAGCCAATGGAAATTCCCACACCTGGCATTTTTTCGCCTAAAAAAGTACCTACTAATTCTTCATATCTGCCACCAGAACAAATACTACCTAAAGCTTTATGTCCTAATAGGGTTGTTTCGTAAACTGTGCCGGTATAATAATCAAGACCACGGGCAATTGATAAATCAATACAGAAACGTTTCTTAGATACTCCCAAATTACGCACACCTGTAATGACAGTGGCTAATTCTGTTACACCTAAATTAAATTGCTTTGCTTCTGGGAGATTTTCCGCCAAATGTTTGAGTTTATCTAAGACGTGATCGACGTTGCCATGAATATTAATAAAATCAATAATTTTTTGCGTATGTTCCGGAATAATGCCTTCTAATTCTAAGGATTGCTTAACTTTAGTTTCGCCAATTTTTTCTAGATTATCAATTATAGTAATACAAGATTTAATTTTAGTTTCAGGGATGCCTAATGATGTAAAAAATCCTGTGAGAATTTTTCGGTTATTGATACGAATTAGAAAATCACCAATATTAACTGCTTCAAATATTTCGGTGATAATTGCTGGCATTTGAGCATCATATAATAAACTCAGTTCCCGCCGCGCCACGACATCAATATCACATTGCCGAAATTGCCGAAACCGCCCATCTTTGGATCTTTCTCCTCGAAATACTAGATCCATTTGGTAACGGGCAAAGGGAAAGGTTAATTCATTGAGGTGGCGAGCAATATAAGCTGCTAAAGGCACGGTTTGATCAAATTTTAAGGCTCTAGCTTCTGCACTTGTTTCTCCGGCTTTTTCTTTTTCGGCTTGGCGATTTGGGGGGAGAATGGGGTCAATACCATAAATGATATTATCTCCTTGATTGCCTTTGGCTTGGAGAACTTCTAAGCGTTCCACTGCGGGGGTTTCTATGGGGGTAAATCCGTAGCTTTCAAAGACTCGGCGAATGGTATCTAATAAGTATAATTCTAAGCGCTTTTCACTGGGGAGAAATTCAGGAAATCCACTAGGTGTTGAAAAGTTGATTTTGTCAGTTTTTGCCATGTTTTTAATTTGTAAGTTAGAAGTTTGAGAGTTTAAATTATAGCGCTTGTTGGATGAATAAGAAAATTTATGAGAATCGAACCGCCAAGTCGCCAAGTGCGCCAAGAGAAGAAGGATGAAGGAGGAGGAAGAGGTAGAAATATGCAATTTTAATTTATTTTTAACGGCACATTCACGAAGATTTATGTACCATAAATATAATAATTCATGAGCCAAATTATATTCGCTGTTCTTGTACTAAGGTACGTTGATATACTTGATGATTTTTAAACCAATGCCAGGTGCGGAAGCGAAAGTTATTACAAGGACTTAGAAAAATTGTTTCATACAAATATGCATCGGGCATTCCTTTAAATGCGAAACGGAACATAATTGTGGTATCGTCTACTTCCCATGCATAACCATCCAGGCGTTCGGTGTCAAACCATACTTTTTGATCACGATATATTCCAGGAAAATGATGCTCTTCTTGTCTACCATCAGGCCATTGATAGCGATTTATTTGGTGGTATGAAAAGGGGGGTTTTTCTATAAACTGACAGCTTAAATGAGAAGTATATTTATCGAGAATTTTTCCTTCTGTATCAACTAATGTATAAGCACCAGACCATTCTCCTTCATGACGTGCCATTACGGGCATTTCTACTTTAATTATAGACATTTTATATTTCCTGTATTGTGGGCTTGAATAGGGATTTATTTCACTGGTTATTAAACCACCAAGGGTCATTACTAGACTTAGTCTTAATCAAAAATGCTTTTTTTCGCAGGAAGCGTTTTAGTGACGCTGGCCCCATGCGTGACCCACCAAGACCGGAGAATTTGAAAGAATTCTTTTCTCCCTCGTATATGATGGCAGTCAAAGCGGCATCGTTGATACTGATAGCACCTGCATTGATTTGGTTAGCCACTACTAATGCTTCTACTTCTGTCTGAGCAAATACCGCAGCACTCAGCCCATATATGGAGTCATTTGCTAAGTATACCGCTTCTTCAACTGTGGGAAATGGCATGACTGGCATGATGGGACCAAATGTTTCTTCTGTCATCACTTTCATGGAATGGTTGACTTGGGTGATAACTGTGGGACGACACCACCAACCCCCGCCTAATTCTTCTACTTTACCGCCACAATGTATTAATGCGCCCTTTTCGACTGCATCTAGAAGATGGTCGTTAATAATTGCGGCTTGTTTTTCGGCAATGATGGGGCCAATTTCTCCACTGTCAACTTTGGGATGGGCTAACTGCAAAAGATGGGCTTTGGCTACGAGTTGATGATAAAATTCTTCAAATATGGATTCGGCGACGTAAATTCGCTCAATTGAAAGACACGACTGTCCACCATTGACGACTGAACCCCACAAAATTGCTGAGGTTGCTAATTCTAAATCTGCTGATTCTAAAACAATGGCTGGGTCTTTTCCACCTAATTCTAAAAAGGCGGGAATAAACCTTTTCGCTGCGGCTTCTGCTACTTTTTTTCCTGTGGCGACACTACCTGTAAAACAGACTAAATCTACATTTTCTATTAGGGTAGCACCTGTTTCCCCATCTCCCTCAGCAAAACTTAATACGTCACGTAAGTCTGGAACGTTATTCAGGGCTGTAATCAATGGGGCGACAAAACGGGGGGCGATTTCGCTGGGTTTGACGATGACTGCACAACCTGCTAATAATGCGGGAATAGTATCAATTGTAGACAGCAACAGGGGAAAGTTCCAGGGACTAATTACTCCTACTAGGGGGTAAGGTACTGATGTTTGTTGCAGGGTGATGAATGGGATGGCTGTATTTTTGGCGGATGTTTCTAGTAATTCTGGTGCTAATCTACACCAACGGTCAATGGTAGACAAGAAGGAGTCTATTTCTAATATTGAAGTTGACAATCTCCCTGTATCACTTACCAATGCCTCTGTCAGCTGTTCACGCCCAAAGACTATGGCTTGCTTCCATTCCAGTAAAGCAGCAATTCTGGCTTCTATACCTATGTTTTGCCAGTTAATTTGCGCTCTTCGGGCGCGGTTACATTTGTGTACTAACAGCCTGGGGGGCGGTGGGAGAATTACATAGTCGAATTTTCCAGTTCGGGGGTTGCGGATTTCGATTGGTTTAGTCATTTCATTAGTCGTTAGTTGTGATGTTTCATCCCCCTATTACAAGTTAAATTATGCCCAATGTGGCTAAACGTTCAATGGTTTTTTGTTGTGTTTGTATGAAGTGTTTGCGGTGTACTTCTCCGTTTAGCATGGTGTTTGCTGGGTAAAAGTGTGACTGGCTGTAACTTTGGGCGTATAGTTAAAATCGTTGACGTGAGAGTAAATTATTTAACCCAGGACGGCGGCGATCGCGTCGTAAAGCTGCCAAGTCTATCTCGGCAAAAGCTGCCATACTCTCGCCTGTAGTGGTCTGCGCTAGGACTTTTCCCCGATAATCAATGATTTTAGAACCACCGTCCGCCGAAGCCATGGGAATGGGAATATTATTTATGCCTGCTGTATTGGCTGAAACTACGTAAGCCATATTTTCCACAGCACGAGAGATTTTCGCCGCGTCTTTAGGCGTGAATGTGCTGTCATACACTTCTGATGTGGAATGTAAAAAGATTTCTGCGCCCCGCATTGCTAGACACCGCGCTACTTCTGGATATAAGATTTCTTCTGATGCGATCGCTGCTAAATTACCAATTGCTGTTTTCGCAACCGGAAACACTTTCTCTAAACCATAGCAATCAAGATATTTATCCCAAACATCATGGGGTGTGGGGGCAAACAAGGAATTTAACCGTCGATAGCGTAAGATAATTACACCAGAGGGGTCAATTACAAAGCTGGTTTGAAAGTACAACCCCGGAAAATTAGGGTCGAGTTCGTAGGCATTACCAGCTAAAAATATGTAATGTTTTTGAGCAATTTTACTTAGTACTTCATACTCAGCACCCGCCATTTCAAGACAGGCTTTTTCTCCCCACACAGCCAAAGGTTCACCCATTGGGAAACCTGTGAGGAAATATTCTGGTAAGACGATTAAACGACAGTCAAAGCCAATGAAAGCAATACTAGCAGCGATTTGTTGCTCCAAGCGATTGATTGAGTTTAGCATTAGCAGCCGGGTTGCTTCGCGATCGCCTGCTAAATTGACTGCATCACATTTAACTTGTAGCGCTAAGGCTCGAAATGATTCTATTTTATCAGTGTTATCCGCCATATTGCTGGCTAATTTCCCAAAAATTAGGTTTTAAATGAAATTTTTATTATTGATTATTATCATACACTCAACTAGAATTATGAGGGATAGAATTAATCTGTATTCTCAGTTAATTAATAAAAAACATGAAAAAATTAATTAGACTGAATATTGAAAAATTTTCGGAAGAGGGACAAGACTATTTTGTGGCTACTAGTGATGATATTCAAGGTTTAGTAGCAGAAGGTAAAACACTACAAGAAGCATTGGAAATTGCTGAAGATGTAGCTAAGGTGCTATTAGATATGGAAAAAGGAAAAAACGCTAGTTTGAATTTACAAGACTTACCATCTAAATTTTAGGTGTTGCTGAATTGAAATCCCAAAAATACATCTCCTCAACTCTTCTTTTCTGCGACTCTGCGCCTCTGCGTGAAATAAATTCATATCTTAATTCAGCAACGCCGAATTAATTTGTGGGCTGAAATGGTGTATATTTGCCCCCCAATGCTTCTACAATGGTGCGAGTGTTTGCGTCCATCATTTTGATGTAAGAATCTCCATCACTGCCCTTTGCACCAATGGAATCAGAGTATAGTTGACGTGGTGCTAATTTTACACCTGCTTCTTGAGCAACGGTTTTAATTAAAGCTGGGTTAATAGTAGTTTCGCCAAAAATTGCTGGTACACTGGTTTTTTTGATGGATTCTACCAAACGCGTTACTGTTTGGGCGCTTGGTTGTTCTTCTGTGCTAATGCCAATTAATGTGCCGGCGATCGCCATCCCATACGCTTTACCATAATATTGAAAGGCATCATGGGTGGTGACAAGTTCGCGTTTGTCGGCGGGAATAGTTTGAATCTGTTTATTAATCCAGCTATGCAACTGCTGTAATTCCTTCGTTAATTGTGACGCTCTTTGAGTAAATTTTGCTTGATCTGCGGGGGATAATTTAATCAACTCATCCCGGATGATATTTGTCATTGCGATCGCATTTTCTGCACTCCCCCAAATATGAGGATCTGGGACAACTTTTCCTTCCCCTTTATCTAACTCTAAAGGTTTGACAACTTCCCCCACTGGTATCTTTCGCACCTTCTCACCAGCCGCATTCATTAAATGAATCAGTCCCGGTTCTAAGTTGTAGCCGTTATACAAAATTAAATCGGCTGTTTCTAAAACTCGGCTGTCTGCTGGTTTCGGTTCATAAACATGAGGATCAACTCCTGGTTGAAGAATACCAGTTAATTGAATTTCTTCCCCCCCAATTTCTTCAGCCAAATCAGCAATGATGGTGCTAGTTGCAACTACTTGCGGCTGGTCATCTATACCCTTAGATATCTGGTTAGTGTCTGGTTGATTACACCCTCCAATCGAAATTCCTAATAAAACTCCTACTACCGCTTGCCAGCAGGATCTAGCTTTTGACTGAGTAATTGCTTTCATATAGTTGTTACGCTGGTTATCATATTTTTCTCACTTTTCAGGTTACACTATTCTCATATTCTTATCATTTTTATTGGTAGGTATTTCTCAAAATGAAAACTGTTAACTTTCCCTTAAACGCTGTCTACCCCATGCAAGACACTCTGATACCCACGACTGCAAGTATTAATATTGCCCGTGTCGGGGTGCATTACCGGACAGCAGAAGCTTTAAGAGATGTTAACTGTATTGTCAAAGCAGGCAGAATTACGGGGATTTTTGGACCTAATGGGGCGGGAAAAAGTACCTTAATGAAAGCCATACTGGGCTTAGTTCCTCTCAGTAGCGGCACAGTTTTGTATCAAGCCAAACCTTTAATGCAGCAACTAGACAAAGTTGCATATATCCCACAGCGTAGCCAAATTGACTGGACTTACCCGGCGACAGTTTGGGATGTGGCGATGATGGGGAGGGTAAAAAAGACAGGTTGGTTGCGGAGTTTTTCCGCAGTCAGTCGCCAGGAAACCAAAAACGCCCTCAAACGTGTGGAAATGTTTGCACATTGCGATCGCCCCATTGGAGAATTATCAGGGGGACAACAACAAAGGGTATTTTTAGCCCGTGCTTTGGCACAGCAAGCAGACATATACTGCTTTGATGAACCATTGGTAGGTATTGACCAAAAAACCCAAGCAGTGATTTTTGAAGTCTTCCATGAACTGGCGGCGGCTGGTAAAATTGTCCTGGTAGTTAATCACGACTTAGGCGAATCAATCACCCATTTTGATGATTTAATTTTACTCAATCGTGAATTAATCGCTACAGGTGTCCGTGAGCAAGTTTTGACAAAGCAAAACCTCTATAGTGCCTATAACGGTCAGGTAATGTACTTTCATGACGCTGCTTAAATTTTTACTATCTCTGCGGTTTGTATAAATACTTATGCTAGAAGCATTAATTGAGCCATTGCAATACAGCTTTATGCAGCGATCGCTCGTGGTTGCGATTATAGTCGGATTGCTGTGTGCAGTTGTGGGTAGTTACTTAATGGTGCAAAGATTAGCATTATTGGGTGATGCTATCAGTCATTCAGTATTGCCAGGACTAGCGATCGCCTTTATGCTAGGAGGAAATATTTATTTTGGGGCATTTGTAGCCGGGGTTGTGAGTACAATGGCGATCGCCTGGATTCAAACGCGATCGCCAATCAAAGAAGATGCAGCAATGGGGATAGTCCTTTCCGCATTTTTTGCCCTGGGTATCACCTTAATTACAGTCATTCAAAAAAGTCAAAAAATCGACCTCAATCACTTTCTTTTCGGCAACATTCTCGGCGTGACATCTGACGAAGTACGAGACACCGCCATTATTGCCGTTATCGTTTTAATAGTTATTTTCTTACTATACAAAGAACTGTTATTTTACACCTTTGATCCATTAGGCGCACAAGCCGCAGGTTTGCCAGTCAATCGACTAAACTTTGGACTCATGTTGCTAATTGCCTTAACAATTGTCGCCAGCATGAAAACCGTAGGAGTCATATTAGTATTATCACTGTTAATCACACCAGGAGCAACAGCTTATCTTTTAGTTAAACGCCTACATCAAGTCATGATTTTAGGCGCATTCATTGGTGTAATTTCCAGTATTAGCGGGATGTATCTCAGCTACTTTTATAATTTACCATCCGGTCCCGCCATCGTCTTAGTAGTATCAGGATTATTTCTTTTAGCATTATTATTTAGTCCCAGACACGGAATTTTTACCCCAAGAATAAATCCAAAATAGCGCCATCCTCAATAAGTCCTAAGTAGGTAGGCGGGAAAATTTCAAGGTATATCATTGCGAACGGAGCATAGCGGAGTGAAGCCATCGCAAGGGTTTTGATGTTTTTACATTTTGTTACATAGTTAGGTTTATTTGTGCCTACCTACTTAACAAAGAAAGGTTTTTGACATCACCCCGCCTTTGACTTGAGTTACATTCTCCCCTCCTCGCTTGCGGGGAGGGGTTGGGGGTGGGGTGAAATAACTGCGGTAAACATAACTAATTAACCGGACTATATTAATGATAAAATACTAACAAAAAATACTGCGTAGTTTTAATTTTTCAGCTAATCTAACAAAAGCAGTTTATTCGTCAACATAATGACCGCAAGTAGTCCCACAATTTTAGCTTTAGACTTTGATGGAGTAATTTGCGATGGACTAATAGAATATTTTGAAGTCGCCTGGCGTACCTACTGTCAAATTTGGTCGCCCGTAGACAATACACCAGCAGATGATTTAGCCTTAAGATTTTATCGCCTCAGACCTGTAATTGAAACGGGTTGGGAAATGCCGGTATTAATCAAAGCCTTGGTAGATAAAATTTCTGAGTCAAGCATTCTTCACGAGTGGACGACTATTACACCACAAATTTTATTAGACCATAACCTCCAGTCCCAAAAAATTAGTGCAGAACTAGACAATTTACGGGATGAATGGATTACCACAGATTTAGACGGTTGGCTAAGTCTGCATAGATTTTATCCGGGTGTAGTCGAAAAAATTAAACTCACCATTGAGAGTGAAACAAAACTATACATTGTCACCACCAAAGAAGGGCGCTTCGTACAGCAGTTATTACAAAGAGAAGGCGTAAATTTACCACCAGGAGCGATTTTCGGCAAAGAAGTCAAGCGCCCGAAATACGAAATTCTGCGAGAATTAATTCACAAAGCTGAGAAAAAACCAGTTAGTCTGTGGTTTGTAGAAGACAGAATCAAAACATTGCAGTTAGTTCAACAGCAAACCGACCTGGAAAATGTGAAACTGTTTTTAGCAGACTGGGGCTATAATACGCAAACAGAAAGAAAAGCTGCCCAAGATGATCCACGAATTCATGTATTAACCATACCTCAGTTTACTAAAGATTTCCCAGGGTGGCAATAATTTCACCCACATAAATCTGCAACATATTAGACATCTCCCACAAAGAACGTAGGGTGGGTTAGCGACAGCGTAACCCACCATTATCTATAAAATTTATCGTGTATTAATTCTACAAATTGAATATTTTATTATTTCCAACTAATGTACAGCCAAAATTAACAATAAACTAAGGAATTTAATTATGCTTGATCTGACAAAATTGGCGCGACAAATGCAGGGTTTAAGTGATCATCTTAACTTAGAAGCTACCGCCAGTCGCCAGCGATTAGAATTAGCCCAACAACATTTAAAAAATGCTTATGAATGCCAAGAAGATTTAATTGATCGTCAGGAAAAATGGCGCGATCGCATTATCTTTGCTAATGCTACACCCATTGAGCCACTAGAAACCTGCATTGATATCCCCGTCCCGCCAAAAGTGCATACAGTCATCGCCACCGATGGTTCCCAAATTGCACCCAACCATCATGAAATTGCTTATTGTTATCTTTTAAATATTGGCAGAGTTGTTTTACACTACGGACAAAATCGCCAACCATTACTTGATAGTATACCAGAGGTATTTTATCGCCCAGAAGACTTATATATATCTCGCCAATGGGGAATAAAAACAGAAGAATGGATGGGTTATCGTCGTACTGCTTCAGAAACCACAGTTTTGGCAGAATTGGCTTGTGCGTCGAAAGGGGAAGCCCCGGCTCTAGCAATGGTGGATGGTTCCTTAATTTACTGGTTTTTGGAACAGTTGCCGATGGATGCACGCGATCGCATATTACCCCCAATCCTGGAAGCTTGGCAACAGATGCATCAGGCTGAAATTCCGATCATGGGCTATCTGAGTGCCTCTCGCAATATCGATTGTACCAACTTCTTACGGTTGTTAGCTTGTCCCCATCCCGCCCCCGATTGTAAAAGTTATTGCCCAGACCAACTAGAAAAAGTACCTTGTAAACTTTTTGACACTTTGCGAGACACTACCCTGTGGGGAGCCAAACTGCAACCAGGACAACGGGGACCACTGTGGCGTAGCAATAACCGGATTTTAGAACTCTATGGAGAGCAAATGATTTACTTTTGCCATGTCCACGTAGGTAGTGAAATTGCGCGCATCGAAGTTCCGGCATGGGTAGCGGAAAATACATCCATGTTAAACCAAGCCCTGGGGTTAATGCTGGCACAGGTACACAAAGGCTATGGCTACCCAGTAGCGATCGCAGAAGCCCATAATCAAGCAGTGGTAAGAGGTGGCGATAGAACTCGTTTCTTCGCCCTGTTAGAAAGACAAATGATAAAAGCAGGCTTGAAAAATGTGGGAACTTCTTACAAAGAAGCCAGAAAACGAGGCAGTATTGCTTAATACTAACTTATTTTATAGCGGTATGCACTTGAATGAATTACATCATAGTCCCCTCCTCGCTTGCGGGGAGGGGGTTGGGGGTGGGGTTTTTGTATTTTATTCAACCGAAAACGCTATATAACAACGTATTAATACTTAAATAGACCATTTTTCTTCAACATTAATTTTTATTAATCTAATGACCAATGACCCATTTTCCCCACTTTTAGGGCAGCCACAAGCCATAGAATTACTGACTCAGGCTGTCAAACAAAACCGAGTCGCTCCAGCTTATCTATTTGTGGGCATAGATGGAGTGGGCAAAACTTTAGCCGCACGGTGTTTTGTAGAATTATTATTTTCCACCCAGACGCGGAATATTGATTCCTTACAAAGTCGTTTGCGTCAAGGAAATCATCCTGATTTGTGGTGGGTGCAGCCGACCTACCAACACGAGGGAAAACGACTCACAGTCGCAGAAGCCGCCGAAAAAAAACTCAAGCGTAAAGCACCGCCAATCATTAGACTAGACCAGATACGGGAAATTACTGAATTTCTTGGCCGTCCCCCCTTGGAAGCACCGAGAAATGTGGTAGTTATGGAGTCAGCCGAAACAATGGCGGAATCAGCCGCTAATGCTTTGCTGAAAACCTTGGAAGAACCAGGACAGGCCACGTTGATTTTGATTGCACCATCCCCTGAGTCAGTTTTGCCGACCTTAGTCTCACGCTGTCAACGTATTCCTTTTTATCGCTTAGATACACAGTCGTTAACTCAGGTACTCACCCAAACAGGACATGAGGAAATTTTGCACCATCAGGCAGTGTTGAGTATAGCTGCTGGTAGTCCAGGAAGTGCGATCGCATCCTATGAACAATTACAAATAATTCCTCAAACCTTACTCCAAGAAGTCAAAAAAGTGCCTTCATCCTACCGCCACGCCTTAGAGTTAGGCAAGAAAATTGCTCAAGAACTAGATACAGAAGCACAACTATGGTTAGTCGATTATCTCCAACAATCCTACTGGCAACAGTTGCATCAACCAGAAATTATTCACAACCTAGAACAAGCGCGTAAATCCTTACTTTGTTACGCCCAACCGCGCCTCGTTTGGGAATGCACATTTATAGCATTGTTGAAGCATCTGAGTAGAGATACCCATTAGACATCTCGTGACAAAGAATGTAGAGACGTTACATACAACGTCCCTACAAAGGTTCACCGAAAACACTAACGCACTGTACTCTGGAGGGCGGCTTCTCGTAGAGTAGAGGCCTTCCCCTAGGGTACGTAGCGAATCCAAGTACAGATGCGAAAATGAGCCGAGGACAGTTTTTCGTAGAAAAGGCTAGATGACCTTAAAGATATCTCAAATCCCGAATAAATTTCACTCAACCACTGATGATGATGATGCTGAAGCCCCCTCACTTGATTGAGGTAAGCTAGGCAATTCTAAACAATATCCCGCACCATAGACTGTTTTGATATAGCGGGGGTGACGGGGGTCTGGTTCGAGTTTAGTTCTCAAGTGGCGGATATGCACTCGAATGGTTTCAATGTCATCATCTGGATCATAGCCCCAAACTTCTCGCAGGATTTCGCTGGGGGAAACTGTCTGACCGTGGCGTTGCAGTAAACAGTGGAGTAGCTCAAATTCCAGATGAGTCAATTTTACAGTTTGATTGAACCATATAGCCTCAAATCGTTCTGGAACCAGGGTTAAATTCCCATAGTTGAGAATTTCACTGTGTTTTGCAGCTTGGGGGATGCGGTCAGTCCGCCGCAATAAAGCCCGCACCCGTGCTAACAGCTCTTCAACTTCAAAAGGCTTAGTCAGGTAATCATCAGCACCAGCATTGAAACCTTCGACTTTATTCTGAGTTTGGCTTAAAGCGGTGAGCATCAACACGGGAATTTCGGCTGTGCGGTCATCCCGCCGTAGGCGTTGGCAAACTGTAAAACCGTCTACTCTGGGTAACATCAGATCAAGCATAATCAAATCAGGTTGTAGCTGAAGCGCCAGCGCCTGACCTTTGATACCATCTTCAGCTTGACTGACATCGTAGCCAGCCATTTCCAAATTCACGGCAACGAGTTCTGAAATTGCCGCGTCATCGTCTATAACAAGAATCCTGGGCATTATTTAAAAAATTATTACTACTTAATTAAGGATAAATAAGAACCTTGGATAGATACAAAGATTTCTATCTTGATTATAAAAAACATTCAAATCTAGCATAAAGTTTAAAACTAAAGGATGTGGAACCAAAACTAAGGTACTCTAAATCCCATCTCTGTTGTGTTATTCTGCCTACAATCCGCCTCGGTTTCTCAAAAATGGTGTGCCAATGACTGTTTATACTGCTTTGTGGGGAGAGCTTAATTGAGAACAAAGGACTCCACATTCAGAGCCGCTTTATCATAAAACAGTTTTTATTAGTGGATAGGGTGTGCCAATTTTTAGTTAGGTTGCTATACCAAAAAATGCTCATACTACCATTGTTGCTATTTATGGCATTACAGGTGATCTCAATCAAGAATTGTTTTTGAGAGTAATAGGGCGTAAAGCATAGCCTCAAGGATACGCCGTAGTGTTATTTGATTGGCGCGCCCACGGAAAAACTGGCTGGATAACCAGAGAAAAATTCCATCAGGGATTTCACTAACCCAAAATTAAACCAATCATTATCCAATATTAATGTTCCTCGAATAATCTCTTATCGTGCGATCGCATATTCACGTAAAGAGCCGAGGAGCAACACAATGGAAGTCTCAAGACGTAAATTTTTAACCTTAGCTGGCACAAGTGCAGCCACCGTGACAATGCTGTCACCACTAGAAGCCTTTTATGCAAAAGTTGCCCGTGGTGAAATGCCCCTAAGTACTGGCTATGGTCTACTAGAGGAAAAGCTGCCTTTAAACACTGCTGAACTTCCTGCTGACTTGAGCGGAAGACCCATTTTAAAATTGCCTCGCGGATTTAACTACACCGCATTCTCAATTACTGGTCAGCAAATGGATGACGGTTTCACCGTACCCCAAGGACACGACGGTATGGCGGCATTTCCCGGAGCCAACAACACCACAATTCTGGTTCGTAACCATGAATTAGGTACTTCCTCCAATAATCCGGTTCGAGGCAACATCAGATACTCTACAGGCGCTCAAGGTGGAACCAGCACACTGGTAGTGGGCGCAGACCGCAGACTCATCAAGCACTTTAACTCCTTGGCTGGAACTATTCGTAACTGTGCTGGAGGTCCTACACCCTGGCGCACATGGATTACCTGCGAAGAAACCTTCTCCACAAGTATTTCTGGGACTGAAACCATCAGACATGGTTACAACTTTGAAGTTATAGCTGACCCCAATAGTGGTTTAGTTACCCCAGTTGCCCTCAAAGACATGGGACGCTTCAGTCATGAAGCTGTCGCTGTAGACCCCAGAACTGGCTATGTCTACGAAACCGAAGACCGTGGTGATAGCTGTTTCTATCGGTTTGTACCTAATGCCAAGCCTACCAAACCCGGTGATTTGGCTCAAGGTGGTACTCTCTATGCCTTGAAGGTGAGAGGTATGAACAACTTTGCCTTGAATACTACCAATAATCCTAACATAGGTGGTCAACTAGGACGTATCAAGGTTGGTCAAACATTACCAGTAGAGTGGGTGCAAATTCCTAACCCCGACCCAGACACCGAAAGTACAACCAATCGCCTTGGTGTTCGCTACCAAGCACAAAACTTGGGTGCAGCCATTTTCAACCGAGGTGAGGGAGCTTGGTATGGTAATGACTTGGTATACTTTGTTGCTTCTCAGGCTGGTCCTCCAGTCTCTGCTGCCAGCAACGCTGTAGGTAATGGTCAAGTTTGGGCTTATGACCCTGCTAGAGAAGAATTAACTCTAGTTGTGGAAGCTTCTCCAACTGGACAATTTCTTGATGATCCTGACAATATTACCGTTGCTCCTTGGGGCGACCTCTTCCTCTGCGAAGATGGTGGTGGAGTGCAATATATTGTAGGCGTTAACGGCAAGGGTGAAGTCTATCAGTTTGGGTTTAACAACTTCAACAACAGTGAGTTTGCTGGTGCTTGCTTCTCTGCTGACGGTAGAACACTGTTTGTAAACATTCAATCTCCTGGTGTTACATTTGCTATCTTTGGCCCCTGGAATCGTCGCAGATAGGATTAAATAGGAAACAGGAGAAAGCCCAAAGAAGTCTGTTTAATCATCCTCAAACACCAATTCCAGATTAAATAAGACGTTAAAAAACCGGGTTTTTATCTCCAATAACCCGGTTTTTCCGTAGCGTAGCGGGCAAGATGCCCGCACCACAAGAAAAGATCCCCAGCTTAAAGAAGTCGGGGATCTGGTTGATTTCAGCAAATATGCACAAAATTTAGAATATTAAAGAGCAAATTTGTATATAATCTCAGTAATAACCTCATACTGACGCGATAATGCTGCCAGACTACGCTGGTCAGAATCTCCGTGGTCGCTCTTTTAAAGGTCAAAACCTGGAAGGTGCAAATTTTAGCAAGGCGGATATTCGCGGGGCAAATTTTACCGATGCGATTCTTAAAGGTGCGGATTTCACTGGTGCTAAAGCCGGACTACAGCGACGTTGGGTAATTTTATTGCTGATAGTTACATTAGTGCTTTTAGCACTAGCAGGGATTTACTTAGTCAGCTTTGGTTTATCAGTAGCATCATCTATATTTGACACCAAATACCCTGGAAGCGTATTAATGGGTTCAGTCTACCTGATTCTTGTAGGAGTTTTTTGTATTGTTACTGTTCGCAAGGGTATTACAACAGGTTTAAAGTCTCTGGCTGTTACTCTGGTCATTACCAGCCTCATAGTCCTTACGGTCGCTGTTGCCTTTCCTGGAACCTTTCTTAGGACCAGAACATCATCAAGAGGTTTAGTCTTTGCCTTTGCTTTAGTCTTTGCCTTGGTCTTAATATTATTTAGTATTTTTATTGGGTGGAGGATTCAAGGTAAACATGACAAAGATGATTGGCTCAACTCGTTTGCTAATATCTTTGCTGCTACCGGAGGCACAAGTTTTCATGGTGCTAATTTGATTAATGCTGATTTTACTGGTGCAATTCTCCAAAACACAGACTTTAGAAAAGCAGACCTAAAACGTACTCGTTTTTATGAAGCCAAAAAACTCGAATTTGCCAGAGTAGACGGCACTATATTGGCTAACCGCGCTGTTCTAGACTTGCTTGTTACTTGCAACGGAAGGGGAAAATCCTATGCTGCTGCTAACTTAAGAGGTGCAAATCTCAAAGGTGCTGATCTGAGCAACGCAAATCTCAAAGGTGCTGATATTATTGTCGCAACTTTCGAGGGAGCTTGTTTAGAATGGGCAAACCTAACTATTACTCAAGCTGTGTATGCTGATTTTACTGATGCCCAAATGACTGGTGCTTGTATAGAAGCATGGAATATTGACAGTTCAACTCAATTAAATAATGTTGATTGTCGCTTTGTCTATCTTCTAGAATATCCAAAGTTAGGAACCGATGACCGCGAACGCCGTCCCAGTAGTGGCGAATTTCAACCGGGAGAATTTACTAAGCTGTTTGAAGAGGTTTTAAATACCGTTGATTTGATTTTCCGTGATGGCATTGATTGGAAGGCTTTTGTTAATGCTTTTCAAATTCTGCGAGACGAAAATAAGGATGCAGAATTATATCTTCAACGTATTGAAAATAAAGATGGTGTTTTTGTTATTAGAGTTAAGGTGTCTGACGGTGCTGATAAAGAAAAGATTCATAGTGATTTTACACAAAATTATCAATTAGCACTGCAAGCTGTAGAGGAAAAATATAAAGCACAATTACAGGCTAAAGATAATGAGATAGTCATCTATCGCCAACAAAGTGCGGATATGAAAGAGATTGTGAGTTTGTTAGCAAATAAGCAAATTAATGTTAAAGTTGACAATAAATTAGAAAACAAAAATATGACTAACAGTAATGATTACAGCCGTAAATTTGAAAATAGCGGAACTTTCAATAATAGCGGACAAATTAATTTAGGTGAAATTAGTGGTACGGTGACAAATACTATTAATGAATTACCAAGTTCACCTGAACCCGATAAGCCCGAAGTTAAGGAATTGTTGGCGCAATTGCAAGCAGCAATTGAGGCTGAGAAAGATTTACCTGAAGAAGATAAAGCTGAGGCGTTAGAACAGGTGAAGACTTTAGCGGAAGCGGGGAAAAATCCTCAAGAGGGGGCGATGCAAAAGGCGGCGAAAACGGCCGTGAAGATTTTGAAGGGGACAGTTGCAAGTTTACCCAGTGCGACTAAATTAGTTGAGGAATGTAGTAAACTTTTGCCCTTGATTTCTCAGCTTTTGGGTTTAGGATAAATTGTGTGGGGTGGGCATCTTGCCCGCCTTCTACTCATTTCAAATTATGATTTTTCGTATTATTCTGGTTCCAGTAGCTTGCGTTAAACAACGCGCAACCCAACGCCAGCAAAAATGTTGGGTTTCACAAAGCCTCAACCCAACCTACTCTATAGGTTGTGGGTTTAAGATTTACAGCACTTTGTTAGTAAATGAAGTACACATTTTAATATGATAAATCTTGTGGGGCGGACATCTTGCCCGCCCTTGTATATCTTACTCAGTTCAACTTCACGCCCCGAATTGAATAATCTAATAACTCCATTGGGTGCATCACGGAAATTGTTTTACCTTGCAATTGCAGATGTTTGGTAATTTGCAACGTACAACCGGGATTAGCAGAAGCAATTAACTCTGCACCAGTATTTAACAAATTCTGCACCTTTTGCTGTCCTAATTCCTCAGCAACTTCTGGTTGCAGCATATTATAAACACCCGCACTACCACAACACAAAGCTGCATCTATGGGTTCGCTTAACTTTACTCCGGGAATTTGTCGTAACATCTGACGCGGTTGGACACTAATCTTTTGTCCATGTAATAAATGACAAGCATCTTGATAAACTAAATTTAAAGGTTTATCAGATAACGGTGATAGTTTAGCTGTCATTCCCACATTTACTAAAAACTCTTGAGCATCTTTAACCTTAGCAGCAAACGCCTGAGCCTTTTCTTTATATTCTGGGTCATCTTGTAAAATGTGACCGTATTCTTTTAACGTATGACCGCAACCAGCCGCATTGATAATCACAAAATCTACATCGGTATTAGCAAAACTATCAATCATCTGTCTAGCTAAAGCCTTCGCCTGTTCCGTTTGTCCTTGGTGTTCAGGAAGCGCCGCACAACAACCTTGAGATTTTGGAATTACAACTTCGCAACCATTAGCCGTTAAAACCCGTACAGTTGCTTCATTGATAGGCGAGAAAAACAGCCTTTGCACACATCCCAAAATTACCCCAACTCGGTAACGCTTCTCACCTTGGGCGGGAATAACATCCGGTAAATTATCTTGAAAAGATTTGAAAGTAATTGTGGGCAAAATTGATTCCATTGCAGCCAAACGGGGAGATACTTTTTTAAGTAACCCTGTAGCCCGCACCAACTTTGGTAAACCTAATTTTTGATAAACCAGCAAAGGAAACAGAAACAAGCGTAATAAATCAGGATTAGGAAACAAAGAAAATATCAGTTGTCGAATCAACTTATCTGGTAAACTGCGGGAATAATTGCGTTCAACTTGGTGACGAGTAGCAGAAATTAACTTGTCATACTGCACACCAGAAGGACAAGTACTCACACAAGCCAGACAACCCAAACAAGAATCAAAATGTTCTACAGTTGCGGTATTCAGAGCAATCTCACCCTTATTAATAGCATCCATTAAATAGATGCGTCCCCTAGGAGAATCCATCTCCTTACCAATCACCCGATAACTCGGACAAGTAGCCAGACAAAACCCACAATGTACACAACTATCAATCAACTTCGGATCAGGTGGATGACTAACATCAAAACCCTTTAAATTCTTAATCTTAGCAGTATCATTCACAGAATTATCAGAAACTTGCATTTTATCCTCTTCCCCTCTTTCTTGGCGACCTTGGCGACTTGGCGGTTCGTTAAATCAAATCCCACCCACAAAGCGACCAGGACTTAAAATATTCTTACTATCAAACTGAGCCTTAATTTGGCGCATCACCTGTAAAGAATTGCCAGCATAACCCCAAACATCCATTGATTCCTTAACCGTATTTGGTGCTGTTAAAATACTCAAAAAACCTCTATTAATTTCACACTGCTGACGCATTTTTAAAACCTGATTTTCATTCTCAAATTGCAACCACCCCAAACCACTAGCCAGGTGAATCAAACCCATTTCCGCCTCATTCAAAACCTCCACAGCCGCAGTAGGTAACACTCCTATTTTGCAGGTAATTGCAGACTCCTTCACGGCATCATCCATGAGTTCTCGCAATCTTTGCCATACAGAGCCTTCATCTTCGTTCACATAAATTGTCCCATCTAAACCCAACTTTTCCCCCACTGCCAACAATCGATTTGACTGTTCCTTAACACTCTCAGTAATACTTTGGAAACGTGCAATTAATCCTAACCCCTGATTCCAGCCTAACTTAGAAACGAGTTGAGTGGAGAGCAAATCAGCCTGAGTTGGTGTTAACGCTGAACTGCGGAGAGTATTTGCAGCTTGGGATATAGCTTCTGCTGTACCAGTTAACACCACTGTCCCAGATATTTCGGCTAGTGGATAAACGCGAAAAGTTATTTGACTAATTACTCCTAGTGTGCTGTAAGAACCAGTGAATAACTTCATCAAATCGTATCCGGCAACATTTTTGACAACGCGCCCTCCCGCCTTGGCAATTTGTCCATCAGCGCGGACAAAGGTAATACCTAGTAGCTGGTCGCGGACACTACCATAACGTTGTCTGAGGGAATTGGTATCAGATGTGGCGACAATACCGCCAATAGTGGCTGAATCTGGTTTGCTGGGGTCAAGGGCGAGAAATTGCCGCGATTTGGCTAAAATTGCCTGGAGATGGGAAAACTGCATCCCGGCTTCTACTGTGACGGTTAAATCACCTACGGCGTGTTGGATTAGTTGATTGATGCGTTCTGTACTGACTACGATATCAGCGCTTTTGACTAAACCACCCCAGTTGATTTTACTGCTTTTTCCACAGGGGAGGACGCGCCAGTTTTGACGGTGCGCCTCGGCGATGACGGCTGCTAGTTGGGCTTGGGTGCGGGGATAGACGATACAATGGGGAGGTTTTGCCGATGCGATCGCCTGTTGAATCTGTTTTTGCTGGCTGTGTTCCAGGTTTTCCCAAGGATAAATGGCATTTTCTTCGATGATAGATGCAAGAGAAGAGGCGATGGGGTTCATCAGTTTCTTTTTTTAGTCCCTAATTCTAATTTACTGGTTATTTTGACGCAGGGAACGAACCGCAGAGGCGCAGAGATCACAGAGTTAGAGTCTAGGAGAAGATCCTTGATGTCGTAGCTTGTTAGTTCTTGGCTGCTGTTGAAATTTGCTAAAAAAATTTATCGTGCGATCGCCAGATATGTCATACTTAATTATGAATTGCTTGTGTGACTTTTCATAACAATCTGGATCAATTCGCCCCCCAATCCTGGAAGTTTGTGTCATGGTGAGAGAGTGAGAATTTATTCGGCGATCAGCTTTTGTTTTTATTATTGACAGGCTACTTCCTTTTGGTATTTACAGACTTTTCCCCGAAATCGAAATCTCTACACTCTTACGATTTTGGAGAAAATCTATGTCAGTTTACGTAGGCAACCTATCTTACGAAGTTACACAAGACACTCTTAGTGCTGTGTTTGCAGAATATGGTTCTGTAAAGCGCGTACAGCTACCTACTAACCGTGAAACAGGACAACTGCGCGGTTTTGGCTTTGTAGAAATGGGTACAGATGACGAAGAAACAGCAGCTATCGAAGCTCTTGATGGTGCTGAATGGATGGGACGCGACTTGAAAGTGAATAAGGCCAAGCCCAGAGAAGACAGAGGTCCTTCTGGTAGTGGTAATCGCAGTGGTGGTGGCGGTAATTTCCGCAGCCGTTACTAAATAATCTCGATTAGACTTTTTCACGTCCTAAATACTGGAACTAAAAAAGGTCATCATCTCAAAAACCTCAAGCCAAAATCGGTTTGAGGTTTTTTTATTAGCCTCTGTTTCCCCTCCTCTCCACCGTGAGAAAAGTAGGTTGGGTTGAGGGAAGAAGCTCAACATTTGCGTTGCTTTGTTGGGTTGCGCTACGCTTAACCCAACCTACTGGACTGACAAGCCTAAAATGTTGGATTATGTTTCTCTTGTGGAACAGGCATCTTGCCTGTTGTGGGGAGACCAGTAGCCCACCCCACAATATTTATGCGTATGCACTACTTTTGACTTTTCAAGCTAGGGCTGAGTTGTAATAGCGGTTTCTCAGGTGTTCGCATAATTTGCTGTTCTTGATGACGCTGTTGTAATTTGTACATATGATCAAACAAGTTCCAGCAATATTCTTCTGGTAGTCCGCAGGTAACAGCACCCCGGAGGACAACATTAAAATACCAGTCATTAGGCGCTAGTTCTTCTGTGAGCTTGTTAACTACTATATAAGTACGCGCGTTTGTGTATACCTGATTTTGGCAATGAATATCTACTGCTTCCCGGCGATAGAAACTTTCGGAAACACCTTCGCGTTTATCCAAATATGCACTCAATCGCCAGGGTAGTTGATACAGTACACCTTTGACGCTGGCGTTGGGATCTGGTAACACATCCAAAACCCCACAGTGGCGAGTTGGAGAATAGGAATAGAACCCTAAGCGATAATTCTTTAAAATTGCTGGGCCGATAATATATGAATGAGTGCTTTCACCAAGCGATCGCTTTAAATCTACCGGACACATACAAGAGCCATAAGCAAAATAATAAAACATCGGCTCTTTCTGTCGCTGTTGTTGCAGTTTTAAATCTGGATGTGTGGGATTCTGACATTGAACCCAACTATGGTGTGAGCGATCGCTTTGATGACTCATCTATCTTTGGAAGTATTTTATTTATATTATCTAATCTAAAAAATATATTAGCATCAATTTTCCCAAAATACAACTATATTCCGATTGACAAAGTGTAGTTTTAACTTGTTCTTAGTTCTTTTTATTACACAGCGATCCAATTCCAATCTGCATCTTCGGTGAACCCTTGTAGAGACAATAGGCTTTGGGAAGCCTATGGCTATACCACGCAAGCTATCGGCTCATGAATTGTCTCTACATTCTTTGTCGGAGATATTCGATTATCTTTGGGCGTTGGTAACAATCCGATTCCAGGTATTAACTACTTCACGGAAGTTCTGCGGCAGATTATTTTGAGAAACATCGTTGTACTGGACTGTACCATCTCGACTGGTGAGAGTGTAGGTAATGTAATCCGCCGCACCTCTGGGTGCTGGGTAGCTGAGGTTCGTAAATTTAGAACGTTCTAACAATTGCTGAAACTGTCGTACTTGTTGGCTAGAAATTCGCCACACGCTACGCTCAGAATCGTTAGCATCGCCAATCCGCACGCGCATCAAAAGCCCATCATTAAGTAAAATAGTTTGGTAGGTTTTCCCCAACAAGCCACCACTGGAGATTTGCCGAAACACCATACCTTGATCCAAAGGTAGAGGTAATTCACCAGCAGGAATGGCTATAGCACCGACATTTCCAGCATTACCAGCAACCTGACTAGCGGCTGGGTTAAACTTAACCACAGAATTTTCATCAGTGTGATAGACAAATTTTTCTTGAGCGATCGCTACAGTCACCCGCCAGCCTGGAACTTGTGCAAAGGTGCAAATCTCACCAACTAAATCCAAACAGCCGTTACTCCAAACTACTTTTTCTGCTTGAGTGATATTTTGAGGACTCACCGCAATCTTGCTTCTGGCTCGGTTGGATGCATCCCTTAAAACTGCATCGCTAATTTGTTTGGGTAATTGGTTATTAGCGATATTGCTAGCTTTTTGATTCAGCCTGATTGCAGAACCAGTTTGATTAGTGTGATACACCAAAGTTTGATTAGCCGCACCAACAACCACTCGCCAACCCGGTACTATATTTCGAGTACAGCCTTCATCAGGATTAGCCAATTCCAAACAGCCCCCGCTCCAATTCTGCTGTTGAGTTTGAATGATGCTTAGTCGAGAAGTTGGTAGTTGTAAACGTTGAGAAGCAGCTAGTAAAACTGCATCGCTAATTTCTTTGGGTAATTGGTTGTTAGAGATGTTGCTAGCTTGTTCATTCAGCCTGATTGCAGAACCAGTTTGATTAGTGTGATACACCAAAGTTTGTTCACCAGCACCAACCGTGACTCGCCAACCTTCAACTAAAGCTTGGAGACAAAGTTCATTAGCACCACCTAAGTTAAAACAGCCATCAGACCAAGTTTGTGCTTGAGCATCCATGATCTTTAGTCGAGAAGTTGGTAGTTGTAAACGTTGAGAGGCGGCTTGCAAAACCGCATTTTTTACAGCTTCAGGTAGATTTTTTGGTTGGTTATTAGTGGGCGTATTTGTTGAAGCTAAACGTAAAGAACGCCCGTTGCGATTGGTGTGATATATCCATTTTTGTCTATTATTAGATACTACAACTCGCCAACCAGGAACTAACGCTTGGGTGCAAATTTCATTAGGTTGTGCCAATTCCAAGCAACCATTCTTCCAATTTTGTTGACGATAATCAATAATTTTTAGTTCTTTAGCTGAAATTCCCTCTCGACTGGCTAAATCTCGCAATACCGCATTAGCCACTGGACGTGGTAAGCGGTTTTGGTGATTTCTTGCTAATACTTCATTAGTCATTTCTGGTGTGAAGTTTGGAGAACCAGCAGTGGAACTTTCGATGATTGTCACCCCTCCAATTACAGATAAAATGCCAGTCAAAATCAAAGCGGTAATTATCCTGGCTTGATAGGTAATAGAATACTTTTTCAGGTTAATTTTCATAACAATGCACCAATACTTATTAGTATTTAGATAGACGCTATTGTTCTGATTATTTGTTCCTTAATTTTTACAGCAATTATACAGAGCGATCGCGCTGATCAAGCTATGCTTTCAACTCCATTGACTGGGTGATCAGAACTCAAGCAGATATTACAAAAATTTACAAAAACTTAGGCAGTATTTTAACTTGCAGAAAATAACGCAACTTATGTCTAAATATACTAGTCATGAAGTATGTTTTAGTCTATCTATAGCAAGTTATGAAAAAATTGATCCAGTGGTGCGTGGAGTTGATGGGGGGGAAATTTTTTCACCGTCAAAAGCAGGCGTTGTTTACTGTCATAGTTGCCTTGAGCATGATTGCTACAGTAATGCTATCCTTTCCCCTGAACGCTCAAACTACACCAAAGGCAGAATTAAGAGGCGTGTGGTTAACAAATATTGATAGTAACGTACTATTTGAACGCGATCGCCTCAAGAATGCCTTGCAATGGCTGAATGAATTAAACTTTAATACAGTTTATCCGGTAGTGTGGAATTGGGGATATACATTATATCCTAGTCAAGTAGCAGCTAAAGTCATTGGGCGATCGCTCGATCCCGAACCCGGACTACAAGGGCGAGATATGCTCAAAGAAATTGTCACCGAGGGACATCAAAAAGGGTTAAAAGTGATTCCCTGGTTTGAATTTGGCTTCATGGCTCCGGCCGATTCCCTTTTAGCGAAAAATCGTCCCCAATGGCTCACCAGTCGCCGCGATGGCAGTAAAATTGTCAAAGAAGGCATAGATGAACGGGTTTGGTTGAATCCCTTTAACCCAGAAGTGCAGACATTTATTCAAGATTTAATCGTTGAAATCGTCAGCAACTACGACATTGACGGCATTCAATTTGATGACCATTTCGGCTTACCATCAGAATTGGGCTACGATGCCTATACAGTAGCCTTATACAAAAAAGAACACCGTGGACAAGCACCCCCACAAAATTCCCAAAATCCCGAATGGGTGAGATGGAGAGCCAACAAAATTACCGACTTCATGAAGCGAGTATTTACAGCCATCAAAGCCAATCAAAAAGATTGTATTGTTTCCGTCGCGCCTAACCCTCAAAGTTTCTCCTACAAAAATTATCTAGCTGATTGGCAGAGATGGGAAAGAATGGGACTGGTAGAAGATTTAGTATTGCAGATATATCGGGATGATGTGAACGCATTTACCAAAGAACTAGAGTATCCAGAAGTCACAGCCGCCCGTAGCCATATTCCTGTGAGTATCGGTATTTTATCCGGGTTGAAGAATCGCACAGTACCCATAAAACAAATTCAAACACAAGTAAAAATAGTACGCGATCGCAAATTTGCTGGAGTTTCCTTCTTCTTCTACGAAACCCTGTGGAATCTTAGCCAAGAACAGCCCCTCCAGCGTCAAACAGGCTTAAAAAACATATTCCCCACACCATCCGCTTATCCGAATGTACTCACAGGTTGGAAACCGTAGAGAGGGGAATGGGGAGTAGGGAGTGGGGAGTAGGGCTAAAATTCACTGAAGCATTCCTTCCTTCTCTTTCTTCACTTGGCGTACTTCTCCCAAAGGGAGAGGCTAGCGCCAAGGCGTACTTGGCGGTTCGTTAAAAAAAAGAATTTAGTTCACTCAACAAGATATCAAAGCTTCCCCCAGCCCCCTACTCATCCGCCAATTCCCAACCTTCCAGCCACACCCGGAGTCAAAGGTAAAAGAGTAGTAATCATTAAAAACAGCGCCAATAGAGCTAAAGCAGCCCTAGCATCATCAGGTTCGCTGATTTCATTTAAAGTCGGGCGTTCCAAATCTCGTTGTAAAAAGAAAATCACCAGCGCCCAGTAAATAGCCAGAGAATTACCCAGAGAAATTAGCCCTAGTATAATTAAAGTCGCCGCAGTTGCTCTTCCTGCGGTTTTGCGTCCATAAATTGCCTGTATAATACGACCACCATCTAACTGTCCGGCTGGCATTAAATTCAAAGCATTGATGACTAACCCTAGCCAACCAATCACTACCAGAGGATGGACACTGACAACAGATGATTGTAAAGTAGAACCCAAGACAACCCGCGCCAAGCTACCGACTAAAATTGAACCTTGGAAAAACTGATTGGGTAATTGAAATAAACTACCAGGGTGGGAAAGTAGCAAACCCACGATTAACATTAATAGAGAAAGGATACCACCTGCGGCTGGCCCTGCCAAAGCAATATCAAATAGTACCTTACGATTGGGTAACAAAGACTCAAAGCGAGTAATTGCACCAAAAGAACCGATTTGCACAGCCGGTAAAAAGAAAGGCCAGCTGAGGCGGATTTGGTGACGACGAGCTAGCAACCAATGACCAATTTCATGAGTTGCCAAAATTGCGAATATCCCAGTAGCTATGGGTAAAGCCTCTGCATATCGTTCTGGGTTGGTAAATAAATCAAAATTCAGTAATAATCCCGCAGTTTCTAAGCAAGTGGCGATAGTTGCTATTAATAGAATCACCGCAAAAGATTTTTGCTGTAATGACATCGGACGAGGATCATTCCGACTAGGTAAAACAATCACCACAGGTTTACCATCTGTGCTATCCACTAAAAATAATCGATATTTATCACCTAATTTTTCTTGTAAACTTGCCGTTAGGCGGTTGTGAATTTCTTCTGGTTCCCCCCGCATATTCCCTTTGAAAATCGCCCCTTCTTGATAGGAGATAGTTTCTGTACTAAAAAACGTATCAATTCCGAAAATGCTTCTAATAGCGCTTAAATCTTCATCAGGAATTGGTATTGTTTCGATTTTCAGTTCTGCTACTACAACTTGCGGAGTATTTTCTGCTGATGAAGAATTAGCCGCTAGCCTTTCGGTTGCTCTTTGCTGAATAATTACATCTTGTCCAGCTGCGCGTAACTGTCTGCCTAAAAAGACATACAACCCAGCCGAAGTCACCACTAAAATCAATATACCAAGTATATTAATGTAAATACCAGCTGCAAACAGACCAAAAAACAGTAGCCAGGGAGTCATTAATACCACCGACTGTAACCAGGCTAAGATTCCCAGTTTCCCAAAAGGTCTAGCGCGATAAAAGCCCCAACCTAAAATACCCAAAGCAATTAATAAAATTATCCCAACAATGGGAATCTCTGACAACGTAAACATTTCCAAACCCTTAGCTGTGAAAAACAAAGCCCGAATTAGTCAGGTATTACAGATATTATCTCCTAATCCTTGACAGCCAGCAAAACATCGAAACTCTCAAACTCTCACTCTCCGCGTCTCTGCGCACGCCACTTGCTCATGGGGGAGACCCCCAAGACCGCAGTGGCTCCTCTGCGTGAGATAAACCCACAAAATCAAATAAATAATGAGCCATTTGCAACTTAGAACAAGAAGCAATTTCCACTTGATTTCCTAGTTTATCCAAAAATATCGCCTGATTATTGTCACTACCAAAACCACTATCAGGTGCATCGATGGGATTAGCAACAATCATATCCAAATTCTTATTCTGCAACTTGGCCATGGCTGGGGTAATAATATCCCCTGTCTGTGCAGCAAAACCAATTAAAAGCTGATGGGGTTGTTTGAGTTGTGCTAGTTGGGCGATGATATCTGGTACTGGTTCTAGGGGTAAAGACTGGGGAAGCGATCGCTTGGGTAATTTCTCTAGACTATAATCTTTAGGCTTGACATCTGCCACAGCCGCAGACATAATAATTACATCAGAGTTATGTAAATATGACTGCATTACCTGCTGCATATCTTCGGCACTCACCACAGGTATGGCTTGCACTCCTAATGGTACATCCCAAGTAGCTGGAGTATGCACCAGCGTTACATTTGCGCCTCGATGCAGTGCAGCTTGTGCTAAAGCTAGTCCCATTTTCCCCGTGGACGGATTGCCAATAAACCGCACTGGATCAAGATATTCTCTGGTTCCCCCACCGCTAATTAATACACGCTGATTATTTAAATCTCGTTGACCGACAGTGTGTAAAAGTGATTGGATATAAGTCAAAATTTCCGGTGGTTCTGCCATTCTCCCCGCACCGATGCGATCGCAAGCCAATAACCCCGACGCTGTATTCATACCATGATATCTGCTATCTGTTAACAGTTGTTGCCAATTGCGCTGCACGGCTAACTGTAACCACATATCTGTATTCATAGCTGGTGCTAACAACACCGGACAAGTAGAAGCCAGCACCGTATTTGTGAGTAAATTGTCAGCCATACCACAAGCCAACTTTGCTAATGTATGCGCCGTCAAAGGAGCAATTACCAACAAATCCGCCCATTCGCCCAACTCAATATGCAACGGACGCGAGTGAGTTGCTTGCCAAAAATCATCATCTGTGTATGCACAATGGCGAGAGAGGGTAGCTAAAGTTAAAGGCGTAATAAATTGTTGTGCTGACTGGGTAAGAATAACACGAATTTCTACCCCAGTTTTAAACAGCGTGGAAACTAATTCACAAACTTTGTAAGCGGCGATACCACCACCGACACCAATTAGCACCCTTTTTTTTCGGTTTGGGGTTTGGGGTTGAAGATTGAGCATAGTGGAAACTTAGGAGTAAGTAGTTAGGAATAATAACCCTTAACTCCTAATTTTCCCATTGTTATGCTTCGTCGTAGGCTTCTAAATCCAAGAGATAGATATAGGGTTCAACTAACTCAGGACGTTGAAATGCGATCGCACGCAACAAATGCCAATCATTCAAACCCTCAAAAGCATTGCTATAATTATCTACTTCCAGACGATTAGCCAACTGTTCCACATCTGCCGTAGTCATAGCAGAAATATCTTTTTTGGAAATGCTTAAAGTTTTCATAATCCTTACCCCTCCCTTATGCAGAATTCTCACCCAGCATGATTTGAGTTGTGCTTGACGCTGCCACCCAATCTATCTTACTCATTAGAGGGTGCAGATTTGCGAAAAACTTGGATTTTTTTTACCATATTTTGGAAAACATTTGTCCTTCAGACTAGCCAATGAGCTTGACAACGAAATTGCGTAGCACATCTAACATTTCTGGGCGAATTTCATGACCCATATCAAATTCATGGTATTCCGCCACAATTCCCAGAGACTCCGTAGCTGACCGTATTTTTAAAGCCGCTGACAGTGGCACAACTTCATCGGCTCTACCATGCATAATTAAAGTCGGGGGAAAATCACCTTTAGGTCTTGTGACTATATCAGGATGCAAATATCCACTCATCACAACTAATCCGGCTAGAGGCAATTTTAGCCCCACATCCAAAGTCATCGCCCCACCTTGAGAAAATCCACTCAAAATAGTGCGCGACAACGGCACACCAGTGCTACTCTCCAAAGATTGCAACCAATTTATTAACAATTCCTGACTTTCTGCCAAACCTTCATACATATTTTCGCTTCTCAGGTCATACCAAGCCCTACCTGTAGGGGAATTGGGAAAAGGAAAAGGTGCATTGGGAAATAAAAACTGGTAATCAGGTAAATTAAAAAACGGTGATAAAGATGCTGCATCTTCAGCATTAGCGCCCCAACCATGTAAGCAGACAATTAAACCTGCGGGTGGTTGAGAACTAGAAGGGGGAAGGGAAATAAATTGTAGAGACAGGGGTTTACTCCTAAAATTAAGCTCTTCGAGTTGATTCTACCTCGACAAACCAATCTAAAGTTTTCTTTGTGTGTTTGTGGGAGGTGAAACCATAGGTGAATCTTTGTAGAGACCTTGAGTGCAACGTCTCTAGTTTATTTGCTCCGCAACGCTGACGCAAACAAACCAACCTACTTAGATATTGAGTTTGGTTCCTTAACTGAACCGTATTGTGATATATACTGGTTATTTTAGATTTAAGTTTAAAGATTGAAATTTAGACAGCCTTACCTTAATTTCATTGAAACAGAACTACAACTACCTAAAAATAATCATGGTGAACATTTACTAATTGATTTATTTGGTGGTTGTGGTGGGTTTGCCCTTGGCTTTGAAGCTACAGGGTTTCAAACAATTGGTTACGAACTTTTAGCAGATGCCTGCGCGACTTATCAGCATAATCTGCTAGGTGTATGTCATCAGGTGAATTTAACACCATTATCTAATTTAGTTGAAGGCGCAGCAGTCATCATTGGTGGTCCCCCTTGTCAACCTTTTAGTGTCGGTGGGCATCAATTAGGCTTAAAAGATAGTCGTGATGGCTTCCCGACTTTCATTGCTGCTGTTGAGCGTTATCGTCCTCAACTAGCTTTATTTAAAAATGTGCGGGGAATGCTATTTCGTAATAAAAAATATTTTCAAGAAATTATTTTAGCTCTAAAAGAGATTGGTTATATTGTGGAATGGGAAATTTTAAATGCTGCCCACTATGGTGTACCTCAAAAACGAGAACGCCTGTTTTGTGTTGCACACAAAGGCGGTTGGCAGTGGCCTGAAAAAACACATTTTTATTCACCTTATACTGCAGGTGAAGCCTTGGAACAATTAGCATATTTAGCACCAGCTAATTCTAAATTTCTGACTCCTAATATGGATGAATATATTAAAAAGTATGAAATAGCTTCTAAATGTATCAACCCCAGAGATATTCGTTTGGATACCCCTGCAAGAACAGTAACCTGTAGAAATCTATCCAGTCCAACTGGTGATATGTTACGAATACTTTTACCAGATGGACGTAGAAGAAGGCTGACAGTTCGTGAAGGTGCGCGGCTGCAAAGTTTTCCAGATTGGTTCCAATTTCAAGGTTCTGAAAATAATCAGTTTAACCAGATTGGTAATGCTGTACCTCCTTTATTAGCGAAGGCTTTGGCGCACTCTGTAAAAAATTATTTGGAGAGGAATCAACAAATTTCATCACAAAAGATCCATCAACCAACTCAATACATACAGTTATCTCTAGAACTGGGAATAGATGCGGTGGAGAACCCAGCCAGAAATAACCACAATTTAAGTAAAAGAGGAGTAGCGAAGGATGTCGGATAACCTCAATTCGCCTGAATATATCGCATTCCTGCAAAAAATAGAAGAAGCGAAAGCTGTTCTCAGGGATCTAGGTTTACCCATAGCGCAACAAAATGAGCGTTCTGCACTAACCTTACTGGCTTTACTTGATCTCAAAGTGAATATACCTTGGAGTCGTGCCACAAATCCTTTATTAGGCATCACTCCGATAATGGAATTTATAGCTAAAAATTATAGTAAAACTTATGCACCTAATACCCGTGAAACAATTCGTCGTCAAACTGTTCACCAGTTTCTAGAAGCTGGCTTTCTCATGAGTAACCCGGATCAACCTTCAAGACCGACAAACAGCCCAAAAACAGTCTATCAAGTTGAGCCGAGCGCATTAGAATTATTTCGTAACTATGAAACAAATGACTGGAGTAAAAACCTGATAAATTATCTGACAACAGTGGAAACACTAAAGAGTCGATATGCTCAGGAACGTTATATGCAAAGGATTCCCGTTATAGTGAATGCAGGACAGACTATTTCTTTGTCACCAGGAGGGCAGAACATCCTTATTGAAAAAATTATCACTGATTTTTGTGCTTTATTCACGCCAGGAGGGAAGTTACTTTACATAGGTGACACTGGTGATAAATGGGGGTATTTTGATAGTCAATCTCTGATATCTTTGGGTGTGACAGTTGAAGCACACGGAAAAATGCCTGATGTTGTGGTTCACTTTGTAGAAAAGAATTGGCTGGTACTGATTGAAGCCACTAAGTAGGTCAACCTAATTAAAGATAAAACGTTTAACTTGGTACTGACCTTGGACGGCTCTATTTTCTATACCCTCAATAATAGCGAGCGCTAATTCATATTCATCCTCAAAAACTCGACCAGCAAGCTCATCACGTTTGA
>DASQZD010000081.1:0-11565 GCA_035638855.1 Nodularia sp. (in: cyanobacteria) | reverse complement strand
CTTCGTTTCCCAAGAATTACGGGCAGCAGAAGATCCAGAGTTTGAAACTTTCTATACCAAAAACATTTTGCTGAACGAGGGTATCCGCGCTTGGATGGCTCCTCAAGATCAGCCTCACCAACAATACGTATTCCCAGAGGAGGTTCTACCGCGTGGTAACGCTCTCTAATAGACCATCTGTATTAGGCGGCGGACGTGACCAAGAATCCACAGGCTTTGCTTGGTGGTCTGGTAACGCTCGTTTAATCAATCTATCTGGTAAACTGCTGGGCGCTCACGTTGCCCATTCTGGTTTGATTGTATTCTGGGCGGGAGCGATGACTTTATTTGAAGTCGCTCACTTCATTCCTGAAAAGCCCATGTACGAGCAGGGCTTAATCCTGCTTCCTCACATCGCCACTCTAGGATGGGGCGTTGGTGCTGGTGGTGAAGTTATCGACACCTTCCCCTACTTTGTAGTTGGTGTACTTCACCTAATTTCTTCAGCTGTATTGGGCTTTGGCGGTATCTATCATGCTGTTCGTGGCCCAGAAACCTTAGAAGAATATTCTTCTTTCTTTGGTTATGACTGGAAAGACAAGAACAAGATGACCAACATCATCGGCTTCCACCTAATCATCCTCGGATGTGGTGCGCTGCTATTGGTGCTGAAGGCAATGTTCTTTGGCGGTGTGTATGACACCTGGGCTCCTGGTGGCGGTGATGTTCGTGTAATTACTAACCCGACATTAAACCCGGCTGTGATCTTCGGTTATTTGATTAAGTCTCCCTTCGGTGGCGACGGCTGGATTGTCAGCGTCAATAACATGGAAGATGTCATCGGTGGTCACATCTGGGTTGCCCTGCTGTGTATTTCTGGTGGTATTTGGCACATCTTCACCAAGCCTTTTGCTTGGGCGCGTCGTGCGTTCATCTGGTCTGGCGAAGCTTACCTTTCCTACAGCTTGGGCGCTCTTTCCTTAATGGGATTCATCGCCTCCACAATGGTTTGGTACAACAACACCGTTTACCCCAGCGAATTCTTTGGTCCCACTGGTCCTGAAGCTTCTCAAGCTCAAGCTTTGACCTTCTTGATTCGTGACCAACGCTTAGGTGCTAACGTCGGTTCTGCACAAGGCCCCACGGGTCTGGGTAAATACCTAATGCGTTCTCCCACTGGTGAAATCATCTTCGGTGGTGAAACCATGCGCTTCTGGGACTTCCAAGGCCCTTGGTTAGAGCCTCTACGTGGTCCTAACGGTCTTGACTTAGATAAAGTCAAGAATGATATTCAGCCCTGGCAAGCACGACGTGCTGCTGAATACATGACCCACGCTCCTTTGGGTTCTTTGAACTCTGTAGGTGGTGTGGCTACTGAAATCAACTCTTTCAACTACGTATCTCCACGTGCTTGGTTGTCAACATCTCACTTCGTATTAGGTTTCTTCTTCCTGATTGGTCACCTATGGCACGCTGGTCGCGCCCGCGCTGCTGCTGGTGGTTTTGAAAGAGGAATCAACCGTGAGACTGAACCAGTTATGTTCATGGATGATATTGACTAGGTTGCAAATTGTCTTTCATCACTGACAATCAAATGCTTTGCTTGCCCTTGTTTAATGACAAGGGCTTTTTTATTGGCGCTCCGATATGGCACAATCAAACTAATTTTAGAGATGGGGAGTAGGGAGTGGGTTAAAACCCTTAGCACGTCAATCTGAGAAAAAGGTTGTGACAGCCGATTTGGTTGAACAGGCTAGGCTGGAATTTGGACAGTAGCGATGCTCGATTTTTAATGAGAAACTTGTGGTTTCAGAACGCTGGGAATTGCCTCTATGACTCGGTTAGCAATTTCTTCTGGTGTTTCTGCTTCTCTGACCGTGATTTTGAGATCTGCTTGAGAGTAAAGTGGTGTTCGTTGTTCGAGAAGCGATCGCAATTTGCCTTTGGGATCAGCATCTTGTAATAATGGTCTTGTCGTATCTTCTGCCAAGCGAGTGTAGAGTAATTCCACTGCTACATCTAACCACACAACTAAACCGTGGTGTAGGTAACTCCAGTTTTCTCGCTTTAAAACAATGCCTCCTCCAGTGGCTACAGTCAACTGAGTATAGGTACACACTTGTGCCAATACATCGCTTTCTAACTGGCGAAATGCTGCTTCACCTTCTTCAGCAAAAAGCTGATTGATTGATCTTCCTGCTGATTGGGTAATTACACCATCAGTATCTAAAAACCTATAACTTAGATGCTTTGCGAGTAATTGTCCCACTGTCGTTTTCCCAGCACCCATCATGCCAATTAAATACAGGTTTACTCCTTGCAATAAGCTACTCACCAGTCGTTGCGCTCCAATTAGAGTTAATTTTACTATTATCCATCCTAACTTCTTAAATTACTCTAATTTAAATATGTATATAATATTACTTAAATAATATTCTTTCCAAAAGTCCAAATAAAACAATTTTGGAATTTTAGCTTCAGTATATTTAATGATTCAATGAAATTGCATAAAGTTTTCGTGAAACTTTATCCAGAAAAATTCTGTCAATACAAACGAACAGGACTCTCTGGTGGGAAATTTGAGTTGCACAAATTACTATGTTTTTCAACAGCACAGTATTAAACTTATCAAACTTAGTTATAGCAAGCTTCTATTAATAATTAAAGGAAATTCAAGTGTCAAAGATGACTTGTTTTTGAAGATTTGAAGGTTTAGTAATAGCAGTTACAGCATATCCCATCAGAGTCAGACCAAATAAATCAATGTGGTATGTGTGAGGCATCAACAATGACTCGAATTCGTGACGTAGTACAACAAGCTTTAGCAACTAGCTACCTGACTGTTGAAGCCGAAAACCAACTACGGCATCTGTTGACTACCCAGTATGACTTGGAAGATTTCAATGCTTTCATGGCTTTGCAGGAGGCTGCTATGAACGGTAAAGTCAAACAGGAGTCACGTCAGCGTGTAATTTCTTAGTGAACTACCTACACTGACATGGGTACAGGTACACTGTGAGCCTTCTTGTTGTTTAAGGTAACTCAAAGCTTATTGACGCGATCGCTCATCTTCATTCTCAACATCGTCGTCTTCAAAAAACTTCCAATCGTCGTCATCATCATTGGCTGGTTCATCCACTTGCTTATTAGTCGATGGTTCATAAGGGGGGATGATTACCCGGTAATCAGCATCATACACGGATTCAGTTTTTCCTACAGCAGTATTTTTGGGATCACGGTAGTTGTAGGAGTAAACCGAACCAGATTGGGAACGACTTTGAGGTTCTTGTTGGCGTTCGTAGGTTTGAGAGTCTCGAACTGGTGGAGTTTGAGGACTGGGGGTAGGTGGTTCTGCTTGGTGTTCATCAAAATTCCAATCATCATTTCGACGATCATTTGTCTCCCAATCATCAAATTCATTACTGGTAGCGGACTCTGTTTTACTAGCTGCTGGGGAAGGTCTATAAGGTGGTGGTTGAGGTTCTTCTCCAGAAGTCGCTTTAGTGCGGGGTGAAGTTCCGGCTGATTTATATGGTCTTTGTCCTTGTGGTTCCCCAAAATAATTTGATACCTTCACCAAGGCAGTAATGAGTAGGGATGTGAAAGCACCAGCAGCAGTACTAAATAAAATCCACATTGCCAGGGGTAATGGTAGAGTTCGCACACCCAAAAATACCAGGGATAGGACAGGCGACCAATTCTGAACTAACAAGAGTGTGACTATCCCTAGTACTGCCACCAATAGAATTAAGCGAATTACAGCCATATAAAAGGCAAAAATCAAAGTTATTCAATCAAAGGAAAAGGCAAAAGGCAAAAGTTAGTCTGTTGTTACTTTTACCAAAAATCTGGGTCTAAAGCCCTGTCCTTCTAGGACGGCTTTTCTTCCTGCAACCTATCAATCCAGTCTTCAATCATTTGAGTCATAGTTTTTCGTTTCTGCTTGGCAATTCTTCTTAATTTCTCAAGCCTTTGAGGGTCAACCCGCACACTCAACCTCTCTTTCATTTCACTATCCAATGGCTACCCATTCATGGTATCATGAGTGATATGAAAACCCTGAAGTTTAAACTCTACCAACACAAACGGAATAGGCATCTCAAGCGTACAATTAACTCTGCTGGGGTGATTTATAACCATTGTATTGCGCTCCATAAGCGGTACTACCGGATGTGGAGCAAACATTTAAATTGTGCAAAACTTCAGGCTCATATTGCCAAACTAAGAAAGCGTAATCCATTTTGGCAATCGGTAGGTTCTCAAGCAGTGCAGGATATTTGCCAACGCATTGATAAAGCCTACCAATTGTTTTTCAAACATAATAAAAAGGGAGTTAGACCACCAGGATTTAAGAAAATTAAGAAGTACAAATCATTCACTCTCAAGCAAGCAGGTTATAAGTTTCTAGGTGGCAACAGAGTAAAGATTGGAAGTAAGATTTATCAATTTTGGAAATCTAGAGAGATTGAGGGAACAGTCAAAACTCTAACCATAAAGCGTACACCGTTGTGTGAATTATTCATAGTTGTGGTTGTTGATGAAGGTAGTAAGCCTGAAGTTGAAATTAAGACAGGTAAAATCGCTGGTTTCGACTTCGGGCTAAAAACATTCCTCACTTGCTCAGATGGTACTAAAATCGAGTCTCCCCAATTTTTTCAGCAATCACTTAATGCCATCAAAAAAGCGAGTAAACATCACTCTCAAAAATTAAAGGGTTCATCTAACAGAGAATGGGCAAGGAAAAACTTAGTACGCAAATATGAGGATATTTTTCATCGTAGACGTGACTGGTTTTGGAAGTTGGCACATCAATTAACCGACAAGTTCGATATTCTCTGCTTTGAGACTTTAAACCTGAAGGGGATGCAACGTCTTTGGGGTAGGAAAATATCAGATTTAGCTTTTGGTGAGTTTATACAAATCCTCGAATGGGTTGCCAAAAAGAAAAATAAACTGCTTGTGTTCATCGACCGATGGTATCCCAGTAGTAAGATTTGTTCTAGTTGTGGACACGTTTTAGAAAGTTTAGATTTGTCTGTTAGGGAATGGCGTTGTCCTTCCTGTTCGTCAGTGAACGGGAGAGACGAGAACGCCTCCAGAGTAATTTGTGCAGTCGGGGCATCGACTGTTGGGTTAGGTGATGTCAGACTGGCTACGCCAGCAATTGCTGTTTGAGCCTAGAATCCCCATGCCTTCAGGCTGGGGAGTATGTCAATTACTTCCTTGCCACCTCTGAATAGGAATGCAATCAATATCCAATTGATCTAAAGCACGGGCAACTACAAAATCAACTAAGTCATCAATGCTTTGAGGATTGTGATACCAAGCCGGAATGGCTGGTACAACTCTGACTCCAGCTTCTGCCAAAGTTGTTAAGTTTCGCAGGTGAATCAGGCTAAATGGCGTTTCACGGGGAACGATGACTAGCTTTCGCCCTTCTTTAATCTGGACATCCGCAGCCCGTTCTAGTAAGTCGGAACTTAAGCCACCTGCTAGCTTCGCGGCTGTACTCATGCTGCATGGCATGATAATCATACCCAAGGTACGAAAAGAACCACTGGCGATTCCGGCTCCCACATCACCCCAAGGATGGCAGCGTAGTTTACCCCCGACAGGAACTCCAGCTTGCTCTCGCCAAAATTGCTCTTGTGCGGTTGGTTCAGCTGGCATTCGAGTTTCCTGTTCGCTGGCCCAAACCATGTAAGTTGATTTAGAGGCAACTAATTCAATCTCATAGTCGGCTGCGAGCAGATATTTGAGGGCGTGAACGGCGTAGATGAGACCAGATGCACCAGATATGCCTAATATAAGGGGTTTAGAGTTGTTTGACACGTGGCTTCTAGTAAAGTTTATCTTTTGATCTGCGGCTCAACATCTGAGAAATCGGGGCATTGCCCTCATTAGTAAGCCTTGTCATGGAACAAAGGAAACTGCCTGTGCAGAGGATCTACTGGGGGTTGGGGTAACTCGATTTAGGCAAGTGTCGAAATCCCGTCAGGCTTCTGCCCTGAGCGTCAGCCGAACGGGAGTAAGCAGGAAAACCAAGAAGTGATTTTTGGTGAGCAATCACTCACCCCTTGCCGCGAGTGTGGAAGTATTCACTCATCGTCTGCATAATCTAAGTTACTGGGTAAGTAGATATCTAATCCGTCACTGTTAGTCGCATTGACACTCAAACCTTTTGCTACAAGCTCACTGCTCACAGTTACTAAATCAATTTGCTGACGATAGTAATCGACACTTTTAACTTGCACGGCTACGCGATCGCCTAGTCTGTAAGAAGCTCGATTTTTGCGCCCAAATAGTGCCTGTTGTCTGGCGCGGTATTCATACCAATCATCTTTGAGGGAACTGACGTGTACTAGTCCTTCTACCCGTAAAGGTACGCTGATATCTTCTCCCGGAATCGATTCGGCGGCTGGAACTTCAATTTCCACAAAGAAGCCATAAGACTGCACACCAGTAATTACACCCTGGAATACCTGACCGATGCGCTGTTTCATCAGTTGGGCTTTTTGCAGTCCGGCTAAATCGGCTTCGGCTTCTTGGACTTCTTTTTCTCTGTCATTAATCTGGATGATTACCCGATGCAAATCACTTTGGAGTTCTTGTTGCAATTCTGGCGGCAGAACGTTCCAGTTAATTTCGGTGTGAGAAGAAGAATGGCGCAGGTTGACTCGTTCTTTCACACGGGTGTTGCGGCGATCGCGTCCATGCTCAAGTAATCTATAATACACTCTTTGCATGAGCAAATCGGGGTATCGTCGCAGAGGAGAAGTACAGTGAGTATACTCTTGTAGTGATAACCCAAAGTGCGTTCCTTTAGTGGTGTTATAGGAAGCTGGTTTGAGTGTATCTTGCAATAGATAGGTCAGAACTTGCTCGGATGGGGATTCAGCAAAAGCCCCAGTTAAGTGCTGATAATCTAAAGGTTGAATTTCTACTTCTGGTTCGAGTGTCAGTTCTACACCCAAATTGATCGCTAATTTCAGCATTTCCTGCACATCTTCGGTATCAGGTGTACCTTGCACTCGCCAAATGGCGGGAATACCTAAAGCACTCAGATGTTTAGCCATGAGTTCGTTAACTAGTAGTACGAACTCTGTCAAGAGCGATCGCACTGGTAAATCATTGACCAATACTGCTCCCAAAATCCCCTCATCATAGTAAGGGTTTTGGTTAGGTGGCAGATTCAACTGCAAGCTACCACGAGCTAGGCGCGTTTGTTTCACTGCCTTTTTCAATGTTTCTAGATCTTGCAGGATCTCAATTACCTTTGGAACTTCATCTTCAGATTCACCTGTGAGAATCGCTTCTGCTTCTTGCCGACTCAATGCTGCATCTACATTGATGATGCTGGGCTGAATTTCCCACTCCAACGCTTCTCCAGACTGTGGATCAATGGCAATTAAGAAAGAGAGAGCTAGGCGATCGCTTCCTTCTACAAATGAACAGCGTTCAGCCACACCTTCGGGTAACATTGGCAGCACTAACTCTCCCAAATACACCGACTTCCCACGCTTCACTGATTCTCTATCCAGGGGTTCGTCAGGGTGGACATAATGGGCAACATCGGCAATATGAAAGCCTAAAAGCCAATGTCCCTCTGCTGTTTTTTCTAAACTGAAAGCATTCTCAATAAATTTTGTGTCAACATTTAGACCTGCAATCGTGAGAGTAAATAAATTGCGTAAATCCAGTTTGTCTTTCAGGTCTGCTTTCAGAAGTCTTTTCGGCAACTTAGCAGCTGCGTCTAGAACTGAATCAGGGAAATTACGGGATAAATCGTGCTTACAAGTTACTAAATCTATATCAGCAGCAGCCTCAGCATCGCTACCCAGGATTTGTACCACTCGACCCAGTGGCGGGTATTGTGCTAGAGGATAACGCAGCACTTCCACATGGGCCAGGTGGTCAATGGCTTCTTCTAATTTCATGCCATTTGTTTGGATTTTGAGTTCAAACAGCAGTCGATCATCTAAAGGTACAGCCCGAAAACCGTTTTCTACTGGCTTAATTCTGGCCAGTAATGTGTGGTTGGAACGTTCCAGGATCAGCTTAACTTCTCCTTCTGGAGAACGGCGGCGACTACCTTCTTTGAGGACTCGTACTAAAACGCGATCGCCATTCCAAGCATTACTCAGATGACTTTCACGAATATAAATATCCTCAGATCCTTCCACATCTTGAATAGCAAAGCAAAAGCCTTTACTAGAACAACGGAGTTTGGCTTCAATCACACCTTCTTCTGTCAACCGGCGATATTTGCCGCGTTCTTTTACCAGAATTCCGATTTTTTCCAGAACTTCCAAGGCAATGTGAAGTTTTTGTAAACTAATTTCATCCTCGCAACCTAGTTTCTTTTCCAAAACTTTACGAGCAACCAATTTATCATCAGTGAAATTGGCAAGGAGTGTAGCGATAGAAAATTCCATGCAGTGAACCGACCTTTGGTCAAAACATCATTTTTCATTTAATCTGGCCCTTTCGGTGTATACCCTCTCCCCAGAGGAGACGCTGCGCGAACACGGCTTACAGTCACGCTTTGCTACTACGCAAAAGTCAAAAGACCTTTTTATCTGCTGACTTTTCAGGTCATGAGGAAAGATTATCGTATAACCTCACCCTCTCGCCCCCTTTGCTATGAGAAAAGGGGGATAATTTCAAATATCTCTCCTGACAGGGGAGAACTTTGGAGAGCGGTTTTACAGTTTCCATGAAAAGTCACTGTTATTTGTAGCTGTCTCCCCAGGGGAGACGCTGCGCGTAAAGCCCTGCGGTTTTCGTAGACAACGACTTATTCTCAGATAGTCGGTTACTTCTGCCCACCTACTTATCTGGAAACAAATTGCCTTGAGGCAGGGTTTCTGTTTCAGAGTCAGGAAGCCGACTCACCCTTGCGGTCAGCCGCTTTATCTTTACGAACAGCTCACCGCAAAATCATCTGGTGAATTTGTCTGAGTAAAAGCCCCTTCAACTAACTCAACTTAATACAGTACACCTGATTGGAATTGAGCAACTCTAGGTAATTACGCAACGAGTTTTAAAAGAGGCTGGATTGGCATAACTCTCCACGCAGACCGCAAACGCTATCAGGGTAAACCACAAGTGTTTGATTGTCTAGATTTAAGGTACTTTAACACCATCATACTCTGATGTGTAAGTAGAATAAACTGCTCGTACACCCGATTTACCTACATATAGAATTGGCAACAATCAGGTAAGCAGCTTAACAAGCAGTGATGGCGAACCTTATCTTCATTATTGTAGATTTAGTACGTACTTCTGTGAAAATAATTCCGGATATATAATTGGGTAATTAGTATAGCATTTAAACAGTAGCCACCTAGAGTTAGTTAACCAACGTCTACTGCTACAATCGGGACACAACTGAGTGCTGAGTGCTGAGTCCTGAGTCAGGAAGAAACTTTGATTTTTTCTTTTTTGGAGGCACAGGAGAAAGTAGTCCACTTCTGGTTATAAAGCAGATTTAGATTGGTGGCAGTATTATGTTGATGTTAGCTCAATTTCAGAGCTTGTATCCCCAGGGCAGTATTATTACTGAGTTAGTGCAAATTTTTCAAGGGAAATACATTGTCCGATGCTCACTGCAAATTGAAAATGTTACCCGTGCGACTGGTATGGCAGGGGCAGAAACTGTAGAAGTAGCAGAAGACAAAGCCCGAACCAGAGCATTAATGGTTTTGGGCATTAGCAATTCTCCAGAAGCATCAGTAGAAGTTGCCCCCCAAGCAACATCCCCAGTACAGTTAAATACCGCCTTGAACACCCCCAAGGTAGAATTGAACGAGCCTCATCCGGCTAGCTATTCCCTTGTGATGGATGAAGACTCTGGCAGTAGCCAGTGGTCAGCACCCAACGACAGAGAAATATCTCTACCGCCTATGAGTGAACAGAATCTCAAAACAGAGTCAATCACAATTGACACAAAAAGTTCTGAGAATGGTGATACCTACACCCAAGATTTCCATCAAAATGTTCCTGTAACTCAGAAGCGACATTTAGAATTTGATCCCCCAATTGAAAACCGGGAAACGGTGCCTGATAACCAGCCGGAACCTCAGACATTTTCGGGAAATTTTGCCAGCAATGTCACACCATTTACACCCCGAAGTTATAGCTCGCCAGATAATGCGAATCATCAAATAGGGCTAGGTAAGAAAAATAAAAGAAGTGAACCAGTGGATTTATCTGATGTCATTGCCAAAACAGATGTCGAACTTCAGCGCTTAGGCTGGACACCAGAACAGGGAAGAGAGCATTTAATTAAAACCTACGGCAAGCGGGGACGCACTTTGCTAACAGAAGAAGAATTACACAGTTTTCTCCTACATTTGGAGTCTCAACCAGACCCAGTAGCGGGCTTTTGATCAGGGACTGGGGAGAAGAAGAAACGGGGCAGGGGGCAGGGTGCAGGGGAGAAAAGGAACGGTTGTTAAGCCGCGGAAGTGTAAAATAATTTCCAACTCCCCCTTGCTCCCTGCTCCCCGCTCCCCTGCCTCTTCAATCTCCCTACTGATTAAGAAGAGCCACCGGACGGCTACCAGCAGCGTGACGGTCAATAACTTGGTCAATTAAGCCATATTCCTTAGCTTCCTCTGGAGACATAAAGAAGTCGCGTTCGGTATCTTCAGCAATACGCTCAATTGGTTGACCAGTATGTTCAGCTAAATATTCATTTAGCCGTTGCTTGTGGTATAATATCTCACGCGCTTGAATTTCAATATCAGTGGCCTGTCCCTGAGCGCCACCTAAGGGTTGATGAATCATAATCCGAGAATGGGGTAGACTCATTCGCTTACCCTTAGCACCTGCACTAAGGAGGAAAGCACCCATACTTGCTCCTAATCCAGTACAAATAGTACAAACATCAGGACGGATGTGCTTCATGGTGTCAAAAATGCCCATGCCAGCCATTACCGAACCGCCGGGAGAATTAATATACAAATAAATGTCTTTCTCCGAGTCTTCCGAATCCAAGAATAGCAGTTGGGCAACAATGAGATTTGCAATGTCGTTATCAACCTGTTGTCCCAAAAATATGATGCGCTCACGCAACAGTCGTGAGTAGATATCAAAGGCGCGTTCGCCTCGACCCGATTGTTCAACAACGATAGGAATCATGCAGCGTGCTTATAGGTATTCTAATTTTATATCTATCTTATCGGCTTCAAACCCCTCGTGCCTAAAGGCTAGTACTACTGTGAAGTTAAAAGTCAAAAATCACAAGTCAAAAAGCTTATCAGAAAAACGCTGAAAACCCCTGAGAAACAGGAACGCAGTTGCGTTTTTCGTACTTCTCCCCAACGGAGACGCTGCGCGAACAGGCAGGGGATGAAAGGTAATTAAGTCCTTTATGACTCCGTAAGGTTTTGTTTTACTTAGTTGTTGGTTTATGCCAAGCATGATAGCACTACTATGTAGTTGGTTAGGTCGAGCCATGATTGTTTATGAGTTCAAGCTTAAAGGAAAAGACAAGCAGTATAGGGCGATAGACGAAGCTATTCGTACTAGTCAGTTCATCCAAAACAAGTGTTTACGTCATTGGATGGACAACAAAGACAA
>DASQZD010000080.1:0-9016 GCA_035638855.1 Nodularia sp. (in: cyanobacteria) | reverse complement strand
ATTCCCCATTCCCCGTGATTCAATAGATTAGTCAAGTATTGTGGAGAAAAATCTATGTTTGGAGTAATAGCTTATGTTGCCTTTTTGGCAATATTCATGGGCATAGCTGTAGGACTGCTGTTTGGTTTACGTTCTGCCAAGATCATTTAAGTTCTCAAAGTCTCCCCTCTCCTTAGCAAGGAGAGGGGTTCGAGATGAGGTTCTATATTGGATTAAATCCTCACTAGCCAGAGATATGAAGGTGACGTTTTGTAATGTGTCTAATATAACAAAACTTATTTATTAACGAAGTATATTTAAATCTAGTAATAATTGCGGTTCTTCAGTATTCAAAAATTCAACTTGAGCAAAAGACTAAAATTTGGGTATAGCTTCCGCAAATGATCTGTGTAACACTAGGAAGCTACCTCAAGCTATATTTTAACGGGAGGTCAGGCAATGGCTATCGCCACCATTAATCCCGCCACTGGGGAGACAATCAAAATTTTTGCGCCGCTTAAGGATGCAGAGATTGCCTCTAAACTGGATTTGGCTGGTCAGACTTTTGAACAGTACCGGAAGACGAGTTTTTCTGAGCGATCGCAATGGCTAGAAAAGGCTGCAATAATTTTACAGCAAGAAAAAGCCGAGTTTGCTAAAATAATGACCCTGGAAATGGGAAAACCTTATAAAGCAGCGATCGCAGAAGTCGAAAAATGCGCCCTCGTTTGTAACTATTACGCTGAACACGCACCGAGTTTTCTGGCTGATGTTCCCATAAAAACCAATGCCAGCCATAGTTTTGTCCGCTATCATCCTATGGGCGTAATTCTGGCTGTGATGCCGTGGAATTTCCCCTTCTGGCAAGTATTTCGTTTTGCCGCACCCACCCTGATGGCGGGCAATGTCGGCTTACTGAAACACGCTTCTAATGTGCCGCAGTGCGCCTTGGCAATTGCAGATATTATCCACCAGGCTGGTTTTCCTCAAGGCGCTTTTCAAACACTGTTAATCGGTGCAGCCAAAGTTGCCGATATCATGGCTGATGATCGAGTAAAAGCGGCTACCTTAACCGGAAGCGAACCCGCCGGTGCATCCCTCGCTACCGCCGCAGGTCAACAAATTAAAAAAACTGTTTTGGAATTGGGAGGTAGTGACCCGTTTATTGTCTTAGAAAGTGCTGATTTAGAGACAGCTGTGATCACCGCTACTTCAGCCCGGATGTTGAATAATGGGCAATCATGTATAGCGGCGAAACGGTTTATTGTTGTAGAAGCGATCGCACCAGAATTTGAAAAGTTACTTTTAGATCAATTTCAGGCGCTGAAAGTGGGCGACCCCATGGAACTAGATACTGATTTAGGACCACTAGCAACTCCTGATATTCTCCAAGATTTACACCAACAAGTGCAAACTGCTGTTAAAAGTGGCGGTAAAGTCCTCACTGGTGGACATCCTTTCTCAGATCGTCCCGGCAACTTTTACCCACCGACGATTATTACAGATATCCCTCTAGATAGTGCGATCGCACAGGAAGAATTTTTCGGACCAGTCGCCTTATTATTCCGTGTACCGGATATTGATGCCGCCATTCAACTGGCTAATGGTACACCTTTTGGCTTGGGTGCAAGTGCTTGGACAACTAATGAGCAAGAACGCGATCGCCTAATTCAGGAAATCGAAGCAGGTGCCGTATTTATCAACAGCATGGTTAAATCTGATCCCAGTTTACCCTTTGGTGGTATTAAGCGTTCTGGATACGGCAGAGAATTGAGTATTCAAGGTATACATGAGTTCGTCAATCTTAAGACCGTGTGGGTGAATTGATTAGTCATTGGGTATTGGCAGTTTATTTTTCTCTAGTCCCCAATACCCAGTACCCAATCCCTTCTTAATTTATAACCAGTGAGGAAATCAAATGAATACAGCTGAATTGTTAGTGCAGTGTCTGGAAAATGAGGGAGTGCAATATGTTTTTGGTCTTCCTGGTGAAGAGAACCTGCACGTTTTAGAAGCGCTGAAACATTCTTCCATTAAATTTATTACTACGCGTCATGAACAAGGTGCAGCATTCATGGCCGATGTCTACGGACGTTTGACTGGGAAAGCTGGAGTATGTCTTTCCACTCTCGGCCCTGGGGCGACAAACTTAATGACTGGAGTAGCAGATGCAAACCTGGATGGTGCGCCCTTAGTCGCAATTACAGGTCAAGTGGGAACAGATCGAATGCACATCGAATCCCATCAATATTTGGATTTGGTAGCGATGTTTGCCCCAGTTACCAAGTGGAATAAACAGATTGTCCGCCCCAGTATTACCCCAGAAGTTGTCCGCAAAGCATTCAAGCGATCGCAAACTGAAAAACCCGGTGCAGTCCACATCGATTTGCCAGAAAATATTGCTGCTATGCCTGTAGAAGGTAAGCCCTTGCGAAAGGATAATATCGAAAAAACCTATGCTTCCTTTGCTTGTATTCGCGCAGCTGCGGCGGCGATTTCTCAAGCAGTTAATCCCATTATTTTAGTAGGCAATGGGGCAATTCGCGCTCATGCTAGTGATGCAGTTACTCAATTTGCCACCCAAATGAATATCCCTGTGGCGAATACATTCATGGGTAAAGGCGTAATTCCTTATACTCATCCATTGGCTTTATGGTCAGTAGGATTGCAGCAAAGAGATTTTATTACCTGTGGTTTTGATAACACAGATTTGGTAATTGCTATTGGCTATGATTTAATCGAATTTTCCCCGAAAAAATGGAATCCTGACGACAACATTCCCATTATTCATATTGCGGCAAATTCAGCAGAAATTGACAGCAGTTATATTCCCAACATTGAAGTAATCGGGGATATTTCTGATTCCCTGAATGAAATTTTAAAATTGGCAGATAGACAAAATAAACCCAATCCCTATGCCATTAGCTTGCGGGAAAATATTCGTGCTGATTACGAACAATATGCTCATGATGATGGTTTTCCCATTAAACCACAAAAATTAATTTATGACTTACGGCAGGTAATGGGACCCGACGATATTGTAATTTCTGATGTTGGCGCACATAAAATGTGGATTGCTAGACATTATCACAGCCATAGTCCGAATACTTGCTTGATTTCTAATGGTTTCGCCGCAATGGGGATTGCAATTCCTGGTGCTTTAGCCGCAAAACTAGTTTCTCCTAACCGCAAAGTTGTAGCTGTTACTGGCGACGGCGGCTTTATGATGAATTGCCAAGAATTAGAAACAGCCTTGCGTGTTGGTACTCCCTTTGTCACCTTAATATTTAATGATGGTGGCTATGGATTAATTGAGTGGAAGCAAGAGAATCAATTTGGTAAAGGTAATTCATCTTTTGTCCATTTTGGTAATCCTGATTTTGTCAAATTCGCCGAAAGCATGGGTTTAAAAGGCTACAGAGTTGAATCTGCTACTGACTTAATCCCCATACTTAAAGAAGCCCTCGCCCAAGATGTACCTACTGTCATAGATTGTCCTGTAGACTATCGCGAAAATCACCGCTTTAGCCAAAAATCTGGCGAATTGAACTGTGAACTTTAATCAGCCATACTAAAATTTTTAACTAGCGTGATCAGGTAAAAAGCATTTATCGGCGGTTAATTCCATCTAAATCAATGCAATATTTTAACTTGATCACGCCACCACAGTAGTTAAACTGTCTCTTGACTTTTGACTTTTGACTTTTGATTTCCGCCTTGCGGTGCTAGTCCTCATCCAGCGCCGGAAAAGCCTCCTCAAACCGCCACAAATCATCCTTATTATTAAGAAACCAAATTCTAGTTTCAGGAGTTAACTGACTCCAAATAACATCGCCAGGAATATGAGGAGAAGCATATTGATAATGCAAACCCAAGTCTTTGAGATTGTGTTCTACATCTTTAGGAATGCCGAAATCTTGCCAGTTAACTTCTATGTGTCTAATTGTCAGTCCCGCAGCCGGATCGAAAATTAACTGCGCTGCTCTAATTAAATCAGCAAAATGTTTTGGTTTCAGACTAGCTATCTGCTGAATCTGGATTGATTCGTTATGCTCTTGAGACATTGTTACTGAATTGGGTAAAAATTGGTCATTTATTGAAACTATTCGCAGAGATTTTTACCCCAATGACTCTATTTTAGCGTAGAGCCTTTAACCTGGATAATTTGTCTGAAAATTAATTGTTATTTCTGTTAGGGTAACAAGAATAACAGCAAAGTCAAAAAAAATAGTCTCTAATCCATGAAAACTAAAAAGATTTATTTTTATTAATTAAATTACTGATTTTGCATAATTAGAGTCATAATTTACTCATAATATAGTCAATTTTAATAAAAACAATTGTGTCATAAATAACATCTTCCTAATTAGTAAATATTTTGCTAAGGGGTGGATAAAAGTCATCACTTTAAATGGAGGTGATAGCAATGATGGGAATATTTTGGTTTTCGGTTTGCTGTTTTCTTTGGCTGATTGGCTTAAGTTTGTTGGCAGAAATTTGGTTCTACGAAGAAGAAGAACAAATTTAATTAAACTAAAATATTACGTGCAGCCCTGTTGAGCGGTAGAGTGAGAGGTGAAATATCTTCTGGAGGTAGCTGTGGCGCGAAAACGCTTAATTATTGAGATGGGTATGGGAATCGACCAGCATGGACAGGAACCCACAGTAGCAGCCGCAAGAGCAGTGCGTAATGCGATCGCTCACAACGCCTTACCTGGTGTTTGGGAAGTCGCTGGTTTGAACGATCCTAATGAAATGATTGTAGAAGTTCAGGTAGCAGTTCCTTATCCAGAACAAGTCAGAGAACAGGAAGTCCTAGCTGTACTACCTTTTGGTCAGAAAACCTTAACCGTCGAATCTGGCGGAATGGTAGTTCAAGGAAAAGCGATCGCCTCACTCAACGACAAAAATGACGAAATGTTGATAGCCGTCGCATCTGTCACAGTTTTGATTGACAATTAATCATATTGCCTCACTAACCTGCGTGAGGCTAGTTTATTCAACTTCATCCTTCAGTTCTTCTGGTAATAGCTGATTCAGCTTACACTCAATAGCCGAAAGTTTCTTCAAAATAGTCGGGCGATCGCCATCCACAGAAACCAATAAATTAGCGATAGACTCTTGTATATTACTCAACCGCGCCACAGCATTTTGGAGTTGTACCATACCTTCGCGCAATTCTTGACGTTCCTGACGAGCATCAGCTATTTCATCTAACATCGCCTGAACAGTTTTAGCATTACTCTCCATTAACTGTTTAATTTCTTTATCAGTCATAGCGATCGCACATTCAGATTAGTACTACTACCCATAATAAAAGCAAACGTCACCCCCATCGAAACCCAGCCAAAAACACTCCGCGCACCTCTGCGTTACCTCCGCGCCCCTTTGCGTTAAAAAATCCTCCCCTCCTACATCCTCTCCAAAACTCGAATCCCCAGCAAATCCAAACCCAACCGCAAAGTTCTAGCAGTCAAATCACACAAAACCAAACGAGAAGTCCGCAAAGGTTCCTCAGCCTCAAGCACCCGTACCCCCTGATTCCGATCATAAAACTGATTAAACTTCTTACTCAACTCATATAAATATTCACATAAACGATTAGGTCGTAATTCTTCCTCTACACAAAGAATAACTTCGTCGAATTGCAGTAAATACTTAGCCAGCGCTAACTCAGTCTCATGCTGCAAAAGCACCTTCACATTCTCACCCAACTCAGCAAAATTAATTCCACCCTTGCGGCTAATCCCCTGAATCCGTGCATAAGCGTACAACATATAGGGAGCAGTATTCCCCTTCAGATCCAGCATCTTATCGTAGCTGAAAATATAATCACTGGTACGGTTCTGGCTCAAATCAGCATATTTCACCGCACTGATACCAACTATTTCAGCAACTTTACTAATAAATTCTTCAGACTCTTCCCGTTCCTCTTCCTTTAATCTAGCTTCTAAATCTGCACGGGCGCGAATCACCGCTTCATCTAATAAATCCCGTAACCTGACAGTATCACCAGAACGAGTTTTAAATTTTTTCCCATCTTCCCCTAATACCAAACCAAAGGGAACATGAACCAATTCCACATCATCAGGAATCCATCCCGCCTTGCGTGCAACTTGAAAAAATTGAGCAAAATGATTACTTTGTCCAGAATCCGTCACATAAATTATCCGTTTAGCTTCATCTTGCTGAATCCGGTAACGCAAAGCTGCTAAATCTGTCGTTGCGTAGTTATAACCACCATCCGATTTCTGCACAATCAAAGGCATAGGTTCACCTTCCCTGTTGGTAAAACCTTCCAGAAAAACTACCTTAGCCCCTTGATTTTCCACCAGTAACCCAGATTTTGCCAAATCTTCCACCACTAAAGGAAGTTGGGTATTATACCAAGATTCTCCGCGTTCTTTTACACTTACATTTAGCAAGTCATAAATTTTTTTAAATTCTTGTCGAGAAGCTTCACAAAGAACAGTCCAAGCGTGTTCTGCTAGCAAGTCACCAGATTGTAGTTCTACTACTGCGTTACGGGATATTTCTCTAAAATCAACATCCTCATCAAATTTTTTCTTAGCTTCTCTATAGAACTGAACTAAGTCTCCTAGATTTATAGAGTTAGGATCAAGTAAAGATTTTCCTAGAGGAGTATCAGTATACGTACTATTTAAAAGGGAGGGATAAACTTCTCGAAGATGACTAATTAACATCCCAAACTGCGTACCCCAATCACCGACATGATTTAACCGTAAAACATCATGTCCTTGAAATTCCAAAATCCGCGCAATCGAATCACCGATAATCGTAGAACGCAAATGTCCCACGTGCATTTCCTTAGCAATATTCGGACTAGAAAAATCCACAATTTCTCGTTTTGGCGTTTCCGTCTTGGGAACGCCTAACCTAGAATCAGCCTGAATAGCATTGAGTTGTGCTTCTAAGTATGCAGTTTTGAGTTTAAGATTGATAAAACCAGGCCCAGCTATTTCTGGTATTTCACAAAAATCAGATACATCTAGTTTCTCCACAATAGCAGAGGCGATCGCCCTTGGTTGCTGACCCAACCTTTTACTTAGCGATAAAGCCACATTCGCCTGATAATCACCAAATTTAGGATTACTCGCAGTCACCAAAATCGGATCTACTCCAGCGTACTCACCACCAAAAGCAGCCACCAAAGCCTGCTCAAGTTTAAATTTTAGTTGTTCTTGTGTAGCGTTCATATATAAATGTTATCTGTTTGTGCAAGGCTATAGCCTGCCTCATGCTGAGATATTCTCAAAGGCTCAATTATTTTAACCTTAAAATCTAGTTGTCTAGTCCAAGGCATAATTGTCACGATACAGTACAATCCCCTCGACTGTCTTCCATCCTCGGCAGAACTTCCCAACTCTGAGTAAGATTTAGTGACTTGGATTACTATCAATTACTAAATCATTCCCTCTTTCCCACCAAGAATTTGGTTGTATAGATAATTTTCCAGTTCCGAATCAACCTCTAAAGCAAAACGTAATTCTCTATCTTTAATATGTGGAAACCATGACTTGCCAAAACGTTTGAGTAAACTACCTCCGACTTGTGCGGCTCTCTCAATATCGTATTGTAGATACAAAGCAGTGACAAACGCAGCTACCTTGATCTGACTCACTCTATCCTTTCTCAGGCACGTATTGATTGCTATCTCCACAGCAGCTTCTGGTGAATGAATATTGACATTGCCTGTTGCAACTTGGATAAAATCAAGGACACCGACTCCAGCCTGATAAAGCTGCTGTTTAACATAAGTGTCACTAACTAGTTTCCAAAACAGAGAAGCGGCTATTTGCTGAATGGAAGGAGGCACCATAAACTCAATTTATTTAAAATTTCTACACATAACTAATTTAGTTCAAAATTATACTAAAACTACAAGGGAATTGACAGCATTCAACCTGGTCTTTCTTGCCAATCATTACTTTGTCAAAGTTGGATAATTATTTAATCCTCATACTCAAATCCAACCATTTTGACTGAGTAATTGGCGCACTACTAGATATATAGTCAACCCCAGTCTCAGCCACAGCGCGAATCGTCTCCAAAGTCACATTTCCCGAAGCCTCAATCTTCACCTTACTATTCTGCTGACGAATCAACTCCACAGCCTGACGCATCATATCCACAGGCATATTATCCAACATAATAATATCCGCTTTATGCTTTAAAGCTGCTTTCACCTGCTCCAAACTTTCCGTCTCCACCTCAATAGTCATAGGAAAAGGAATCCGAGAACGAATCCGGGTAATAGCTTCTGCAATACCCCCAGCCGCCGCAATATGATTATCCTTAATCATCACCGCATCATCCAAACCCATCCGGTGATTCATCGCCCCACCTACAGCAGTCGCGTACTTCTCCAAAAGTCTCAACCCTGGCGTAGTCTTGCGCGTATCCACCAACTGAGCAGGTAAATCCGCTATTTGCTCTACATATATATGTGTGAGCGTAGAAATTCCACTCAAACCCATAGCCAAATTCAACGCCACCCGTTCCCCCATCAGCAGCGCATCGAGAGAACCATGAATTTCTGCTATTACCTGTCCCGGCTCACATTTTGCACCGTCAGCCACAACAACCTCAAAATTAACTTTCTCATTTAAAAGCTCAAACACCCTAGCTGCAACTGGTAAACCAGCAATTATCCCTGGTGCTTTAGCCACCCATTTAGCTGTTCCTGGCGTGACATCTTCCGATAATAGGCTATTTGTAGTGCGATCGCCCCGACCAATATCTTCCAGCAACCAGCCACGCAGTAAAGGATCTATAACTACCCTGGGCGGCAAAACACCAAATTCGCTCACAACTTAATTAGCCTCATTTTAATTTCCACCGAATACTATATCCTAGAATCCATACTCCATAAAGCTTTCAGACACATTCAAAAATAGATTCAAAATAAATTGAAAAAAGAGTTGACAAAGTAATAGAGGCTCGTTATATTAGATAAGTGCCTGAAAGACGAGCGCCAAAGAGCGACGTTCAAAGGAACACCGAACCTTGAAAATAT
>DASQZD010000079.1:0-13782 GCA_035638855.1 Nodularia sp. (in: cyanobacteria) | reverse complement strand
TGGGTTTTATCACCCTCATTGCTGATTTACTCAAGGGTTTTTCCATTCATCTTCATCGTTGGAGTTCTTTTCCTCCTACTCCTGTTGATAGCTTTTATTACTCCAACTCCTGCTAGTTGTAAAAAACCTACACCTGTCAGCTGGGGTGAGGTGGGTGTATTTGATTAAATCTGCATTTCTAATAGTAATTTTTTTAGACAAAAACTAAAATAGATATAGCTCAAATTGACAAATTACAAGCAAAAGTATGAATTTACCCAACCTTGACCCCCAAACTATTGATCGCATCATTGAAATGGCCTGGGAAGATAGAACACCGATGGAAGCTATTGAGGCTCAGTTTGGGCTACAAGAAAAACAGGTAATTGCTTTAATGCGCCAGCAAATGAAAGAATCTAGTTTCAAAATGTGGCGAGAGCGAGTTACCAAACGCAAAACAAAACATTTAAAAAAGCGAGAGTTTATTGCAGGGAGATTTAAGTCACAAAATCAAAAATAATGAATGATAGTTTGTCTTTTTTCCCACATAGCTGGGGGGATGGGGCTTAAGTTTTTTGATGAGCGATGGGCATCGCTACCAGATGATAGGCTATTGTCACTGTTCAAAGTTTGGTGATTCCGCCCTAAAAAACCTAAAATAATTGAGTGCTATTTAAAGTTTAAGGAATCATTTTATCATGTCCCATCTACTAACAGCCTTTACACAGCGACTCTGGCGGATGATCACTTTTGTCATCTTCCTCACCCTGATTAGTAGTTTAATACTTCCTGCTCCTAGTTGGGCTGACTCTTCTGGTTTGGGAGTTGAAAATAATCATCTGAGTGCTTGTCCAGCTTCAGATAACTGTGTTGTCAGCCAAAACGCTGATGCTAAACACGCCATTGACCCCATTACCTATCATGTAGACCGAGATACAGCACGAGAAACTTTACTCAAAGTTCTCAGTGTTGTTCCCCGCACAGAGGTTACAGAACAAACAGATAATTACATTCATGCTCTGTCTAAAAGTCGCATCTTTAAATTTGTTGATGATGTAGAATTTTATTTACCTGCCGATGAGCTAGCGATTCATACCCGTTCTGCATCTCGCATAGGAGAATCAGATTTGGGTGTCAACCGCAGGCGTGTAGAGCAAATTCGTCTGGCTTTGCGTGATTTAAATATCTGATTTTATTGTTTTTATTAGACATCTTCGACACAGTTGAGACGTTGCATGGAACGTCTCTAGAACAATTCACCGAAGATGGAAATGCAGCTTCAGGATGTGGTGGATATAGGGATACTCTTTGAGCGATGATCGCTTTATTTATTTTTTTAGGCGAGGATTTTGATATGTTGCCCTGGACTAGTCTGATAACTGCGCTCACACTGTTATTGTATTTGATCATAACCATTAATGTTGGTCGAGCCAGAGTCAAATACAAAGTCTTACCTCCCCAAATGACCTCAGTTCCGTATCTGGCTTGAATATTTTGGAAAAGTATTCAAGAGAGCCACAGTTGCAGTAAATCCACAATACAGTAGCCAGGAATGCTCTAGTTGTGGCGAAATTGTCAAAAAAACCCTATCTACTCGAACCCACGTTTGTAAATGTGGTTATGTGATGGATAGAGACAAAAACGCCGCTAGAAATATCCTTAGTCGGGGATTGAGTACCGTAGGGCATACGGGAACTTTTGCGCTAGACGCAAGTAACGCTTTAGGAGATGCGACCTCTGCTCAGGTTGGAGGAATCCTGTCTGAGTAAGTCATGTCTTTGATTAAAGAATCCCCGTCTCTTTAGAGCGGGGAGTGTCAAGCTTGGGGATACTATCAAGCTGCGGAAAAACGGATGATTGGCTTTGGTATCAGTTCTCTGAGCAGTATGGTGCTACTTTTGGGTTCGCTTGTTGGCATCATCCTATCTTTAGTGCAGTCCTAGAAATATTCAGGCATGAGAGCTATTTACTATGTGTCACCTGAAGCCAAAATTTTGGCAATATTTCTGCCGTAGCGCCCTAATAATCCTGATGGTCTTGACATTTGGCACATGGGGTATGGAATCAGCACAGGCTTTGCTGCGGCAACATCATGATTCCCCTGGTGTTTTGCGCTACCACTCACAAGTATCTATCAAAGATGAAAAAGGGTACGCTTGGCAGGTGCTGCTGTTCAAACAAAATTACAACAGTGCAGTCAAAGACTTAAGATTACGCGTGGTGGGTTTTCCTGGTGTGGCTGAAATTTACCACCCCCAACCATTAGAAATTGAGACAGGATCAGGAAAATTGTTGAGTGCATCCGATGCTTATGCTTTAGCTGCACCTGCCCCCAATGTAGGTGAATATCAATTAACTCATATTTTTCCTCAATTGCCAACCAGTGATGCGCTCAAACTTTATCTGCCTACTCAAAGCGGAAAGCCATTAGTTCTCAATATCCCCAAAAATGTAGTTACCGAGTGGCAATGGCTAGTAACAGAAATTGAATGAACTATATTTATTCATAAATAAATCATCTTGATGATCACTTGTATGTGATTTAAATAAATCTTCTATGTGCTGTTAAATCAAGCAATCGGGATGACTGGATTCGAACCAGCGGCCCCTTCGTCCCGAACGAAGTGCGCTACCAAGCTGCGCCACATCCCGCCAGAGTAAACTCCCCACCATTATATCATATATAAATAAAAAATATTAAAAATTCCCTGATATACCCACAATATTATATAAATAACTTAACTCACAGCTTTGCTTGCTAGGATGAGATTTATATAACTTCATAAGAGTAGATTGTGACTGTTAAACCAGACTGGTTGCGAGTAAAAGCCCCTCAGTGGGAGCGCGTTGGTAACGTCAAAGAAATTTTACGGGATTTAGCACTCAATACAGTTTGCGAGGAAGCGTCCTGTCCGAATATTGGTGAGTGCTTTCAAGCCGGGACTGCCACATTTTTGATTATGGGGCCTGCTTGTACCCGTGCCTGTCCTTACTGTGATATTGATTTTGAGAAAAAACCCCAACCTCTAGACCCCACAGAACCAGCACGACTGGCTGAAGCTGTGCGCCGGATGAAACTCAATCATGTGGTGATTACTTCTGTTAACCGAGATGATTTACCTGATGGTGGTGCTTCTCAGTTTGTGAGGTGTATTGCCGAAGTGCGTAGTGTCTCGCCTCAGACGACAATTGAGGTGCTAATTCCTGATTTGTGCGGTAATTGGCAGGCTTTGGAAATAATTTTACAAGCTGCGCCAGAGGTGCTTAACCACAACACAGAAACAATTGAGCGCTTATATCGCCGGGTGCGTCCCCAAGGAAACTACGATCGCACTTTGGAATTACTCAAGCGAGCTTCCGAAGGAAGAGCTTCGCTAACGCGCCAAATAGCCCCTTGGGTATACACTAAATCCGGGATCATGGTCGGACTAGGGGAAACTGATGCCGAAATCCGCCAAGTTATGCAAGACTTACGCTCTGTAGATTGTGACATTTTGACCATTGGGCAGTACCTACAACCCAGTCAAAAACACTTGCAAGTTCATGACTTTATTACCCCAGAACAATTTGCGGCTTGGCAGGTATTTGGTGAAGAAATCGGATTTTTACAAGTTGTTTCTTCACCCTTGACAAGAAGCTCATATCATGCAGAACAAGTCAGGGAATTAATGCAACGCTACCCCCGTCAGGTAGAGACGCGATTGATTGCGTCTGAGATTTAAGTAGTTGGGAATGGTAATGATAGCGGTGCAAAAAACTACGATAGCGATTCTGGGTGCAGGTGCTTGGGGTATAGCTTTAGCAGATTTGGCGAGTGCAAACGGCCATCAAGTGCGTGTGTGGTCACGTAGAGGAACAGCAAATCTGGAAGCAGTTCTACAAGATGCCCAAATCATCTTGTCGGCTATCTCCATGAAAGGGGTGAGTGATGTAGTCTCTCAAGTCAAATCTTTCCCCCTTTCTCCGCACACAATTTTTGTCACAGCCACAAAAGGCTTAGATCCGAAAACGACCTGTACGCCTTCGCAAATTTGGCAAACAGCATTCCCCCATCATCCAGTAGTTGTTTTATCTGGGCCAAATTTATCGAAAGAAATTCAACAATCATTACCAGCTGCAACGGTAGCGGCCAGCAATGACACTGCTGCGGCTGAACTGGTACAGATGGTATTTTCTTCTCCTTGTTTTCGGGTATATACCAATCCTGATCCTCTAGGAGTGGAACTAGGGGGGACATTAAAAAATATAATTGCGATCGCAGCTGGTGTGTGTGATGGTTTACATTTGGGAACCAATGCTAAAGCCGCTTTAGTCACCCGTGGAATCACAGAAATAATTCGTATTGGCAAGAGTTGGGGTGCAAAGACGGAAACATTTTATGGTTTATCAGGTCTAGGAGATTTGTTAGCAACTTGCAACAGTCCTCTAAGTCGCAATTACCAAGTTGGTTATCAGATGGCTCTTGGTCAAACACTCGCAGAAATTCTGGCAAACTTACCAGGAACGGCTGAAGGTGTCAACACTTGCCAAGTATTAGTGCAACGAGCCAAGCAACAAAATATTGCTATCCCTATTACTGAGCAAGTTTATCGCTTACTTGAAGGTGAAGTCACACCCCGACAAGCACTCTTAGAACTGATGCTTAGAGATATTAAGCCAGAGTACAACTAAACTATTAAACGTTAGTGAGAGTAATTTAATGGCGCTTTCTGCGTGTATACTAGCTAATCTATGACAACCTGTCACTTCTAGTTATTCCTGAATAATCCCTAGAAAAAAAATAATAAATCGTCAGGATATTACTTTCACCCCATGTAGATATGACTATGCCAATGATAAACATGATTTTTACTGAACAATGTTTATACCAGTTACCAACGCGACCATAAATATTTATCCACGTTGAAATACTAACTAGGTACTGTGTAATCTAAAGCCTAGATATAGATTTGAATAGCTATTGGTTCAATTCAGACGCTCAACCGATACAGTTCGGTATTAGTGTCGGAAAATTTCAGTATGTTTTCTTAAAGAATAATTACTGAAAACCTCAACCGTGTTAGTTCATCTTGAATCACGGGAACAATAGCAACAGTTAATTAGCTGACCGTAATCTATTGTTACCTGGAGCCATTGAGACGATCCTTATGCCAGCAACATCTTTTTACGCAGATGCGGCCTCCAATATCAAAAAGTCCCGCCAGGCAATGGAAGAAGAACTCATTATTGATGATGGTGAGTTGTCAGCAGATGAGATCCAAGAATTGGAAGTAGCTGCTGTTGACCCTGCTAACTTTGCCGCCAACACTAACCGTCGGAGTACAGACTTAGTACGTCTATATCTTCAAGAAATTGGGCGAGTTCGGCTTCTAGGGCGCGATGAAGAAGTTTCCGAAGCACAGAAAGTCCAGCGCTACTTGCGGATGCGGACTGTACTTGCCGATGCGGCAAAGCAAGGGGATGAAATCATTGCACCATTTCTCAACTTAGTTCAAGTTCAGGAGCGTCTGACATCTGAACTGGGACATCGCCCTTCTTTGGAAAGGTGGGCTACCACTGCGGGGATAGAACTGGCGGATCTCAAACCTACTTTAGCAAATGGCAAGCGTCGCTGGGCGGAAATTGCTAAATTAACAGTCGCAGAACTGGAGCAAGTGCAGTCCCAAGGACTTCAGTCCAAAGAACACATGATCAAGGCGAATCTGCGCTTGGTTGTGTCCGTTGCCAAAAAGTATCAAAATCGCGGTTTGGAATTATTAGATTTAGTTCAAGAAGGAACTTTAGGCTTAGAACGAGCCGTCGAAAAATTTGACCCGACGAAGGGATATCGCTTTAGTACTTATGCTTATTGGTGGATTCGTCAAGGAATTACGCGAGCGATCGCTACTTCTAGTCGGACAATTCGCTTACCTGTTCATATTACAGAAAAGCTGAATAAAATTAAAAAAGCTCAACGCAAAATTGCTCAAGAAAAAGGTCGCACTCCCACCTTAGAAGATTTGGCAATTGAGTTAGAAATGACACCAGCCGCAGTCCGGGAAGTGTTGCTCAGAGTACCGCGTTCCGTTTCTTTGGAAACAAAAGTTGGTAAAGATAAAGACACTGAATTAGGGGAATTACTGGAAACAGACTGTATAACCCCAGAAGAGATGTTAATGCGAGAATCTTTACAAAAAGACTTGCATAGTCTGTTGGCAGATTTAACCAGCCGTGAACGTGATGTCATTCTCATGCGCTTTGGTTTGTCCGATGGTCATCCTTACTCTTTAGCCGAAATTGGCCGCGCTCTTGATTTGTCCAGAGAACGAGTCCGCCAAATCGAATCCAAAGCTTTACAAAAGCTGCGCCAGCCCAAACGACGCAACCTGATTCGCGATTATTTAGAATCTCTAAGTTAGACATGAGTCGGTTGTTATATCAAGCAGAATATCTAAGAGTTCAATTGTATCTCTTAGATATCTGACTGTTTGAGGTTTGCTTTCTGGACTCAAATCAGTTGAAATTAAAGGATTATTCGGAATTTTTTAATAAATATTCGCAATAAGATATGATTGTTGCAAATTCTTTCCAAAATTTGTTATATTCTCAATTAATAGGCTTTGTTGAGAAAAATTAGTATGACTGTTTACACATCTACTTCGCTCAAGGCAGAACTCAATGATCGAGGCTGGCGTTTAACTCCCCAGCGCGAAACAATTCTACACATTTTTCAAGAACTGCCACAAGGTCAGCATCTGAGTGCTGAGGATCTTTATCATCGACTAGAAAGTGATGGGGAAGGCATCAGTCTTTCAACTATCTATCGGACGTTGAAATTGATGGCACGTATGGGAATTTTGCGGGAGTTAGAACTGGGAGAGGGACATAAGCATTACGAAATCAACCAGCCCTACCCCCATCATCACCACCATCTAATTTGTGTAAAATGCAACGCGACTATTGAGTTTAAAAACGACTCGATTTTAAAAATCGGCTCAAAAACTGCTCAAAAAGAAGGGTTTCACCTGCTGGACTGTCAAATGACAATCCACGCAGTATGTCCTCAATGTCAACGGGCGCTTATGCCTTTGTAGCCACTGGATGAGGTCAGTAATTAGTTGAGAAATCAAATCTGTCAACATCGAGGGCGGATGCTAAAAGCGTCCGCCTCTGATATCACTGAGACTGATGCCATAAAATTCTTGGGCTTTCTTAATGGCTCTTTTGGTATCTTCTGCCATGACACCACTGAGATTTCCTTGATAGAAACCTTTTTCTTGTAGTCGCCTTTGAATTTCCCAGATACTAAATTCACTCTGGGAAGCAGTATTAATTAAGCTATATAGTTTAGCTCTGGTGGTGGGGCCGGCGATTCCACTGGCGGTTAAGTAATTAGCTGCTTGAAACCGACTTACCGCATCCGCAGTCTGGGAACCAAAGTATCCATCTGCTGTTCCATTCAGATATCCGACTTGGATTAAATGTTGTTGAAGAAGTCTGACTGCTTCACCGCTATTTCCTGTACTGAGATTGTCTGTATTAACTGTCTGTAAATAAGTCGGCGTTTCTTTTCCACCTACACCAACAGGTGGCAATTTCCTAGTTGTTGCTGGGCCGACAATGCCATCAACATCTAATTTATAAGCTTGTTGAAATTGCTTGACTGCTTCTTCTGTCATTGGGCTAAATACCCCTGTGACTTGACTCGAATAGAAACCCGCAACTCGCAGCCGTTGTTGTAAAGTTTTGACTTCTTCGCCTTGATCCCCTAACTGTAGCAGCTGAGAATTAGGTCTTGTCCTTTGAGTTTTGACCGTGTTGGGTCTTGGCAGTTGTGGATTGCCATAATTGATTGTGGCAAATGGTGTACTGGCAGTACTGAGTTGGGGCAATTGTGGATTATTACTCTGTCTGGGAGCTTGGTTACTGGCTTGTTGTGTAGGCCAAGTTTCTAATGTTTGCCTTGTGGTGACTCCGACAATACCATCAACTGGTAAACCATAAGCTTCTTGAAAACGCCGGACAGCATCTTCTGTGGAGAAATCATATAGTTGAGTTATGGGAGCTTGATAAAAGCCTGCTTGTTGCAATTGTTCTTGGAGATTCCTCACAGAAGGTCCTTGATCTCCTCGTTCTAGTGCCAAAACGCTGGTCACAGAACTGAGAATAGACAAGGCTAGAGCTAGGGGTAACATATACTTCCATGCTCTACTAGAAAGGCGTTTCCAGTCAGGTGCAGATGCTTTGTTTAATAAATCACTCAGGGATATTAATTCGCAGGATGCGCTGTTTTCATAGGCATCAGCTAAATACAAATACGCAATGTTGTCCATATCGGTTTCCTACACCAATTATTTTTCTTCGATGGTCGCTTCAGCTTGATGTACTAGATTTCGTAAATTTTCTAATGTCTGTATATTTACATCCTCCCATAAATTACGCTGGTGTGCTTCTAATAATTTTTCAGCAATATCACGCATAGCCCAAGGATTTTTATCTTGGATAAATTCACAGACTACGGGATCGAGCAAATACGCTTGTGTTACGCCCTCATACATATAATCTTCCACACATTGAGCTGTAGCATCGTAGGCAAATAGATAATCGACTGTGGCGGCCATTTCAAATGCACCTTTGTAACCGTGGCGCATCATTCCTTCGATCCATTTGGGATTAACTACACGAGAACGATACACCCGTGCAATTTCTGCTTTGAGTTGGCGAACCCGTGGTTGAGAGGGAATCGAATTATCACCAAAGTAGGTTTGAGGATTTTTTCCTTGAAGAGAGCGCACGGCGGCTGTTAAACCACCCTGAAACTGGTAATAATCATCAGAATCGAGGATGTCGTGTTCGCGGTTATCTTGGTTATGTAGGACGACTTGCATTTGTGCCAAACGTTGCTCAAAGGCTTCTGGTGCAGAAATTCCCACTAATTCGCCTTTTGCGTCGGGGGTACTAGCGGTGGTGTAAGCGTAGCAACTCCAATTAATATAAGCACGAGCTAAATCCTGATCATCTGTCCAATTTTGAGAAGCCATTAAGCCTTGGAGTCCGGCACCATAAGCACCTGGTTGAGAACCAAAAATGCGGTATTGCGATCGCACAGTAGCGGCTTCAGAAGTCAAACCTTGTTGTATCCAAAAATCTGTATCTTCGGTAACTTGGGCTGCTAAGGGATTATACTCGATAGATTCATTCAGTGCGGCGACTGCTGCCACGGCTTGCTCGAATAAATCAATTAAATTGGGAAAAGCATCTCTAAAAAATCCCGAAATTCGCAAGGTGACATCGACACGAGGACGACCCAATATACTCAGGGGTAAAATTTCAAAGTCTACAACCCGCCGCGCTGCACTATCCCAAACCGGACGCACACCGAGTAAAGCCAAAGCCTCGGCGATGTCATCACCACCAGTCCGCATCGTTGCAGTTCCCCACAAGGATAAACCCAAAGTTTTGGGATACTCACCGTTTTCTTGGGTGTAGTATTCAATCAAGTTTTCCGCCGCTTTGCGACCGATATCCCAAGCCGTTTCTGTGGGAATGGCGCGAATATCAACTGAATAAAAGTTTCTCCCCGTAGGTAAGACTTCCGGGCGGCCGCGTGTGGGTGCGCCAGATGGGGCGCTGGGAATGTATTTACCCTCTAGTCCACGGAGTAAGTTGGTAATTTCTGCGTCGGTTTGTTGTAAGGCTGGGAGGAGTTTGTGGCTAATCCAGTTGAGAGTAGAGGGGAGTTGGGAGTTACTTCGACTTACTTCGACTTCGCTCAGTACAAGTCGCTCAGTAACCGGGGGAGTTAGGAGTTGTTCTACTAATTGGGCTGCGTGATTTTCGAGGATTTCTACTGCATCGCCAACTGTCCGACAGGAGTCTTGAGTTTTGGTTGTTAAAATCTGCTGATCGTCTGCTGATAATTGAGTTTTGAAATCTGTTGTCAGGGGATCGAAATCTAGTCCCCAATCTGCGGCTATAGCGCGGGTAATACCTATGGAGTAACGGTTGGGGATACGTGCGATCGCCACTATTAAATCTCGCAGTTGTCGTCCTTGGGGACATTGACCAAAAATGTGTAAACCGTCGCGTATTTGGGCTTCTTTCAATTCGCAAAGATAGCCACCGATGAAATTCAAAATCACAGATTCAAACTTTAAAATATCCGTTTCATTTTCGATCCCTAAATCTTTATGCAGATTTTCTTGGATCACCAATTCCCGGATGCGATCGCGAATTAAAGGTAACCGCGTCGGATCTAAACTTTCCGCTTCGTAATATTCATCAACTAAATTTTCTAACTGCTGCAAAGCCCCATAAAGTTCCGCCCGCGTCATCGGAGGAGTCAGATGATCTAAAATCACCGCTTGGGCGCGTCGCTTGGCTTGTGAACCCTCACCAGGGTCATTGACAATAAACGGATAAAGGTGGGGAAGTGCGCCAAAAGCAACTTCGGGATAACAACTACTAGATAAAGCCACACTTTTACCAGGTAGCCATTCTAAATTTCCATGTTTCCCCACATGAACCACCGCATCAGCATTAAAACATTCCCGCACCCAATGATAAAAAGCCAAATAATCATGGGTCGGCACTAAATCCGGTGCATGATAATTCAAACTAGGGTCAATATCATAACCCCGTGACGGCTGAATCCCCACAAATATGTTACCGAGTTGCATACCAGAAACGGGGAAGGAAGAGGCAGGGGGGCAGGGGGCAGGGGGCAGGGGAGAGGAAGAGGGTTCTGAGTTTTCGGTTGCGGCTCCCCATCTGTCAGTGATTTCTTGCTGTACAGTTATCGGTAAAGTAGAAAAATACTCTTGATAATCTGCACCAGAAACGCTTTGCAGCACAGTCCGCAACTCTCTACCTTCAGGATCATTAGTCACCCCAGAAGTGAGACGTTGAATTAAATCATCACCATGAATCGGCGGATTTTCCACCACATACCCAGACGACTGTAAAGCTTTAATAATTTCCACACAACTGGCTGGCGTGTCCAATCCTACGCCATTGGCTAACCTGCCATTGCGATTCGGGTAATTTGCCAAAATCAGGGCAATGCGGCGCTCTTGGGGTGGCTTAGAGCGTAGTTTTACCCAGTTGGCTGCGAGTTGAGCCACAAATTCAATGCGATCGCTTACCGGTTCATAAACCATCACATCTGTTTCTAAATCAGGATTTCGCGTTTGTACAGTTTTAAAAGAAACAGCACGAGTAATAATCCTTCCATCTACCTCTGGTAACGCCACATTCATCGCCATATCACGAGGCGAAAGCCCTTGCAATTGCGATTCCCACTGTTCCACACCACCGCCACTGAGGATAACTTGGAACACCGGCACATCTAATTTTTGCCACAAATCGAGCTGGGGTGCTTCTGTTTCCAAACGCGCCAGAGAAAAACTCGTGGTATTGAGCAATACCCCAATTTGCTCGGAGTCTTTCGGCTGAAAAAACTCACTCAATTCTGCTTGAACATCGGGATCACGCAATGAAGAAACAAACACGGATACAGGTTGTAAATTGTGCTTGACTAAAGCTGCACACAAAGCATCAATTACCTTCGTATTCCCAGATAAATAATGCGCGCGGTAAAAAAGAATCCCCACTTTAGCAATTGAGGAGGATGAGTCAGAAACATTGTCGCACAAGCTCAAAGTCTTCCCCTCTGCACCCTGCACCCTGCCCCCCTGCTTCTTCCCCACTCCCCACTCATACAAGCCAACACGGGGAACCCCTTGCGGTGGTAAGGGTTGAAACGAAGTATCCAAGCAAGTATCTGAGATAAATTGCAAAGCGTTAACAATGTTTTCCACTCCGCCTTCCCGGAAATACTGTAAAACTTGATTAACAGCACTCAAAGGCAAAGTAGATTGGGAAATTAATTCAGGATCAAGACCATCGTCCCCAGGCATTACAATCAGGGTTGTACCCTGACGTTGGACAATTTCTTGCACAACTTCTAAACCATAAGCCCAATAAGAACGTCCTCCTAACAGCCGTAAAATAATGACTTGGGCAGATTCTAAAACTTCCTCGCCATAGGAATCTATACTTATTTGTTGTTGCAACTGTAACAAACTAGCAACTCTGATGGCTGGAAATGTTTCAGGTAATTTAGGGACGGCTGCTGCTAAAGTTTGAATGTCAGTATCAGCAGCAGTAATAAAGACAAAAGGAGCTGGAGTTTGTTCTAAAAAAACTAAACCTTCTGATTGATTCCATCCGCCCGGTGTAGCACTAATACGATGCATAATCCTGTATTACCGTCTGAAACTGTTGGTTAGAAAACATTAGCATTGAGCAACTTATTACCAGACGATTAAAAATGCTTAGTTCTCCTGATTTGAGTTTTTCTCGAAACTTGCCTTTAGTTGTATTTAATCAGCTTGGGGAATTGTTACAGCAGATAACTCAAGTAGTAGAAACTACTGCACTGGTAATTACAGAAGCTGTATTGGCAAGGATTGATATACCGCTAGAGTGGCGGAGTCAAAGGTTTACGCTGGTGATTTCTGAGCAGTTTAGCGCACTTTTGCTTGGTCAGGGGGAGCAGGGGGAAGGACAATTAAATACTAGTTTGACATTTAATTGTGAGGCGATCGCATTGTTTGCCTCTCAGGTGCGCGATTTGTTTGAGCGTGAGTCTTACACTCATCAAAGTCTGGAACTCTATCGTCAAGCTCTCAAACCGAATGATACCCAAATCCAAACGAAATTTACGCTCTTATTATTAGAGTATCTCTTGCCACAGCCAAGTGAGGAAATTACAGAACCTGAAGTTGATTCCTCTCAGCCTGTGGAAGATGTCTTGAAAAACAGATTGCATCAATCTGAGTTAATGCAATATCTGCAAGACGCTACCCGCACCCTCACCGCAGAAAAACAAACTCTGGAAAAACGCCTCATTGAGCGGACAATGGCTTTACGCGAGGCTTTACTGGCTGCTGAAGCTGCTAATCGCCTCAGAAATGAATTTCTCGCTACCATTAGCCATGAATTGCTTACGCCTTTAACTTACGTCATCGGGATGTCTTCCACCTTGTTACGCTGGCCTTTGGGAGAATTGAGTAAACGCCAACGCGATTATTTGCAAACAATCCACGATAGTGGAGAACATTTATTAGAACTAATTAACGACATCCTCGATTTATCACAAATTGAAGCTGGTAAAACAGTCCTAAATATTACAGAATTTTCTTTGACAGAGACAGCGAAAAATTCCCTAGAATCACTAATAAAAAAAGCCGCCAGCAAACAAATAAATCTGCAACTGGATTTGCAAATCGATCCTCGACGCGATCGCTTTACCGCCGATGCAGAACGAATAGGACAAATTCTCTGGAATCTGTTAACCAATGCCATTAAGTTTACCCCAGAAGGTGGCAGCGTCACCTTGCGGATTTGGGTAGAAAATAATACCGCTATCTTTCAAATCGAAGACACCGGAATTGGCATTCCCGAAGCACAATTACCACTGCTGTTTGAGAAATTTCAGCAACTCGACACACCCTATCGCCGCAGCTACGAAGGTACAGGACTCGGTTTAGCTTTAACCAAACAACTTGTAGAACTTCATCGGGGTCGAATTGAAGTAGAATCTACTGTAGCTATTGGTTCAATTTTCACTGTATGGATACCAGCCCAACTCTGAATGGGGATAAGGGGTAATGGGGAGTGGCTGACAGGTGTAGGTTTTTTACAACTAGCAGGAGTTGGAGTAATAAAAGCTATCAACAGGAGTAGGAGGAAAAGAACTCCAACGATGAAGATGAATGGAAAAACCCTTGAGTAAATCAGCAATGAGGGTGATAAAACCCA
>DASQZD010000078.1:0-1951 GCA_035638855.1 Nodularia sp. (in: cyanobacteria) | reverse complement strand
TACACTATTAGAAACTCTGGGACAATACGTTCCCAATATCATCCAAAATGTCACCCTGCAAGCAGGGCCCGAAGCCGGACAATTAGTAGGATTGCAGTTGCTAATTCCCCGAATTTTGGGCTCCGCAGCCGGACACATGGCTTACAGCGGCTATTTGGGATATTTTATCGGTTTAAGCGCCCTCAAACCCAGGAAGCGCTGGCAAATTTTGGGCGTCGGCTATTTCAGCGCTTCCGCACTTCACGCTTTGTGGAATGCGTCGGGTGCAGTCAGCGTGCTTTTGTTGGCGTTGGTGGGAGTTTTGTCCTATGCGTTTTTGGTGGCCGCGATTTTGAAAGCCAGAGTTCTGTCTCCGAATCGAGAGCAAAATTTTGCTACTCGGATATTCTTTGAAAAGTGACTGCTGAGTGCTTTATTGTTGATGTGCGATCGCAACCTCAAGCTGCCATTTTTTTCTTGTGTTTTAACCAGGTTAAACCTGCCAATGCTAAAGCTGTACCGGGAGCATCCCACTTTTTAACTAAGCAGAAATACCGAGCTTGATGTCGTTATTTAAATATGCACATCTCAGTCTTAAAATTTGAGGCACATTTTTTTCGTTCCACTGTGCACCTACAATCTTAATTCTGGCTCCAATCTGTTTAATTAAAGACTCTACAGCTCCCGAACCAATGTCAATACCAAGATGTTGATAATTCTGGTAATCTGGGATTCTTGACTGATGTTTTCGGAGATAATTCTGGAAATTTTTACTCGCTTTACCTCTCACTCCTATAAACTCAGCTATAGCTTCTACTGTTGCTCCTTGCCACAGTTGGTTCTGCGCTCTCCTCAGTCGTTTTAGCGAACCTCCTACTCTATGTAGATTTTCTATCAAATGATACCAATCGAGTACCTCTCTTCTTTGCTCAATAGTCCCAATTTGCTTAAACAGATTCCACACCCCATCATGACCATCTCCCAAGCAGGTTATCGATTCACTTTGAGGTTGGCTATTTACCCATGCCACTAAATCTGGATTATTTTGGAAAAAAGCTGCCCCTACTTGACCATGTACCTTAACTGCCTTATAATTCCTCCAGACACTTTCTTCTCCTAAAGGAGTTCTCAGTCTGACGTTTCCTCCGTCTATACTTAATGCTTCTACTTTCTCGCTAGTTTCAGGCTCAGGCAATTTGTAACGCTCTAATAGCCGATGTTGTGTACTGTGGGGTACATAAATTCCTGTTAACATTTTTAAGTCTCTCTCAGCATTGGCAAATGATTCATGGACCACTAATAATAAACAACATTTTTCCAACTGAGGACTCAAACGACTTCCCTTATTTACTCCCAGCTTTTGGGCTTGCTTACTCGATATAGTTATTTCTCCTACACAACTTTTTATGGTTCTTTTTCTACCCGAACCTTTTCCCCCCGCCGAGTGAAAAAAAAACCGCTAATTTCTGGTGCTACTGTCTCAATTAAATGTTCCCTCACACTCAGTTCTACGGATTCAAAGCTTTGTAGATTGTCTACAGGGGTATTCTTATAAAGGATCTCTGCTATTTCTTGGAGATTTATTTTGATCTTCTGCTGTTCTTCGGGGGTCATGGGAACTTGGATTATGGTAATTTATCTGCTTTCTATTATGCCATCAGCTTAGCCAGACAATTGTCTGAGTATTTATACTGACTGCAAAAGTGGGATGCTCCCCATGTTAAGTGATATAAAAGAGTTAGTTGACCCGACAATAACTGGGAGAAACTTCACAGTATCGGCATGAGAGAATCCGTCCGAATAGTGAAGGAAAAAACAACTATTGAAACTCGTTATTACATTAGTAGCTTAGAAAACAATGCTCAAAAATTTGGCGAATCAGTCCGAAGCCATTGGGGGATTTAAAATTCTTTACATTGGGTATTAGATGTGGGTTTCCGTGAAGATGATTGTCGGATCAGAAAAGATAATG
>DASQZD010000077.1:0-10921 GCA_035638855.1 Nodularia sp. (in: cyanobacteria) | reverse complement strand
TGAAGGACTGCTAAGTGCTTGGTTAGGGAAATTACATCCACGCAGAGCCACGCCTTATCGAACGCTGCTGGTCATTTTACCAATTGCCATTTTTTTGGCGCTTTCTGGAACACTGCAAGTTTTAGCAGGAACCACTGCCACCTTGATTCTGGCAATGTTTTGTCTTGTCAATCTTTCGTTGCTACTCATCAAACGCCGAGAAGTTGAAACTAACGGGTTTCAGGTTCCCTATATAGTTCCGGCGATCGCGTTACTGCTCAATCTCGTTTTGTTTGCTTTTGCTTCTGGGGCAAGTCACATTTTAGCACTTGTGTTTGTAGGAATTGGAATGCTTCTAGTTCTGATCCAAAAGGCTTTTAGAAGAGGGTGATGTTGGGCGGGGTCTGCTTTCCCTTCGATAGTCAAACGATGTTTCTCAACATACAGAGTCCAGGAATGACCTTTACTATCTGGGGGCCCTGCTAACTCTACGTCCTATTTCAGCCTGACCAGGGTAGAGAGCGATCACCCTTACTGAACTTCTACCGTGACTTCACACGCAACCCCCCACTGCGGATACTTCGCCAGCAACTTCTTGATCACAATCTGCAACGCTGGATCATCCCAACACGAGAGCAAATACTCAAAACCCGGATTCTGCCCCGAATTAAGAGCCACTTTCAGTTTCTGCATCCGCTCCGGTCGCGTATTTGACAAAAGCAACAATCGCCTGATACGACCATTTTTCAGTATTTGGTACGGGTGCGGTGGAACTTTCACCTTCATCAACTGCTTTGACTTCTTCACCTGAAACTGAATTTTAACCAACAACGTAGCAGAATTTCCCTGTTCTAACTGCCCGCTATACCCGCATTTCTCACAAGCTTCAGGTGAAGAAGCAGAGGGAAAAAATTTGGTATTTGAACTCTCCCCCAGCAAGAACTGCGGTCTAAATTATAAGTCTTTAACCGGACACGATATTATCTCTATTGGGTATTCAGACCCCTCCTGAATAAAAGCCACCAAGTTTTTAATTTGATGTGAGTCCTAAACCCAAGTTTGCTGCGGTCAGATGATTACTCTATTTAGCAGTGTGGGAAACACGATAAATCACTCCATTGGTATCATCAGTAAATAGCAGTGAACCATCTGGTGCGATCGCTAAACCAACAGGTCTACCAAACTGTGCAGTTCTGTCTTTGGTCAAAAACCCAGTCACAAAATCTTCAAATTTTACAGGTTTGCCATTTTCGTAATGAATCCGCACAACTTTGTACCCCACGGGTGGATTGCGGTTCCAAGAACCCCGCATAGTTACAAAAACATCACCTTGATACTCTTGGGGAAATTGTTTTGCAGTATAAAACGCCATTGCTAAAGGCGCACTGTGGGCTGTGTAAGTTAGCACTGGCGGTTGAGTTTTAGCACAGTAATCTTTTTTGGTTGCTCCTTCAGGTTCAGCAGATAGGTATACATCAGGACGCTTATCACCCCAACAAAAAGGCCAACCATAGTTTCCACCTTTTACAATCCGGTTCAACTCTTCTGGCGGCTGGTCATTTCCTCGCCAATCTGAACCGTGATCTAACCCCCAAAGTTCGCGTGTTTGGGGATGCCAAGCAAAACCAATAGTATTTCGTAAACCTTTTGCATAGATGGAGCGATTACTACCGTTTGGTTGTACCTGTAAAAGTGTGGCGTGTTGTGGATTTGGTTCATCACAAGCGTTACAAGTACTACCTACAGAAATGTAAAGCATCCCATCAGGCCCAAAGGCAATGGTACGGTTCGGGTGCTGTCCAGCATCGGGTAAATCAGAAATGAGAGTTTCCAATTTGCCCTCTGTACCGTCAGATCGCAAGTCCACAGCATATAGGTGCGTATTGGTGACAAAGTAAAGCCTATTTTGATGAATTGTGATACCGTTAACAAATTTTAAACCTTTAGCTACGGTACGTATTTCCTTAGCTCGTCCATCTTGGTTAGTACCTAAAAGCGCAATGACATCACCTTGTTTACGACGAGTAACGTAGACTGTACCATTAGGAGCGATCGCTAAGTTACGAGGATTACCTAAGTCTTTCGCAAATACACTAATTTCAAATCCAGCAGGTAATTGCAACTGTTGCAAAAGTGATTCCTGAAATTCAATTTTTTGCGGTGTTGCTAAATAACCCTCCATTCGCTCAATTTTTTGTTTTTCTGGCTGTTGTGAATTTGCGGTTTGAGTAATACTTAATATCAAAGCACATCCAATTAAAAAGTGCCTCAATTTTTTGATTAATTTCATAAAACCTCAAGTAAGAAGTGATAATGTTGCTTTTCTTCAAATCGGCCCGAATCAAACATAATTTAGTAACGGCAATGGAACCAATCTGCTAAAAAGGGGCTTTTAGTGAGTTAGATTACATAAAATTCAAAAATATCGCATCTAGCAAATGAGATATTGAAATTAGTAAAATATCCGTTAAAAGCTATACTTTTTGATAGATGCAACAAGTTATAAAACTTGGGAAAATCCTGGCGAAAACAAAAAAGTAATTTAATTGTGAGTGAGTGTTACAGAGGTTTTTGGCTGCTAATTCCTTTATTTTAAGTCTTACACTTGCGGTTTTTCAGCCAGTGAAAGCATTTGAAGTTTTGCAAGAAACCGTGAGAATTACGCCAGTTTCCCAATTCTCTGATGTACAATTTACAGATTGGGCTTTTGTGTCCCTGCAATCATTAGTTGAAAAGTATAGTTGTATCACTGGATACCCCGATCATCTTTTTCGAGGAAACCGAGTGATGACTCGCTATGAGTTTGCTGCGGGGCTGAATACTTGCATCAGTACAATTAGTCAACAGTTTGGCAGCCAGCTTTCACAAATTGCACCAGAAGATGTTACAACTATTAAAAGATTAGAATATGATTTTGCTACAGAGTTAGCCACTATTGAAAACAGAATAGAAAATTTAGAGGTGAATACTACTGTATTACGATCACAACAGTTTTCTACCACAACTAAACTAAGCACTTCCATTGTAGTTTTAGCTAGTGGTATAACTGGAGACAGTGCTGATGCAGACCCGGAAACTAGTATCGATTCAAATTTAGCTTTAAATTATCGGACTCGTTTAAACTTAATTAGCAGTTTTACAGGTCAAGATAGATTACTTGTACGTCTTCAATCTGCAAATAGAGTACCTAATTTTAACGGTGCTTCTGCTACTAATATGACGCGCCAATCATTTGAAGTTGGTAACAGTGACAGTAGCCTGAATTTAAATTTACTAGAATATCGCTTTCCTGTTGCTGAAAACCTCAACTTCTATCTTTACGGAAATGCTGCATCCCACCATTACTACGCAACAGTTGTTAACCCCAATTTTGCCAGTTTTGGCGGTGCAAAAGGTTCTCCTTCCCGCTTTTCGGAACGTAACCCTATTTACCGTATTGGATTTATGAGTCCAGCCGGTGTAGCAGCAGTTTACAACAACAGAACTATTCGTTTGGATGTAGGTTATTTAGCAGAAAACGCCGAAACTGGGGTTGAAGGATTGTTTGGGGGAAGCTATAGTGCTTTAGCACAATTTTCCTTCAAACCTTCACCAAATACAGAATTTGGATTAACTTATATTCGCAGCTATGTTCCTGATGGCAATTTGCTACATCGCACAGGTAGTGATTTTGCAAACATTCCTTTTGGTGCAGGCATACCATTAATGGTGAACGCCTATGGTGTCCAAGCACTCTGGAGAATAACCCCCAAGATGGCTGTAAGTAGTTGGATTGGCTACATGAATGCAGAACGAGTTGACGGTGTGAATGGTAATGCAAATATTATCAACTATGCAGTAAATCTGGCTTTTCCTGATTTATTTAAAGAAAAAGCCGTGGGTGGGATTGGGTTTGGAATGCCACCTAAAGTCACTAATAATACAATTAATAGCCGCGAAGATCCGGGAACAGGTTTACACTTTGAAGCTTTTTATCAATATCCTTTAACAGAAAATATCACGATCATACCTGGTATTATATATCTCACTCACCCAAACCATAATGATGTTAATAGAGACATTTTTCTAGGCAATATCAGGACAGTATTTAACTTTTAATTCACTACGCTTGTGAAAATGAATAATCCACTTTCGGAGAGAATTTTCTTCGCAGAGATAAAAGTATTGTATCCCAAAGCAGAAATCAGAGGCATCCACCGAGAACCGTAGGGGTCAGCCGTCCAACACTCGTGCTACAATTGCGACACTTCCTCAATTCAATTCTAGGAAGTATGTCAACTCTTAAAAGAAGCGTTCCACTAAAGAAGCCGCATATTCCATACCATAAGGTACACTCACCCCAGCAGTCATTTCATTAGCAAAGTAGGTGCTTTGATTACCTTGCAACATTTCTAATCGTTGATAAATACCATCCTTGAGGTCTTCGGCTGAAAAATGAGAGAACCACTTCCAAATTAGGGGTTGCCCCATAAGTGTCACTTGAGTCCCTCCGAGCTTTTTGACACAATCGGCTACGTTGCTTTCTAACTCTTCAACAGTTGTCGTTTCATCCATGAATGGATAAAAATTGTAGATTTTACTGCCTGGATCAACCTCGTAGATAGCTAATGGATAACTAATTGGTAAAGGCTGACTTAAAGTATTTCTGATAACGTAGAAAATGTTTGCAGGTAAACCTTCAACTTTACAGGTAATAACTGCTCTTTTAATGGTACGTACCCTAGAAAAAATATCTGCTTCTTCAGGGGAAGCATCTGCTACGCCAAGAAAGTCATCTACAGGAGCAGTCCAAATTAAACGCTCAAATTCCCACTGATTTGAGGCAGTTTTGACCAGAATTGTTTGACCGCGAGAAACACGCTCAATAGTTTGTCCTAGACACAAGTTATGGCTTGCTGCTAAACGATTCCATAATTCTTGATTCCCTTCTTGCAATTGAGGCATATTCAGAACCAATTTTTTCAGGAAATTGCAACGGTTCAATAATGTCAGTAGCCGAATCACATAAGCAGTAGAAGCTTCTGGTTCCAAATGTCCGAATTGTGCCGCATTCGCAATCGGTATTAAAGCATCTCGAATAAAATTTAAACCCTGTTTGTTAAACCACTGAGGCGAGGATTCATTCATACCTCGATAAGCAGGATTGATATAGCCTGGATCTGAATACCGAGTATACTTGTCTAATTCTTGGAAAAATTGCCTTAACTGCCAAAATCGGCCCAATAAAGAATGTTTGGACTCCACTAAAAACGGGCTAGTAACTTTGCCAGTAGCTAAGTCAAATACTTACACTCGTGGCATCACATGAAGCGATGGAGAAATCCCATACCTTTTTCTGTATTTTTTGTACAAGGGGCTAGGTAAGATCCAAACAGTTCCCCCCTCGTAAATACCACGGGCTTGAGGACTTGCGTCTGCGTACCTAATTGAATATGTTTTACCACCTACGTGGTTTTTGGCATCAATGATGGTGATATTTTTATATCCAAGATCACGTAATTCTTCGGCAGCCGTTAAACCAGTACATCCAGCACCAACGATACCAATACGGATTGAAGGTTCATAGGTTAAACGATTAATTCGCATGAAACTGTAGTAGAATTTCAGCCCCATTTAATTGTACTAACTTTATGTTCATGTTAGTCATACCCAAAGGCGATAGCCGTTCGCTGTCTTCATCTCCATTAGCACAGTCTCCCGCTCTTAAGGAGAAGGCTTAAGCGAGAGCTTATCGCCCAAGGTACGTTTTCCCAATAACGCTTGACTGTACACCCAATTTTAGAATTGAGCCGAAACTGTGGAGTATAGAGTATTTCCATCAAGAATTAAAATTTTAATTAGTGCATTACAACAACAGTGGAAGCCAAAAGTATGGAGTAATGAGTACATTGAACTACCCTGAGTTAGAGTCACCGGAGCAAAGGTAATGGAATGAAGCTTTTCGGTTATCAAAGTAAACCTGCCTTAGCTCTGCCGTATAGTTTAATTGTCTGGTGATTGCTGGAATATACCAGTAGTTGAAGTGCGATCACCAAAAGCCACTACATGAATGGCTAATCGCTACCCGTTTCAATCAACCAACGAGCCGACACAATTGCTATCTTCCACCATTGAGTATGAAGGGGGCTAGCTTGTGTTGATTTTTTCGCCAAGACAAGCTTTCAAAAAGTTATTTGCTTGTGCTTACGTTTAAACCTCCAAGCAGCATAAAAAGCAGTAATTGCAAACACACTGAATGGTAAAGTTGGTTCAGGAACAGGCTTGACTGCTATTAAGATTCCTGAAGTGTTAATAGAGATATTGCCGCCATTACCACCAGTTAAGGCTGTGACTGCGGTAGTGGGAATTTGAGCGCCACGACGCAGAAGCAGTAAATCAGTTTGTAAGTTGATGTCGCCACCGTTACCTGATGCAGATTGAGCGTTGAGTGTGCCAGTGTTATCTAAGGTAACTCTAGGTGAGGTGACGATAATATCTCCAGCAGTACCCGTCGGACTTTGAGAGTTAACGAACAAGCCACTGTTAATGTTTGAACTTTTGCCAGAAATATTTACTTGACCAGCATTAACTTTAATTGTGCCTGCATTATCTTGTCCAAGTGTTGAGGCAGAAAGTTGAGCGCCATCGCTTAACGAGAATGAACCGGAGTTAATAGTAATATTACCCCCATTGCCAACAGTCCCCGTTCCCACAAAGCTGCCAATCCCACTTTGAATACCGTTTTTTTCTCCACTAATATTAACAATACCTCTAACATTAACATTGACATTGCCCGCATCTCCCCGTCCTGCTGGCTGGGTATCAGATGCTTCACGAGTAATGGTTGCCAGTTGAGCGCCATCAATTAATGATAGTGTTGCAGCTAAGATGTCGATATTACCTCCCTTACCTACGCCTCCTGCTGACACTGTGCTGAGAATATCAGCATCTGCTAGAGTTACAGCATCGATTGCCTGCACTGTAACATTCCCCGCATTACCAAGTCCTGAAGTTGAGGCTGTAACTTGAGCGTGATCGCGTAATAATAAGGAACCAGAATTGATGCTAATGTTACCTCCATTGCCAACTGTACCCGTGGACACACTGCTCAAAATTCCACTGTTTCTTCCAGCAATATCAATAGCATCTGTAACATTAACATTGACATTCCCCACATTACCAAGTCCAAATGTTGAGGCAATAAGTTCAGCGCCATTTTGTAACGATAATGAACCAGAATCGATAGTAATGTTACCCCCATTGCCAAGTGACCCCAAACCCACAAGATTGCGAACATTACTCCCAGTGCCCGCAATTTTTATTGACTCGGTAGCATTCAGCGTAATATCTCCCGCGACAGTTTCAGGTGTCCCCAAACCTGACCCAATACCAGCACTTAAAATACTTCCTCCCAATATTTCTAAATTCCTAGCATTAACTGCAATATTACCGCCACCAGCCCCAGTTGCAATTACACCTGCTTGATTCGTGAGGGATACTGAAGTTCGCGCAACATTATCAGGAAATATCAAGCTGAGATTATCGCCATCTACACCCAGAGCTACAGTACCAGCTTGGGCTAACCCTCCTAACTCGGCTCTCCCGCCAAAAGCATTTAATCGTCCCCCATCCATGCTGACATTACCACCCACCAGTAGTAAACTCTTACCATCTGGTACTCGTAAACCAAATGCGTTTAAACCTGCTGGGTCTGTTCCTGCGGATGCTACTGAGTTATTTTGAATACCTCTATTTTGATTAATCTGAGTAAACAGCAATGCTGAAGGATTAACAGTCAACAACGGTGAAGGGATATTTTTATCAGTAGCACTAAAAAATCCTCGATTTCCAAATTGCAATGCATTCGCTGTACTTGCAACAAACGAACCACCAACATTTAACGAAGCATTTTCACCAAATACAATTCCATTGGGATTTGTTAGAAACAGGTTAGCCGTACCCAACGTGCGAATTAACCCATCAATATCAATATTAGAAACTGATCCACCCGTTACTCGAGTAATTATATTTTGAATATCTAGAGCATTATTAAAGTCAGCAGTGCTACCAGTAGGTACAGAGAACTCACCAAAACTGTGAAACAAATTACCGCCAGCTTGTGTTCCCCCAGTGATGTTAAAAGTGTTACCCTCTCTTGTGACGTTAGAGCTATTTGGTAAAGTGCCATCTGGAGTAATTTGAGCTTTCGCATAATCAATGGTACAAAAGCTGACACCGAAAGCGATAATTACTGAAGCACCCCAACGAGTAAAACCCAAATCTGACATTGCTTGCCTCCACTAATAGTAGCAGCCACCTTTAGTTAAGCATAAATCAAGTTACTAGCTATTAATTAAGCTACTAAATTTTTGCCTGAAAACTGCGATTTTTCGCAAGAACTTGAGAACTTTACAAAACGTTACTTTATAAAGTTCTCAAGCTACCGTTGACGCTATCAAACTTAATGGAGTTCACTTCCATCCTTACGGAGCAGATAGCGATCGCTAATCAACTTCAAGGCTACTCTACCTATTTCCGGATGCGTTTTCTCAATGACTGGTTGCACAATAACGCCTTCCATGATGCAATCGGGGCTGACTACACTATTGGCATTATTGAACTGAGACACCGCTTCCCAAGTGTAGGCACCGATATAAAGCACAGGTACTCTCGGCAAAGCAAATTCCTCGCAAAAAGCCACAAAATCGCTGTAATTGAGAAAATAATTGTCACGCCGCACAGCAAATATAGCAATTCCAATCTTGCCATTATTTAAGCCATATTTGATATCTTGTACGCCGTAAATTTCCCCAAAAATTTGAGTTCTTGGCGGAAGTTTCTGGAAAGTTTCGTTTTCCTTGTAAGCACGAATATAAACTAATTTATTGTTGACTTCACTGTTTTTCCAGAAGTAATTATGGCTGCCAATTTTAGTTGCGCCATCAGCATCAACTAAGACAGTGAAGTTAGTTCCGTGCAACTTCTCTGTTACAACAACTTCCTCACCTTCAATTAGTATGTTTTTGTAACGTTTCAGGTTTTCTGGGCTGGGAAATTTATAATGTCCAATAAAACTTTCTACTTCCCCGCTCATTCCTTGAGGAATTGGATATTCATACTTTGTTACACCAAAATACTCCGTGTAGTCGTCTCCGACGTTTCCCATAAAGTTATTACCAACGGGAATAAGCAAACCTTCAGAAAAAATCCCGCGAAGTTTGGCAGCATATAGTTTTTTCGAGTAGTAATTACGAATCCCAAACTCATCCAAAAACTTTTCTGGAATAACACTATCAATCGGAAAATAAAAAGCTAAATCTCCAGCGTGAAGCTTCCCTTTGGCTATAATTACTTGATATGCCATATTTTCGATAGAGACAATATCTAACCTATCAGCATTGGGATGAGGATTAATGCTGTTAATTTTGACAACTTCAACTTTGAAAATACTCATAGCTCACCTCTTTTTGAAAGAACAGATTTTAGAGAAACTCTAAATTGAATACATAGTATGGAGGCACATCTGTGCGTTCCTATTGGTTTACCCAGGTTCGACCAATTGCAATACTTGCCGGGTTTTGAAGATAAGGGAACGAAAAATCCCTTAACGCAAATCCAGTAACCCTTTCCTAGAACCAAACTTTGGGTTAAAAATGCATAAAGCCAGTAGTATTGCCACCAATTGGGATGTTGGTCAACCTATACTCTTAATTCATCTGACAGCGCTTTAGCTTTAAAAATAGGTGTTTGGTTTTTTTGACTTCCAAACGCAACTTCCCTGAAATTGCCGAACGTGGCTCTATCAAATTAGTTGGCCCTAGCAACGTTGTACAATTTTCACACTGATCTCCCCTGGCTGATCCATATCCGCAATGGGGAAAGTTCCAACAATGTATCTATCCGGTAAAAACGTTCATCCTCAAGAGAATAAACGAGATTCATTTCCCGTTCTTCAATAAAACCGTTTCTATGAAGTTGCTGATAAAAATACTGCGTTAGCTCGTGGTTATAAACTGATGAGTTTCGACCAAAGTAGCCAAACGATAAACCAAGGCGAATGTAGATTTCGGCTTGGATTTCATGCAGTTTCTGGCAGAAAGTTTCTGCATCTAATGCTGCTATTTCAATAGGTGCAATATGTTCATCAGTAGCACAGATGAACAGAACTGTTTCCCTTGACTGTCTCAAGAATCGGGCATACACATCTGCTGGAAGCATCGAACCTACTAGGTTCCCTAAGTGCTTGATGCCATTAATGTAGAGAAGTGCGCTGGTAATAAGGTAATTTACCCTATTATTACTCGTGTTTTCAAACGGTGTTGATAGAGTGAAGAATTTACTATACCCCTATGAGGACTTTCATTCAAGATTTGCATCTTTTTCCATAATACACAATATTATTTGTAGTGTCACTACTGTAGTGGATACCACCTACTCATTTCCTGCAATTCGACAGCCTCTCCTTGCAGTGTATACACGGACTCTTCAGACATGACGATCCAAATCAGCGCTGATGTGTTTTGTCGCCTTTAGGCAAGAATTCATAACCCGGATTATGCCTTGAATTCGCCGCAACGCATGAGTTTCTGCATACGCTCTGGTCGCAGATTTGACAAAAGCAACTATACTGCACGGTTTCGGAATTTGAATTAAGGAACGGGCGCTCGCTTCTCTTCAAGAGGAGCAATCGCCATATTTTCAGTTAGCTATTGTGGATCAAGTATCGCCAAACTTAGTTTAAGAGACTACTGATTTTATGAGTTTGTTAATTCTAAGTATTGCAAAATCTCGTCTTTAATTTGAGAAGGAGTTTTCAAATGTGTATAAGTAGCTAGGTGCAATTAAATATAAAACGCTCCAGTGTGTATTCACCTGCTTCGCTACGAGTTTTCATCCCATCCATTACAGCAATCGCTAAATCGTACTCATTATCAAACATCTGTCCGGCAATTTCATGACTTTT
>DASQZD010000076.1:0-2024 GCA_035638855.1 Nodularia sp. (in: cyanobacteria) | reverse complement strand
ATTAATTCATGGCTCTAAATTTAAACCTACTGCTATGGGTAAGGATGCAGATGTGGATGAGGGTAATGCAGCAGAATTTAGTTTGTGATTTACTCTCTAGTAATTGGTAAGCCTAGCCAATCGCTAAGTTTTAGAGAATTTACTACGCTGGTTTAAAATAAGATAAAAAAGTGTATAAGTAGAAATGTCAGCCAAAGACTTATTCCATGAAGCAGTCAAGAAGGGTCTTCAGAAAGAGTAGTGGATAATTACACATGACCCATTAAGGATCGAGTTTGGCAAGGATGATGAAGTTAGAATAGATTTAGGTGCAGAAAGACTTTTAGCGGCTGAAAAACCAGGAGAAAAGATTGCGGTTGAAATTAAAAGTTTTTTGAGTGACTCAGCATTGTTTGATTTTCATTTGGCACTGGGTCAATTTTTGAACTACCGTTTAGTTTTAGAAGCTAGTGAAAGAGAACGTATATTATACTTAGCAGTGCCAATTGCCGCTTATGAATCGTTTTTCCAACGTGATTTACCCCAAGCATCAGTGCGGCAATACCGAATAAAGTTGATTGTATATGATCCAGTGGATGAGGTGATAGTTAAATGGATAAATTAGCATTTTATCGTCAGTGTATTCAAAAACTATTAACTGAATATGGTGACGTTAAACTGATAAAGGGCGAAATTGAGACGCAAATAATTTTTGATACAGAACACGACCATTATCAAATTCTTGATTTGGGATGGGATAAACATCACCGCATTTATAATTGCGTGATGCATTTGGACATTAAGAACGATAAAATTTGGATTCAACGTAACCAAACTGATAAGTTGATTGCTGATGAATTGGTAGCGATAGGTGTACTAAAACAAGATATTGTATTGGGCTTGCAGCCATTTTATGCCAGAGAGTATACAGGGTATGGTGTAGGGTAAAGCTAACCAAGTTGAATCGTATCCGACTACGGAAGCGATGCCTGCTGTGAGCTACGCTAACGTAGCTTCTGGAAACAACCGATTCAGGTCTAATAATGCATTTTCAAATCCAGGAATCGCTACTGACTGATTAGATAGAGTAATCTGCTTGCTGAGATAGCTAAACTTACTTTGAGCATTTTGATATGGCTGGCTATGACGCTCAAGTTGACGAGCCGGTAAATTCACAATCCAGTAATCATAAATTCCGACTTCTGCATACAATGACAACTTGATTGTTTGGTCGTAATCTATGGTTTTATCTGAAATTTCAATTACTAACAAAATATCTTCGGGATAGGGATGATGAGCGAGATAATCTTCATCTCTTCCTCTTGCAATGACAACATCCGGTTCAGGCTCACTCTGATTAGGAAGGGTGATCGGATCTTGTCCACGGATGACTGCTTGATCGTTTAGAAGACGATCCAGTTGACGGCACAGGATAGAACTACAAACTGTATGAGGTGTTCCCTTCGCTGTCATTTGAATCAGTTCCCCTCGAATTAATTCAATATGATTGGCCTCTGTCAAAAATCCGAGTTCAATCAATTGATGGTATTCTGCGATCGTAAATCGCTTGGGTGTCACAACATTCATGAGACATCTTTCCAATAGTACTTGTACACTAGCAAAGATTAAACTGACTGCGTTGTTTACCGCCGCAGGCATCACAATGCCTCAAATTGCTGCCAACAAAGGTACAATGCACGCGGTACATGAAAACATCCTTTCCATTTGCCACCTTTGAGGTTCAACAATACTTCTCCACGCCGATTGAGGTAGCCAAACCATTCACCGTATTCTGAATCAGCAAAGTGTGACCAGGTGTAATCGTGCATCTTTTCATACCATTCCCAACACGCCTCGCGCCGCGTAAGGCGATAGCCCATCGCTAATGCAACTAAAGACTCTACATGAACCCACCACAGCTTTTGATCCCATTCCAATTGTTGTGGGGGATGACCATCTGCATCCATAAAGTAATACAATCCGCCGTACTCGCTATCCCAAGCAAAATTCAGGATATTTAGCACCACATCAATGGCTTGGTTAAT
>DASQZD010000075.1:0-29217 GCA_035638855.1 Nodularia sp. (in: cyanobacteria) | reverse complement strand
CTATCCATTACCCACATCTTTCTTAACATGGCTGTAAAGCAGACTGTGTTGGGATGACAGAACCCCCATGAGAGGGGATGGTTGACAAACTAAACAAAACATGAGGATGAATATCTATATTGGGATGCGATCGTTAACCAGAAACATTAGATGGGGAGTGGGAATGGAGAAGTTTCCAGGTAGCGGCGATATCATGTAATCGCCGTAAACCACGCCAAATAGTTTTAACTCCCGGCTCACCATCTCCCTTGCGAGCCAAAAAGCCGCCGAGAGTGGCAATCATTCGCACCGCTTCTCGTAAAGATGGGGGTTTTTTTGGTGGGGTGGGATTTTTGTTGACAGTGGCACATAAGGATTGCCATTCATCAGTTTCTAAAACGGCATCAGAGGATAAATCAGGGTTAACTCGTGAGGAGTAAGTTAGCCATAATAAACGCCAAGCGACAACAGTATAAGTGGCTAGTGCCATATTGATGCGGTCAGCCGTAGACAATTGTAATTGCTCAATTCTACAGCCACTTTTTAAAGTGTAATGATAGCGTTCTATCAACCAACGATAGGTGTACCATTGCACACAACGTGCGGCATCTTCTAAGTTATAAATCTTAAGGCTAGTGATCAATAACCAACTAATCGGATTGATTCCGGGTGGTGGATGATCTTCTGATGCCAGAATTACTTGTAACTTTACAGGTTTTAGCTGTGAACGCCCGATGTGATGTAATGGTACTTGGATATCAACACTAGTGAATCGAATTGTGAGTATCGCCTTTCTAGCACTATGTTCTGGACTGCGTTTGACCTCTGCTGTCAATGTTCCATTTGGTTCAATTTGGCGGATTGCTTGATGTAAATACTTGGCACAGTGGTCAACTTTGCGATTGTGAGTCCCACGAATTAACAAATCAGAATTTTCTGAACGTTTGAGATTAAATAAGTCAAATATATCTGCTTCTGAGTCCCCTATTGTCACCACTTGAATCTCTGATGGGACTGAATTTTGTGTCACATCTAATCCATCTAACCAGCGCTGGCTTTCTTTTGAAAGTGTTTCCCTTTGACGACGTTTTTTCGCTATGCCCAAATTTTCGGGTGGTCTTGCCCATACCTGCTGTTCAAGAATTCCTAACGGGACTCCATTACTTGTTGCTGCAAATGTTGAATGTACTTTCAATCCTGATGATTGAGGATGGTCAAGATAACCTACTCCTTTAATTTTGGGGTGAGCTGTTAAATCTATGTTTGTTGTGTCTTGAATTGCTAAGACTATCTGATGTTCTTTGATTCTCGCGATTGTGCTTTCTATATGCCCTTGTCGAATCTCACTGGCAGAAAAATATGGTGATTTCCAAAAGTTATAGACCGCTTTGGTTGCTGCCATATTTTCACTCGCCTGTGCTACGCTGCTATCCGGCTGTGCGGCTAAGTCCTCTACTATCTTGATTAACCGCTTGTTTCGACGAACGTCTCCTAGGTTTACCCCAGACAGTTCCTTGGCTGCCCACTTTTCCATGATTCCATTACCCGATTCTGTTCTCTCCACACTATACTTAGCAAGCTTTTTCTGCTTATGTTAAGTATCTTGTTTGATTATTAAGAAAGATCCGGGTAATGGATAGGGTGCAAGCGAGGAGGGGAACCGGATTTCCGGTTAAATCATGTTTTTAAGGCTGGAAAACCTTTATAGGTAAGGATGTGTGTACATCGTAGCCCCATTATCAAACCTCTGTGTCCTCTGCGCCTCTGTGGTTCGATAAAATTCTTCTACCCTGTTGCGAAACCTTCATTAATTGATACACTTGTTCTTCATTAGCCATCAGCCCAGTTAAACAGCGCCTATGGTACACGTCAAGCGCGTGGAACTTACCAACTTCAAATCCTTCGGTGGTACTACCTCTGTCCCTCTGCTACCGGGGTTTACTGTCGTTTCTGGGCCAAATGGTTCGGGTAAATCTAATATTCTTGATGCTTTGCTGTTTTGCTTGGGACTTTCTAGTTCTAAGGGAATGCGGGCGGATAGGTTACCGGATTTGGTAAATAATAATCAAACTTCTAGGGGACGGGCTTCGATTGAGGCTAGCGTGACTGTGACTTTTGATTTGTCGGGGGAGGATGTTTCGCGCAGAGGCGTAGAGGCGCGGAGGGAGGAGGAAGAGGATGTCTCACGCAGAGGCGCAGAGGCGCAAAGTGAGGAAGAAAATGAAGAAATTCCCCAGTCCCCAGTCCCCCGGTTACTGAGCGAAGTCGAAGTAACTCCCGAATCCTCAACTGAATGGAATGTGACTCGGCGGTTGCGGGTGACTCATCACGGGAGTTATACGTCGAATTATTATATGAATGGTGTGGCTTGTACTCTGACGGAGTTACATGAGGAGTTGAATAATCTCCGAATTTATCCTGAAGGGTATAATGTGGTGCTTCAAGGGGATGTTACTAGCATTATCTCTATGAATGCTAAGGAACGTCGGGAAATTATTGATGAGTTGGCTGGGGTTTCGGCTTACGATCGCAAGATTATTCAAGCTAAGAAAACTCTGGATGAAGTGAAGGATAAGGAAGATAGTTGTCGGATTATTGAGACTGAGTTGACTACTCAGCGCGATCGCTTGTCTCAAGATCGGGCGAAGGCGGAAAAGTATCAAAAACTGCGGACGGAATTTTTGGCTAAACAGTCTTGGGAGGCTGTTCTTTCTTGGCGATCGCTTCAAGCACAACAAGAAAAATTAATTGGCGAAATTCAAGCAGGCGATCGCACTTCTACTGAATTAACTTCTCAACTTACAGTCCTCAATTCCCAAATTTCTCAGAAATCCACCGAATTAGAAGAACTCAATGCCCATGTCAAGGCTTTGGGTGAAGAGGAACTTTTGGCGGTACAATCAACTCTGGCGACTCAAGAAGCGGAACGCAAACAACTCCAACGCCGACAAACTGAGTTAACAACGGCTATTCAGGAAACTGTGAAGCGTCTGGCGCAAACTCAGCAAGAGGTGCAACAATATCAGCGTTCTTTGACTGAATTTGCTCAAACTCAGGTTGTAGAACAGCAATCTATTCTCTCCTGTCAGCAACAACGGAATCAAGCCCAGCAAGCTTTGGATGCTTCTCGCGCCGCAGCAGCAGAAATCGCCTCGGCTTCGGAAGCTTGGGTACAGCAACAAACAGCTTTCAATCGTCAAATTGAATCTTTACTGCAAACTCTGGAACCGCAGCGGACTGAACAAGCCCAACTCAGGGAACGCAATCATCAGTTACAGCAACTGATTACCGAACAAACTCAGTTAATTGGGACTTTAGAACCAGAGTTAGCCGCGAAGGAAACTGAGTGTCATCAGGTGGAAACGGAGTTCAACGCTGCTAGTGAACCTATCCAAAATTTAGCCGAAAATCTCTCGGCGACAGAACAAGAATTACAAATCCAGCAGGAAACCCAAAAGCGACTTCTCCAAGAACAACGGGAAAAACAACGCCAGTTGGATAAAATTGAGGCGCAAGCCCAAGCCCAGCAGGAAGTACAGGGAACCCAAGCTAGTAAAGTTATTTTACAATCGGGATTGCCTGGGCTTTGCGGTTTAGTTGTACAGTTAGGCAAGGTGGAACAACGCTATCAGTTAGCTTTGGAAATCTCTGCTGGTGGGCGTTTGGGGCATATTGTGGTGGAAGATGACAGTGTGGCCGCCGCCGGAATTGAATTACTGAAACAAAAACGCGCTGGTAGGGCTACTTTTTTACCTTTAAATAAGGTTAGAGGTAGTAAATTTACACAGGATGCCACGTTGCGTTATGCTAACGGTTTTGTTAACTATGCGGTGAATTTAATTGAGTGCGATCGCCGTTATCAAGATGTCTTTAACTATGTATTCGGTAACACTGTAGTCTTTACAAGTATCCAACAAGCGCGGCAAAATATCGGACTGTATCGAATTGTCACCTTAGACGGGGAATTGTTGGAAACAAGCGGCGCGATGACTGGCGGTAGTAGCAATCAACGTTCATCGTTGCGATTTGGTCAGGGAGAATCGGCGGAATCTGAGGAAACTGTGGCTTTGAAGAGTCGCTTGGCAGATATTGAACGCATTATTGAACGCTGTACCGAGGCGATCGCTTCTTTAGCAGCCAAAACCAAAGAACATACCCAAGCCCTCACAGAAGCCAGACAGGGGCGGCGAGAACAGCAGTTACAGCTAGAACAGCTGCAAAAGGATATTAAGGGTTTGACAGCGCAATTGCAAGGCACGCGATCGCAACTTGCCCAAAACAGCGAAAAAATCACCGTTGCCCAATCCCGGTTATCAGTTTTGGATCGGGAATTACCAGGACAAGAAACTGAGCTGCAACAATTGCGACAAGCTTTAGCAGAGTTAGAAGACTCTCAAACCCCTAGTGAATGGCAGCAAATCCAAGTAATCATTAAAAGTCAAGAGCAACAATTACAACAACGAGAAGGAGAATTAAGAGATGCCCAGCAAAGATTAAAAAATTTGGAAATTCAGCAACTGCGATCGCAAGAGAAGATCCAAGAAGCTGAAGCTAAGATTCACCAATATGATCATCAGCAAACCAGCCAACAAAATCAACTCAATGCCCTGAATACTCAGCATTCCGAACTCAACACTCAAATCAGCGAAATCCAGGTTAATCTGAGTCTAATGGAGCAGAAATTGGGGGCAGAGAAGCAAAAACGCGACGCAACAGAACAGGAAGTGCGATCGCAGCTTTTACGTCAGCAACAACTGCAATGGGAAATCCAAAAACTCCAAGAAACCCAAGAAAAGCGGCGGTCAGACTTGACAACCTTGCAAAACCAACTGCGAGAAACTGGCGCAGAATTGCCCAATCCTCTGCCAGAAGTCCCCGATAAAGTAGATTTAGAGGAATTGCAAAAAGAACTACGCAGCCTAGCCAAACGTTTACAGGCTATGGAACCCGTGAATATGTTGGCCTTGGAAGAATATGAACGCACCAACAACCGTCTTCAGGAACTAACGGAAAAATTGCAAACATTAGAAGAGGAACGCACCGAATTACTTTTACGAATTGAGAACTTTACCACATTGCGGCAACGAGCTTTTCAAGAAGCTTTCGATGTTGTCAACGAAAACTTTCAATCTATTTTTGCGATTCTTTCCGAGGGTGACGGCTATTTACAACTAGAAAATCCCGAAGATTTCTTTAATAGCGGACTAAATTTAGTCGCCCACCCCAAAGGTAAACCAGTACAGCGTCTAGCTTCCATGTCAGGAGGCGAAAAATCACTCACAGCCTTAAGTTTCATCTTTGCCCTACAACGATACCGCCCCTCTCCATTTTATGCATTTGACGAAGTAGATATGTTTTTAGATGGAGCAAACGTCGAGCGATTAGCTAGAATGATTAAACAAGAAGCCCAACAAGCGCAATTTATAGTTGTGAGTTTGCGTCGTCCGATGATAGAATCAGCCGAACGCACCATTGGTGTTACTCAAGCACGAGGAGCTTACACTCAAGTTTTGGGTATTAAATTAAAATCATCTAATTAGCAGTTAAAACTTTTTTAAATTCTTTTTGGCAAATGAGAAGATAAAGGAAAGCAAATACCCAAATTATGCTTTGGATAATTTGGGCAAATGGTAAATTGGTAAACTTCGCCGGAAGTGATAGAGTCAATAAAACCAAGCTTAATATCACAACATTTAATCTATTAGGTTGATTGAATGTAAGATTGATTACTGCTAATAACAAAAAAATCAACATCACATTATCATAAACCAAATGATACGTCCATAATCTACCTATAACAGAAGCTATAGCGAAGAGAAACAGCAAAGAATGATCCTTAAATAAATAAAATAGACTTATAACTATAGCAGTCCCAACTAGCGCTAATAATACTGTAGCTACAAGTGGGTTAATACCCAAATTTATGAGAACATTGATTCCCGAATATCCAGTATTAACATAATATTTTGATACTTTAATGATTTTCTCCATCATATAAATAGGAGAAACCTGTGTAATCACTCCTATTATTGAACTGCTAATCACAATGTAAAGTCCGCAAGCCAATGCTGAATCAACTCTTTTACGAATAACTAAAATAAAAAAATAAAGTGCAGAAATACTGGGTTTGAGTAAAGCTAAACCTAAAAGCAACCCTGCGGAAAAATTATGCCTTTTTTGCAACAGCCAAAACACCCCTATTAATAAAGCATTAATAATGATGCCATATTGACCCAGACCAAGAGTAGTAGCATGACTGCTAACTGATAAACAAGCAACTACTGTAAACCAAGCTTTTAACTGTCCATAGGGTTTACCAATTTCATAACTAAAAATAGTTAAAATAACTAGAGATATGACATTCAAAAGAGCATGATACCAGCGTGTTAATTCAAACGAAATGGGCGGGAAAAAGAGAAAGCCTGAGAAAAAAGCCCAAGGTGGATATCCCCCAGATGTTATCGCTCCAATTTTGGCATCTACAAAAGGTGAACCTTGAGTAATATCATAAGGGTATAAACCGCGATAAATATATTGCTGCTCTTGCCAGCGAACATATAAATCTCCTGCACCAATTGGATCTACAATTAAATAATAAAACCCCCTAGTGAAATAGGCTAAACAGAGTAAAGTTAAAATCAGAGAAATACAAAAGATAATTTTTTGGGAGCTAAAATGAGGATTAGTAATTTTAAACATTATTAGATTTGCAAATAGAGAAAACAGACCATATTACTGGTAATAAGAAGTTTAATATTTATATCTGCCACTTTACTTTTTTGCTGATTGATGCCACTGATGCCAAAAAAATCCAGCTACATTTGCTACCTGTGATATCACGAATAATATTAATAGTAATATACCTGGTTGGCTGGATTTTTGCATAAAGGGATAAATAAGCAAATCTATATAGAACTTGAGTGGCTCAACTTTGATACTTTCATTAGTACGTTTAATTCTAATTTTGTGAAACCAAAAAGCACCGCGTCCATAGTTAAAGTGCTGGCGGAAAAAGGTGGGTAAAGTCAAGTCATGGTTATGATAAACTATAATTTCTGGGGCATAAATCATTTTTTCACATTCATGCAACCAGCGACCTAACAATAACTGGATCATAACTTGTAAAATCCTCTGGGCGATCGCATAATATCCCAGTGCCACTTCTCCGAAAAAGTAACCAATTAACAAACTATCAGTTTTTTGATTAAAGAAATTTACTAACGGAAATCCCAAGATATTGCAACTAAAGTTTAATAATTCAGATAAATGTTGCCATGAAAACTGCCATTCAGGTCGCCATTCACTTGCTTTCCATAACATTACTATGCTCATTAATTCATAGGTTAATTGTTGCCCTACCAAACACCATAGCCGGACAACGCCATATAAATTCCCACAATTCCTGCTATTAAAATTCCTAATAAAGCGCGATTTGCCAAACTTTTAAAGGCAAAGTTGCGTTTGAGTAATGCTATTTGAATTTGATTAAAAGCAGCAATTATAAAAACAAATGAAAGCGATTTTAAAACAGGGGCTAATTGAGATTGATTAAAACTTTTAGCTATAAATTCAGATGTAGCAAAACTAATTATACTTAATAACAATCCCAGGGTGATCTGTACGAGAAATTCCCCCCACTCGGTCGGCTTGCTCCAGTATATTCGGCTGAATACCTTGTTTAACTAGTATGAGTTCCCACCGTTTCAAATGTTTTACTTGCAAAGCCTTGTCTAGTCGAATTTTGTAACCTGCTGCTTTGAGCCGATAACCTAACTCAATATCTTCCACACAAGGACGGCGATAACTTGCATCAAAACCGCCTATAGCCAAGAAAATGTCCCGACGAATCGCACCGCAAGCACCCCAAAAAGTGAAAGCGTCTTCACTGGCATTTTGATGGGTATAATGATGAAAAAGATTTTTGTACTGAGACAGAAAATTACTTGCTCCCGGAGCATCATCATAGGAACCAATCACAGCCCCTAGATTTGCATCTTCTGCAAAAGCCAATCTTAGCCGATTGATGGTATCAGGAGCGATCGCCACATCAGCATCCACAAAAAAAAGGATCTCAGCTTGAGCCGCAGCCCCACCTAAATTTCTGGCTTGTGCTGGCCCGCCTTTGTCCTCCACATTAATTACCTTAGCTCCCCAGTCGGCTGCTACTTGCCCAGATTCCCTATCCCCATCCGCCACCACAATCACTTCTGTGGGCTGGGAAATAGACGCGCCAATACTTGACAAACACTGGCGGAAATTTTCACCACCATTGTGAACCGGAATGATCACCGAAATTGATAGCTGTGTTGGCTTCATTTCCAATTTTACTAGCCGCAGTAGTCCCTCGCCATTTTATGCCTTTGACGAAGTAGATATGTTTTTAGATGGAGCAACCGTCGAGGGATTAGCTAGAATAATTAAACAAGAAGCCCAACAAGCGCAATTTATAGTTGTGAGTTTGCGTCATCCGATGATAGAATCAGCCGAACGCACTATTGGCGTTACTCAAGCACGAGGAGCTTACACTCAAGTTTTGGGAATTAAATTAAAATCATCCCATACATCTGCTTGAGTTTTTGTTAATAATAGTGTATGGATAAACCGGATTCGAGATCAGGACTCGGTATAGAATGACCTCTGAACAGACAATTAGGCGTTCCGACATATTAAACACCCAGGTGATTACTCGCGACAACGGCAAACGGCTCGGTGTCGTCAATCAGCTTTGGGTTGATATTGATCAAAGAGAGGTTGTGGCACTTGGCTTACGAGACAGCCTGATCTCTATTTCGAGTCTGCCACGATATATGTACCTCAACACCGTCAACCAAATCGGTGATGTAATTTTAGTTGACAACGAAGATGCCATTGAAGACATCGAAGTTGAAACCTTAAGTAACCTCATTAACTGGGAAGTAATTACAGAAACAGGTGAAGTATTAGGCAGAGTGCGGGGCTTCAAATTCAATGGCGAAACTGGGAAAATTCAGTCCATAGTCATTGCTTCTTTAGGATTACCCCAAATTCCCGATCAATTTCTCAGCACCTACGAATTTTCGGTGGATGAAATCGTCAGCACTGGCCCCAGCAGGTTGATTGTCTTTGAAGGAGCCGAAGAACGAGTTAATCAGTTAACAGTGGGTGTCCTCGAACGCTTAGGCATTGGTAAAGCACCGTGGGAGAGAGAGGCCGAAGAAGAATATGGCTATACTCCGCGCACAGTGTCACCAGCTAATCAGCTACCCAGTGGAGTACCATTACAACCACCCAGGACTAAAGTCCGCGCGCCTGAACCTGTAGTTGAGGAAGAATGGTCTGAGGACTATGTGGAAGAAGAAATTCCACAGCGTCAAGTCATGCGGGCGCGACAATACGAAACCATTCAATACGAAGACGACGAGGAAGAAGATAACTGGAGTGAAGCCAGTGGGAAGGATAGATATCAAGAACCAGCCAGATATGAACCCCAACCCCAGCCTTACAGCAAGCCTTACGCCGACGAATACGAAGATTATGACGATGTAGAAGGCGACGCTTGGGAAGACGCACCACAGCCAGTTAACATACCCAAGAAAATCAAAGAAAGACAGCCAGAATACGAAGAAGAAGGCGGATATTAAAATAATTCGTAATTCCTAATTCGTAAACCCTCTTCCTCTGATACACGGGGAAGGGGGTATTTCATTTCTTAACTCCTCCTCTCTGCGCCTCTGCGCCTCTGCGTGAGACAAATTCCAGTGCATCACAAAATTTCCATCATTATCCCCACCTTCAACGAAGCGGCAAATATTCAAGCTGCGATCGCATCCACTCAACCCAGTACAAATGTAGAATTAATCGTAGTCGATGGTGGCTCAAAAGATGATACTGTCAGCATAGCTCAGTCATTAGGTGTAAAAGTTATCTCATCTGTCCCTGGTCGTGCGGCGCAAATGAATGCCGGTGCTATGGCTGCAACTGGCGACATCCTGCTGTTTCTTCATGCAGATACCCGCTTACCTTCTGGATTTGATGATATGATTCGCACCGCCCTACAACAGCCTAAAACGATAGCTGGTGCTTTCGCCTTGGAAATCAATGCCTCAGATTGGACATTGAGATGGGTAGAAAAAGGAGTAAACTGGCGATCGCATTTTTGGCAAATGCCCTACGGTGATCAAGCCATATTTTTAACAACAGAAATATTCCAGAAAATTGGCAGCTTTCCAGATTTGCCGATCATGGAAGACTTTGAACTCATGCGTCGTTTAAAACGCACTGGTAAAATTTCCATTATTCCCGTCCCAGTTATCACCTCAGCCCGGAGATGGCTACAAAAAGGAGTATTTCACACTACCCTACTGAATCAAATAGTAATTACTGCTTATTTTCTAGGTGTTTCACCTCAACGCATTCGCAGATGGTATCGTCGAGAAAAATTTAAGGAATTTTAAGCTAATTCTCATATCAGCCTCATATATTAATAGCAGGTAGCGATGAAAAACTCAGGTAAATTGCATGGTTCAAAAACCCAAGCCCCAATTAAATAGCAAACTCAAATTATTAATATTGATGACACGCCCTAGCGTAGCTTGCTTCTCGCCGGAGGCGAGTATTACGAATTAGGAATTATGGGCAAGTAGATAGTAAAAATTGCCCCTTGATTTGGTATGCTGTTGGCCATAATACTGCCTTGATGGGCTTCAATAATCCGCTTGGAAATTGCTAACCCCAGACCATTACCACTTCCTTTACGTGCTGGGTCTGTTGTATAAAATTGCTCAAAGATTCGGGGTAAATCACCCTCTTTTATCCCTTTTCCCTGGTCTTGAATTTGAATAATAGCTTGTTTTCCTTCGCTGTATCCAGAAATAAATATTTGAGAATTGACTGGTGAGTGCTTAATTGCATTATCCAACAAATTGAGAATTGCTTGTAATAGCCGCTCTGGATCGCCCTGGATACTTAGGTTTTCCACGTTCATCTGGATAGAAATTTCCAGAGTTCGCATTCGCGGTTCTAGTGCATTGACAGCACGGTTAATCAATCCATGCAGCGAGATGGTTTGCTTTTCTAGTTCAGCAACTCCTGCTTCCAAACGTCCTAAATCCAGCAAGTCATGAATCAATCGTGATAAACGCTTGGTTTCGCTTTCAATAGTTTGGAAAAAGCGATCGCGTAATTCTGGTTCTTCAAATGCTCCTGCCTTGAGTGCGTCTACTGTTACCTGAACGTTACTGATAGGAGTACGCAATTCATGGGAAACATTGGCTAAAAACACCCGCCGCTCTTTGTCTAGGGACGCTAACCGCTCACTCATTCGGTTAAGTTCTGCTGCCAACTGATCTAACTCATTGTTCTCATGGATCGTCACCCGATCGCCAAAATGACCGCCACCCAAGCGAATAGCAAAATTTTGCATAATCTCAATTGGTTTTGAGAGACTACGCGCAAACCGACTGCTAATTAACGCACAGAGTACAATCGTTATTGCTAACGTTCCGAAAATACTCCAAATTACCCTAGCAAACTGTTGCTGAAACTGCTTTAAAGTTATAGACATTCTGATTATACCCAACAGTTGGCCGTTACGCTCAATAGGTCTAGTGATGTAGAGGCGATCGCGATTTGATAAAACGCCTTTGGTAACTCCTTGTTGTATACGATTTTGTTGAGCTTCCCGTATTCCCGGAACCTGAAACCAATCTTTAACCTGGTTGTCTAACTTTGGGTCAGAAGTGGCTAATAGCCTGCCTTGTGGACTAAGAACACGTAGCTTTATGGTTTGTGGTGCGCCATACCTTTGCACCAGCAAGTTTACCCGTTTAATATCTTTTTCTTCTAGTCCATCTGCAACACTTTCACTTAACGCACTCGTCCAGTTATCTAAATCTATTTGTCGCGATCGCATAAAGTAATCATGGAACGACCACAGAATATAAACCGCCATCAACGACGTTCCGAAAGCTGTGAGTATGAGGTATCTACTTAACAGCTTGGCATAAATTGTAGTTAATTTAATCCTAAGTATCAAGCCTCTTATGAAGGCTGCTCTCCAGAACGACGACGCAACACTGCTTTGATACGTGCTAGTAGTTCACGGGTGTTAAAGGGCTTAGTAATATAATCATCTGCACCTGCTTCTAACCCCCAAATTTTATCAATATCCTCATCTTTAGCTGTGAGCATGACGATAGGTACATTGGAAAATGCCCGAATCCGCCAGCAAACTTCCATACCGTCAACTTCTGGTAACATTAAATCAAGCAAAATTACATCTGGTACTTGCTTATGAAACTGTTTGATTGCATTATGTCCATCGACAACAGTAGTCACCGTGTAACCTTCTTTTTGTAGCGTATAAGTGAGACTGTCGCAAAGAGCCGCCTCATCATCTACAAGTAATACGTGTGGCATTGTTGATTCTAAATTAACGTTAGTTTTTTTCTAATTATCCTTCTTTTTTCACTTTACAATTGACACCTGGGCAAGCAGCCTGCGATCTTGATGGAGCCGACCAACCGTTATCCAATGTTGTTGCTGACACAGTATTAGCAGAGAGAGGAAAGTAGATTTTGACTGAAACAAATAATTTAAACTTTACCACCCAAAATGTCACGCGCAACGAATTGCGAGATTTAGTCCGAAATCAGCTACAGATTCTGCTAGAAGAAGGGAAATTACAGGAAGCAAAATCTATTCTCCAACCTGTGCAACCTGCGGATATTGCTGAAGCCATTGAAGGCTTACCAGAAGCAATGCAGGCTTTGGTGTTTCGCTTGCTTCCTAAGACTGAAGCTATCGAGGTTTATGAATATCTCGACTACAGTGTGCAAGAACATTTAATTGAAGAACTCAAAAGTCAAGATGTCCGTGACATTGTAGATAAAATGTCCCCGGATGACCGCGCCAGGTTATTTGACGAGTTACCAGCAAAAGTTGTTAATCGCTTATTAGAACAACTGAGTCCGACAGAACGCCAAGCTACAGCCCAACTTTTGGGTTACGAGGCGGATAAAGCTGGGCGGATTATGACACCAGAGTTAATTTATCTCAAAGAAAATTTCACGGTATCTCAAGCCATAGAGCGAATTCGCAGCCTCGCTAATATCAGTGAGATCGTTTACTACCTTTACGTTACTGATACCGCTAGGCGTTTGACGGGAATTGTATCTTTACGCGAGTTGGTGGTATCACAGCCTGAACAAACAATTGGCGAAATTATGACCCGTGAAGTGGTGTTTGTCCACACGGACACAGACCAAGAAGAAGTTGCCAAATTAATTCAAAGATATGATTTTTTAGCTGTTCCTGTGGTGGATAAAGAACAGCGTCTAGTAGGTATTGTCACAGTTGATGATGTGATTGATATTCTGCAACAGGAAACCACCGAGGATATCTACGCTTTGGGCGGTGGTGTGCAGTCCGATGGTGATAACTATTTTCAAATGAGTTTACTGCAAGTTGCCCGCAAGCGGGTAGTGTGGTTGTTTGTTTTACTGATCACTAACACTGTCACAGGTACAATTATTAAGTCCCAAGAAGAGATTTTAAAACAAGCAGTGATCCTGACGGCGTTTATTCCGTTGCTGACCGGTACTGGTGGGAATGTGGGCGCTCAGTCTTCTACAGTGGTAATTCGGGGGATGAGTACCGATGAAATTAGATCGCTGAAAATATGGCAGATCATTGGCAGAGAAGCGATCGCTGGGGCGTTTTTAGGAGTCATGTTAGGTAGCATCGCCACACTGTGGGCTTACTTTTTGCAAGGACGCGCGGAAATAGCATTCACTGTCGGTATCAGTCTAGTAGCTATTTCTATCATTGCTTCTATCTCAGGTTCAGCACTGCCATTTTTATTCCGCGCTTTCCGCTTAGACCCGGCGTTGATGTCAGCACCTTTTATTACTACAGCCGTTGATGTCCTCGGTGTTGTGATTTACTTTAACTTGGCGCGAGTCATTTTACAATTATAAGTTGTGAATTTTAGGAAAACTCCGCCATCCTGACTCGAAACTTTTTACAATTCTGAAGCTGTATCTGGTGCAACAATTTCTCCAGTCCCTAATTCTAAGATCATATCTTGATCAGTAATTAATTGATTCAGTTCTTTAACTTGTAAATTCATTTTCTCGCAAGAGTTTCTGAGTTCGCTGGCAAAACTATTGATATCATCGTCATAGCCACATTGATAAGCAGCAATTTCTATTCCCTGCTTGGCATTTGCTCTAGCACAATCTACTAATTCTGTGCCAATCAATGGTTTTGGAGATGTCATAAGCTGTATTTGTTATTTGTTAAATGTTTGTCGTTAGCTAGACTAGCATTTATTTCCTATTAATCTATCCATCCGATGACAGATAAATATAAAAAAAAGAATGTGGAGACGTTCCATATCACCTCCCAACAAGGGTGATTTCAGACTATTGGTAATTGTGAAAATATCAGATCCCGGCATTCTGAAAATACCAGGATTTCATCTGTTACTAAATCAGAATTTCTCACTTTTTGAATTAGCCGTTGACTATTGATCCGCCATTGGGATGTAATACTTGTCCAGACATATAAGACGAATCATCGGAAGCTAAAAAGACATAACTGGGTGCAACTTCTTCTGGTTGTCCGGCTCGTCCCATTGGTACTTGTTTGCCGAAAGTTGCAACTTTTTCTGCGGGAAAGGTGGAAGGAATTAATGGTGTCCAAATCGGTCCAGGTGCGACAGCATTAACTCGAATGCCTTTGGAAACTAAATTTTGTGATAAGGAACGAGTAAAGGCGACTATTGCACCTTTTGTAGATGAGTAATCGAGGAGTTGGGGATTGCCTTTGTAAGCTGTGACTGATGTAGTATTAATGATGGAACTGCCTGCTTTTAAATGTTTCATCGCGGCTTTAGTCAGGTAAAACATGGAGAAAATATTAGTGCTGAAAGTGCGCTCTAGTTGCTCTTTACTAATTTCCTCAATGTTTTCTTTTGGGTGTTGTTCAGCCGCGTTATTAATCAGAATATCGAGTTGACCAAATTCATCAACGGTTTGTTCTACAGCTTGCTGACAAAAAATTTCATCGGTAATATCGCCTGCTATAGCTACCACACGCCGCCCAAGATTTTCGACCAAATGTTTGGTTTCTTTCGCATCGTCATGTTCTTTTAAGTAAACGATCGCCACATCTGCACCTTCTTTCGCAAAGGCGATCGCCACAGCCCGACCAATACCACTATCTCCCCCTGTAATTAATGCTACCTTATTCTTTAACTTGCCACTACCTTTATACTGGGGGTTATCAGCTTTGGGCTTGGGCTGCATTTCTGATTCTTTACCGGGTGCTTCTTGTTGCTGTGGTGGTTGTAAAATTTCTTCTGGCATCGGATAATTTTCCTATAAATTTATGAAAAAAAACAATTGACAAATTCCTAAAAGTAAACCCTGGATCGATAATTCAATCCAAGGTTTAATTTATGCTTTAACTCCCAACTTACAATTTGCAAGTTCAGGCATTTTTACCCCGAATGTAAGCCAAACGTACTAATTGACGGCAATTGCACGCGACCGACATTTTTATCCTCACACCTGACACACACTCTAAATCTGACCACTGAAAACAAGTACACAACTCTCTTAAAATGTCAGGATTTATCCTGTTCATCTGCTTTTAAGTTAACGATGAAATTAGGTAAATTTATCATTCTAGAGATGGAAAGAAAAATTAGCTTTTCTCACCCTTAAGACGTAAAATATCTTAATAAGAAGAGATAAATTTCATGTTAATTTCACTGAATTATGGCAAATCAAACACTGGGAATCGAACCACAATTATATAACTACTTACTATCAGTATCTTTACGGGAACCAGAAATCCTGTCCCAACTGAGAAAAGAAACAGCGCAGCATCCGATGGCGATGATGCAGATTGCACCGGAACAGGGGCAATTTATGGCTTTGCTGGTGCAATTAATGAAAGCAAAGAAAACTTTAGAGGTGGGGGTATTTACGGGCTATAGTTCCCTGGCGGTGGCTTTGGCGTTACCTCCAGAAGGTCGGGTAGTAGCCTGTGATGTGAGTGCAGAATTTACTGCGATCGCTCGTCGTTATTGGCAACAAGCCGGAGTATCAGATAAAATTGAATTACATATTGCCCCAGCAATGGAGACATTAGATCAGTTACTCGCCGCCGGTGAAGCTGAAACCTTTGATTTCGCTTTCATCGATGCTGACAAGAGCAATTATGATGGTTATTATGAGCGATCGCTACAATTAGTCCGTCCTGGTGGATTAATTGTGATTGATAATGTTCTTTGGTCAGGTAGAGTTGCAGATATCGAAGTCCAAGACAATCGCACTACAAAGATTCGCGCCCTCAACGAGAAATTGCATCAAGACCAGCGAATTAATCTCAGTTTAGTTCCCATCGCCGATGGCTTAACCCTAGCGCACAAAAAATAATTTCTGTAGAGGCAATTTTTGAATTGTCTCTATTGCACAGGTTTGGAATTTGGATATCTGCAACTTCGTTTTTATTTCTATTAAGATTAACGAACCGCCTTCGCGTAGCGTCTCCCCTTCTCCCTTTGAGAGAAGTACGCCAAGAATAAAAAGGAAAGAGGAAATTACGAATTACGACTTAATTGATATTGTTTCCACTTTTCATGCTGACGCACTCTTTTTTCTGCGGTGAGGTGATCAAAACAGTGGAGACAAGAAATACCTTCCTCATATTTAGGAGAAGTCTTATCTATTGCAGAAATTGGATGTCCACAACAAAAGCACAACTCATGAGTACCTGACTCCAACCCATGACGCACTGCTACCCGTTCATCAAAGACAAAACATTCGCCTTCCCACAAACTCTCTTCTGTGGGTACAGATTCCAAATATTTGAGAATACCGCCTTTGAGGTGATAGACTTCGGCAAAGCCTTGAGACAACATAAAAGATGAGGCTTTTTCACAACGAATCCCGCCAGTACAAAACAACGCGACTTTTTTATGTTGGTTGGGGTCAAGGTTGTTATTCACATATTCTGGAAACTCTCGGAATGATTTCGTTTGAGGATTTTGTGCCTTTTTGAAAGTCCCAATATTCACCTCATAATCATTACGAGTGTCAATCACAATCACTTCAGGATCAGAAATCAAATCATTCCATTCCTGGGGATTAACATAAGTACCCACCTGCTGATTTGGGTTAACTTCCGGCAAACCCATAGTCACGATTTCGGATTTTAGCCGCACCTTCATCCGTTCAAAAGGCTGTGTTTGGGTGTATGACTCTTTGTGTTCTAAGTCTGCTAACCGGAGGTCAGAACGCAAAAACGTTAAAACAGCGTCAACTCCTTGACGCGACCCGGCAATAGTGCCATTAATACCCTCTGCTGCCAATAAAATTGTCCCCTTAACACCTTGTGATTGGCAGTAAGATAACAGAGTTTCTTGTTTTTCCGCAAAATCGGGCAGACTGACAAATTTATAAAGTGCTGCCACCACCTGCATATTTTCTTGCGTCATTTCTTGAGCAATGATATAATCTTAAACTAAAGTAGCAAATGCTTTTTCTATTTTATGGGGGTTTAGCTCAGTTGGTAGAGCGCCTGCTTTGCAAGCAGGATGTCAGCAGTTCGAGTCTGCTAATCTCCACTATTCAGAACGCTCAAAGACTACAGACAAATTATTGGCTGGCATTTGGTAAGTTTCTTGAAAAATCAGATGGTGGGTGTTAGCTGCTTCTATAACATCCTCCAAATTACGCACACCCCATTCAGGATTTCGCTCCTTTAAAGATTGATCAAAAGCGGCATTACTAGAAGCAGTATGTTCACCATTTTGTTTGAAAGGACCATATAAATAAAGTATTCCACCATTCGGCAAAATTCGACCAGCACCAGCCATCAGTCCCAAACAAGCTGACCAAGGTGAAATATGAATCATATTAATATTAACTATAGCTACAATGGGTGAGTCAGGTAAAGCACCCTTCTCCACTCCCCAAATTGGCGCACTAGCATCAAGTTCCAGAGGTGGATAAAGATTATCTGATGGAAATTCTTCAGCCCAAGCAGTCACACTAGCGCGTAACAACGGATTTTGTTCAGTCGGTAGCCATCGGCGGGGGCTAAGACGGGGCGCAAAGAATACAGCGTGTTCACCCGTACCACTAGCCACCTCCAAAATAGTGCCACTTGTAGGCAAAACTTGTAAAAGCACCTCTAAAATAGGTTCACGATTGCGTTGAGTTGCTGGCGCGTACTGTCGCGCATCCTCCGGTATCTTCATATCCAAACTCTTCCGTCCTCTGCGCCTTTGCGCCTCTGCGTGACACTAATCCATATTCTCTGGAGAATCATTTGCCTAAATCAATCAACTCCACCCAACCACCACTCAAATTTATTCCCCAAAGCTTTAACCCAGTTATAATGCAAATTTTCCGGTGGTTATTGCCTATTGTGCTACGTTTTCGCACTAAACCGTGGCTACCTGCGGGGATTGTCCAGATTGAAGCTGAGAATGTTGAGACATTAGCGAAGCTTTATCAGCAATTCCAGGCTGGCAAAATCCGCTTTTTGATTGCGTTTCGTCATCCAGAGGTAGAAGATCCTCTGTGTATGTTACATCTACTTTCCTACATTTTGCCCAAAGTTGCACGCCAGCACGATATTAAACTGCAAGAACCTATTCATAGCTATTTTGTTTATGACCGTGGGATGACTGTGTGGGCTGGGGATTGGCTGGGGTGGTTATTCTCTAAAGTTGGCGGTGTCCCCATTCGTCGTGGTCGCCGAGTAGATAGACAAGCGATTCAAACAGCACGAGAGTTGTTTGTTAATGGTGAAATGGCGATCGCAGTTGCACCAGAAGGAGGTAATAATGGTCATAGTGAAATTGTCAGTCCTCTAGAACCCGGTGTTGCTCAATTAGGGTTCTGGTGTGTAGAAGACTTACAAAAAGCTCACCGTTCTGAGACTGTGGTGATTGTCCCCGTTGGCATTCAGTATAGCTACGTCGAGCCACCTTGGTCAAAACTGCATTGGCTATTAACTAAATTAGAAGCTGATAGCGGTTTGGAACCTTTTGATCAATCTGCGACTCCAGAAATTTACTATCAACGTATTTGTCGCCTCGCTGAATATTTGATTACCGAGATGGAAGAGTTTTATCGCCGTTTCTATCATCAAGACATCCCCAAAACCATATCGATTGCTGAATCTGCGAGTCCCAATGAGATATTAATTGCGAGATTGCATCGTTTAATGGATAAAGCTTTACACGTTCCTGAAGCATATTTTGGCATACAAGCCCAAGGAAATTTTATTGATCGTTGTCGTCGTTTAGAAGAAGCCGGTTGGAATTACATTTATCGGGATGATATAGCAGATATCAATTCTTTACCACCCTTCCAACGTGGGTTAGCAGATTGGGTTGCTTCAGAAGCAGATTTGAAGATGCAACACATGAGAATAGTGGAAAGTTTTGTGGCTGTAACTGCTAATTATATCCAGGAGAAACCGACGGCGGAAAGGTTTGCAGAAACAACTTTATTAATGTTTGATCTGCTTTCTCGGATTCAGGAATCTACTCTTCCCGGAAGACCTCGTTTAGGTTTGCGTAAGGCGATGATTACTGTCGGTGAACCGATTTCTGTGACTGAACGCTGGGAAAAATCTCAAGGCGATCGCTCTGCAACTCGTCAAGCCGTCAGTGACTTGACAAAAGACTTACAAAATGCTATGCACAGAATGATTAAATAATCATTCATCACAAGGTGTACCGAGCAGATTGATGATTAGACATCTGGTGAAAAAGAATTGAGAGACGTTGCATACAACGTCTCGACAAAGGTTCACTAATCGTCTAAATCCATGTCTGTATCATCATCGTCATGATCATAAGGAATATCATCAAGCTCAATCATCTCTGAGATTTCTTCTACTTGACTCAGACGCTGAGATTCTTGAGCTTCACGCTCTATGAGACGACCATTTGACTTTAGCCATTCTAGCAAAACAAATTCATTACTAGTACGAATTACAGTGGCTCGTTGATTACGAGGTTCTTCACTCAAAGGGCCGTTAGGCATACAAAAAACTCACTTTTAATGGTAAAAATTAGAGTAGCTGGAAGTAAATCATCGTAGGCATCTTAGCCTTGATTCACTTGCCGAAATCGCATATCTCAGAACTTAGATTTTTCAACTGGTATTTCCTGCTGATCTTGGCTACAATGTCAGTACAATTAACCCTATAGAATGTAACAAACTATAGTATCTAAGCAATAGAAACAATTAAGCTTACTCATTATAAGTTAACAACACTCTAAGTATAAATCAGCTTTACAAATAAATACTGTTATTCATATAATTAATCTTTTTTCAAGAAAAAGTCGGATTTGATATCAGCCTTGGCGATTCCCCAGTTACTGTGGGCGAATTGCTCAGAGATAAGAGTCCTCAGTGCATTATCGAGGGATATAGTCATATTTTTCTCCGGAATTTCACTTTTATTAATGACAAGTATCATAAAAAAGGTTAGTAATAATGCCTGAACGTAAAGCGAATTTGTTAATTCCTGCGGTTGGTGCTGCTGTACTCGTGGCGGGAAGTCTAGCTGCTTATATCTATTTTAAAGGGCCCTCTGGAGATAGCTCAGGGGCTTTAGGTAGTGCTAAATTAGTACCTTCTACGGCAGTTATGGCAACTTATATTACCACAGACCCCCAAGCCTGGGCGAAGTTGGAACAGTTTGGCACTCCAGAAGCGCAAAAGCTACTAGCCAAGGGGTTAGAAGATTTTCAACAAAATTTTTTGAGTGCAGGTAATATTTCATACGAACAAGATTTAGAGCCATGGGTTGGTGGTGTGATGGTGGCTGTACTACCGCCCAATCCTACTAATTCTGCGACCAACGCACAGCCAGAATCTAATATTTTGATGGTAGTAGGGATAAAAAATAAACTTAAAGCCTTAAATTTTACCAATAAATTCAAAGCACAAAAAGGTGTCATAGTTCAGGAATCTGATTACAAAGGTGAAAAAATTACAGCAGTTACAGAAAATGGCAAATTGACATATAGTGCTGTTTTAAATAATAATCATTTAGTGTTAGCTCAGTCAAAGCCATCGGTAGAAAAGGCGATTGAAACTTTCAAAGGACAGCCATCTTTTGCGAGTCAAGAAGCTGCAAAGACGATTCTCACTGCTAACGCAGATGTAAAAAACATTCTCGCTCAAGTTTACATCCCAAACTATGGGGTAATGATGCAAGAATTAATAGCTACAAGTCCCCAGGCTAGGCAATTACCACCACAAACTCTCACACAGTTTCAACAAGTAAAATCTATTGTGGCGCGTGTTGGAGTTGATGATCAAGGAGTGCGGATGAGGGCGATCGCTAATTTAGATCCGCAATTAAACAAATTTGAGTATAAAACAAGTCCGGCAAAAATAGTCAGTCAATTACCTTTGGATACCTTTGCTTTGATGACTGGTAATGGTATCAATCATAGTTGGTCAACTATAGTAGAACAGTCTCAAGAAGATCCCGCATTTAACCAAATATTACAACAGGTGCGGGGGCAACTAAAGTTTGTCAATATTGACTTAGATAAAGACGTTTTTGGATGGATGGATCGAGAATTTGCCTTTGCTGCTGTGCCATCGAATCAAGGAATATTAGCCAATTTTGGTTTTGGTGGTGCTATATTATTAGGAACGAGCGATCGCCAAACTGCGACAGCCACTTTGAGCAAACTAGATAATCTCGCCAAAATTCAACAAATAAACGTCGCTAAGAGAAATATCGACGGTAAAGATGTCACTGAATGGCAAATGCCCGGCCAAGGAACATTATTATCTCATGGTTGGCTAAATCAAGATACAGTATTTTTGACACTTGGTGGTTCAGTAGCTGAGGCGATCGCCACCAATAATACTTCTAAACTTGATAGTGGCGACACCTTCAAAGCTGTAACTAATTCACTGCAAAAACCCAATGCTGGTTACTTCTATATAGATGCAGAAAAAACTGCGTCTCTAGTTAATCGGTTTATGACACAAGGACAAGCTCTGTCATCTGAGGCTAACACAGTCCTGAGTGCCATTCATGGTTTTGGTGTCACAGCCACAAGCCCCGACAAATCTACCGGTCAATTGGAGATGTTGTTGGCTTTGAAACCGAAAACTACTAAGTAGAAAATTTGGGGATAAAAAACTCCCCCATCTCTACAAAACCTTAGTATCGCGAGATTCCAAAGTTTCAGTCAGCCTATCCAAAGCCCCAGTTAGTCTTTCCTGCGCTAGGACATTGGGATCTGGTGGTGCGGTTTCTTCGGCGACTTCTTCTCGTCTTTTGAATCTTTGTAAAGCCCGCACCGCTAAGAAAATGATCAAGGTAATGATCATAAAGTCAACGATGAAACCGAGAAAACTGCCGATGCTGATTCCTTTTTCCACAGTGATTGTTCTCCAATCTTCCCCACTGAGACTAACCAAGGGATTGATGAATGGCATAATCACATCCTCAACAAAGGAAGTAACAATCCTACCAAAGACAGTACCAATAATAACAGCGATAGCGAAGCGCTCCGTAGGAATCGCTAAGTCTAATACATTGCCTTGGAGGGCAAATTCTTTAAAATCTCTGAAAAAACCGTTGGCTCTTCTTCTGACTCTGACCATACTTGATTATCAAGAATTTTTGTAGTTTTTTAAACCTTACAAATCTGAAATCAACGGAACATCGCACTTTGGCCAGAATACAAAATTTAAATCTCCAGTCATGGGCAAATCAACAGAGCTAGACTAGCCTGCGATAATTATGTCATAAGTAAAAAAGGCTGTTCAACGCAAACTCAAAAATTTATGACTGCTGCTACAACAACAACTCCTGGTTTAGCTTCCCGTTTGGTAAATGGTATCCTGGCTATCAAACCTTTAGCCAATCTAGCCAAGCATCAAGCAAGACAAATGATGATTAAACGCGCTGAAAAAATTGGCGTTCCTTGGACAACAGAAGTCAAAACATTACAGGCGCGTGATTGGACAGCAGAATTAGCTCAAGTTAAGAATCCTCAGCTTTCCTACCCAGACTATTACCTTAATTCATTTCACGCTTACGAAACCGGCAATCTCAGTTGGCAAGCTGCATTTGAAGTAAAGCCTGCTGCTCATGCCGTTCATGCTAAAATTTGGCAAGATGCAGAAGCTCAAGGTGATGCTAAACTACGTCAAAGTTATCACGATATTCTTACCCGCTCGCTGACAAATACTCCGCAAGATATCCTAGATGTGGGGTGTAGTGTAGGTTTGAGTACCTTTGCTATGCAAGAAGTTTATCCCCAGTCTCAGATTACAGGTTTGGACTTATCGCCTTATTTTTTAGCTGTTGCTCATTACCGCGCCCAACAAGGTCAACCTCAAATTAATTGGCTTCATGCCGCAGCTGAATCTACTGGATTACCAGATGCTTCATTTGATTTAGTTTCTATCTTCTTAATGTGCCACGAATTGCCCCAATCAGCAACCAGAAAGATTTTTGCCGAAATGCGGCGGGTGCTGCGTCCAGGTGGTCACTTGGCAATTATGGACATGAATCCCCGATCAGAAATCTACAAGAAAATGCCCCCCTACATTTTGACCCTGCTCAAAAGTACTGAACCTTACTTAGATGAATATTTTGCTTTGGACATTGAGCAAACCTTCGTTGAAGCTGGTTTCCAAGTTCCGACTATCACCAGCAACACCCCTCGTCACCGCACTGTCATAGCTCAAGTTAGTAGCTGATATTCTCCCCTCTCCTTACTAAGGAGAGGGGTTGGGGGTGAGGTTGGTGTATTTTATTAATTACAATTAATTCACAGATTCTTGTACCTCGTAGTGCAATCTAGCGGCGATCCGAAATAATTCTTGTCCTGTATGCAAATAACGCTCATCGTAGCTCAAAGGAAAGTAAGCTAACTCTTCTACACCATCTGCTACTTGACTGAGACTGTGGTAGAGATAAGCTGCTGTTTTGGCTAAACTGGGAGGATTTGGTAGCGAACGAAAAATAAATTGGGCTTGCTTCAAGTCCTCTCGACAGGTATTTAAATATTCTTGAAATTCTTCTAATAATTCATCATCAAAAGGATCGGCGGCTAGTTCCTCAATTTGAGCATCTAGAGAATTGAGAATATGATCAAGTAACTCATTGACTGGTTGATAAACTAGGCGCAGCCATTCCTCAACGTGTTGATCAGCATCTCGTCCGGTTCGTGTTGTCTGGTAACGTTTTTGAGCTGATGCAGCGCGCTGTTGATAAGTATTATTTAATTTTTGGGAATTTTCTTGCAGTTGTTGGTCATAGCTGAGGCGATTTTGACTGTCCCCTAAGACCTCATAAGCTGCATTAATCCGAATAATTTGCTCTTTATCTGCTGTTTGCTGATTACTGTCAGGGTGAAATAACTTGACCAAGCGGCGATAAGATTGCTTAATCTCCGCTTGGCTAGCATTGGCATTAACTTTGAGCGTTTCGTAGTGGTTAGAAACCTGTTTAAAATCGACCATTTATCCAATTTAACGTTAGCTGATGCTAGCGGCTACTTTAGCCTCCAAGTCTTGGAACAAAGGTGTACTTAAATATCTTTCTCCAAAACTGGGCTGAATCATCACTATTAAGCGTCCTTCATTTTCTGGACGTTGGGCAATACGAATTGCTGCACATAAAGCAGCACCAGTGGAAATACCAGATAATAGCCCTTCTTCTCTGGCTAAACGCCGACCATAGGCGATCGCATCGTCGTCACTGACCGTAATTACTTCATCAATCAGTTCTACTCTTAGAACTTGAGGCACAAAACCCGCCCCAATTCCTTGGATTTTGTGGGGGCCTGGTCGTCCTCCTGATAATATGGGGCTATTGGTTGGTTCCACAGCGATCGCTTTAAAACTCGGTTTACGGGCTTTCAGAATTTCCGCTACACCAGTAATCGTACCACCAGTACCCACACCCGCCACAATCATATCTACCTGTCCATCTGTATCCTCCCAGATTTCCTCAGCTGTAGTTTCCCGATGCACCTTGACATTAGCTGGATTGCGAAACTGCTGCAACATATAAGTATGTGGCGTAGTATCAACTATTTCCTGCGCGCGGCGAATTGCCCCAGTCATGCCTTCAATTCCCGGTGTCAGTTCCAACTCAGCCCCATAAGCCCGCAACATCGCCCGGCGTTCCCCACTCATCGTTTCTGGCATAGTCAAAATTAACCGATAACCCTTAGCTGCTGCGGCCATAGCTAGAGCAATACCTGTATTTCCCGATGTCGGTTCTACCAATAAAGTTTTTCCCGGAGTAATCAACTTTTCAGCTTCTGCGGCGTTGATCATACTTACCCCAATCCGGTCTTTGACTGATGCCGATGGGTTCATACTTTCAAGTTTCACCAGTATTTGAGCCACACATCCTTCAGCTTGGGGGATGCGGTTCAACTGTACTAGGGGTGTCCGACCAACAAGTTCTGTAATGTTACGGGCAATCTTCATAATTGTTCCTTATCTAAAATACTTGCCACTAAATGTAGTACATAATATCCAATTGCCGACGAGAATCTCTTTTTTCACAAAGATCCTGAAGTGTGTAGTTTTGTAAAACTAAGTTAGCCGCCTGACAACCTTCTTGCCAGATTTCCTTAATCACAGAAGTATCTATACTTTTGGGATTGGTATCTTCTTCACACGTCCGCACATCTAACCCTTCCAAACATTCTAAAACATCGAAGACAGTAATTTTCCAAGGTTCGCGGCTCAAAAAATAGCCCCCTTTGGAACCCCGCTGGCTTTTGACTATACCTCCGCGCCTCAAAGTCGCCAGTAACTGTTCCAGATAGCGGTCGGGTATACTTTGTTGGGCGGCGATTTGGCGGATTTGCATAGGTTCGCCGCTTTGATAATGAGTGGCCATTTCGATTAAGGCGAGAATAGCGTATTCAGATTTACAGGATAGTTCCACAACTAGCAATATGAGTAAGGGAGCAAAAAAGTCTTAACTTTTCCTCTAGTATACTCCGGTTCTCCACTGGGGTTTGTTCTCTGCTCTGATTAACAACAAAAAGCCCCGCGTGATGGCGGGGCGCAATAAAGTTTAAGTTTCAAATTTTTAGCAGATTTGCAACACTCTAGAAGGTGAAGGTTGTTCTGAGAGTACCGATAAATGCATCGTCGTTGTCGCTGTTCTGTCCAGGGTTGGTTACCCAGATCACCCCAGGAGTAACTGAGACGTTATCAGAAACGCGATACTTGTAGAAACCTTCAACTTGGTATGGAACTTTATTAGAACCATCTACTACATTAAGTGCATAGGGTTGAGCACCTGCGAAAATACCCAAGACATTACCTCTCTTACCAAAGTCAGGTAGGGCTACGCCAACACCGTAAGTCCAAACTTCTTTGTCATCAGCTATGCCAAAACCTGTGACATCGGTATAAGATACAAAGCCACTAACTGATAGTTTCTCGCTGGGTCTGAACGCAGCTGAGACACCATAAGAGTTGGTGGAAGATGGACTTTGTAGAACGTTGGCTATTCCAGTACCTACTATGGGAGCATTAACTGAACCTGAGTCAAATAAAGCGCTATTTGCACCATGATAGCCGTGAACATAAGTTGCAGCTAGTGCCAAGCGATCGCCAAGGCTAAAGTTCAACTGTCCTAGAGCGCCGTAGTTACCTTGGAAGACACCTGAACCAAGATTTGGATTATTAGCTTCTGACCCCAAGTAACCTACAGTTAATGAGCTAGGTTTGAGGATACCGCCACCTTGACCAAAGGGTAAGGTAAAGGCAAGACCTGCACCGCCACCAATTCTATAGATGGGATTTTCGGAAGCAAAGGTACTTAAAGCACCGTTACCACCATCAGTTCCGTCAGCAAAGTAGGGGTTGTTAACAGCTGCATAATGGCTATGTTTACCACCATTAGCCGCGATATAAACTTGAGCTGGGCCGATAGGAGCTTGGTAGGTCAGTCTGTCTATCTCAACTCTGTTGCCACCAGTATTATCAATGTTAAAGGTTTGCAGACCTTCACCAAAGCTATTTTCACCCAAGTTCAATTGATTGGCATTACCAGAAACCAAACGGGTGGTCAAAACATCACGACCGGTGAAGCTGCTTTGCAAGCCTAAACGAACTCTGTTTTGGAAAACAGTGTTGTTATTGTCGCCAACTGTATCGCCAAAGGCATCGGTAACAGCGAAAATAGCTTCACCAACCAACTTGGTAGTAGTCGAGAACTGATTGGCTTCCAATTCAGCAGTCCGCGCTTCCAGCGAATCTACACGACCGCGTAGAGTAGCTAATTCTGCGGAAAATTCTTCTTGTAAACGCTGTAAGGTAGCCAAATCTTGTTTGGTCACCATGTCAGCTGTTGCTGTGGCGATTAATTCGTTGACTCTATCCAAACAAGCGTTTAAACCAGCCGCAAATTCGTAACGAGTTAAAGCCCGGTTACCGCGATAAGTCGAATTTGGGTAACCAGCAATACAGCCGTAGCGTTCAACTAAAGACTGCAACGATTGGAATGCCCAGTCTGTCGGTTGTACGTCAGAAAACTGGGAAACGGATGTTACTTGAGACAGAGAAGTATTTTGTTTGCCTTCGCTGCTGTAGCTATTAACTTGGTTAATAACGTTAGTATCATTGGTTGCTTGAGCAAAAAGTTCTGGCTGTTGAGCAACTTCAGTAGCGGCTTGTTGTTCAGTTGCCGAAACTTCCGTGGTTGTACTTGGAGCTGCAATGGCTGCGGCTGAAACTAACAATGTTGCTCCCAAAACGGCTGGGCTAACCACCAGAGATTTCCATAAGATATTAGACATCTTCACTTTTTCCTCACACCTTGTATAGATAATTGTTGTTGTTGCACTTAACTCTCAAGAATCTAACAATTGTTTAACTCTTTTGATGAGGCATAGTTACTACTACCACAATTTTAGTTTTTGCTAGGCTAATAACTGATTAACTTAAAAGTTAGAGATTAAATTAATGTGATTAACTAATGCAAAAACAAAACTTCTTAAGATACCATTATAAGTCATCTGAAGTATATGGCAATATATTAGCAGCTGGCTTAATTGACTGTCACATACAATTAAGATAGACGTTCAGAGAGTTTTTATGTTCCCCATTCGTCTCAATTCTTGATATTGCCAAGAATTAGGGCTTTTCAGCCCATGACCTTTAGCTGATTTGAGAAATTGTTTGAGCTAATTCAAAGTCCTTTTCCGTCAAACCACCTGCATCATGTGTTGTCAGGGTAATAATGACTTTGTTATAAGAAATTTCTATGTCTGGATGATGTCCCGACGATTCAGCAGGTTCTACTAATTTATTTACAAATTCAATTGCGGCGATAAAATCTTTGAATTTGCGGGTATTCTGCAATTTAGCACCCTCAACTATCCAACCTGACAAACGGCTGGACTGTGCTTGAATTTCTGCATCAGTCAGTAGTTTAGCCATATCAAAAATTCCTGTTTACATTTTTGCTAAATCTTGCACTCTATTATGCTAACGATTTATTTCTAGACAAAAATTATGTGATAATAATCCCCAGGTTTAATTGCTATAAATGTGCAAAATTTCTTGTTGTCTAAAAAGACTCTGACGTGAATTCTCTATTAATTTTACACTGAACCATTGATCAATCAAAAGATACCCATAAAAAACTATCCGCTCTGATTTAGATCAGTTGATCTAATATCAGAGCGGTGTAGCGGGTCTTCAGGTTGCAACCAGACTGCCGGAAGGAACTCCGAACTCTAGCCTAGCTACTTGAGCTAACTTAGTCTCACTAGGAAACTAAGGCTAACTTTTAGAGAACAGCCCCGGCACACAGCCGGCTAACTGCAACCTGATGACCCATGCTTATACTACTTTCTATCATGGGCATCACCTCCTTGTTGCCTAAGCGGTCTTAGTTTTAAAAGGGCAGAGCATTTCGCTCTGGGTTCTGAACCTAAAACCAATATAACACAGAATTTTTAGTTGAGCAGATCAATAAACTGAAAAAACCCCCGCCTAAAGGCGGGGGTTAAATGAAAAATGGGGAATGAGATTTTTATCTTAGAGTGCGTTACCGCGAGGTAGAACTTCCTCTGGGAATACGTATTGTTGGTGAGGCTGATCTTGAGGAGCCATCCAAGCGCGGATACCCTCGTTCAGCAAAATGTTTTTGGTATAGAAAGTTTCAAACTCTGGATCTTCTGCTGCCCGTAATTCTTGGGAAACGAAG
>DASQZD010000074.1:0-2137 GCA_035638855.1 Nodularia sp. (in: cyanobacteria) | reverse complement strand
CAGCACTTTCTTGAAATGCCACCGTAAATGGGCCAGACACTTCTGTTGGGCTGCGATGTTCCCGCCATTATAAACGCTGAAATCATCTGAGCTTAAGACTCCAGCAAATTCTTTGCCCAGCATGGTTTCCAATTCCACGCGCCCCCTGGTATCTGCAGCATGAAATAAACAGAATCCTTCTCCACTAGCTGTCCATAACCATTTTTTAACCCCCATGACACACCACGGCGTTTCATCTACATGAACATTTGATTGAAGAGGTGCCCATTTCCACAGTGCATTGATAGCAGGCTTTACTGCTGCTGCTACTCGTTGGGGACTCGCGGACAAATAAAATACCAGTCAAAATGGGATAATCGTGATATCCCATTTTGGTAAAGTTTCAGAACGTTGCCACGAGGGCAAATACTGTTTTAACTCAGGAGGTAAGACTTTTACGCCTTTTTCATAAGTTGTCTCAATTAAGTTTACAATGGGATTAATTCCTTTCCATGTCATGTTAGATCAGGGCGAACGCATCTAAAGTTTAGATTAGCAGAATATGGTATATTGGAGAATAATTATTGAGTACCTACGAAACATTTAAGCAGAGTTCGTTCTTATGAAACTCAAACCTAAAATTACCATTTCTGACCACTTTGGAGACCTAGAAGACCCAAGAATCGAGCGAACGAAACGCCATCAATTAATTGATATTATTACTATCTCAATTTGTGCCGTGATTTGTGGTGCTGACACATGGGTGGATATCGAAAGTTACGGTCGCTCTAAATACGAATGGTTAAAAAAATTTTTAGAATTACCGAATGGTATACCTTCACACGACACAATTGCGCGAGTATTTTCTCGCCTCAACCCGGAGCAGTTTCAGAAATGTTTTTTGAGTTGGATTCAATCTATTAGCTGTTTAAATCCAGGAGAAGTAATCGCAATTGATGGCAAAAGTCTTCGTCATTCTTACGATCGGGGAGGAGATCAAAAAGCGATTCATATGGTCAGTGCTTGGGCGACCAGTCAAAGATTAGTTTTAGGACAAGTTAAAGTTGATAAAAAGTCCAATGAAATCACAGCTATCCCGGCTTTACTCAAAGTATTAGAATTAAATGGAAGCATTGTAACGATTGATGCCATGGGCTGTCAGAGGTCAATTGTGAAGTCAATTGTCGAACAGGGAGGAGACTACGTAATCACCTTGAAAAATAACCAGTCATCTCTGTATACCAGAGTAAAAGAGTTGTTTGAACAAGCAATGAGAAAGAAATATTCTGGCTTTATATATACAGCTTATTCGACCAAGAAAGAGAGTAATCATGGTCGCTCAGAAATCCGACATCACAACCATGTTAAGTGATATAAAAGAGTTAGTTGACCCCGACAATAAGTGGGAGAAACTTCACAGTATCGGCATGAGAGAATCCGTGCGAATAGTGAAGGGAAAAACAACTATTGAAACTCGCTATTACATTAGTAGCTTAGAAAACAATGCTCAAAAGTTTGGCGAATCAGTCCGAAGCCATTGGGGGATTGAAAATTCTTTACATTGGGTATTAGATGTGGGTTTCCGTGAAGATGATTGTCGGATCAGAAAAGATAATGCTCCACAAAATTTTGCTATCCTTAGACACATATCGCTCAATCTTTTGACAACAGAAAAGACTTCAAAAACCGGAGTAAAGAATAAGCGACTTCGAGCCGGGTGGGATGATGACTATTTGACTAAAATTCTCGCTGTTTCAGTTAGCTAAATTCTTGTAAACAACTCATTACTAACTATTATACAACTGCTAAACAGTAGTGGTAATATTTTTATTGTCTCAAAAATGGCAGCAAGTAAAAATCATCATTAATCAGTTCCTTTTTTCTTGCGAAAGTCATTACAAAGTGTGTCTATAGCTTCTAACAATGGTGAATTTATCTTAAAATATAGTCACTACTGATGAACAGTGTTCAATAAGATGCGTTCCCCCTGTGGTAGGAGTCAGCTTTCCTACGTTGCTATACAGGTTGAAGTTAGATTCAAGGCTTGATGACCAGCCGTAGCGCCAAGCGCCATTGGGGTTATTGGTTACAGAAAAGTCAGATGCGACGTTGAAGATGGCAGAGAAACTGGGTTTAGCGGCCATACCCAAGATGAAAG
>DASQZD010000073.1:0-45110 GCA_035638855.1 Nodularia sp. (in: cyanobacteria) | reverse complement strand
ACGCTGGGTAGCCAAGTGCGGAGCGGATAACCGCTGAAAGCATCTAAGTGGGAAGCCCACCTCAAGATGAGTGCTCTCACTACTAATGTAGGTAAGGTCACGGGCAGAACACCCGTTTATAGGCTCTAAGTGGAAGTACAGCAATGTATGAAGCTGAGGTGTACTAACAGACCGAGGGCTTGACCTCAAACATTGATTGATATCGCGTTACTGTGCAGCCTTCAGGGTATCTGACCCACAAATCTTTCCTGGTGTCTATTGCGCTGTGGAACCACACTGATCCCTTCCCGAACTCAGACGTGAAACGCTGCTGCGGCAACGATAGTTTAGGGGTAGCCCTCTGCAAAAATAGCTCGATGCCAGGTCTATTAATAAGCAAAAAATAAAAGCCTCTTCCATAATGGAAGGGGCTTTTGTTTTTTCTCTCTTTCCTTATTTCTTTCATTCGGTATATTTCCTAATCATAAAATCTAGCGCTCGCTAGATGCTAAATCTGACTTAAAAGCTATAAACTACAACTGTTGCAACGAAAAATATACTTGTGGATGCCATATTAGAACGATCGCACGAATTAAAACAAGCCTTAGTCGATTTTGTCTTAGATGCAGAAGGCGAACTAGCAGAAGCACTGGAAAATTATGCAGCAAAACATTTGCGCCGAGGTAGTGGAGATAGTATTCAGCAAGACTTAATGATTGATAGCTTTCTTGTAGAAGGAAAAGTTGGTGATAAATCACCATTAGACTTGTTTATCGAAAACTGTGAAGATTTATCAGAGAGCGATCGCAATTTACTCAATAACTGGCATCGTAGTTTTATTGGCTTATTTGCCATAACGAATCTTTTAGCCAATGGATTTGAGTTTACCAATTGGCTTACAGATAAGCACTACCTTGTCAACCCAAGTGATACCCAAACATTAGAAAAATTATCTCGGTTAAAAGTAGGAGAAATATTAATAACTCATATTTTTCCAGTTAACAATAGCTACTGGATGTTTTCTAGTCCTTATACAATGATGGGTAAATTGGGTAAGCCAAAACTCGCTGTAGCAATTGGTAATTTCAAAGAAAACTATAAAAATAATCTTTATAGCGATGCTCCTGAATTGTTAGAGGACGCTTGGCATTCAGTAGAGCAATATCATCAGCAGTTTGTGAACTTTTTTGGCAGTGATGAAATTACATTAGCAGGATACCAACTGAATAAAAAAATCGCGGAATTTCAAGAATTAATTACTGAGAAGCGTTTGGCTGAGGCAGGAATTGATTCTTCCAAATCTCTGGCGGAAATGGCAGAAGAAGCTGGCGTTAGCCAAGAAGAAATACAAACAGTCGCCAAAGAAGTTGGTGCAGATTCTAATGTAGTTTCTCAGATGTTTAAAGGTAATAACAGTAACGGCAAGAGTAAAATGGTCATGCCAAAAGTTGATTTACCTGCCGACCTGAGGAAAGCAGAACAGGTTACGGCTCTTTCTCATCCTCGTTGGGGACAAATGTTTTTACCAACATATAGTAGGATGCAGGCAATTCTCTCAGATGATGATGGGCAAAATATGGAAGGTAATGAAAAACTAATTCGCCACTACCTGGAAGACAAAAGTATTAATACTTTTATCTGGCATCGTTTAGCCCAAAAGTATCCAAATCAATTAGAAAAGCTGTTGCAAAATTTTCTCCAACGTCCAGAGTTTAACCTTGCTAATGACTTAAATTCACTTTTGCAGGAATTCGATAAACCTATAGAGCCAGATTTACCAGAAATTGCCAGTGTACCTATACATCTGCACAATTTATTTCAGGAAGCCATAACAGAAGTTAACAAATCTAAACCCAAGGGCAAGGGACAAAAAAATTTAGCAAAGGGTTTTCAATGAAGCTTGAATATGTATTTCAGCAACGGCAAGATTACTTTTTCGGATAGTTTTTTTAGGTATGTTGCTCGAATTGTAGGAGCAGATGCCGATAACCGAGCCTTGATTAAAGTTTCACTCTCCATAGATATTTTTTGGGATAAATTTATTATAGATATAGAGAGTCTCAAAATTTAGGGCGCATAACTAAAAAATGTTGCGATTAAAACTATGGCAATGGGTAGTATTAGCATTCCCCATTGCACTGATTATTATTTTTTTGCTAATCTCCGCAGGGATGCAAATTCACACGTGGGGTATTAGTTGGATATGGGGTATATTTACCCTGGTATTTGTGGGCTGGCGTTGGCTGCTGGTGAGATGGACTAAACCTGAAATCAATGTGGTAGAAACTGCATTGGCAGAAGTCTCAGAAGAGTTGGAATCTGCCGCCAATGAGCCAGTAGGATTACCAGCCCAAGGCGACAACTTCAAACAAGCAGAAATCACACTGCAACAGATTCTTAAAGCAGCAGAAAATGATCGCCCGATTTGGGAAGATTGGCAAACCTTTTGGACACGATGCCAAGATTTAGTAGGGGCGATCGCTCTTATCTATTATCCTCAAGTTCAATATCCACTCTTAAATATTTATATACCCCAGGCTTACGGTTTAATTCAGGGAACAATGGATGACCTCAATCAGTGGATGCAGAAACTATCACCAGCACTGAATCAGGTTACAGTTGGACAGGCTTACCAAGCTTATGAAGTCTATCGCAAACTTGAGCCATCGGCGCGGAAAGTTATGCAAGCATGGAATTGGGCGCAGTGGCTATTTAACCCTGTAGCAGCAGTGGCCAAGCAAGCTACTAAGGGTTATACTAACCAGGCAACTCAGCAGTTGTTAGTAAATTTAGGGCAACTACTGCGGGAAAATGCGCTGAGGAATTTATGCCGTCAGGCGATCGCACTTTATAGTGGTAGCAAATTACCAGTTTCAGAAGTTGCGACTTCTACACCAACGCTACCCACGGCCAAGACTCAAAACCTGCGAGAAATTTTAGCCAAAGCAGAACCAGCTGAAGAAGTTGCCCAAAAACCCGTCAATATTCTCATTATCGGACGCACGGGATCTGGAAAAAGCAGCTTGATTAATACTTTATTTCAGGCTGATCTTGCAGAGGTGGATGTTTTACCCAGCACTGATCAGATTCAAAATTATCATTGGCAAAGTTCAACCGGGGAAAGTTTAACTTTGTGGGATTCCCCAGGTTATGAACAGGTAAATGGTGGTGATCTGCGAAATCTGGTGCTTGATTATGCTACAAACGCAGATTTACTACTGTTAGTTACCCCGGCTCTTGATCCCGCGCTACAAATGGATGTAGATTTTCTCCAAGATATGCGGGCGGAAGTTGCAGAATTACCAACTATTGCAGTTGTTACCCAAGTAGATCGTCTCCGTCCTCTCCGGGAGTGGGAACCGCCCTATAATTGGGAATCGGGGAATCGCCCCAAGGAAACTGCGATTCGCAACGCTACCCAATACCGCGCTCAACTTTTGGATAACTTCTGTAATCTAGTATTACCGATTGTGACAAGTGACATCAAAACAGGTCGAGCCGCCTGGGGAGTAGAAGCGCTATCTTTGCAAATCATAGAGGCGATCGCTCCTGCCAAACAAGTCCGATTAGCCCGCTTTTTGCGTAACTTGGAAGCCCGTACTCTTGCATCTGCCAAAATCATCGACCATTATACTTTCCAAATGGCGACAACTCAGGGACTAACCTCACTGCTGAAAAGTCCTGTGCTGCAATTTATTTCCACCGTATCAACGGGATCTCCAACTTTGGCGTATCTCTTAGCAGAACAAATTCCAGTCGAACAGTTGCCGATTGTCATTGGTAAACTGCAAATGGCGTATGACTTGTTTTCGCTATTGCATACAAGTAAGGTTAATCCTCTTAACTTTGACCTGCTATCTCTCTGGCCATTGCTACTAGAAAACTCCGCTTCACCTAACCGCAACGCCTGGGCTTTTGGTCACGCGCTCGTGGAGTACTGGACTCAGGATCTGAATGTGGAAAAACTTCGGGAACGGTTTAATTACTATTTAAAAGAAGCCTAAGTCAAATAAGAAATGAAGTTTTGTTGGACTTTTGACACAATAAACTAAAAACTGCTCTTGCTGAAAGTACAGTCAAAAGCAGTTTTCATAATAACGCCTTAATTAAATATCTAGGCATCTTCCATCTCAAACTGAGCTACAGTCACTGCGTTAAAAGCGAACGCCAAAACTAACGGCATGGGACACTTGAATACAGCTGTAGAAATGATAGCTACAATTGTGGTAATTACCGCCGATACAGACCAGACTCTTTCCTCAATAGTGAAACCTTTTTCAGCTTTAATCAAGTTGAGGACGTGATTGGGAATTGGTTCAGGCATTACGCATCCAGGAGGAAAAGCCCAATAGTTGTTGCGCCGCTCGACAAATAATTCTGTCCAGCCATTTTCTTGGCACCAGGCTTCAATCCAATCAATAGAGTAATGAGTCATAACAGTGCTAGTAATTAAGACTTGTGGAATTTGTGTAGTTGTTGAATATAAATTTGTGGAAGATTCCTTAATAGTTAATTAATCATTAGGAACTTAGAGTAGATTCTCCGCTTGTAAAGCTATATAAGCATTTTTGACAGACAAGAATTACTTAATTGCTCACATAATTAATAGACTAACAGTCGCTACTAACTGTTGAACTCAAAATACAATAAACTTTACTTATAAATGACAATATGAAGAATTGTAAATAATTCAGCTAAAAATCCCTACTAATTAACTTTGTTCAACCCAACATTCTTTGCGCCACACCTAAAAGATTTATTCGGTTACGCCTTCGGCAAACTACGTTAACGTTCCTCAGCCCAAATTCAAATGCGGTAAGCTAGAGAGAACAATTAGATACTTGATTATGTCTTGTCAGCAAGGATTAGCATTTATTCTAGGTATTACTGTATGGTTCCTAACTTCCCCAGCTTGGGCAGATTGGACTCATCCTATGTCTTTTAGTAATGCAGAGTTAGCTAGACGGGATTTTTCTGGACAAAGTTTACAAGGGGCTGAGTTCTCTAACGCCAATATGGAATTAGCTAACTTTGCAGATGCTGACTTACGGGGAGCCGTTATGAGTGCTTCGGTAATGACCCAGGCGAATCTGCACGGGGCGGATTTAACTAATGCTATGGTGGATCAGGTAAAGTTGACAGGGGCTGATTTGAGCGATGCTGTTTTGCAAGAAGCTCTTTTGCTGCGTTCTATTTTTACTGATGTGAATATAGACAGTGCAGATTTCACGGATGCAATTTTGGATGGCGTGCAAATTAAAGAACTGTGTAACAAAGCCAGTGGTGTAAATTCTAAAACTGGCGTAGAAACTCGTTATTCTCTAGGATGTCGATGAAGCGTGTTGGTATAATTGGTGGTGGGCAACTGGCCTGGATGATGGGGGATGCAGCTAAAAAGTTAGGTGTAGAATTGGTGGTGCAAACTTCTAGTTTGGATGATCCTGCTGTGGCGATCGCCCACGATACTGTTTTAGCTAAAGTTGATGATGCTAGCTCCACAAAGATTTTAGCACAGAAAACTGATGTCATTACCTTTGAAAATGAATTTGTTGATTTAGAGTCTTTATCTTTTATAGAAAATCAAGGTGTTTGCTTTCGACCAAGGTTAGAAGCTTTATCTCCTCTTTTAGATAAATATAATCAGCGTTGCTACTTACAAGATTTGGGATTACCTGTTCCCCGATTTTTCGCCGTTGAACAGCCAGAAAATCTCGCGTCTCAAATAGAAGACCTGGGTTTTCCTGTGGTTTTAAAATCCCGACGGCACGGTTATGATGGTCAAGGCACTTTCATTATTCAAGATTTAGCAGATTTGCAGGAAAAGCTAAATTTACACACCACAAATCAAGGTTTAAGTCAATCTCTATTTTTAATTGAAGAATTTGTCCCCTTTGAACGAGAATTAGCAATAATTGCCGCCCGTTCTGTGGAGGGTGAGGTTGTGACTTACCCAGTGGTAGAAACTCAACAAGAAGAACAGGTATGTCGGCGAGTGATTGCACCTGCTGATATTACACCGAATCAAGCAGCAGAAATTGAGGCGATCGCTCATACCCTCTTAAATAACCTGCAAGTCGTGGGAGTTTTCGGCATAGAACTATTTCTCACCACCGCAGGTAAAGTTTTGGTCAATGAAATTGCCCCTCGTACCCATAATTCTGGGCATTTCTCCTTAGACGCTTGTGAAACATCTCAGTTTGAACAACACTTGCGAGCAGTTTGTGGCTTACCTTTGGGAAATCCCGCTTTACATTGTGCTAGTGCTATAATGGTTAACCTTCTAGGGTATGAAATTTCGGAAAGCGACTACCAAAGCCAGCGCCAACAATTAGCCGCTATTCCCCAGGCTTTCGTTCACTGGTACGGGAAAACAGAATCACGTCCTGGGCGCAAACTGGGACACGTCACTGTATTAGTCGATCATCAAAACCGAGATGTTATCAGTACCATAGCCCAGACGATAGAATCTATCTGGTATGCCATTTCAATTCAATAGAAAATTCTCATACTGAACACAGAACCTGTTTTGGAAGGTTATAATAAATGAGTTGCACTACGACGTTGGTGACTGCCATCAAGTTTTTTGATCTATGTCTTTAAAGAAAAGGGAAGCTGACAGGTCTCGTGGCAGTAAACCGGGCGTGTACCCGGAAACTTAAAACGAAGAAAGTCGGCACCCACCTGGTTAAACCAGGTCATAAACTTAGGTAAAACGGCGTTGCGGTGAACTTAAAATTATTAGCTCCCAAAGTTAGCAAAAACCTGGGGGCTTTAATTTTATCGGCGTTGGCGCTACATCTCCAATTTATCCAACTTTAAAATATGGTGTTTTGCCCCTATCGCGTTAATTAATCAACAATTATCACTTATCACTGGCAAATATCAGCTTGATGATTTAGCTGTGTCTGCTCAGAAAAACAAAATCTGTATATTTTGATTCTAATTTAGCGATCGTTGAGAGTTAAAATAACAAAAATTGTCTTAAATTGTGGTTAAAGCTACAAAAACTTGTCACAACAACAACTAGAGCATACCGTGTTTCCAGCTTCGGTTCTCCGACTAGATAATGGTTTAACACTTATCCATCAAGAAATTACCACTACCCCTGTAGTTGTGGCTGATGTTTGGGTGCGAGCCGGAGCAGCCCTTGAGCCAAAACCGTGGTTTGGCATGGCTCATTTTTTAGAACATATGATTTTTAAAGGGACGGCGACGCTAGCCCCTGGAATGTTTGATCACAACATTGAAACCAGGGGCGGCGTGAGTAATGCAGCTACGAGCTATGATTATACTCATTACACCTTAACTACAGCCGCCCCTTACCTAGCAGATACTCTGCCCCACTTGGGAGAACTGTTAATTCATGCCGCAATTCCAGAGGATGAATTTATCCGCGAACGAGATGTGGTGCTAGAAGAAATTCGCTCCTGCAATGATGATCCCGATTGGATAGGATTTCAAGCCCTCAATCAAAGCATCTACCAGAACCATCCTTACGGGCGTTCGGTGCTAGGTACTGAGTTAGAACTAATGCAACAGTCACCAGATGCTATGCGTTGTTTTCATCGCGCTCACTACCAACCGGAAAACATGACAGTAGTGGTTGTGGGGGGAATTGCTCAAGAGTCAGCCTGGGAACTGGTAAATAATTCATTTGCTGATTTTGCCGCACCATTAAACTGTCCGCAGTCTGAAAAAATAATAGAGCCAGTTATCAAGGGAATTAATCGCCAAGAAATTTGTTTACCACGCTTAGAACAAGCACGCTTAATGATGGCGTGGGTTGTACCAGGGGTAGAGCAACTCCACACTGCCTATGGTTTAGATTTGTTGGCGGTGTTATTGTCAGAAGGGCGAACTTCCCGACTGGTGCGTGATTTGCGGGAAGAATTGCAATTAGTACAGGGAATTTCTAGTGATTGTTCTCTCCAACGAGAATCGAGTTTATTTACAATTACTGCTTGGTTAGAGCCAGAAAATTTAGATCAAGTCGAAAATTTGATTCTTAGTCATTTAAATGATTTGCAAACCACAGGAATTACTGAGCAGGAACTGGCGCGGACACGGAGGCTGGTTTGTAATGAGTTTGCTTTTTCTACGGAAACACCAAATCAGTTAACCGGACTTTATGGATACTACAACACAATTGCCCAAGCTGAATTAGCAGTGGCATATCCTCAGCAGATACAATCGTTTCATACTCAAGAACTGCAACAATTAGCTCAACGGTTTCTTTCACCGCTCAATTATGCGGTTACTATACTTAAACCCTGTTAATGTCAGTGTTTGGTTGTTTGGTGTAAAAAATCACAATAATTTTTATCTGAGTGCGGTAAATGAGGGTGGGCATCTTTGCCCAGCCACAACATTTATAATATTAAGATGTGTACTTCCTTTACTTGCAAAGTGCTGTAAACATCAAGAATAACTAATAATAGATTACTAATAATTGTGAAACCTTCTCTATCTTCTTCTCCTATTCATCGGACTGTATTGAATAATGGCATTGTAGTGCTGGTGGCTGAAAATCCGGTTGCGGATATTGTGGCGGCGCGGATGTTCGTTCGTGCTGGTAGTTGTTACGAAACGCGGGAGAAAGCAGGTTTAGCCCATTTGCTGTCAGTAGTTATGACAAAGGGATGCGACGGACTTTCGAGCTGGGAACTGGCTGAACAAGTGGAATCTGTGGGCGCAAGTTTAAGTGCGGATGCTGCGACTGATTATTTTTTGTTGTCTTTAAAGACGGTAACATCTGACTTTTCGGAGATTTTAACATTGGCTGGGCGAATATTGCGATCGCCTACATTTCCCGAAGCTCAAGTGGAACTAGAAAAGCGTTTAGCACTACAAAATATTCGCTCTCAAAAGGAGCAGCCGTTTACCATTGCCTTTAGCCAAATGCGGCAGGTAATCTATCAAAATCATCCCTATGCTATGTCAATACTGGGAGATGAAACCACAATGAGTGGCTTATCCCGTGCTGACTTAGTGCAGTATCATCAAACTTATTTTCGTCCAGATAATCTTGTAATTAGTATTGCTGGGCGAGTCACCTTAGAAGATGCAGTCGCACTAGTAGAACAAGTATTTGGCGATTGGCAAATTCCTGCACAACCCTTGCCATTAGTTAATTTACCAGAAATTCAGGCAGAACCACAGCATCGACTACAGCCTGTACAAACACAGCAATCAATTGTGATGTTGGGTTATTTGGGGTCATCGGTCAGTTGTCCAGACTACGCCCCATTAAAATTGCTATCTACTTACTTAGGAAATGGGCTTTCTAGCCGCTTGTTTGTGGAATTACGGGAAAAACGGGGTTTAGCTTACGAGGTATCGGCATTTTATCCCACAAGGCTGTATCCGGGGTCATTTGTAGTGTATATGGGTACAGCACCAGAAAATACCAGCATCGCTCTGCAAGGACTACGTAAAGAAGTGGATTTACTCTGTACTACAGAAGTATCAGAAACCGCCCTGCAAGCAGCTAAAAATAAAATTCTGGGGCAGTACGCCTTAGGTAAACAAACTAACGGACAAATTGCTCAAATATACGGTTGGTATGAAACTTTGGGTTTAGGACTTGATTTTGATCAGCAGTTTCAAGAACTGATTACATCTGTGAGTGTCAAAGATGCCATAGCCGCCGCCTGTAAGTATTTACAAGACCCTTATGTGTCTTTGGTTGGTCAAGAGACAGCGATTAATAGTGCATTTCCCAATGCTGAGTGCTGAGTGCTTGCTAACTGAGTGCTAAAATTGCGATCGCTACGCTCACCGTTCGCGGAGCGTCTCGCAGAGAAGGTATTGCATCAGTTGTTTTCTGAACTCAAGCGGTTGTAATATTAGCAACAGAAGATTCAGGGAATAAAGTCCATGCAAGTTAGCCTGACAACAAGTATATTGAACTACTTTGAGTCACTAAAAGCATATCGTTGCTCGAAGACAGGTAAGTTTTATTGGTTACTTCTGTTTTCATCTACATTGTTACTCATTACCTCTGATGTATTGGTAGCAATTGTAATGCCCCAAGGAATTGCCCAAGCAACTCCTAGAGCTAGTATTAGCCGTCCTAACCTCAAACTTGGTAGTCAAGGAGAAAGGGTATTAGAACTTCAGGCGGCTTTGAGACTGTTGGGCTTTTACTCAGGTGCAGTGGATGGTATTTATGGAGAGGACACAGCCAGCGCTGTTTCTCGGTTTAAGCGAGTAGTTGATTTGAGTCCAGATGGTATTGTTGATGCTATCACTTGGCAACGACTCTTCCCCGCAGAGCCAATAGTTACACAAAGGATCTCTTCACCTAACCAGCCATCTAACTTGAGATCAAATTTTCCTGTTCCCACCCAAACTAGCCCCAGTAAAAGGGTTGCAAATCCTCAACCTCAGCGAAAACCTGCCTCACCGCCTCCGAGACCATCTACTACACCTCCTGGACAAATCCCTGGTGTTCAATATACTGCCCAAGGATTGGCGATTTTACGTTTAGGAATGCGTAATGCGGAAGTGAGAAAGCTGCAAGAACGACTAAAACAGCTTGGTTTTCTGGCGGGCGATGTAGATGGAGATTTTGGGATGAACACTGAAGCAGCAGTAAAAGCTGCACAACAGCGCTATGGTTTGGAGGCTGACGGTGTAGTTGGTGGTAGTACGTGGGAAAGACTATTCCGACGATAGATAATTTCTAGAAAAAACTGATGAAACACTTTTTGCTAACTTGGCTCGGTACTGCGGTGGCTTTGCTCATCACCGCTAACGTTGTTCCTGGGTTCTTTGTCCGGGATTTTGTAGCTGCTTTAGTGGCTGTAGCAATTATTGGTTTGGTAAATGCTTTTATTCGACCTATTTTCAGCATTTTAGCCTTTCCTATTACCTTAATCACCTTTGGTTTGTTTACATTCGTGATTAATGGGTTAACCCTTTGGCTAGCAAGTAACCTTACTTCTGGTTACGGTTTTGAAATTCAAGGATTTTTACCTGCTTTTGTGGGTTCAATTGTGCTGACAATTGTTTCTAGTCTGATTAACTATTTCTTGAGAATAATTTTGTAACATAGGCAACAGCTATTGTCACCGCCCCTGGTTTCCCCTCTAAGCGAAAAATTTGTTTAGGAACTAATAAGCTGATTTTTAATTCTTGCTTTTCAGTTAAAGATGGGGTGATGTTTGAGGCGGCGAGAATAGCAGCTGCTTCAGCTACGCTGGGAGTTCCCACTGTTTTTGCGGCGATTTCGGCAGGGTTGGGGACGGAAACAGTAGACAAAATATCTGCGGAAAATATTTTTAAGGAAAAACTGCGTAGACGGCAAAGTTCTATTAAACCAACTTCTGAGGCTTTAGTATCGATAGTAGCAAGACCTGCGATCGCATTTTCATTGAGTTGATTTTCTTGAAATACTTTCTGTATTGCCGTTGCTATCAATTCCCGTGAACTACCCTTTTGACAACCAATTCCTACCCATAAACAACTAAATTGAGAGTTTTCCATAAGTCCCTGATAATGATACATGGAAACTGCTCTTTATAATACTGTTATCCACAATTAAACCTTATATATTTATCATATATAGCACAGTAGGAAATGCTGAGGCAGAAACATTTTGCCTGTTATACCTTAGTGTTTCAATTCTTTCTGACTCCGACGCAACAAGCTTATAACAGTTGCGACGGAGTTTTGTTTTCTTAATTTTTGAATCAACTAACTTTATACCTTATTGGTATTTAGAAAAGTTCCTTTGAGCGTAATTGAAATTAAACTTACTGCCAAGGTAAACTCTGGTAGACAATTTCCATAAATATGCCTATTCCTGTGCGCCCGCTTGTTGCAGACTTTGCGCTATACTCTTATACCCATTAAATTCTGCAATCATCAAAGCCGTATAACCGCCCCGATTTTTGACATTTATATCTGCCCCAGCTTGGAGTAATATTTGTACAGCCCCACCATAGCCCCCAGAGACTGCCCACATCAATGCTGTTGCGCCTGCTAAATCCTGAAAATTAACATTTGCACCTTTAGCCAGCAAAAACCTGATTATCCCTGTGTAATTGCCTTCTGCTGCTTTAATTAAAGCTGTTTTGCTATCATTTCCTAAAGTATTAGCATCAGCACCGTAGTCTAGTAATATCTTTACTGTCTCAAGGTGTCCCTGGGATATTGCTAGCATCAGTGGTATACCCAGAGTTGTCGCATTCATTTTTCCACTAGAACGCAGCAATATCTCCACGATTTGGCTATGTCCCTGCAATGCGGCGACAAGCATTGGTGTGTCTCCCAGGTGATTTGGAATGTGGGGATCTGCACCTCGGTTAAGTAATAGTTGCACCACATCAATATAACCTTCGACAACAGCCAGATGTAGGGCAGTTTCACCATCTTTGTCTTGATGATTAATCTTGGCACCTTGATCTAGTAAAGCAGATGCGATCGCACTGTGTCCTGCGGCTGCGGCTGCAAATAGCGCCGTACTACCATCTGTGTTTTTGTGGTTGACATCAGCCCCGGCTACCAGCAATGCTTGTACAACTTCTAAACGTCCCAAGTCAGAGGCGATCATCAAAAGTGTTTCACCTTCTTGATCTGGGATATTGACATTCGTACTATTTTGTGATAATAAATTTATAATTTCTATCTTACCGGATTTTACAGCCAATTTCAAAGCGTTATCATCATCTTGGTCTGTGATATTCACTTGAGCGCCAGCAACGAGTAAGACTTGCACTATATCAACATAACCTTTAAGTACAGCTGCCATTAAAGCTGTGCTGCCATCTTCATTAATGGCATTGACATCAGCACCTCTAGATACCAAAAGCTGCACAATGTCGAGTTGATTGTTACTAGCAGCTAACATCAAAGCGGTCAAACCATAGCGCTTTCTAGGCAAGTTAATATTTGCCCCAGCATCTAATAGCGATCGCACTATTTCAGTGTAACCTAAGTTGGCAGCGAACATTAAGGCTGTAGTACCATCGCGATCGCACAGGTCAACCTGAGCATTAGCAGCCAGTAGCGCACACACCCTGTTAATATCGCCACTTTTAGCAGACTTTAGCAGCAATACATCGTTATTTTCCATGATCAATATTTCCCGCATCAGCAGGTTTTGTGAGTCTATTCCCCAAATTTAGTCTGAAATTGTTTAACCACTTTGGCAAGAGGGGAAATTAATTCGTAATTCATAATTCTTCACAAAAAAGGCGGAAACTCAAACCTTACTTCCTCACATCTTTCGTTCTTGGCAACTTTAAGCACAGAAATTAGAGTTATGCTAATTTTTATGAAGATTTAAGAATTGGGTGAGAACACTATGAATCTGGAACTGTCATCGGAAGTTAAATATTGGCTCAACTTTTTTCACCCAGTCACCATGTGGGGACTATTCGCACTCTCACTGTACGCTGCTTACTCAGGGCTACAAGTACAGCGCACCAGAAACGCTCAAGGGGATGAAAAGAAAGAACTGATTAAAGGTAGATATAACATTAAACACCACCAAATGGGTTCTATACTTTTAGGTTTGATGGTGACAGGTGCGATTGGTGGTATGGCTGTTACGTACATCAATAACGGGAAGTTGTTTGTAGGGCCGCATTTACTAGCTGGACTGGGAATGACTGGTTTAATAGCATTTTCGGCTTCTTTGTCTCCTTTCATGCAAAAAGGAGCAAATTGGGCGCGTGCCACTCACATTCTGCTAAATTTTGCGCTTTTAGGACTTTTTACTTGGCAGGCCATCACTGGGGTGCAAATTGTCCAAAGAATTCTCACTAATGCTTAGTCATTAGCCAATAGTCATTAGCCATTGACTATTGGCTAATGACTGTTAATTCATCGTTTTTTCGGGAAATTATCACCGCAAGGAGAGTTTTAAAGATTGATGAAAATTTTCCTGGACTTTGCGGGTTAAGCGCCGGGATACTTGACGGACGATTTGATTAAGTAAGCGATCGCCTGTAGATTGAATTAAAGATTTGGGCAATCGTTGAATAAATTTGGGAAAGTGGAGATTAACTAATAAATCTAATTCCCATTCAATTCGTGTAATCTCACTAAAACCGCTATTCGAGTCGTTCTGGGCATTTTCTACCAAATGTAGCGATGCCTGATAGTCTACATCATAACCAGGCGGATGGTAGTCAGGAACAGGGATTGTGCGAATACGGTATATTCCTTGATCTGGGGGTAAAAGTTCTAGACCAATTTTTGGCTCTACGTCATAACCAAAAGAGCCAAAGCGACCGATAATCACAGCATAACCATTTTCGCCCAAGGGTTGTACCTTCATTGGTTCAGCACACCGCGAAAACCATGAGGAGTGAGTTTCCAGATACTCTGCAACTGTATGGGCTGGGGCATACATTTCCATTGAGTCGCTATAATGACCGTAAAACTTGGTGGGTGAGTTGAGAGTTGCTTGTGTAAGTGTGGCTTCAGATTCTGTTAGGCTTGACGCTACGGGCAAAACTGTTTTTTTTATATCCCAAGATTGATGTTCGCCGTTTGTTGAAAGCATCAATGTGTTCCCCTATAAATTGGCTTTTGTCTATAAATTAAGAGTTCCCAATTTGCTGGTATAGTTACCAGTGGACTGATATTTTTGTGGAAAACTCACGAATTTGTCATAAACTTCATGAAATCACTAAAATTAAAGAACTAAATGATCACATATTAGTTTCCGAGGATAGTTTTTTGTGAAAATTGCTGATTTAATTACTTGGTTTGAAGCATGGGCAAATCCGGATTGGTGTGAAAAATGGGACAATTGCGGTTGGCAAATTCAACCGGGTGTGTTAGAGGAAAAGGCGCGGGTGTTGGTTTGTTTGACACCGACTTTAGCTGTGATGCACGAAGCGATCGCTCTCAATGCTAATCTAATTTTTGCTCATCATCCACTCATTTTTAATCCTCTTAAGTCTTTATGTACTGGTGAAGCGATCGCCGAAATGGCAAGATTAGCTTTTACCCATAATATTGGGATTTACAGCGCCCACACCAATTTTGATCAAGTAGAGGATGGCACTGCTGACGTTTTGGCTCAAATTTTAGACTTGAAGGAAACCATTCCCATCGTACCCACACAAGGCGGATTGGGTTATGGACGTGTTGGTTTCTTAGAGCCATTTCTGACTTTACAAGAATTACTCGCTACCATTCAAACCCGACTCGCTGCGCCGCATTTAATTTTTTCCCCCACTACTGACTTACAGCAGAAGATTTCACGAGTGGCTGTTTTGGGCGGTTCGGGCGCTGGTTATATTTCGGAAGTAGTCAAAACTCATGCTCAAGTTTATTTAACTTCTGATTGTAAATTCCATCAGTTTCAGGAAAGCCGCGATCGCAATTTAATTTTAATCGATGCGGGACACTATGCCACTGAACGCCCAGCTTGCGATCGCTTAGTACAAAGATTTATGTCTTTAAATTTAGACTGGGTGAAATTGAGTCACAAAGATGAAGACTTCCGCCAATTTTTTCAGTAAAATAATCAAATAACGGTAATTATTATACTTAAATTTTTGAGTAATTTCCAGTATTTTTAGCGATAATTAAAGTATTCTTGTGACAAGCACTGTGATTTAAATCACACTTTGAAGTAATAAGAATCACCTGTGCTTACTGTTTTATATCAATCAATAAAACAAATAAATATTTGACAATAGAATTAATAAAATTTTCACTGTACCCTAATCAAAATGATTCGCACACTCGTTGAATCTGCCTTCCAAACTGGATATCTTAGTGTCGAATCTGAGGGTTTACTCCATCAAGTATTGGCCACTAAGTGCTATAGCTCCGACGATTTAGTAGTACTTTCAGCTTTATATGATGCAGTTAGCACAGGTAAAATTAAAAGAGAAGCATCCTCGCAACTACCACCAGAGTTTCTCAGACAATGTAAGACAATGTAAAATTGGCTGATTATCCGACTCCATTTTAGTGGGAAATTACCGATCATACGCAACCCAGCTTCAAAATTTTAGTGCGTCAACTCAAAACTCTTTGCCGATTGTTATCGAAAAGCATTAAGGTAGGCAAGAGAATGAGTTAAGATCAAATACATAGGGATAAAAATAAAGCAGAGTTCCCGGACTTTCCAGCAATGCCAATGACTACAAGTAAGCAAATCAAACAACCGCGATCAACACTTGATCTGGGGTGTTTTTTATTACAGAGTTACGGAAATACTCAACAGCAAATATTAATCTGGTTAGGAGAATTACCGAATTGTGTGAGTTTTCAAAGGTAGATATTCGCTGAACAACCTGAAGGAGATTTCGTTCAACAGGTGCGGTAGCTGTGAGTCTGTAACTTCAAATTTCTCTAGATTTTGGCAAACATCAGCAAATTTATGGGTAGAATCATGAGACACAGTGATGCTAAACTGCAGAACTGATTTCTAAAAGGTGTATCTAAAAGGGGTAAAACCCAAATTTCACAGGTTTAACTACGTTGTTTAAAAAGGTAGAAGCAGTACATGCTACACCGCAAGATTTATCAACTGTGTTGCGACGGGCGCGAGGTATGTGTATTCTTGCGGGACCAGCAACGCTGGATCGAACGCGCCCGCATCCTCGACATAGAGGGGGACTTAGTGACTCTACGCTATGAAACAGACGAGGACGACGAAGTTTGTGCCTGGGAGGAAATGGTGCGTCTGGAAAGCATTGGCTCTGTAACCCAAAAGTTAGCCTCAGTGCCACGCGGTAATGCCGAATTTCTGATGACGGAAGATTGTCCAGAATCAGAGCGTATCCACAACAATACTCCCGATTCCAATCCTGAGTAGAGACTCAATTAAACGAAGTAGAGACGCGATTTATCGTGTCTCTACACCAGAGGTATTTAAATTGGGTTTTCATGATTGGATAAGCGTTCAAAAGCAGGACAGTAACCTTCGAGAGTCACTTTGAAGTTATATAATGGCGAGGCGGGATTCCAACACCGTTGCCCTCTTTGGTGTCGGCAACTACCACAACAATCTATATCAGATCCGGTATAGCGATCGCCATTTTGGTGCAGCAGTTCTCTGGGAGACAATCCCCGCAATACTAGTTCTTCACCCTGCCACCGAGCTTCAATTAAACCAGTATCGGCAAACTGTTGCCAACGTGGGTCATGTGTAATGGCATCGGGTAAAGTGACTGTGATCACTGTTCCTAACTCTGTGAGTTCGCCTTCATAATTCGTTTCTGGGGGTGCTGGTTGTAAAAATGTCTCGCCAATCGGCAGTTCTACAAAGGTTCCAGCAGCTGGAGAATGGACGTGATAACGGTTCTGTAGTTCTTCTAAGCTAGTCAAATCTGCTAAGTATGCCGGGGAACCATGCACAAAAACGACGTGTTGGGGACGCAAATTATGAATTAGCTGAGTAGTCCCAGGGCCGTCACTATGCTGGGCGAGAAGATAACTTTCGTCGCTAGTAGTTGCTGAATAATGGGGATTAACTTTCATATCAATTTTTTCTGGTAACAGAATCACCCAAGGGCCTGTTTCCTTTTGGCAGTATTGATTTAAATCAGCTGTGGAGTCTGTCAGCACAATACAGGGAGATTTGCCGACTGTGGCACGATGTTCAGGCTGCAAACGACGCACTCGCGGACGCACTCGCTCATCCCAAAACAAAGGTTGATGGCGGGCGAAATTCTGCACTGATGGCGGTAAGTGAGACAGTAATTCTAGGTAAGCATCGCAACCAGTAGCCACAGCACCATCAACCCAAATATCTAAATCTCGTCCGGTGAAGTGGTGGTGAGAACGTAACAGCATTAACAATTCTTGCCCCAAACCTAACGCAGGTGTGGGGAGTAGCACAGAACAACGGTCTGCGATCGCGCGATTAATGCGTTCAGCTAGTTGATTTTCTTGGTTGCGGCGGTGGGGATGACGAGATGTGCCATAAGTACCTTCAATAATCAGTACATTTAACTCTAATCCCCGTAACTCTTCTAAACGCAAACCTTCTACCAGTCGAGAGTTAGATAAGAAAAAATCCCCTGTATACAGAAGCTTATAAGATCGCTCCTTTGTCGTATAGGTGAGTAAAATTGCTACCGCTCCTGGTAGATGTCCGGCGGGAAATAATTCCACTACCAGACCATCTAGGATTTCTATAGGCGATCGCAACGGCAAAGCATGACAAAGCTGAAGAATTGTCTGGGGGTCTTGGTCTAGCCAATTAAGCGGTAGTAACTTACTAGTTACCTCGCTGGCATAAATAGGTAACAGAGGAAAAGCCTGATGTAGTTCTAGCAATCCTCTCGCGTGATCTGGGTGGGCGTGACTCACCAAAACCAAATCTGCCGGCATTGCGGACTTAGCCAACGAGGTCAGCCATGATGAAGTGTCTCCAAATCCACAATCTAGGAGAATGCGGTGTGGTCCCATCCGTACTAATAAACACACACCTTCATCATGGTGCTGGACACTATAGGGCAAACAGTTTAATTGACTCGCCGCCTCCTCAGCATCAACGCCAGAGGATGCCGACAGATTATCCCTCATGCTTTCCTGCTATATAACCTCATGATCATTGACATAGCTCAAAAACCAAGAATTATTCTGAAAATTTGGTTAATCAAGAAACATTCTTCTTTAGGTTTAAAGGAGTTTGTCTCTTGCCAATTTCGCCTTCTTAATGTGCAGATCCATTACCGTGATAGTTTTTTGAATCATAATATCCATTTTTAGTGCCAAAAAACAGGCACGCAACCGAGAACATAACTGTTAATCCTGCTAAAATTAGCTTTACATCCATTTGTTTATTGTTCCTGACTAAACACTTTCTTATATTAATAGGATGCTAGGGAAATGCGGCTAAAACACCAGAAAATTTTTACTATGCTTGGGCTGATTTGGCAATAGGTAAAATTACTACAATCACTCAAATTGTATAACTTTTCTGTCAACCTGTCTATGCATATCATCAGCCTGTCACCAAGCTGAAACAAATCTTAAAAAAGTAAAAATATCCCCCAGGCTAATTTTCCAGTTTGTTTATTGAATAAAATTGATATAAAAATGTATTTATACTGTGAACATTAACACAAAAAATAGCAACAATGCTTAAATGATTCATCACATTTTAAAAGCCACGAGAGAAACTGTACATCTGGGTGGTTTCTCCCATCTACTTAAACCAGCGCTCACCATTGATTCTGGCGATACAATAGACGTGGAAACTTACACTGGTTATTACGTCTATGACAAAGCACCACCGGAGTTTCTCACACCGGAATTACTGGACATCTGCCAAAATCTCGCGTCAGAACGTAAAGTTGCGGGAGGACCGCATTTACTCACGGGGCCAATTTATGTGCGAAATGCGGAACCGGGTGACGTTTTAGAGGTAGAATTACAAGCGATCGCACCGAGTTTACCAATTGGCTTTAATGCCATTCGGACAGGTTGGGGAGCGTTACCACAGCAGTTTCCTCAAGCAATTCTCAGATTTATTTCCCTCGATTTAACGAACAATATCGCCGAGTTTCCAGCCGATAGCGGCATCAAAATTCCCCTCAGACCCTTTTTTGGTATCCTGGGTGTCGCCACCCCAGAAAATTCCCGAACTTCAATTCCACCTGGTAGTTATGGCGGTAACATTGACAACCGTGAACTCCAAGCAGGTTCGCGGATATTTTTGCCTGTTTTTGTGACTGGTGGATTATTTTCTATTGGTGATGGACATTCAGCCCAGGGAGATGGGGAAGTTAATGTCACTGCCATTGAAACTTCCATGAATGGTAGAATCAAGCTCACCCTACGCAAGAATTTACAACTGACAACACCCATAGCTGAAACCCCCACTGATATTATCACAATGGGTTTTGCGCCAAGTTTAGATACAGCCTTAGAACTGGCTTTAAAAAACATGATTGCTTTGCTGGAACGTTTCACCAATTTGTCTGCGGAAGAGGCTTACGTCTTGTGTAGTTTAGCTGTAAATTTTCACATCACTCAAGTTGTTAATAGTCCCCAAAAAGGTGTTCATGGAATGCTACCCAAGTCTATCCTTTCAAAGCAAATATGTTTATAAAAAATAATCAATAATTATCAATATGTCTAATATAGTCATTCAAATGTTGGTCATTGGTTTGGTTGCTGGCGTTGCTGGTGGTATGTTTGGCATCGGAGGTGGTGCAATTATGGTTCCAGCAATGGTATTGTTGGCTGGTTTGGATCAGAAGTTTGCCACTGGGACTTCTATTGCTGCTCAAATTTTGCCAATTGGGATCTTAGGCGCAGGAGTATACTATCGTAACGGCAACATTAGTATTAAATATGCTGCCATGATCGCTGTTGGTCTAATAATTGGTAATTTGTTCGGAGCGTTATTTGCTAATCAGCCATTTATCAGCAGTGAAATGATCAAGAAGTTGTATGGCATTTTTTTGTTACTCCTTGGTTTACGGTATTTAATTTGAAGTTAGGGAGTGGGGAACTCGGGGACCCCTCTGGGGATAAGGGGTAATGGGGAGTGGGGAGTGGGGATAATTCTTTACTCAACACACTCAGCACTCAGCACTCAGCACTTAGTTATTGGACTGGTTGAGTGGGTAAAGCACCAGTTCGCACAGGTAAGTTAATATTCTGTCCATTGCGTCGCAATCCTAAGCGCACATCTCCCCCGACTTGAGCATTTTCTACGGCTTTTTGGATACTGCTGGCTTCTGAGACTGATTGACCGTTCAGCTGTTGGATGACATCCCCCGCACGTAAGCCGGCTTGAGAAGCGGGTGAGTTAGGCATAACGCGGACAATTAAGACACCTTTATCTTCATTCACAGTGACACCGCTATTGGGATCTGAGTTCAGACGTTCCTTGATTTGAGGCGTTATCTCTACCATCTGAATTCCCAGATAGGAATGTTCTGCTTTACCTGTAGCAATTAGTTGGTTGGAAATTCTTTGCGCTGTGTTGATGGGAATGGCGAAACCCAGTCCTTGCGCTCTTTGGATAATGGCTGTATTCATCCCAATGACCTGACCACGAGCGTTTAGCAAAGGGCCGCCGGAGTTACCAGGATTAATTGCTGCATCAGTTTGAATAAATTCAACTCGCTTATCAGGTGCGCCAATTTGATTACTACTACGACCGGTGGCGCTGATGATTCCTGTGGTGACTGTATTATCTAATCCTAATGGATTACCAATGGCGATCGCCCATTCTCCCGCTTGTAGTTCGTCTGAGTTCCCCACTTCTACCGTCGGTAGGTTCTTGGAATCAATTTTGACAACGGCGACATCTGTTAATTCGTCCGTCCCCATCACCTTACCTTCAAAGCTACGCCCATCTTTCAATATGACTCTGACTGTATCCGCACCTGCTACTACGTGAGCATTGGTGAGAATACTACCATCCTGACTGATGATAAAACCGGAACCAGTGCCTCGTTGGACTCGACTTTGTTGTTCTGGTAGTTGAGAGCCAAAAAATTGGCGGAAAAATGGATCATTCAATTCAGCAGGTAAGCGATTAGTTACAGTCCGGGAAGCTTCAATCCTCACTACAGCAGGCCCCACCTTCTGCACTACCTGAGTCACGAAGTTAGCACCTGTCGCAGTTGGTAATGGCGGCGCTGCATTGACTCGACTCAGTGCTAGGTTTGATGTCCTCTCGGATAGCTGCTGAGGGTTTCCAGCCAAATAACCACCGGCAAGCGTCATACTTGATCCCAGCAGCACCAATGATAAAGAGGCCGCTGTCTTTTTCCAGGGGGCTTGATTTTGGTACTGGGTATGAGCTTGATTAGTTGGAATGTTATTTAATGAAGCATCTCCATCATGTACTTGCTTGTTCATTGCTGCCTGTAAGAATATTTAGATGTATGACTAATAATGTAGATATAATTTGTGACGCTTTTGTTGCAAAGGTATTTCTTATTTGTGAAATCTTTTCAATTTTAGCAATTTTTCGCTTTCCGATGTGTTGGCGCTAGAGTCTACCTATACGAGTATAGCCCGCATTAGCGGGCTGAAATGATCATAACCTGTAGAGGCAGGTTGAGTTTATGTACCCACACCCTTGAGATTGTTAGGCGGATTTTGCATTGATTAATCACGTTTGATCAAATAACGCACAGCCTGCTCTATGTCCTCTTGTTTAATTAAAGGTTCTCCCACTATAACTGCATTTGCACCAGCCTCAGCCATTAGAGATAAGTCAGCACTGGTATATAATCCAGACTCACTCACAACCATTACACCCAAGTTTTTTAATTGCGATCGCCTTGCTGCCAGTAGTTGTGGCGTAGTGCTGAGATCGATGGTAAAATCTTCTAAATTCTGGTTGTTAATCCCGATTAAGCGGATATCATCAAGCTTGAGTACGCGGTCTAATTCACTCAAGTTATGAACTTCCACCAAAGCATTCATCCCTAAATAATGTATTACTCTGAGAAAGTCTTGCAATTCCCGATCTGTGAGAATCGCTGCAATTAATAGTACAGCATCTGCTCCTGCGGCTCGTGCTAAATAAATTTGGCAGGGGTCAATGATAAACTCTTTGCACAACAAGGGCAATGCTACTCTCTGGCGAATTGCGCGGAGACTTTCAAAACTGCCATGAAAGAATGCTGTTTCAGTGAAAACTGATATACAAGCTGCGCCACCTCGCTCATAAGCTTTAGCGATCGCTATGGGATCAAAATCTGGACGAATATTACCATATATTGGCGATGCTTTCTGAACTTCTGCAATTAGTCCAGGTTTGTAAGGATTTTGTTGCAAAGCCGTCAAAAAATCTCGCACTGTTGGCGCAGCAGTTAACTGGCGTTGCAAAGAAGCCAATGACATCTGCTGCTGCAATTGCGTTACTTCTTGCTTTTTATGCCAAACAATTTCTCTGAGGATGGGTTGTAGACGAGTATTAACACTAGTCAGTGGGTAAATCATTAGCTGCTATGTATCTGGAGAGAGGGTGACTCAGAAAGGGTAAAAGATAAAATTTTTTCATAGTGTTTTCAGAGTCCAATCCAGTTTGAGTTCATATCAAACACTTTTTTCTTTCCTGGATCTTTTGATTGTGAGTTGTCAACTAAGCAATTATTTTTCAATAGCCGAATGTAGGTGCGGTAAGGTATGTAATCTATAGGGTTGTAACCAGAATACCGGAGAATTAATACACAAGCCCACGAATACTTGCCGGCAATAATTGCTTTGATAATTTGTTCAATTTGTTCTGTGTTGATTTTTTTAGAGCTTTGTGTAGAAGAACTATTATTTAGTTGATGCATAGCTTTCCCTCTTTTTTAATTTGGAGTTCTACATCTAAAGGCAATTGTGACCGATGTTATTAACTAAATCTAAAATCACGGGACTTAGCATTAAAAATGTTAAAGGTAGTACCATCCAATGTTTGTAAATGAAGTTACCGCCAATTCCACTATCTCTACAAAAAAACTTTGATCAGAGAAAAATATAGCTATTTCTGCCAATATGTAAACAGGATTAACCATAATTACAAGTTGGTGGGGAAAATAGGGGTGGATTTAACTAGCCAGCATTTTTATCTGCCTAATATATATCTAGTTAAATTACCCCCTACAGATAAACCGTGTTGCAGAAGCAGCTTCTTTGTTAAGCCTACTCAATTTTTATCCCCAGATGTATGATCTATTTGTGGATAGACTTATCTCTTTTTTCGCTTTTACAATTTATTGATTCCCTAAATTGTCATACTAGCTTCTTAACCCACATTCAAGAGTGATAAATTATACTGTATGAAATTTAGTCAAATAGAAATTCCGCCGGAAAAATTATTTTTTTATGCCGGGATTTTCATATATAGTGCGTACTATTCCTAATAGTAGGTAATAACCTTCTGTAGCGCAAAGTATAAGGTACTACTATCCACCCTTGAATAAAATTTAGGATAAGTGTGATTTATCCTTATGGTAATGATAGAAAAGTCCACAGAATCAAAAGTATACTTTTCAAAACCTGATCATAGTAAATACGGCTATGTGGAAACTACAAACGCAAAATATTTTAATTGGCGATAATCCTTGTCAGACTTAATTCGTAGAGCTAAACAATATATCTTTCTATAGTTGATAGTTATCGACCGTAGCTGTATCTTTTTAAAAGTATTTATTTATACGAATTTTTGTCGATACCCACAAATTTAACTTTTTCAAATCTAGTCAATAGATTGCTTGCAAACAAGAGTTTTATCAAACCCCTAGATCAGAGAAGTGTTTTTGTTACCGAATATTTCTATGGTTAATGAATTTGTGATTATCAATACAGTTATTATTTACATTTTATCTAACTTTTGAGGGATGTTCTGAGAACACGGATATGAACGTCAAAAAAAGGTATACCTTATGACAGATGACTCAGCACATTATTCTATAGTTAGATGTTTGAATAAGTAAAATAATTAAAATATAATTTACGAGCAACAAATTGTCTATTTAGTCTCAAATTTATAGGGTAAATGTATGTCAATTAAATTAGACATAATACTGTGATTGTGAATAAGAGTTTGGCACATATGTAGTTCTCTGAAGGAAATGCAATCATAACCAATCTGTGTTGAGCTTGAATGAAGCTTAACACTTATCTATATCTAGTATTTTGGATCGATCAACAAAGGTGTTATATCTATTTTTTCTATAAAAATCTTTTGAGTGGATAATAACAAAATGTTTGTTTATTTATGTAAATAAATTTAGCCTGCTTAATTTATATTGATAAAATCAGCTTAAGAATAGTACATAAGATATAAATATTTATAATTCAATTCATTCTTTTGTAAGGGCATCAGGTAATCATCACTTTAACAAATTTGTGATTATCAAAGCTTTCGTGACTCGATTACCAATTGAGAAAAATAGCGAGTAAGTATATGAATTCGGGTAATTATAAATTATTTCAATCTGATTATCCATTAGCATTCAAACTACACAATCGCCTCCGGTGCGGCTTTGCTGCTCGCAGCCAAGAAACCAAATTTTTTTGCTGGAAATTACCTTTACCTACATAGATGATCAAAGCAGGGAGATTGACTCTAGCTTTGGCTGTCAGAGAAGTGAGGAAGTAGAGGGGTGTATGTACCAGTGGATTGACGAATTAAAAAATACTCAAAAGCATTTACAACAGGAAATTGCTGAACTGAAGGAAAAGGAGGTCCAGCTTCAACAATCCCTTTCTCTACTGCGTTCTACCTTGGAATCTACAGCCCATGGCATTATGACAGTGAATTTTGAGGGAGATATTCTCGGATTTAATCAGAAATTTGTGGCTATGTGGCAAATCCCAAATTTTCTGATCTTATCGAGGAACTATCTTCAATGGCAAACTTTTTTCAAGAACGAACTAAAATATCCAGAAGCCTATGGCCAGATGGTGGCGCAAATATCCAGTCAATATGATTTGGAAAGCTACGATATTTTAGAGTTAAAGGATGGGAGAATTTTTGCTCAATACTCTCAGCCTCAGTGGCTGGAGGGAAAAATTATTGGTAGAGTATGGAGCATTTGGGATGTTACTCAATCCCCGCCAACAGCAGAATTACCACAGTTGAAAGAAGCTAGCTGGTGTACTTTGGCAGAAAAGACAAATGCTAGCATTTTTCTAATTCAAGGCGGGAATTTATCGTACATGAATTCGGCGGGGGAGTTACTGACTGGCTATACAAAAGAGGAACTATTAACTGGCTTTGAGGCGCGCCAATTGTTCAAGAACAAAAAGCGTAAGCAGCTACATCATAAGGATTTAGAGTACCAGGAAATCAAGATTCTGGAAAAAAACGGCACAGAACGCTGGTTAGCTTGTGCAGTCGCAATGCTTGATGATCAAGAAACATTAGTTGAAATGATTGCAGGTATTGATATTACTGAATATAAACAGGCAGAATCGGATCTGAGTCAAAGTTTAGAACAACTAAAAGAACTGAGGGAACTGAAACCCCAATTCATGTCTATGGTTTGTCATCAATTCCGCACTCCACTCAATGTGGTTTCGTTCTCTAATAGCTTACTCAAAAGGCATATTAATGAATGGAGCGAGGAGAAAGCACGACCATTCTTTGATCACATTCAATCAGCTGTTGAACAGATCACCAAGATGTTGGATGATCTTCTGTTCTTCGCGAAAGCAGAAGCCGCCAAAGTAAATTATGATGCCAAACCGCTCAATTTAGTTGAGTTCTGCAATGATTTAATTGCACCAATGCAGACAAACGATAGCGAGAAGCGGATAAATTTTGTCAGTCAAGGTAAGTACATAACAGCCTGTCTGGATCAAAAACTGCTGGAACCGATAATTTCAAACTTGCTCGACAATGCTATGAAATATTCTCCTATGGGCAGTGTGATTGATTTTAAACTCTTCAGTGAGTGTGGGAAAGTAGTTTTCCAGGTTACAGATAGGGGTGTTGGTATTCCCGTTGGCGATAGAGAGCGATTATTTGAGCCATTTTATCGAGGTAGCAATATTCATCATCTTCCAGGTACTGGATTAGGGTTATCCATTGTCAAAACCCTTGTCGATTTACATAAAGGTAACATTGCTGTGGAAAGTGAACTTGGTGTAAGTACCACATTTACGATTATGTTACCAGCAGTGAAATCAAAGTTCTGAGTGGAGCAGAGTGTTTGTTAATTATTCCTTGCCCAAAATCGTAGTGATAAAAAAATGATACAGGAATCTACAAAAACAATTCTCATAATTGAAGATGACGCTAAGACCCGCAATCTTTATGTCATGGGACTCGAAGCTGAAGGTTTTAACACCATAGTTGCAGAAAATGGTCTGGTTGGAATCGAAAAAGCACAGACCTATTTACCAGACTTGGTGGTTTGCGATATTGTCATGCCAGATATGAATGGTTATGGCGTTCTCCAAAGGATGCGCCAAGATCCTGTGACTGCGATTATTCCCTTCATTTTTCTGACTGGTAGCGATGATCAGACAGATGTTCGTAAAGGAATGGAGTTGGGCGCTGATGACTATCTTACCAAGCCTTCTACTTTAGAGCAATTGCTCAAAGCGATCGCCATCCGATTAGAAAAGCAATCTCTTCTACATCGCTGGTATGCGACTAAATCTCATCAAATGACAGAATCACTACCCGCAGACACAACTTCATCTGTCACCTCTGACTCAATTTTTCCAGCCATTCCTAATCTCAAAGAAATTTTCGACTACATTGAAGCTAATTATCATCGCGGGATTACTTTATCTAATGTCGCTGAAGCCGTCGGTTATTCACCCGCTTACTTAACCAGTAGAGTCAACAAAAAAACAGGTACAACTGTGAACGGTTGGATTGTCAAGCGCCGCATGGCCGCAGCTCGTCTCTTATTGAGGGATAGTGACCAATCAATAGAGCAAATTGCTACAAAATTGGGCTATCAAAATGCTTGTCATTTCTCCCGCCAGTTCCGCCAAGATCACGGCATACCTCCGAAAATTTGGAGAAACCAAAATCAACTTTCTCAAGTTTTAAGTAATGAGAAAAAGCCGCAAATGATTAAGCCTCACCCTCAACAGGAAAACTATGCACCTTTAAGCCGAGGTTAACTGTTTTTAGGCTTTGTCAATTGCTGCACTACTAATTGGATTGCCAAAGCTAATAGACCAATGGCAACTATACCAAATATCCCTGTTCCCAAAGCAACTACACCGACAACTAAAGTCCGCACAGCAGAGCCAATATTCATTACCATTGGGTTATCTGAATGGATAGGTTTAGCTGCAAAAGTTGTGGCTATGGATATCATTAGCAAATACATAGCATATCCTAGCCCTCCAGCAAATACCGCCCCTGTTATACAACGTAAGGGCGTTGGCGGAACCTGATTTGGAGCTTCTGCTTCTGTTACTTTTGAATCACTCATATTTTTTTGTGTCTTAGTGTCTTGGTGCAAGGAAAAAAACTTCCTTAAACTGATGATGCCACCTGAATGCCCTCTGTAATAGTCCGAGTTACAAACAATTCTAAATCCTGATCAGAAATTGCGGCTCTCATCTGTAGTTTAACTGCTTGTGCTTGTTGTTCAGACTCAACCAGAGCAAAGACTGTGGGGCCAGAACCAGACATCATGGTTCCTAAAACGCCTGCTTGAGTAGCAAAGAGTTCTCGCAGTTGTAAGACTTGAGGATAAGCTGGTAAGACTACACGCTCTAAATCATTGTGCAGTTTTTGGGCAATTTCTCTGGTATCTTGATTGAGGATAGCTTTAACTATTGCTCCGGAATGAACTGCGGCTGCACGCGCTGCTAAATTTTTAGTATCTCGAAGATAAGAACTGCCAAATTCTTGGCGATAGGTTTTGTAGGCCCAAGCTGTGGAAACTTCCAAGCTGCGATATTTCGCCAATACTATATGGATATGATCCAAACTTGGTAAGGGCGAAAGTTGCTCACCTCTACCTGTAGCAATCACTGTTCCACCGGCGACACAAAAGGGGACATCTGAACCCAAAGTAGCTCCCAGTTCTTCTAATTCTGATTTGGTGAGTCCCAGGTTCCACAATAAATCTATCCCCATTAATACGGCTGCGGCATTTGTCGAACCTCCCGCCAACCCAGCTGCTACGGGAATGTGCTTGTTAATCGTAATTTCTACACCCCCGTATTTAGCTAAAGCTGCGGGAAATTGCGCCGCCATGAGTGCTGCGGCTTTGTATGCTAGATTACTGTTATCTGTAGGTACTTGGGGGTGGTTGCAGTTGACGCGAATTGTTTCAGTGGTTAAGGATTGGAGATTAATTTCGTCAGCGAGGGCAATACTTTGGAGTATCATCGCTAACTCGTGATAACCATCGGGGCGGTCGTTGATGATTTCTAGATATAAGTTGATTTTAGCGGGAGCAATTAGAGTGTATGAACGCATTTTGAGTGCTGAGTTGTAATTACTCAGTTGTGACTAAATTAGTTAATTTTACCCATTGCTGAACGCTGAGGTCTTCGGCTCGAACTTGGGGATTTATTTCTAATTGTTCCAGTAAGTGGGTCAAGCGATCGCGTTCAACAACCGATTGCAAATTATTTCTTAACATTTTGCGTTTCGCCCCAAATCCAATTTTTACCAAATTCTCAAATTTGCGGGGGTTCAGTGCTGGTATTTCTATCTGTCGGGGACGCAACCGCACAACGGCTGAGTCTACTTTTGGCGCTGGGTAAAATGCAGCTGCGGGAACTGTGCAAATAAATTCACAATCAGCTAAATACTGTACCCGCACACTCAAAGCCCCAAAAGTTCTAGAACCAGGGTTAGCATACAATCTGTCGGCTACTTCCTTCTGCACTAGTAGCACTATGGAGTCAAATGGTTCTGGGTTAGGGTTGGCGATTGTCCCTAGCAACTTCTCAATGATTGGCCCTGTGATGTTGTAGGGGATATTCGCTACTACTTTATTGGGCTTTTGAAAGTTGGGAAATGCCGCTAAGGGCGATGATAAATCTAAGGTGAGGAAATCCCCTTGCAATAGTAAGAAGTTGTCTTTTTTACCGAGTTGCTTGGCTAACTGTTTGCACAAATCAAAGTCGATTTCTACTGCTACGAGCGATCGCACCAAGGGTAGTAACCGCCGAGTTAGAATACCTGTACCGGGGCCGATTTCCAGCACGCGATCATCGCTCTGTTGACATTCTGCTGCTTTAATAATTGCATCCAGAGCCTTTTCACTTTTGAGCCAATGTTGAGCAAAAGACTTGCGCGGTCTAATCATTAACTTTCCTTAGTATATCTAGCTTTGAGATTTTTTTAATTGTGTTTCTAACTTGACAATATAAAAATTTAATGGTTCACCTATTTATATCTTGACTTACCCACTTAAAAATGGTAATCAAATAGTGGCTTTTAGTCTTTTTGAGAAGACTTCAGCTATTAGCCTACCAATTCATTTCCAGTTCCTTGTGAGGACTTGCCTTGATAACATTTTCTCGAAATTACCATTTCTACCGTTGTATGGATATTTGTGGGAAAATTTGAGATAGATACCTAAATTATCATGTTAGACACACCTTCAGATAGCATTTAGAGAGCATCGAGTTAGCTGGATTCCCAATACTTAGTCCTCAATCCCACAATAATACTGAAGGCAAGTCATTGTTAGCTAAACGCAGCAATTGATAACCAATTCCAGATGTACCCCGTAAAAAGCCGGGATTAAATACAGAATTGGGTAAGTTAGGAAACAATTGATATGCTCCAGTTCGCTTGGCTCTAGCCGCAACATTTGTTGCATTCTGGAGAGCAATTTGATGCCAATGCAGCAATTAGTTCTGGTGTCATCATCAAACACCGGACGACGCAATCTAAGTTTCAGTCCCGTTGCGGAAATTTAGTTAGCGGAAAGCAAATAAAAAAAATCATCCAATAGCCAGATTTATGTTTCAGTCCCCTTGCGGGGATTTAGTTAGCGGAAAGACACCATTTAAACTACGTCCTGAATTGGAAAAGTGTAGTTTCAGTCCCCTTGCGGGGATTTAGTTAGCGGAAAGGCTACGGGTGTATCCTTGTCAGGGTATGCCCACAGATAATGTTTCAGTCCCCTTGCGGGGATTTAGTTAGCGGAAAGTTTTATCCCTTACGAATGGTGAGGCGATCGCGCAAAAGTTTCAGTCCCCTTGCGGGGATTTAGTTTAGCGGAAAGGAATCTCTTTATCCCATTCTTAAAAGTATGAAGAAGTTTCAGTCCCCTTGCGGGGATTAGTTTAGCGGAAAGAGTAAAATCTCAAAAAGCAGTGGCCATCGCTTAATTAAGTTTCAGTCCCCTTGCGGGGATTAGTTTAGCGGAAAGCCGAAAGCCGAAAACCGCGACAAGAGAGAAGAAACGTTTCAGTCCCCTTGCGGGGATTAGTTTAGCGGAAAGTTGGAGAATTAAACTGGCTTTTTTGCGCTTAAAACGTTTCAGTCCCCTTGCGGGGATTAGTTTAGCGGAAAGAACGGTGGCGGTCTTTTTATGATCGACCCAAGTTACGTTTCAGTCCCCTTGCGGGGATTAGTTTAGCGGAAAGCCCTGGCCTGTAAGATTCGTCCTGAAGGTTCTATGTTTCAGTCCCCTTGCGGGGATTAGTTTAGCGGAAAGAGTCAACCTACCAGAGAATTTCTTTGATCTGGCAATGTTTCAGTCCCCTTGCGGGGATTAGTTTAGCGGAAAGTACCTGAGACGTTAATCAGAGTTGCTTGATCGTTGTTTCAGTCCCCTTGCGGGGATTAGTTTAGCGGAAAGAAAGGGTTTTATTTTGCTCGTTTTTAGCCACGTACTAATTGTTTCAGTCCCCTTGCGGGGATTAGTTTAGCGGAAAGCTTGATTTAAATATCAGGATGCCAACTAATCAGAACGTTTCAGTCCCCTTGCGGGGATTAGTTTAGCGGAAAGTCATATAGTTTGAAGTGATTTGAATGGATTTTCAAAGTTTCAGTCCCCTTGCGGGGATTAGTTTAGCGGAAAGTCCGCCATCTGAAACATAGTCTACCAGTGGATTCTGGAGGCGATTTTGGCAAAGCTGATCTAGAAACCCTGTTTCAGGCTTCGCGAAATTCGCAACTGAAACTGATGAAACGCTGTAACTATTGATTTGTCAAGGTTCTGGCGATTTGGCAAACCACCCAGGGTTTTTGACCTCACTATAGGTCTGCCAAAAATCTTGGTTATGAGTCAGTCAATCATATAATGATTGTTTGCTCTTGTCTAGGTACTTCAGAACCATAAGTGATAGTTCTTTTAACACGGCCAGCATCTAGTACATATACTCTAATAGAATCTTCATCAGGTTTGATCAATTTCTCAATCTTTGTTTGCAATTGAGTAAACTGCACAGCAGTCAAAAAACACTCAAAAACACTGTATTGAGTGCATTTACCATAACCAGTCAACAATTTATACAACTGCACTGTACCCACCCCACAAGATATGAGTTTACCCAATATTCATCCATGCAAAATTTCAGTTGCACCAGATAATTAGGCAATGAACAACAGACTCACAGTCAGAATCAGGTTTCTTCAAATTCAAGTAAAGATTTCAGTTAGCTGGACTTGATGCTATTTTATGATGTCGTCTAGCAATTTTCTGGCAGGTTGTGCTTTAGCCAACGCTGCTTGATGATCAGTATAAGCACGAACCAGACGAAAAAGACCACTGACTCCTGTTTTGAGTTGCTCAAGTTCTTCCCCAGCAACTAATTCCCCGTCGAGCATCCGCCCAACTAACGGTTTAATGTCGCCAACTTCCATCCGAACTTTTTGCAACTTTTCTATGCTACTCAGTAAGCTTTTGAGTGAATTCAGGATTTCATCAATATTCTGAGCATCCTCAACTGGCTCAGGTGAATCATTCATTGTTACTGCATCTTCAGTATCTATAACTACAGGTAATTTTTGTGGCATTGTTTCAATTTTTACTCCGTTTGATCTGTCCATGTATGTTTCCTTAAGAAATTTTTCTATAGCTTTACACTTGTTAATTTTCCCCTGTTTTTCCGATGGCGGCGGATAAAATTTTTTATACCTATATTCAGTAGCTTGGGTTGAGGCAATGCATTACCCAACAAATGCTGTAGGTGTGGCGCGGAAAATTTTGGGTTTGACTTTCTTCAAGCCAACCTATAAGTAACTATTATAATTGATATAGGACTGCTATTTGATTTTTGTTGGCGTAGCCTGCGCTATGCACTTACAATCTCGGCATAACAGAAAAAGGTTTTTCCCTACTCCCCACTCCCTACCTACGCAAATAAATATGGCTACGCCACGTAAGCTACAGAAATCAAGCTGGATTAGTATAGTTATTCATTGATGAATGGGAAGTTTGATCACAAATTCTGCACCTTCCCCAGGGATGGAATTACACGATAAATTTCCCTGATGTTTATCTACTATAATCTGATAACTAATAGATAGCCCTAAACCTGTGCCTTTACCCACATCTTTAGTAGTAAAGAAAGGGTCAAATATTTTTTCTAGTGTTTTTTGGGGAATTCCTCTACCATTATCTGCAATGCGGATTGTTACTGTGTTTGTATTGACAACTTCAGTAATAATATGAATTTGTCCTCGTTCTCCAACAAAATATTCTTCCACAGCATCAATAGCATTGCTCAAGATATTCATAAATACCTGATTTAGTTGCCCAGGATAGCATTGAATACTAGGTAAATTCCCATACTCTTTAATAACTACTATTTCCTGATAATCCGGTTTTGCTTTCAGGCGGTTTTGGAGAATCATCAAAGTAATATCAAGACCATCGTGGATATTCACCTGTTTAAACTCGGCTTCATCTAAACGCGAAAAATTCCGCAGAGATAAGACAATTTCCCGGATTCTGTCGGTTCCTATTTGCATGGAATGAAGCAGTTTAATTAAGTCTGCTTTGAGAAATTCCAGGTCGATATCGGCAATTTTTGCTTGAATTTCTTCCGGGGGATTGGGAAAGTGTAATTCATATAGTTGTATTAGCCCCAGAAAATCTTGAGTATATTCTCTGGCTGGAATGAGATTACCATGAATAAAATTGACTGGATTATTAATTTCATGGGCGATCCCGGCAACCATATTACCTAGTGAGGACATTTTCTCACTCTGAATCAGTTGAGATTGGGTGCGTTGCAGTTCGTATAGCGTATTTTCTAGGTTTTGGGTTTGTTGCTGCAATTTAATTTCGGCTAGTTTACGGTCAGTAATATCAACCAGACCGCCATACCAAATGACTTCAGCTTCTGATTTGCGTTCTGGCCGAGCAATGGCCTTAATCCATTTGTACTCACCAGAAGATGCGAGAGTCCGCCACTCATATTCAAAGTTTTGCAGTGTTTGGGCAGACTGAGCGATTAGTAACTGCAACTTGGGAAAATCTTCAGGGTGAACATTGTTGAAAGCCAAGGTGACATCTTTTTGAACTGCTTCTGGCTCTAGTCCCAAAATGTCTCGACATCCCGAAGAAATGAAGGGAAAGGACATCCTGAAATTCAGATCAAGACGAAATTCATAAAGCATCCCTGGTACATTGTCTGCTAGTCGTTGCCACCGTGCTTCAGCTTGACGTAAAGCATTTGTACGCTCTTCAACTCTATATTCTAGCTCTTCATTCAATTTTTTTAGCTCTGCTTCTTTTTCCTGAATCTCGGTAATATCTAATAGGACTCCACAGAAAATTATTTCTCCTTGCTCATTTCGTATAGGAGTTGAATCTCCCCGCCACCAACGGATTTCGCTGTTAGGCTTCACCAATCTTCCCTCATAATGCCAAGGATGAGAATTTTTTACTGCGACTTCTATTGAAGCAATTAAGCTGTCAAAATTCTCTGGATGTATGAGAGCAAAAAAGTTATTTAAATCCTGCATCATTTCGGCGGCGGTGATACCTGCAAGTTCCCAGATAAAGTCGCTGACATAGTCCACGCCCCAAACACCGTGACGGTTTGTGAACTGAAAAATCGCCCCAGGTACATTAGCGGCGATATCTCGGAAGCGTCTTTCACTATTTACCAGGGCGATTTCTGCTTGTTTGCGAGCAGTAATTACTTCTGTGAACATGATAATACCACCGACTTCGCCAGAGTCTTCGTACCAAGGATGTATCTCCCATTTCACCCATTCGGTTTGATTATTTGCACGCAATAAAGGATCTTCGTCACGTTTTTCAATGGCTCCCGCCAAACAACGTTGATGAATTTCCCGCCAATCCGGGGAAATATCTGGGAAAACTTCGTAATGCGATCGCCCAATAATATTTTCATCGCCTAAGCCGTAATCTTTCCGCCAACGGCGACTGACTAACAGGTATCGCATTTGCCTGTCAACTATGGCGATCGCAGCCGGTGTATACTCTATAAGCAAACCCATTTGCTCTGGGCTATGTTTAAGCTGATTAAGGTTTATTCGCTGACGCAGTTCTATCAGCTCTTGTTGAAGGGATTCATAGATATTTTTATCGACCGTGATCAGATTACCCGTCATAGTTTCGCATTTTTCCCAGTCAGGGAATAAAGTTAACTTCAGTATCTATGTTTCCCCATCTCAAACTTAAAGTCTAAAATTAACTCAATAATCGTCCTAATTCATTCTACATTAGTAAGTTTCTGGGCTTGGTATTTTGCCATTATTATTGTTCACAATCAAGCCGACAAAGAAAATAAGGACAAAACAATTGTGTTGGCTATGCAATGAGGATAACTTATGCCAAACCCCTACGATTGGTAGCGATGAGAATTATTTTGCTATGAATGTGCTATAAATTTAAGTCTAATCATTGTCATTTTTGGGTAAATAATTTGACGATGAGTGAAGCTTCACCGCAGTTTGTGCAATTTTTGTAAATTTAGGCGGAATTGATACCAGTGGCACTGAAGTTAAAAGATGATCACATAATTGTTAGCTATATGATAAAGAAAAAGTATCTTTTACCACTTATTGTAGTAGCGATCGCAGCTAGCATCAGCAGTTGTAATTCTAGTCCTAGTAATACTTCCAGCAGTGTCGAAAGTCAAACACCATCTCCTACCATCACCCCAACGCCGACTCAAAAAACACCTCCTGCAACTTCTAAACCTCCCAAGAGCAAGACTGCTAATGTTACCTTATATACTATTGATAGCCAATGTCAAGAGTTGATTCCACAACAAGTTGCAGTATCAGCAACAGAACCTGTTACAGGTGCGGTGGGTAAAATTATAAAAGAACAAGATACAGCTGATTTTGAATTGTCTGGTTATCGTGTCCAAATTCAAAATGGTATCGCTACAGTTGATTTGCGGCTATCTCCTCAGTCAAAGCGGCAGTTTGTTTCTCTTTCTAGTTGTGAACAGTTGGCTTTATTTGGCAGTCTCCGCACAACTTTAATCAGTAATGCTAAATGGAATATTAAAGAAGTTCGGTTTACTGAGCAAGGGAAGGAAATAATTCTGTGAAACCCAGAGGAATGCCGAGGGAAGCGCAGTTACATTATATTAGCCCAATTATTTCTAGATTTTTCACATTTGCCTAGTATGTCCACAAGACTTATGATCTATAATTGCTATAAGTGGGAATAAATTTATTTGGGGCAGATCCAGGGGTAGGATGTAGAAAAGCGGCGGGAAGATGTCAAGAAATTTACCCGGACATAATTGCGATCGCAATCTGGCTAATATTTTCTCAACTTCTTCTTATTGCGCCTGATGCGTGAGCTTTTCCCCTCATTCTTAACCAGACAAACCCACAAAAGAGCGACTGTGATAAATTTGATTGAGTACCTGATAATTATCTAACTTCACTGGAGCAAAACGCTTCACATCAAATTGTTTCATTACGCTTTGCAACTCTGCATCTGGTTGGAGTAGCGCTAACTGTATTTGCTGAATGAAAGGGATACCTAGACGCTGTGCTACTACCAATGGTGGCATAGGAGAAGGTCCGATCATTTCCACCACACGCAAATGCTGTAATAATTCCGTAAAATCGCGTAATTCTTGTTCTAATACTACACTGTCAATGGCTGCACAATCCGCCAATCCCTCAACTACCCAGCGAATTGAACGCTGATGAAAACCTGATTCTATCGTTTTACTAAAGAAATTTGGCGGATATTTTTCTTGACTCAACCAGTGAAAAAGTAAATTATAACCACTGTTAGAACCTGAGTCGTTATAGCAAAATGTTTTACCTGACAAATCAGCAAATTTTTTAATATTACTATCAGCCTTGACAATTACATCTGCATAGTAAACCGGACAGTTACTATATCGAGATGATTGCATTACAGGCGCAACTAATGGCTGCAATTGCTGTGACACCATTTGACTGTAACGAATGAGCGGTAATCCACAAATAAAAGCTAAGTCTATTTTGTCTTGAAATAACAGAGGGTCTTTTAAGGGGTCGGATTCACTTTGATGTAGTGGGGTTTCTACTTGTAAAATACGACCTAAATAAACTGCGATCGCCTGATATAATCCGAACCAATTAGGCGATAAGTAGGATACAACCTGCAAGGTATTAATTTTCGTCATTCTTGTTCTAAAACAGGGTTATTCTGGAAAATTTGAGTTAACTTCCGCCCAGAGGAATGGATATATAAAAAGCCCAGACTAGCAAAAGTCAGCAGCATCATCCCTAAAACTGTTGTATAAGCGTTAATATGCCACCATGGCCGTTTTAACACAAATCTTCCTAGTTGTGATCCCTGCCACCAAAAATGAGAAGTTACCTTTTGATTGTTCTGAATTCTCATATCTTGAGCTAATGTCATTGCGATTTCTCCTATCAACCTAAATCTAAACACCAGTAACCTGATGAGCTTACCGTGGATTATAGTGTATGAAATCTATTTTTGTCAAAATATCTTGATAATTTGTGTTACTAAATTGGGGTTAAATCCAGTTAAGCTAATTATAAAAACAACCCCAACTTTTTCAAATTGGGTTGAAAACATATCTTGATTAATTGGTCGGAATCGATAAGTTATTCTTTTGCTAAGGTTTCTAAAATTGACACATCTATTTTCAGTTCTGGAGCTAGTTATTTAGCAACATCATTAGTGTAATTTTCTGCCCTAAAATGGACGACTACCGGCTAAACTTACCCGCTTCATGACTCGGCGTTGCTGGGGATCAAATGCTTGTCTATAGTGTAAAGTTGACTGATTATCCCAGTAAACAATATCGCCAACAGACCATTTGTGTTGATAATAAAATTGGGGTTGATATAAATGCGATGGCGTACCGCCCAGCATAGCTGAACGCAATTCTTCAATTAATTCAGACCCCTCTTGCGGATCTAAACCAATCACTTCTACTTCTGTGGCATAATCTAAATATAAAATCTTCTTGCCACTTTCTGGATGTGTCCTGACTAATGGGTGAGGAAAAACAGGACTAATTAGGGGAATATTCTTGTCATAGCGGTATTTAGAACGGGGTGTGTCGGGTTTATTTAAAAATGGGTTATAAGTAATCAATTGCAAATCTGCAATGCGTCGCTTCGTGGACTCATCCAGAGTTTCATAAGCTAAATTCAGATTTAACCAGTAGGTATCTCCACCTTGATTGGGTACTTCTAAAGCATAAAGTAGCGAACCACTTGAAGGATAAGGAGTCCATTTATGATCAGAATGAAAAGCTAGTTCACCACTTCCAGTGTAGCCACCATCAACATTGGAAACGGGAATAATCACGGGTGTAACTCCTCCTTTGGAAGCGAGGACTGGGATATCATCTGGTGGAACGAACAATGAACCAAAATGAAAAGCAAAGTTTAAAAACTGCTGATCTGTGAGTTGTTGATTTTTGAAGATGAGAATATGGCGATCGCGCAGTGCTTGTTTTAGTTGTAAAATGACTTCAGGTTTAATCTGTTGACTTACATCTAGTCCAGTGACGACAGTGCCTAAAGGTGCATTAAAGTCAGTGATTTGAAAGTTAGTTAAAGTTATTGTTGACATAATCTAGTATTAAAGGTTTCCACGAATAAGGAACGTTCGCGTAGCGCATACCACAGAGACACAGAAAAAGCAAAAAGGAGATTTGTTACTTGCTAATCCCCTCATTACTAATTTTTCGCCAGCACTTCCGGGGGAGTAATTTCCGCATATTGTTCAGGAGTTAAAAACCCATCTCTCACAGTTACTTTCTTAGGTATGAGTCCCAGACTGTACCATTTATCAGCAACCTCTTGTTGTTTATTAATAATTGCTTCGGTAATTGGTATCAGGGTGAAATCATACTTATCGTGCATAATCTCTAATGTAGGTGCATCAAGTTGAGTCGCTCCAGAGAGTAATTGAGCAAGTTCTTTGGGGTTATTTTTAGCCCAATTTTGGGCTTTTTGTACTTCGTCTAGCAAGACTTTGATTACTTTTTGGTTTTCTTGATAGAATTTGCGGTTTGTAGATAAAAAGTTGTTAGAGTCCCGCAAACCGTTACCACCATCTATCAAAACTCTTCCATTATTATTTTGAACATTTCTAGTGACAAATGGCTCCCAGATAAACCAAGCATCTATTTTACCTTGACTAAATGCCACATTAGCATCTGGAGGTGCTAAAGAAACTGACTCGACATCACTCAGTTTTAGCCCTGATTTTTCTAAAGCCCTAACTGTGAGATAATGACCAATTGATGCTTTTTGAAAAGCTACTTTTTTTCCTTTCAAATCTTTCACACTTTTAATGGGGGAATTCTTAGGAACCAACAATGAAGTTGCTTGACCATCAGAAGAATTAGCCCCTAGATATACCAGAGGTACGCCAGATGCTTGGGAAAAAATAGGAGGTGATTCAGCAGTGGAAGCAATATCAAGTCCGCCTGCATTTAAAGCTTCAAGTTGTTGTGGTCCCGCAGCAAATTCTGGCCATTCTACTCTATAACCTAAAGGTTTTAATTTTTCTGCTAGAATACCTTTTTGTTCTAAAACAGCTAGAGCAGTGAGTTGTTTAGAACGGACAATTCTAATTACTTTTTCAGGAGTATTACTAGTAGCTACATTAGATGCCGATGAAGCTGCTTGTTGCTGAGAATTATCTGCTTGATTACTGCAACTAAAGAGCGTGGTAGATAATACTAAGCTGTAGCCGAAGGCAAAGAGTGCGTGACGACGAGTGATGCCTCGGCGTGTCCAAGATGCTAGTTGCTCTTTGAAATTTTGCATGAATTAATTTACCCCTAATTATTAAACCAGTTTTCAAAATTTAGACTGTAACTTTCGTCCCATCAAATTTTGTGAATGTGAAACCATTAAATTTTTCGTTGTAACCAAATCTCTCATCTCTGAGAATACTGATAGCAATTTCTTCACCCAAAGCTATACCAGCAGAACCATCTGTGCGCCAGTGAATACCACCGTGACCACGACCAAGGGTATAGTTAGTTGCTAGTTTATTTAACTCGCCACCCACTGTTAAAGGCTCTCCTGTATAGGGAATCACCTTAGTGGGGTCATTCGGATCAGAGACTACAGGATTAGGAATCACAAAATCTTCGTCAAAGTATGCTTTTAACAATGTGGTACTGACACCTGCAATAGATGCTGCACCACCAACGTAAGATGAATGAATTGGTGAGCCTTCTGGGTATCCATGCGGTAAGAGATAGGAACCAAATTTACTAAAACTCTGCGCCAATGCTTGGGAGTTTAATATATCCCGATGAACTGGATATTTAGTGTTATTAACAACGTTATGGTGAATTAGCCCAGCATAAGCTTCTGGACGCAGAGTGCGGTGTACATAAAACTTTTGCCAGTATGCAGCTCTAATAGCGCGGGATCTACCCAGGGACAGTAAGGCTTCTAAATGTCCGAGTGCAAATGACCCATTTCCCCCCTGTTGGGTTTTTGATTTAACAAAGGGATTACCTGCATTCAAGGGCGCGCCAACACCACTACTCAAAGGGTCGTTAGCGTTGCGACTACTACCCAAAATGAGAGCAGCTCCAGAAAATGCCGCCCCTGGTGCGTGGGAAAATTCTGATAGGTCACGAATTGTCGATATGTAACGGCGTACTGGGTCATACTTAATAGTTTTAGGAGTTCCGCCATTCTGTACATTCAGCCATTCTTCGTAATCAGTCAGAAAGTCATTACCAGGAAGAGCCGTCCGAATTACGGGCGGAATAAACTGAACTCCCCAAGGAATATTCAGCAATGCAAACTGAGAGATATGAGGCCCTACTAATACCCCAGCAGGGGTAACGTGTTTTGCCGTACTGCCAGATTTATCATTTGGATCAACGTAGGTGACAGTACCACGAAATAAACTTTGGGGAGTCACACGTCCGTTTTGTTTCGGTCCTTTGAATGTGGAAAGCTGGTTCAGTTCTTCAACAGCCGCCAATACTAAAGGATCGTTGGTGTTGTTCTGTAGTTTATGAAAAGGTACATCCCGTAATAATGCTTGCCAATAAAGTTCAACAGCTTCTACAGCTCGTTCTGAACTCGCTAGAGTTGGTGGCGGCGGTACGGCTACCTGCACTCCATGACATCCTTCTAAACTAGCTGCCAGTGGACCTTGAGCATTAACCAGTTTTCTTGTACCACCCAAAATGACCTTTTCAAAGTCGTCATGGTCATGGGTGGTAACGGCTTTAGTCAAGGATTCATAGGCTTTCAGATCAACTTCACTCTGTTTGTTATGTGGTAGTCCCCTGGTGTCAGAGCCGATTTTATTAGCATACCGTTCTTCATCGCCATTAGTAGGATTGGGCGCAATGGGAACTTGACGATTAGCCTCGGCGGCCGCAACACGTATGCGATAAGCCTTTTCAGCGAACTTGTTGTTAACTAATGATGGGCTTGCTTGTGCTTGACCTTTTTTAGCGGAAAAGTTTAAACCCACCACGCCTGCGACAACACTGCTGGCAGTAAATATACTAGTGTGCAACAAGAAAGACCTTCTACTAGCCGCACCTACAATAACTTTAGATTTTTTCGGATTCATAACTTTATCTCTTGGCGTGAGATTTTATTGATTGAAAAGAAAGGAAGTAAGGTGGTGTTACCCACCTTAAGCAACCGATTAGAGGCTGACTGTGGCGGAAACTTTAGAAGTATTGCTTGCTTTAAAAGGGGTAATTTCCCCTTAAGTAATGAATTTAATCTCCAGGTTCGTGAAGCGTGAAAGTACGTAAATCTCGCCAGTATTTATGTTCTACTAACTGCCAAAGAAACAACACTTTTGAAATATCACTGGTTAGCCACCTATATTTTTGTGAAAGCTTCCCCACATACATACCAGGAATATTCCTGGTATAGTCCGCCTTGAAGAAGATTGATTTCAGTTATAAAAGTAAACTACGGTAAATCGGTCGAGATTTAGTAGATTTGCTATGTAATTAGTTTTGCACAGTTATCTAAAAAAGACAAGTAGTTTTGTCAAAAAAAATGCACCCTTAAGACTGATGTCCAGATTTCACGTCTAGTTATCTTTGGGGACTAGAAATAAAATTTTATTGATTTTCTCAAAAGCCTGATTTGTAAATAGGTTTATGCTTAATTGGGATAAATCTGTTTCTAATCTGATCTGTACCTTCATAAAGTCAGGAAATCTTGATATTTTATAGTAATAAGAAAATATACTCATTGCATTGTTTAATTTTATAAGTTTAACAATAACGAAAAGCGCTATAAGGCATACCAGTCAAGAGTTTTAGGGATGATAAATCAGGGAATTAGTTTATTGACAAAGAGACAGACAATTAAGTTAACTCAACAGCTAATTTGTCAATTTCTGGAAAAATTTTACTTTTAGTGGGTAATACTCTATCAGCTACAGGGGATTATTAAGTCTTCAATCACAAGGCTTTTAGCCAATTTGACTTTGATGAAGATACAGAAAAACAGCTTAATTTACATGAAGTAGATAGGTAATGTGAGCTTAAAAGTGGGTGAATTCTCAAACCCCTTGATTTCCCAAAAATAAAGCTTTACCTTGCTATTTAGTAAGCCATTCCACTGGATTGCAAAAATAAGGAAATAACTATGATGATGACTGAAACCATACTCGCCGAAATGCAAGCTTCCAAACAAAGCTGCATCGAATGCCAAATTACTTGCATTGATACCCTCAAATATATCAAGGGGCAGGGTGGTAAATATTCTGATATGGCTATGATGTCGATGATGCGCGACTGTGCGGAAATGTGTATGATGTGCGTCAATATGATTAATGACGGTTCTGAGTTTATGGGTAACACCTGTAGCTTATGTGCCGAGATGTGCGATCGCACTGCTATGGCTTGTGAAAAGATGGGTAGCGATGCAACTATGATGTTTTGTGCCGCTATTTGTCGCAAGTGTGCTGAATATTGTAAGACGATGGGACTAAATTCTGCTTCTTATTTCCGCCGGACAAGCTTGGTTACAGAAGATGCACTGTTATCTAACTAAATTATTTTATGGCAGAGTGACAATTTTAATTAAATCCCTATTTTGCTGAGTGTTTTAGTGGAATGACACTCAGATCATCAAAAGTTGACTGTTGAGGTTTTAGCTTCGACAGTCAACTTTTTTTAAGGTTAATTATGGTATTAAGCAGCTACAGGAGTAGCAAATTTAGCATATCGCTCTATGTAAAAATCCTTGTTATGAGCGATCGCTTGCACAGAATCACGCTGCTTTAAAGCCTTTTTCCACTGACGTAAACGAGTAAATTCTTCTGGTATACCAAAGCCACGATAGTGTTTAAGTGCTGGCCAACGCTCAAACCAAGGGTAAAAGGTAAAATCGACTAAACTCACCGATTCACCAAACCAATAAGGACCTTCCCCCGATAATTTTCCTAAACCTTCTTTCTCAATAAATTCCAGATGTTTGTATAGTTCCTGTTTAGCGGCTTCTTGTTGTGAAACATCTGGACTACGCAAGAGAGTCGAAAAAGCTGGAACTAATCTCGTATTAGCAAAATCGATCCAGATGCGCGCCTGGGCTTTAGCAATGGGACTGCTGGGTAAAAGTGGGGGATGGGGAAACACTTCATCAAGATATTCGTTAATTACAGCCGATTCCCAAACTCGTTGATCACCGTGTGCGATCGCAGGTACTTTACCATAAGGCGAAATATCAGTAAATCCTTCCGGCTTCTTCTGCAAATCAATTTCTATTAATTCAAAATCAACACCTTTTTCTTGGAGTACGAGGCGGGAACGATGAGCATAAGGACAAACAACTGCACTATATATCTTGATTTGAGACATTTTCTGTTCCTTTTTTAAAATTAACAATCAACACACAGCACAATTAATCTCACTTAATTACAGGATTTATCTGTGTTTATCTGTGTGCATCTGTGGTCGAATAATTCTTCTAGTACCTATTCAAAAGTAAATCACTGTATTAATGACTCATTTGCAATAATTTGCGTGCATTAGCACCTTCATTGTTCATCACCTGTTCTAGAACTGTTTCTCTGATATTTATAAACTCATCACTAGCTCTATCTTTCAGACCCACTTGTGCTAATACTCGCGTAGCTTTTTCCAACCAATTTTTTCCTTTTAAACCCAGAGATACATTCTCAATTACCCGTTTCCACGGTAGCAAGCGGGGATCTTGAAACATGACTCTGACGAAGTGATTGAGCTTACGTAGCGGCTCCCCATCTACCAATATGCCACCATCACTAGGTTTATCTAACCCAGATATCAGGCGTAATAAAGTACTTTTACCACAACCACTGCGCCCGACAATAGCAATAAACTCTCCTGGCGCTACTTCAAGATTTAATGACTTTAATACAGTTGTATCGCCAAAAACCTTTGTCAAACCCAATATTTTTAGTTCAGAACCTTTTGTTTTTGTTGAAACCATAATATATATTTCTCCTACTCTTTGGAAATTTTTAAGTTAGTGATGGTCGGTAAATTTTCAGATGATATTTCAGGAGGTTAATTAAAGTCAAACTTTGATTGCAGCATTTAACTAGCAGGTCTGTAATTGGGATTCCATGATAAAAATTTATTTTCCAAGGCTTTAGCTAAGGAATTTGCTAGTTTACCTAACAGTGCATAGATGATGATACTTAGCACCACAACATCTGTTTGCATAAATTCACGAGCATTCATAGCCATGTAACCAATACCAGAATCTGCCGCAATTTGTTCAGCGACAATCAGCGAGAGCCACATGATACCCAAAGAAAATCGGACACCAATTAAAATTGAAGGTAATGCTCCTGGAAAAACAACTTCTTTTAAAAGTTGGGTTGTGTTTAGACCATAAACTTTCCCCATTCAATCAGATCAGAATCTACACTACGAATTCCATGATAAGTATTCAGATAAATCGGAAAAAACACCCCTATAGAAACCAGAAATAATCTGGCTTCATTTCCAATACCAAACCATAAGATTACTAGAGGAATCAGGGCTAAATTAGGAATGGTACGCAGCATTTGTAACGAGCTATCCAATAAAGTCTCGGCAATGCGAGAAAAACCAGTAAGTAATCCTAAAATAAAACCAATTCCTCCGCCAATTACAAACCCAGATATGGCGCGTAAAGCACTAACTCCAGAAGTGTTGAAAAAGTTCTCCCGATAAGGATAGTTTAAATGCTGTAACAATAGACCTGTCGGGAAATAAGAGAGAATAGACAGCAGTGAAAGGAAAGGATGATGCTGAATATTGAAGGTGCGCTGAAGCAAGATCGACTGTTGCGTGCATTAACTGGATTGAACCGAAAAGCGTTTGATGCCCTATTGCCC
>DASQZD010000072.1:0-151184 GCA_035638855.1 Nodularia sp. (in: cyanobacteria) | reverse complement strand
GGTTTTATCACCCTCATTGCTGATTTACTCAAGGGTTTTTCCATTCATCTTCATCGTTGGAGTTCTTTTCCTCCTACTCCTGTTGATAGCTTTTATTACTCCAACTCCTGCTAGTTGTAAAAAACCTACACCTGTCAGGGGCAGGGTGCAGGGTGCAGGGGGAAAGATTATGAATTCCCAATGACCAATGACCAATGACCAATGACTAATAACCAATGACTATTTGTTGTAGAATTAGATTTGTCGTTAAAGCGCACAGCAAAACCAAAGCGGGTTTTTAACTATCCGAATGTCGCTGACTAATCACTATTAAAGCCTGCATGGGCAGGCTTTGTTTGTATAGCAGTTACAAAGGCGTAAAACAAAGCTTCTGTGCCAATGGGAGCTTGAAATTGACTGTTACCAACAGTTTATTTGTCAAGAAAGCAGTTCAGTGAAGAATGCAGGTGGAGATGCTTGTGGAACAGCAAAAGCTAGATATAAATGTTGCTATGAAAGTTGGCGATCGCGTCCGTGTTAAAGAGTCGGTTGTAGTCTATCATGATCCTGATCATCGCGGTCAGGCTTTTGACCTCAAAGGTACAGAAGGTGAAGTCATCGGTCTTGCTACTGAATGGCAAGGTAGACCTGTCAGCGCTAATCTACCCATTTTAGTCAGGTTTACTAAAAAATTTAAAGCTCATTTACGTGAGAATGAGTTGGAAGTCATTTAAATCACTCACGAGCGGCGAAACCACTGGAAAATATTTAATTCGCCGCGCATTTTTTCCAAGTCTTGACGATGCTGTTCTGCCGTTATTTCATACCACTCGCAATAGTTCGCAAACTCTGAGCGTGTGTGAACTTCTTGGTAGAATTGGTGAGTTGTGTGGTAGTTAGCAAAGGCTTCCTCAACTTCAAATTGAGGCGATGGCATAATATAGGGTAAGTTTTTAGACATCCTCTTCAGATTTTTGAGCTATTTAATCAAATTATTTTCAATTTCTCGCGTCTTTTCACAACCAACCGCGCCAGCTATAGACAAAACTGCCAATATATTCTTTGAGGGCGCTGGTAAATTGATGTAGGTTACTGGTGTCGGGTAATAAATTGAGGATAGCGGCTTTGGGAGTGCTGCTAAGTTCTTGCACTTCACCTTGACTGACGAGAAAATCAGTTGGTGCAGCAATAACATCTATACCTTGACGCTGGAAAATTTTAAGCGATCGCGGCATATGCATTGCCGAAGTCACTAATAATACTTTACCAATACCACGAGATTGTAAAATTTTCTTGACATTTACCGCATTTTGATAAGTATTCAGAGAATCCGGTTCTTGGACAATCACCTCAGAGGGGATACCAATCGATGTGAGAACATCTGCCATATCTGCCGATTCTGGATCACCACCACCACGCCAATCAATCCGTCCTCCACTGAGAATAATGATTGGGGCTTTCTGTTGGCGATATAATTGAGCCGCATAAATTACGCGATCGCCTGATTCACTTAAATCAACAGTCGGCCGGGGCGGATAAACTGATTTAGTTGCACCACCTAAAACCACAATAGCCTCTGCATTCGGTACTGGAATAGGAGGAAGATATTGCCATTCGAGCGATCGCACCAAAGATTTCGCCACCCAGCCATTACTGCAAATTAGCAATAAACTTAAAGCCAAGGAAATGGCGATCGCTGCTATGCGTGGTCGTTTCCACAACGTTACCAATGCCACTATCAAGCTAATACTCACTAGTCCCAGAGGATAAAAAAATAGTGGTAGTAACTTAGAGAGATATAAAAACATACTCACTATCCGGCTTTATGCTGTAATTACGAATTATCCTCAGCCTTCCCATTCCCAGAAGCCCGACGATAACGACGGGTAAGCCTTCTTCTCTGCTGTTTATTGATTCTTTCTCTAGGAATGTCATTTGTATCGATATCTAAAGCTTCCAGTGGTAGCTGAGTTTTCGTTTCTTCCTTACTTCCCCACCAAGCCCTAATCCAGCCGCCACCGATAGCAGCGATTCCACCTAGCAAAATACTTACAGGTGGAGAATACCCCAAAAAAGAGAAGCCTAACAGAAAAAATAACCAGTATTTTAGTCCTGCGTCAATACCATCAGAGGAGGCTACAGTCGTTTCTTGGGGGCTATTTTTACTGGAATTTGTAAACCAACCTAAAACAAAACCCGCAATAATACCGAGGAAGATACTTAGGGCTAGTGAAAACCCCGCCAGCGTTAAGATGAATATTAAAAATCCCCCAAATATGAGTTGAGAGTAGAATTCTGGCGAGATGGGGGGTAAACCTTGATTTTTTGGTGCTGCCATGACTTAATAAATACTCTGAATTAAGTACCTATTTTAATTGTGTCTGTGGTGGTTGAGTTGTATCCCAAATCTGCACATAGGCTTTTTCGGCGGCAGTAAATGCTTCGGCTTGCTCAAGTTGCGAAGTTAATAAATCGACCGTAGCATCAGCAATATCACCAGTGCGTTTAGCCAGACGCTCTTGCACAACTTCTAAAGGTGCTGTGCAGTAAATGATTTGCAGAGGAAGTTGGTGTTTTTCTGCTTGAGCGATCGCCTCTTGTCGCAGATGTTCCTTATCATACTTCGCATCTAAAATGACATTAAAACCTTGCTTCGTCAGCATAATTCCCAAATCCAGCAATCGGGCATAAGTTTTTTGAGTCATCTCAGGTGTGTATAAATCATCCCCACCACGTTCCCAAAGAGAAATTCCCCCCAAATGTTTCCGCACTGCATCTGAGCGAATCTGAATCGCTTTTACTTCACGGGCCAAATATTTTGCCGTTGTAGACTTTCCCGAACCCGACAGCCCAGACATTAACATCAGTTTTCCGGCTTTGGGTTTAGTATAATCGTAAGCCTGCTGGTAATATTCAGCCGCCGTTTTTGCCGCCTCTTCCTTCGCTGTGGCTGGTACACCGGGGTCATCTAACAGAAATGAAGTCACCTTAGCCCTAACATAAGCCTGACGGCTTAAATACAAAGGTAGTACCTGCAATCCTTCCCAATCACCAGTTTGCTCAACGTAGGTATTCAAAAACGCATTAGCCAAATCAGGGCTGTGTCGCGCTTCTAAATCCATCACCGTAAACGCCACATCATACATGACATCGACAAAGCGAAACGGCTCATTAAACTCAATGCAGTCAAAAAGAGTAATCTTATCATTCCACAGAGCAATATTTCTCAGGTGTAAATCACCATGACATTCGCGGATATAGTTATTTTCAACTCGGCTAGTAAATAATTCTGGACGTTCTGCAAAAAAATTATCTGTATATTTCTTTGTTTCCTGAAACTGTTGCTGTGTCTGAGGTCCACCAATATATTTCTCAGTTTGTTGGTAATTCTCATCAATAGCCGCCCGTACCTGCGGCACTTCGCCAAAACTGCGAATATAATCATCAGTTGTAGATTTAGCGTGGTATTCAGCCACAACTTTGCCCAAATCCTCCAGGTGAGTTTCATTTAACTTACCTTGCTCAAATAATGTACTAAACAGCAACTCCTGGGGAAACTGGCGCATTTTCAGCGCATATTCTACAGCCTTTCCTACTCCCGCCAGATGATGTTGCTCATCGACCATAGTCACAGGTAATACTTCCAAATACAGTTCAGCCGCACCGCGCTGATTTAACCGTAATTCTTCCTGACAAAAATGTTTTCGTTTTTCCAAAGTAGAAAAATCCAAAAAGCCAAAATTTACTGGTTTTTTCAGCTTATAGGCATAATCCCCTGTCAGAAGTACATAGGAAATATGAGTTTGAATCAATTGAATTGGTTCTGTAACTGTATGGGGATAAAATCCCGGCTGTAACATCTGCTGAATTAAAATGGGAAGATTTGCTTCTGTCATAAAAATTGTGGATTGGATACTTACAGAAATTGGCGACAAATCCCGCAGGATTCACGCATTGTACAGGGTTAGAGAGCAACTCATAAACCCATCCTCTGACGCTGATAACAAAAAACCAGGGTTTAACCCCTGGTATCATCAGCAATTATCACAAATTTTGAAGTTGCGAGAAAGACAAATTAAGCGTCTGTATTAGTCTTGAGGAGATGCAAAAAAGCTCAGATGGTAGATAAAACCCTTCGCTGGATGGGATTGAACTTCTCTGAGTACAGTTGTACCTGTCCACTCAAGTTCAGGGATATTCAGTTCAATCTCTGTTTTGTTAACATCAGCAAATTTGAGCAGACGCTCAACGGTTTTAGCTTCAACTACGAGAGAAATTGATTCAGCACCTTTATGACCGTACAAATTAGCAGGGATTAAACCAGAACGGCGCAAAGCATTTGGCTTACTACCTTCTGGTCGCGTTTGAGATTCAACTTTAATAGCCATACAAGTTTTTAGTTATCAGTTATCAGTTGTTAGTTGTCAACACATTTAAGCACTTAGCAAAGAGGCGGGTGTACCGTCAGGATGCAATAATGCACGTTTTGGCCCGTGAATTGGGTCTTCAACAATGATGGTTTGATCGCGACTAGCTCCTAAAGAGACGATCGCAATGGGAACTTCCATCAATTCGGCTAAGAATTTCAGGTAATCTAGTGCTTGCTGTGGCAAGTCTTCCAGTGTACGACATTCCTTTGTCGATACCTGCCATCCTGGTAGGGTTTTGTAAATCGGGCGACATTGACCAAACCGACGGGAACTGGTGGGGAAGTGTTCGCAACGTTCGCCATCTATGTCATAGGCGACACAGACTTGAATTTCCTCTAGTTCGTCGAGAACATCGAGTTTGGTAATGGCCATACAGTCCATACCATTAATTCGGACTGCATAGCGACCAATAACGGCATCAAACCAGCCACAGCGCCGCTTACGTCCTGTAGTTGTGCCAAATTCTGCCCCGCGATCGCACAATAATTCTCCCACTTCTCCATGTAATTCGGTGGGGAAAGGTCCTTCTCCTACCCGCGTCGTGTAGGCTTTTGACACTCCAATTACCCGATCAATCATTGTCGGTCCCAGACCCGTACCAACGCAAGCCCCACCCGCTACAGGGTTAGAAGAGGTGACATAAGGATAAGTACCATGATCTAAATCGAGAAGCGTACCTTGTGCGCCTTCAAACAGAATATTGCGACGCTTGAGGATGGAATCATATATTTTTAATGAAGTATCAACCACATAAGGCCGCAAGCGTTCAGCGTAACCAAGATATTGCTCAATTACTTCTTGGGGATTTAAGGGCGGTAGGTTGTAAAGTTTTTCTAAAATAACGTTCTTATAATTAATCGTCCATTCTAATTTCTCACGTAGCGCTTCCGGGTCGATCAAGTCTAAAATTCTGATGCCTGTACGCTCTGATTTATCAGCATAGGTGGGGCCAATGCCTCTACCTGTAGTGCCGATTTTATAACTTCCGCGTCGCTCCTCTGATGCCTGGTCAATCAATCGATGATAAGGCATCGTTACATGGGCTGTCTCAGATATTAACAGCTTGGCAGTAGAAATATTTAATTCTTCGAGTTGATCGAGTTCTGCGATTAATACCTGTGGATCTATGACTGTTCCACAGCCAATAACACACTCAGTATTAGGATACAGAATACCAGAGGGGATTAAGTGCAGCTTAAACGTCTGACCTTCAACTACTATGGTATGTCCAGCGTTCACTCCCCCTTGGTAACGTACCACCACATCTGCGGAGCGGCTGAGTAAATCTGTTATTTTACCTTTTCCTTCATCGCCCCACTGGGCACCTATGACAATTACGTTAGCCAAGAGATTATCTCAAAGGGTAAAGTTTCCACAAGTTATAACTTATATCAGATTCTATGGATCTTGTCAAGAAATTGGGGATTGGGGACTGGTAATATTTCCCTACTCCCTACTCCCTACTCCCTATGAAGATTTTTCAACGTCTCGGCATGGACTATCGAAATCCTCGTTGGTGGTTCCATGTCTTAATTATTGCCATGAGTTACTATTTTGTCGCTTGGCTGGTATTGAAAAAAATGTCAGTTCCGGCTTTTGGTACTCCTGTTTGGCCATCTGTCGGTTTTGCTATTGGCTTTTTATTGCTTTGGGGTCTTTTTAGGTGCAACATTAGCTAACAATATTGGGTTGGAAATGATATTTTTATCTAGTTGTGGAGCTATTTGGACTACTATTGGTTCACTAATTTGTGTAACGCTAATACTTGGATTCACCCGCAGCCATTACCCTTTCAGTCAGGTAAAAAATGTAGTCGTGTTCTCATTTTTTCGCTATTTGGGATGAGTGGGAACCGCATTTAATTTTTATGGATATGCGGATGCCTGTAATTGATGGTTATGAAGCCACCAAACATATTAAATCTACCACAAAAGGTAATGCTACGGCGGTAATAGCTTTAACTGCGAGTGTATTAGAAGAAGAGAAAGCCATGGTGCTTTCAGCAGGTTGTGATGACTTCCTTCGCAAACCATTTAGAGAACATACTATTTTTGATGCCCTGGCGAAACATTTGGGTGTAAAATATATCTTTGCTGAAACTATTTTTTTAGTCTTGGATAATTCAGGAGAAAGCCCATTGACATCGGAAAATTTCACCTGTATGTCTAGAGAATGGATTAGTCAATTATAAACATCTGCACTGGAAGCTACTACTAACCTCGTCTTGGAACTTGTAGGAGAAATTCCTGAGACAAAAACTCATTTGATACATTCTTTAACAAAACTTGCTCGTCAATTTGAATTTGAGCAGCTTGTGGAACTAGCCGAACCCCTGATAAGTAATGAATCCTGATTCTGACATAGTAAATAAAGGTAACATTCTCCTTGTAGATGACATTCCCGAAAACTTACAATTATTAAGCGATTTGCTGATCAAACTTGGCTACACTGTTCGCAGCGTCACCAGTGGGCGAATGGCACTAAAAACCGTGAAGGTGAAGCGACCAGATATTATCGTGTTAGATATCAAAATGCCAGAAATGGATGGCTATCAAGTTTGTCAAGCGCTGAAAAGAGATGAGGATTTAGGTAACATTCCCGTGATTTTTATTAGTGCTTTAGATGATGTTTTAGATAAAGTTAAAGCCTTTAATTCAGGAGGTGTAGACTATATCACCAAACCTTTTCAAATCGAAGAATTAGTAGCGCGTCTGAATAATCAGTTAACTATTCAACGACAAAAATATTTTCTGCAAAAAGAAATTAATTACCGTAGAGACACAGAAGAAGCGCTTTATCAGTCTAGAGCTTTGTTATCGAGCGTTTTGAATAGTTCCCTTGATGGAATTGCCGCCTTGCAAGCTGTTCGTCACCCTGAGACTGGAGATATTGAGGATTTTCGCTGTTTAGTGGTTAATCCTGTTATTGCTAAAGTCTTTCAACGCAGTCGTGAAGATATGATCGGTAAATTGGTGATAAAAAGGTTTTTAGCCAATATTAAACCAGAACTATTTGCTCATTTTATTGAGATTGTGGAGACAGGAAAACCTCTAGAACAAGATTTTTACTATCCATCAGGAGATTCTTATTGGTATCACTTTGTAGCTGTAAAATTAGGTGATGGTTTTGCGATTACTATCCGTGATATAACTGGGCGTAAACAAATTGAACTGGCTCTGCAAGATGCGAATCAGAAACTGGAAAAACTGGTAAATATCGATGGTTTAACTCAGGTGGCTAACCGTCGTTGTTTTGATACACGATTAGAAACAGAATGGAAACGTTTAGCGCGGGAACAGCAGCCCCTCTCACTGATTTTATTCGACGTTGATAAATTTAAACGCTACAACGATTACTATGGTCATCTGGCTGGTGACGATTGCCTGATGAGAATAGCGCAAACAGTACAAGAAGTAGTGCGTCGTCCCGCCGATTTACTGGCGCGTTATGGTGGTGAAGAATTTATCGTCCTTCTGCCCAATACGGATAGAGAAGGAGTAATTAAGATAGCACAAACAATTCAACAAATCATTCGTGAGCAAGCCTTTCCCCATGCAAATTCTAATGTCGCCGATATTGTCACTGTGAGTTTGGGTATTGCTTCACTTATACCGAGCATGGAAGTGCAGCCTGATACACTTATATCCTGTGCAGATCAAGCATTATACAATGCCAAGCAACAGGGGCGCGATCGCTATGCCTATAATTGTTAACCAAGTTTCCATAAATGAGGCAATATTTAAGTAGGGCTAATTGCGGATTTACAGGAGTCAGAAGATTATGATAGCTGTGAAAAATCGAGCCGATAGAGTCGTACTTTACAACATTAGCTGGCAACAGTTTGAAAACCTTTTGCAAGATTTGGGAGAGAGTCGTGCAGCCAGAATAGCTTATGATTGCGGTACTTTAGAAATTATGACACCTTTACCAGAACACGAATATTATAAAAAGACTCTCAGCATTGCTATAGAAGATATAGCTTTAGAATTAGATTTAAAATATGAAAGTTATGGTTCAACTACCTGGAAGCGAGAAAGCCGCATGGCTGGGTTAGAACCAGATGATTGTTTTTATTTCCAAAATGAAGCTGCGATTAGGGGGAGGCTAGATTTAGATTTGAACCAAGACCCGCCCCCAGATTTAGCATTAGAAATTGATGTTACCAGTAAATCTTTAAATCGATTTCCGATTTATGCGCGGTTGGGTGTTCCTGAAGTTTGGTGTTATGACTCAGGAGAATTGAAGATTTATTTATTGCAAAATGGCGAATATATAGAATCTGAAACAAGTTTGGTTTTTCCTAGTTTACCAATTCGTGAATTACCCCGATTGATTGAAGAAAATCGAAATGAGGGAAGAAGGGCGATGAGAAAAGCGGTAAGAAGATGGGTAAAATCTGTGTGAGATTAGACGCTAAAACGCGAATTGATCAGAGGATATTTTGCTATGGTAAGTAACCCCACTACACCACATAAAAGTATTTTGGCTTTCATGATTTTTGCTGTAAATAAGCAGTAATCTTTTTTTTAGTCAATTTGTGTTTTATTTGACTATATTTAGGCGATTTGTGTTTCTGATATCCACAAATTACTACAAATGCTAGATTTTTTTATTTTTAGCTTTTGTTAATATTAGTGAAGTTTATATTTACAAAATACTATTATGGCCTTATATGCTGAGTTACATAGACACCTGGGGGGTTCCGTTGTTCCCCGCGTGTTGTGGCGGTACTTTGAGCGCCATGCTACGGATTTAATGACTCGTTTTGCTAAATATTCGGAATTTGAGGACTTTTACACGCGTCCCCGTAACACTTTAGATGAGTATTTAGAATTACACACTTTAGTTGAAAGTGTACAAACTGTTGAAACCTTACCTTACTTTATTTATCGTTTGTTGCGCGGTGCTTATATCTTTGAAAATTTGGCATATTTAGAACTACGCTATACTCCATACTTACGGACTCCTGAACATCTGAGTCAAACCCAAAGAATTGACAAGATGGCGGAAATTGTGGATGTGGTAGGAAAAGCTAGTCATTTACCAGAATATCCGATTGTGACGAGCCAAATTCTCTGTATGCACTCGCGTTTACCTTATGAGGTGAACAGGGCAATAATTGAGTTGGCTGTGCAGAATAAACAGTACGTTTGTGGTATTGATATCGCTGGTGGCGATCGCTATTATGAAGAACGTCTAGAAGAATGGGTCAGCTTGTATGATTATGCGCGATCGCAAGGCATTAATACCACCGGACACCTTTACGAAACCACCGATGGCTGTTACCCCAAACTCTTACCCTACCTGATGCGAATTGGTCACGGTATCCAAATTCCTCTGTTATCTCCAGAGTTATTAAAAGATCTAGCTACACGCAGACAGTGCTTAGAAGTTTGCCCCACAACTTACCTCAAAACAGGTACTTTACAGGATATCCGTCAATTAAAATTAGTTTTTGATCGTTGTTTTGAAGCTGGGGTAGATATTGCTATTTGTACTGATAACGCTGGGCTGCATAATATGCGCCTACCATTTGAGTACGAAAATCTTTTGACTTACGACATCATTAATTTTGAACAACTCCAAGCCTGTCAAAATGCAGCTTTCCGTCATGCTTTTGCTTGGCCTCACAATCAACCGCCTGCATCTATATTGAACAGACTACTTAAACCTGAACTTCCAAAAGTTTTAGCAAGGAAAGATTAATACAAAAATTAAATGTCTTTTGTAGGGTGGGATACCTATCCCACATGAAAGATTAAACGCAGAGTTACGCAAAGTTAACGCGGAGGTACGCAGAGGTTTTTGGGATAAGAGTTAGGGAAGGAATTTTAAGCAGCTACGCCTTCTGTAGCACCGCCAACTGTTTTCCAGGCTGTTACACCGCCTTTGAGTACACTGGCATTACTAAACCCAGCAGCTCGTAATAATTGAACAGCATAGCCGGCTTGTGTGTCGCTATCACCATAGATATAAATCTGGCGTTCCTCGTGTAGTGCAGATTTAGCGCGTTTTACCAACTCATCTAAGGGCATTTGGATTGCGCCAGTGATGCGATTGTAATTGTAAGTGTGGCGATCGCGCACATCTATGATTGTAAACGCTGGTTGACCCCATTCCAGACGAGACTTTAGATCATGAACCTCAGCAACTAGATCACTACTCATAAACTTTTCTCGCTGATAACCTCATCAGCAATCTATCAAGAATCCCTCTAGAATCTGAGTTTCTTCATAATTAATCAAAAATTCTATTGAATTGTAAATAAAAATGGTAATTTTATCCAGTGGTTGCCTACTCGCCTAAACTGTAATTTATGGCATCTACTATTCAAGCTTTACCGACAGCAGTCGTATATCTGATTACAGCTGGAGAGGTAATTGACTCTTTAGCTTCTGTGGTGCGGGAATTGGTGGAAAATTCCTTAGACGCGGGCGCAACCAGGATTGTAGTTTCTCTTTGGCCGCAGCAGTGGCGCATTCGCGTCGCAGATAATGGTTGCGGAATGAACGAATATGATTTGCAACAAGCCGCCCTGGCACACAGTACCAGTAAAATTCGCTCTAGTGAAGATTTATGGAAGATTAACAGTTTGGGCTTTCGCGGCGAAGCGTTGCACAGTTTGACAACTTTGGCAGATTTGGAAATTTTGAGCCGTCCAGGGGCAGCAAATGTGGGCTGGCGGGTTGTTTATGGTGATGGTGGTAAAGCTGTAGAATTTGAAGCCACTGCGATCGCACCTGGTACAGTGGTTACAGTTTCTAATCTTTTTGGTAATTGTGCCTTGCGTCGTCAAGGTTTACCCACAGCCTCCCAGCAAATGAGAGGCGTACAAGTAGCAATTCAACAAATCGCCCTGTCGCACCCTCATGTTACTTGGCAAGTTTGGCAAAATGACCGCCAATGGTTCAGTATCTCTCCCGCCGCCTCAACTGGACAACTCCTACCGCAAATTCTGCCCCAGGTGCGACAAGGTGACTTAAACGAAGTCAAACTAGAAGTACCCAACCCCCAAAATTCAGAACTCCCAACCACCCACGCAGCACTCAATTTAGTGGTGGGTTTACCAGACCGTTGTCATCGCCGCCGCCCTGATTGGGTAAGGGTAGCGATTAACGGACGCATGGTAAAATCGCCGGAATTAGAGCAAACAATTTTATCAGCATTTCATCGAACATTACCACGCGATCGCTATCCGATTTGTTTATTAAATCTGACGATTTCTCCTGAACACATTAACTGGAATCGTAATCCCGCCAAAAGTGAAATTTACCTGAATGAAATTAATTATTGGCAAGAACAAATTACCCAAGCAATTGACCAAGCACTCCGTATAAGTTCAGCCAATCTTCAAGAATCTGTTCACACAACAAGAGTGAGTAAATTACTCAAAGCCGCAGAAGCCAAAGGCGGTTATCATGTTAATCCTCAAAATCCCCATGAAGACAATAATACTCAGCATTCATTAAAAGCGATCGCGCAACTGAGCAACACCTATATTGTGGTAGAACATCCCAATGGTATGTGGTTAGTAGAACAACATATTGCCCATGAGCGAGTATTATATGAGCAAATTTGTGATCATTGGCAACTTGTAACCATTGAACCCGCAATCATTCTTTATCAATTATCACCAGCACAAGTATCACAACTGCAAAGAATTGGTTTAGATATAGAACCCTTCGGCGAACAACTTTGGGCAATTCGCACCATACCCGCACCTTTGCAACAGCGAGAAGATTGTGCAGACGCAATTTTAGAACTTAGTTGGGGCGGAGATTTACAAATAGCCCAAGTAGCCGTCGCCTGTCGCAGCGCTATTCGTAATGGTACACCCATGAATATGCAAGAAATGCAGACATTATTAGATCAATGGCAACGCACTCGCAACCCGCGCACCTGTCCCCACGGTCGCCCCATTTATTTATCCTTAGAAGAACCAGCCTTAGCCAGATTTTTTCGGCGTAATTGGGTAATTGGTAAAAGTCATGGCATTTAAATGTGCGAATTTATGATATTAGGAAATTATAATTTTAATTATTCTTTAATTAACAACTCAAATAAACCAGTGACTCTATTTCTGCATGGTTTTATGGGTAATATTCATGAATTTGACGAAGCCATAAAAATACTAGCTGAAGAATTTTCATTTTTAACAATTGACCTCCCCGGACATGGCAAAACTCAAGTATTGGGTGGGGATAAATACTATACCATGGCAAATACTGCTAACGCTGTAATTAACTTACTAGACGACTTAAAAATTAAGCAATGCTTCTTAGTAGGTTATTCAATGGGTGGAAGATTAGCCTTATATCTGACTCTACATTTTCCACAGCGTTTTGCTAAAGTTGTCTTAGAATCAGCATCCCCAGGTTTAGCGACAGAAATAGAACGATTAGCGAGAGTTAAAAGTGATGCTCAAATAGCTAGAAAGTTAGCACGAAGTATTACCCAATCAGATTTTAATACTTTTTTACAAAATTGGTATAGTCAGCCAATATTTGGCTCAATTAAAAATCATCCCCAATTTGAACTCATCTTAGAAAATCGGTTGCAAAATAATCCAGTTGAATTAACTAAATCATTGCAATTCATGGGAACGGGAAATCAACCTTCCTTATGGGACAAACTCAACCAAAACACAACACCTTTACTATTATTAACCGGGGAATATGATCAAAAATTTATAGATATTAATACAGCAATAGCTGAAAAATGTCAAATTGCCCAGCTAAAAGTAATTAATCATGCTGGGCATAATATTCACTTAGAAAATACTGAAGAATTTGTCAAAAACATCAGAGACTTTTTCACGCATCCCATGCCCATGTCAAATTCCCCTTGTTCCCTCTAACTCTGTGTTCTCTGCGCCTCTGTGGTTCGTTAAAAACTCAATACTAGGGGGTCGGAGTTGCAGATGCTGGTTGATTAGCAGCCTTTAATTCCTCTTTCAACATTTTCGCATAAATGTTCGGCAAAGAATTACTAATGGAATTAGTTTCTATACCGTATCCCAGACTTGTCCAAGTGGGAGACAGTCGCCGCAAAACATCTTTAATTTTGCCCTTTTGCAATAGTTGAGAAATATCAGTTTCCCAAACCTTTGAATCCTTCAACCAACGGTAAACCACCACATCTTGATACTCTGGTTCAAAACTATAAGCAGACCAAATCATCATTTTCTGGGGAGGGTTTGGATGATAGCGAGGGGCGATTTGAAACCAAGTATTATTAATAATTTGATATCTACCAGCCGCAGTCGAACAATTGCCCTGATTTGGCCCTGTGACAATGGTGACGCATATTTCAGGATGGCGGCTGAGGTTATTCACCTGCTGTCCACCATACAAAAGAGAATAAGGACGATTACCATTAGCCTCACTAGCGGAGATGGTTCGCATCAAAGCCCGGATATGAGGATCGCCTCCTTGCATGACCAAAGGCGGCTGTTGGACTTTAAATACAGGATCGGTAGGCGATCGCAATGTACCATGTATGTACCACTGCAACAAATAGACCAAGCCAAGCAGTGAGGCGATGGGGCCAATGAGCGGCTCAACGCCTTTGAGTTTAAAGCCTTTCAGTGTTAGACTCCTTCAAATTCGCTCTTCACTAACAACAATAATTGACGCACTTATTTCGGCAAAGTTCGTCAAAAAATGCTTCCTGACTGAAATTAGGAATTATGCGACGTTAGCAAATAATTCTCCCAAGTTTTTCGAGGTAGCATCTGGTTTAGCCACAACCTCAACAACTTTATTACGTGCGGCTGGCTCAAACAGAGACTCAACAGCAACCTGGGCGACTTTCTGTCGAGGAATACTACCATCAAATAATGTATCAGCACTCTGCATCACGATCGCATCAGAGTTATCTTCATTTTTCAAACCACCAGGGCGGACAATGGTATAAGTCAAACCGCTTTTTTGAATGTATTCCTCTGCTTGTTTTTTCCACACTAAAATCAGCCAAAACAAGTTCAACGGATGAAATAACTGGGAAACACACAAAGAAGAGACAAAGACAAAATGCTCAATTCCCTTAGCCTTAGCAGCATCAACTAAATTTTTAGTTCCTTCAAAATCGACTTGATAGGGGCCAGTGGGGTCAAAACTGGGTTTTGCACCAGTGGCGCACAGTAAAACTGTACTATCTCCTAAAGCCGCATTCAGGCTTTCTGGTTTTAAGACATCGCCCACAACTAACTCAGCCTCAGCCGGCAAAATAGCCCTAGCTTTCTCTACATCTCTTACCAAAGCCCGAACAGGAATATTTCGGGCTATTAGTTCTTGGACAATTCGGCGACCTGTTTCACCTGTTGCTCCGGCTACAAATGCTTTCATTAGTGTTTTTGTGGTTGAATATTTAACTTTAATGCTAACTGCTGGCGCCTTTCTTGGAAAGGTTGGTTCCACACTGGGCTAGTATCCCACTTCCATACTTCAACTGGTATAAGTTTTTCTTTGGCTAGAGAAGTTAGCAGCAGGCTTTCATCTTCTGGTTCACGGGAAAAATCGAAGGGATTACGGTATCCTGTATTCCCAAGATTATAGGATGTCACCTGACCATAATTAATCCGTTTAACAAGTTTTTCACCCTTTATCAGCAAATAGTCTAAAAAAACCAAACTAAAAGGCTCTGAATCTGAGCGAGTTTGTGGTTCTTTTTGTACCCATCTTGCCCAATCAAATCCATAGATAAAATCGTGAACGTAGCGAAAGCGAATTTCTTGTTTAATGCCGAATAACTCTATTAGCAAGACCATTTTCTTACCAAAGCATTCTAAAAAAGAAATGGCACCTTCTTCTGCTACTAAAGCCTGTCTGACCATACTACTCACCATAAAATCAAAATCCCAGAATATATTTTCTGGAAAGTTTTGCACCTGGGCATAAATTATCAGTTCTAAAGTATCCCGCAAGGCTCTAATAATTTTCTGGTCTGTAATACTGGCATTAATTAAGTTTTCCAGTTCTACAAAACTGGTGATTAAAGTCTTTTCGGGGTTGAGAGTTAATGGCTTAATGAATTGTTGGGCTAAAATTTCGTCAAGGGATTGAAAAAGGTGATTAGTCATTTGTCATTAGTCATTAGTCATTGGTCATTAGGCAAATTTATTCTGCCCCCTGCCTCCTTTCCCCTACTCCCTAATCAGAAATGTGGATAACTAATTCTCTGGTATGACTACGCTGACGATGTTCCCAAATATAAATCCCTTGCCAAGTTCCCAGCACTAAATGACCGCGATTTATGGGAATATGTTCAGAAGTATGGGTAAGTGCTGTTCGGATATGTGCTGGCATATCGTCTGCACCTTCGGCATCGTGGATATATTTGCCCGATTCTGGCACTAATTTTGCCATAAAGTTGGCTAAATCTACTAGTACATCGGGGTCGGCATTTTCTTGTATGACTAAACTGGCGGAGGTGTGGCGTAAAAACAAGGTACAAAGTCCAGTTTCCACCCCTGACTCTGCAACTATGGCGGCAATTTTTGCAGTGATATTCTGAAAATTTTTGCCTGTAGTCGAAATTTTTAGGAGTTTTTGGTAGTGAGTCATCTTGACGGTGATTGATTATTCACTCTATTTTATGAATGATTTACAGCTTTCTTGTAGTCGCGTTGATCAAAGAAATTCCAGTTCCTCAAGCTAATATCTTATACATCACTTTAAGTTGTTCAAACTTGGGGTAGATGTAAGTGATACGCTTTTTATATAGTGTCTTAAGTAATGTTGCTCAGACTAGGATAATATACTCATGAATTTATTGATGCAAACAGCTGCTGAAGCAGCAGCACAAGGTTCCCAGTTTCCTTTAGCTTTTACTTTGGTGTATGTAGTTGGTTTTATTGCTGCTGTCACCATTGGTTCTATCGCTTGGTACAACTCTAAGCGACCTGCTGGTTGGGAAAGCAAAGAGCGTCCTGATTTTGTCCCTAAAGTTGAAAAGGAAGAAACTCCGGGGGTGGGTGAACCGAAGTCTTAATTAGTGTTTCCTGAATCAGTTGGATGACTAGACGCGATTTATCGCGTCTGATCAACTCAAAACTCTAGTGTTAGTTCTGTACATCAACCCAGCGACGATAAAGCTTTTGAATTTGCTTGAGCAAAACTGTATGAGCTGGTTGAGTAGATTCATTAAGCTCTGTTATGTGCTGTAGTTTTGTCAGAAGCCGAGCTTCTTCTACAGCTACTTCGCTATCACTGTAAATTAATCCACTAATAGCCTCGATGAGATTTTCGCAATCTTCCAGGCTGGGGCGATCGCCTAAATATTCTTGCACCCAAGTATAACATTCTTGTGGTGGCACAGGAACCAATTCGTATAGCCAAGGCTTAATCTCTGGATCTGTGGCTAAACCTTTTGCTTGAGCTATCTCCCGCAAATATTGCCGTTCTTCAGGCTGGATTTTACCATCAATCCAAGCCGCGCCAATCAAAATTTTAACTAAGTTTTTCACATGAGAATCAGTAACCATTGCTGCCTCCTGGGTGTAGATTCAGGGCTTCAAAAAAATAGTACAATCCCAAACAGTATTCACTCGGAATCGTTGGCTTTTCTTAAGCGCACCATAAAAAAGCCATCCATGTTCTGTCGATGAGGCCAGACTTTAAGCCAGCCTTGGGGTGTGGAATAGGCATAATCCGGGGAATCTACGTCCGGAGGCTGAATTTGCCATTGGGGATGCTCATTTAAAAATGTCGAGATAACACCTTCATTCTCGGCTGGATGTAGGGTACAGGTGGCATAAACAAGTACACCTCCGGGTTTGACAAACTGCGATGTATGTGATATTAGTTCTGTTTGCAAAATTGAGAGTTCCTGCACAGATTCTGGTGTTTGTCGCCAACGCGCATCAGCGTGACGGTGTAGGGTTCCTAAGCCAGAGCATGGAGCATCGAGTAAGAGGCGATCGCCTTTATGATAAAATTGCGGGAAATTGCGGCTATCACCTGTACAAATTTGAATAGATTGTAAATGCAGCCGTTGAGCATTTTCTTTCAGTTTACGCAAACGGGACGCAGTGCGATCGCAAGCCCAAATTTCCCCCTCATCCCCCATTAACTCAGCAATATGGGTAGTTTTCCCCCCTGGTGCTGCACAAGCATCAATCACCACTTCACCAGGTTGGGGATGAAGTAAATAACCCACAAGTTGAGCGCTAGCATCTTGTACAGACCACCAACCCTCGTTAAAACCCGGTAAATTTTGGATTGCGCCTGTACTCCCAATTAATCGTAAAGCTTGGGGGCAATGGTTAACCCGCCGCGTTAAAATTCCCGCCGACTCCAAGACCGTCTCAACTTCCTCAATAGAAGTACGCAGGGGATTAATCCGCAAATCAATTGTCGGTGTTTGGTTCATCCAATCACACAGATTTTCTGTTTCCACCAAATTTAGTTGGTCTAACCAAACCTGAATAATCCAATCGGGAAAACTGTGTAAAATTCCCAAACGTTCCACCGGATTTTCCGGTAACTTTAAAGGCTCTGCTAATTTCTCCGCTAAACGGATGTATTGCCGCAATAGACCATTGACAAAACCCGTTAGACCAGAAAAGCCATTTTCCTTAGCTAATTGCACAGTGGTATTCACAGCCGCCGAAGCGGGAATACGCTCTTGATAACGCAGTTGGTATAAACCCAGATGTAGGATGCTGCGGAGGTCTTTCGGTTGTTGGTGAGATTTCTTCGTGGCGAGTTGGTCAATGAGTGCGTCAAGGGTGCGTTGTCTTCTCACGCTGCCATATACTAATTCTGTTAGCAAACGGCGGTCATGATTCGGCAAGCTGACTTTTTGCAGCCCTCTATTTAAGGCCACATCAGCGTAAGCCCCTTTGTGAACATCTCGCAAGGCATTAAAAGCTATTTGACGGGGGTTGGTCATGAAATATAGTAGATGATTTGAACCGCAGAGAACGCTGAGAACGCAGAGGTGAAAGAAAATGAGCCAAAATTTTTTCTATTTATGACTGCATGAAAATTTATGTGTGTTTAATTTAGCTAAGTTTTAATATTTTAACGAATGCGATCGCATTGCGTGCGTGCAGCGTAATCGCCTGATTATACGTCACATCATTTACTTTATTGTCACATAGGCTCTATTCACACAAGTGATCACTCAGAGCAATTTTGAAAATAACAAAAGCCCCATAGAACGACAAAGGGGCTTGACAATAATGTTTATTTTTGACAGTTCTCACATTTTATCCAAAGTATGAACGCAATTATATCTACTATCAAGGTCTGTAAGGTTCAACACTGCCAATTTCAAACTCACAGGCGCGAGAAATTGCTTCAGGTGGTAATTCATCAAAACTCACTAATGATAAAAAATTGGGATTATCCATTAGTTCTTTGGCCAACAAGAAACCAGCAATTGTCCAAGTTTGATATTTCCTAGCTTGTTTGCCAATTAGTCGTCCTTTCTTACCGTCATAATACTCTGGCCATTCATCTTCACTCAGCCTTACTTTGGCAATTTCAATAGTTCTTTTGGCTAAACCAGTTCTGTTAGTTTTTACAGCTGCTGCGGCAAACATCCACATTAATACTGGCCAACTTCCAGCATTATGATATGACCAAGGAATATTTTTCGGGTCACATCCTGTTACAATTCTGTATTCTTCGCTTTCTAAAGCTGGGAAACAAATTTTCATCGGCATATCTCCCACCAAATCGTCCCATCGTTCCTCAATCAAAGTCATAATGGCTTGTGACTGTTCTTCGGTGGCTAAATCTGAAATAATCGCCATCAAATTACCCAGTGCAAAGAAACGCGTATCTAACTGCGATGGACCGACATTACCAGCTAAATAACCACCTTTTCTCGGTAGCCACTTGTCTAATTCGTAATAGGGAAGAGAATCTACATAGATATTAAATAGATTGACTGCGCCTTTGCCATATTCTTCACTTCTAAAGCGATAAATTGCATTGAGGCGATTAATATCTATCCAATAATGCTGGCGAATATGCGAACACAAAAGTGGTAAGCGGTTATCAATTGCTGCGACGATATCTTGATTATCTTTACAAATCAGCATCTCACGCGCTGCACGCAAAGCCGCATAAAATAAAACCTGAAGTTCGAGAGGATGACCATAAATACCCATACGACGGTCAATCATACAAGCACCATCGGGAACCAACAGCGTCGGGTACATATCAAAGCGATTAGCCAAGCAGATTTCGATAATTAACCGGATACCGTTTTGGAAATCAGGTTGATAGGCGATGGAATAATCCTTTGTGGCGACTACATAAGCACGCAACAAAATAATCCACCATAGACAAGAATCTACTGGTGTAACTCTGGCAATCGCGTGTTCCCCAAAATCTGCTTCTAAATGTTCCTCTCCATTTTCTACTACAACTTTAAAGCTAGCTGGAATTAACCCCCGCCCTGGTTTATAGGCATCTAATTGCCTTTCTTTCGGCTGTAACTTTAATGTTTCTTCCAGAAAATTCCGAACAATATCTGTTCTACCTTTGATCAGAAAAATTAACGCCGAAGAGACAAAATCCCGGACAAAGCACTGGTCATAATTAAGTGATTCTACAGATGGATCATAGGCGGCTAAAGTTCCAATGGGGCGACCTTTATAATAGAGAATTGACTTCTCTAGCGCTCGCCATGCTTGTTCTTCTATATGGTCATCTGTTAGGACTTCATTTATTGGCATCGCCAGGTAACTCCATTAAGGGGGTGATTTTTTAGTAGATGCGCCTTCATTGATTATTTATGCTATTTTCAGCATAACAAAAACTATGTTTTCAATAGAAAATTGCTTTGATAAAATAACTTATAAAGAATCACTTAAGCTTCTGATTGTTCCGCAACTTAATCTACAATTAATTGATTTGTAATTATCTTTTGGGTGAATCGTCGCGCAGTATTTTTCGCCTCAAGCAGCGTCACAATTTCTAAAACTAGCCACACCACATATATTCCCAGATGATTCTGTTTCCTGTCTGTACATCCGTAACCTGACTTGATCAAACAAGAATATATCTCTGGGATTACTCAAGGTGTGTGCAGTTTTAACTATGTCTGGTAGATTTACTTAATCAGAATTTAGTTTTGAGGCGTTAAATTAGACTATTCCCCTATAATTTCATAATTTATAATGTTTTCTCAGAATATGCAATATAAAAGCGGAATAATTTTAGATGTCAATATTTCTTAGGAGGTACATATTTTAGCTAAATTCCCAATAATTAGGTAAATTCTTAGGAGTACAGTCTAAAAATATATACTACACATAACTTAAAGCAGATGCAGGTTTTCCGCAAGACACCAAACAATTACCACACCAATATAAAGTAATTATTGAGCCAATCACAAAACTTTAATAACTAGAATTAAGAAATTGAGTATTTTGTCACAATTTAAAATTAATTTGAGTGATATCGACAAGACGCTAGGTAAATCATAAATCAACTCGTTATTTATCGATTTTTCGTTAATAACGAACCACAGAGGCGCAGAGGACACAGAGGAAGAAAGGGGCAATTTCAGATGCAGTTAGTTGATGGCTGAGGAAGATCAAATTCTCCCCTCTCCTTACTAAAGAGAGGGGTTGGGGGTGAGGTTCTTGACTTGATTACAGTTGTTCCTGGAATTGCTGATATGCTCGATTAATTACTTGCATTGAGGATTTGGCACTGGCAAAACTGTTAATATCAGGATGATACAATCTGGCTAGTTGATGAAAAGCAGACTTCACATTTTCAGGATGAGCATCTTCATCGACACCTAAGACTTCCCACCATTTCCCAGACAAGACAGGAGTCAATTTATCATCACTTTGTACTTGTCGCCAAATTTGAATTACACCATGTTTCCCTCCACTTAATAGCGTTTTACCATCTGGACTAAAAGCAACGGGACTAAACCCAGTCAGAGTTTGAATTACTTCACCAGTTTGTAAATTCCAAAGTTGAATTACACCGTCGCTACTGCTACTTGCGAGGCTTTTTCCTTCGGGATGAATAGCCAGCGAGACAACCGCCGTTGTGTGTCCAGTTAAAATACAGCGTAATTCACCAGTTTGAAGATTCCATAGCTTAATTGTGCTGTCATTGCTTCCACTAATGAGCGTTTCACCGTCAGGACTAATAATAACTGTCTCCACTGCTGAATGTTGAGTTAAAACACAGCGTTCTTTCCCTGTTTCTAAATCCCAAACTCTGATAGTTTTATCTTTACTGCTACTAACCAAAATCTGAGAGTCTGGAGTAATAGCTACAGCAGATACTTTATCAGTATGCCCATTCAAAGTACGTTTAAGATTTCCTGTATAACCTCCCCAAATTCTAATGGTTTTATCTGTACTAGCACTAGCAATTATTTTGCCATCAGAACTATAGGTAAGTGAGTTAACAAAGCCATTATGACTATAGGGAGAATTTAAATAAGAAAATGTCCGATGATATTGTTTTGTATCTAATTGCCAACTGCTGATTTTCTGGTCTACACTACCGCTAATAATTTGCTTACCATTAGGACTGATAGCTACACATAAAACTGCTTCTGCTTGTCCATAAAAAGTATATAAACATTTGCCAGTGTTTAAAGCCCACAAATAGACTGTTCTATCATTACTCCCACTAATAAAAGTTTTACCATCAGGAGAAATAGCTAAAGCATTAACTGCTGCTGAGTGACCTTTGAGAGTTTGTAAACATCTCCAATTTGCCGGCTTTTGGATTGTTTGTGGTACTATTTCAGTTTCAATTTTAGGAGGATGAGATTTAGGAGGATCAACTTGCTTTTTTACTTTTGCTTTCAGTGCTTTTAACTCATCCTCAATTTCCCAATCGGCAAATTTTTGATTCAGATCATCACCAGATAACAATAAATCTAACTCAATGAGTGTGGCGGAATAGTAGTCCATTTTTAAGACTTTTTCTTCGATTCGTCCAAAAACCTCACAGGGTGTTTCCTTAACTTGAGATTCGTCTAACATTTTAGCAATACCATAAGCCGCTAGTCCCACCACTGCACCAATTCCCGCCATTGGAATTGCACCAATACCAAATGCTAACCCGACTTTTGGTGCAACAAATCCCATCCCACCAACGACGCTAGAAAATCCCACAGCGCCAGCTGCACCAATTCCCATTGCACCAAAAGCGGCCGTATTCCCCTCTGTGATGGCTTGGAAAGCACTATAAACAGCCGCACCAGCCACAGCGCCAGCTGCAACTACGGGAGTTACCCCAATTCCTACACCGCCAAAGCCGCCGACAATTCCGATTCCGCCCACTGTGGAGGATATACCCGCACCAGCTATACTTCCGCCGGCGATAAATGCTGCACCTGTTTGGGAGGTTGGTTTCATTGTGATTTTAGGGGTTGTAGAATAGGAAGTAATTGGAGTAATTTGGTTTTGATAATTTAATTTTAAATGAGTTTGTTCTAAATAATAAGTATCATCAAAGAGTTGACTATACAAAATGATTTTATTTGTGGTTTTATAATTTTTTTCAAAAGGCTGTTGACAGCAGCTTTGGAAATCTTCATTGCTTTATCTTAATCAATAAAGGTTCCCTGATGGTAGACGTGTAGAATTGCTATAAAATTTTGTGTAAAATACAGCATTCCGCTATTTTAAATTTTGAGATAACAAATTGCGCTTAATATGACTTCAGTTTCTCCTCACAAAAAAGCCAAAGCCCTCAAACCTACTAGCCGTCGCCCTGCGAAAGAACTCTGTAGCGAATGCGGACTGTGTGATACATATTATGTTCACTATGTCAAGGAAGCCTGCGCTTTTATTAATCAGCAGATAGAGGGACTTGAAGAAGAAACCCACAAGCGATCGCGTGACCTAGATAACGAAAATGAACTCTACTTTGGTGTTCATCAAGACATGATCGCCGCCCGCAAACAGCAGCCCATAGAAGGCGCACAATGGACGGGTATAGTCAGTAGCATAGCCATTGAAATGCTGAATCGCGGCTTAGTAGAAGGTGTTGTCTGTGTCCAAAACACCAAAGAAGACCGCTTTCAACCCATGCCTGTGATCGCCCGTACCCCAGAAGAAATACTGGCAGCTAGAGTAAATAAACCAACATTATCTCCCAACCTTTCTGTTTTGGAACAAATAGAAAAATCGGGGATGAAACGGTTATTAGTCATTGGTGTAGGTTGCCAAATTCAAGCCCTCAGAGCCGTAGAAAAACAACTCGGTTTAGAAAAACTGTATGTTTTGGGTACGCCCTGTGTAGATAACGTTACCCGCGCTGGACTGCAAACATTCTTAGAAACCACCAGTCGTTCACCTGACACAGTGGTGCATTACGAATTTATGCAAGACTTCCGGGTTCACTTCAAACATGAGGATGGTTCCACAGAAACAGTTCCTTTCTTTGGTTTAAAGACGAACAAACTCAAAGATGTTTTTGCACCTTCCTGTATGAGTTGCTTTGATTATGTTAATTCTCTGGCAGATTTAGTTGTGGGTTATATGGGCGCACCCTTCGGCTGGCAGTGGATTATGCTGAGAAATGATACAGGTAAAGAAATGCTGGATTTGGTGCAAGACCAATTAGACACCCAGCCGGTGATGTCCCAAGGGAATCGGAAGGAAGCTGTACAACAGAGTATTCCTGCTTACGATAAGGGCGTGACTCTACCGATGTGGGCGGCGAAACTCATGGGTGTGGTGATTGAAAGAATTGGCCCGAAGGGTTTGGAGTATGCGCGGTTTTCCATTGATTCGCATTTTACGCGGAATTATTTGTATGTGAAGCGGAATTATCCTGAGAAGTTGGCGGCTCATGTGCCGGAGTTTGCTAAGAGAATTGTGGGACAGTATAAGTTACCGGATTGATGGCTCACGCAAAGGCGCAAAGGCGCAAAGGAAAGAGTGCAAAGGGCTTTTTTGCGTCTTTGACGTGCAATTTTTATAACTTATTCACGACGCGGGAAATACCATCTTTGATCAGGAAGGCTCCGAAGTTGATCAGTAGACCAAGACGTTTGTCAGCAAGGGTAAGATATGTCAGTAGTTGCTTTTTGTGTACTGGATGTACTGATTCTACTGATTTGAGTTCGATAATCACCTTGTCTTCAATAATGAGGTCTGCACGAAAACCTAACTCTAAATGTACACCTTCATAAACAACAGGAATAGCCTGCTGCCTTGTTACTTTCAACCCCCGCTTTTCTAACTCATAAGCAAGAACTGCCTCATAAGCAGATTCCAACAACCCAGGACCCAAACTCACATGGATCTTGTAAGCAGCATCCACAATCACCTTTGCAATCTCATTCTCATTCATCTTTCTTAGCGCCTTTGCGCCTTTGCGTGAGACAATCTTAACTCTTAAAACCCACAGCCTCCATCGCCGCTTCTAATGCGATCGCCACATGAGTCCAATGAGTCCCCCCCTGGCAATAAACCACATAAGGCTCACGCAAAGGCCCATCCGCCGAAAACTCCAAAGTACTCCCCTCAATAAACGTCCCCCCAGCCATGACTACCTGGCTCTCATACCCCGGTATCTGATCGGGAATAGGTTCCAGATAAGAACCCACCGGTGAATGCTGCTGAATCGCCTTACAGAAAGCAATTAACTTGGCAGCAGAACCCAATTTAATCGCCTGAATCACATCCCCACGAGGCGCAAGGGGTGCGGGATTTACGGGATAACCCAATTTATCAAATACATAACCAGTCAAATGAGTCCCTTTCATCGCCTCACCGACCATTTGGGGAGCTAAAAATAAGCCTTGGAACAGCAAACGATTTTGGTCAAAGGTCGCACCACCATAACTACCAATACCAGGAGCAGTTAAACGACAAGCTGCTGCTTCTACTAAATCAGCCCGACCAGCAACATAACCGCCTGCTGTGACAATTGTCCCCCCAGGATTTTTAATCAATGACCCCGCCATTAAATCAACACCGACATCTGTGGGTTCTCTGGTTTCAATAAATTCGCCGTAACAGTTATCAACAAAGCAGACAGTGTTGGGGTTTTGCTGTTTAACTAAATGAACGATTTTTTCGATATCCGCAATTGATAAACTCGGCCGCCAGGAATAACCACAAGAGCGCTGAATTAACACTAAACGCGTATGATCAGCCACGCTATGACTTAAAGTTTCCCAATCTATAGTTCCTTCGGCGGTTAGCTCCAATTGGCGGTAATTTATGCCAAACTCAATAAGGGAGCCTTGGCCTTTACCCCGTAAACCAATGACTTCTTCAAGCGTATCGTAGGGAGAACCGACTACTGCTAACATTTCATCTCCAGGACGGAGAACACCAAATAAGCCGCAAGCGATCGCATGAGTTCCAGAAACAAACTGCACCCGCACGGCCGCAGCTTCAGCGCCCATGACTTCGGCAAAAACTTTATCTAAAGTTTCTCGTCCTAGATCATCGTGACCATAACCACTCACACCAGCAAAATGGTGTGCGCCTACACGGTGATTACGAAAGGCATTTAGGACACGTTTGAGATTATGCTTGACCTGAGCATCAATTCCAGAAAAAATCTCTGACAGAGCCTGTTCTGCTTGCCGCAGCTGTTCTAAGCTGTTCATTAGTTCCTCTTTTACAAAAAATTATAGGTATGCGGATTTTCAAACCCCGCAGATTAGGTTAGACAATTTCAATCGGGTTATTGCATGACAATTGCTACTTCAACAAAACTTCAAATTAACTGGGTAAATACCCTGTTTTTTCTAGCCCTGCACATCGGTGCTTTGTTTGCTTTTCTTCCCAGTAACTTTAGCTGGAATGCCGTTGGTGTCGCTTTATTGCTGTACTGGGTGACAGGTGGGCTGGGGATTACCCTCGGATTTCACCGTCTAGTAACTCACCGCAGTTTTCAAACTCCCAAATGGCTAGAATATTTCTTAGTCTTTTGCGGGACTTTGGCCTGTCAAGGCGGTCCAATTGAGTGGATTGGGACACATCGCATTCATCACGCACATTCTGATACTGACCCAGATCCCCACGATTCCAATAAAGGCTTCTGGTGGAGTCACATGGGTTGGTTAATTTATCACTCTCCCTCTCACGCTGATGTCCCTCGTTTTACCAAGGATCTTGCCGAAGACCCAGTTTACCAGTTTTTACAGAAATATTTCATTTTAGTACAGGTAGCACTGGGTTTATTACTCATGTATCTGGGTGGCTGGTCTTTCGTAGTTTGGGGAATATTTGTTCGCATCGTCTGGGTTTACCATTGCACCTGGCTAGTGAACAGCGCTACTCACAAGTTTGGTTATCGCAGCTATGATTCAGGCGATCGCTCCACAAACTGCTGGTGGGTAGCCGTGCTAGTATTCGGCGAAGGCTGGCATAATAATCACCATGCTTTTCAATACTCAGCTCGTCACGGGCTGGAATGGTGGGAAATCGATTTAACTTGGATGACAATTCAATTGCTGCAAGTATTTGGTCTAGCTACGAATGTCAAGTTGGCAACCAAAAAGCAGTAATTTCCAGGTTATTAGTTAATAGTGGATAAATTACAGAATTTATTCACTATTGGCTAAAAAGTAATTTCTACGAGCAACTAATAACCATTCACCACCTCGGAAAATATCTTCCCCAGCTATTTAATAGTGCGCTTGTGTAGCGTAGGTTGTTATAATCCGAGACGCTAATGTTAAGAAACTTTGCGCCTAGCCACTTGTTTGGTGACTTGGCGGTACAGCATACTGTTTTCCAGGTGTTCATGACTACATCAACAATCAACAGCCAGAAACTAGGTGAAGACCTTGACGAACCTAACTTCAAGCTCAAAGATATTATCAAAACTTTGCCACGGGAATGTTTTCAAAAGAACCGCCGTAAAGCTTGGACACAAGCGCTGCTCAGTGTCTTGATGGTCGGGTTGGGCTACTATATTCTGGCAATCAGTCCGTGGTTTCTCTTACCCCTAGCTTGGATTTTTACAGGCACTGCTTTAACAGGTTTTTTTGTAATTGGTCATGATTGTGGTCACAGGTCTTTTGCTAAACGTCGTTGGGTAAATGATTTAGTGGGACACATATTCATGACACCCTTAATTTATCCCTTCCACAGTTGGCGGATTAAGCATAATTATCACCACGCTCATACCAACAAATTGGATGAAGATAATGCTTGGCATCCCATTAGAAATCACGTATTTGCAAATTGGACACCCTTCAGGCAATTTGCCTTTGAAGGCTTCATGCGTAAGCGTCTGTGGTGGGTAGGTTCCATTGGACATTGGGCATTAGTGCATTTTGATGCGCGGAACTTCAAAACCAAAGACCAATCCAGTGTAAAACTTTCTGTAGCTGTAGTAGTTATATTTGCAGCGATCGCATTTCCTCTTTTGATTGCCACAACAGGTATTTGGGGATTTGTCAAGTTTTGGTTACTTCCTTGGATGGTATACCATTTTTGGATGAGTACCTTCACCATCGTTCACCACACAGCGTCAGATGTTCCTTTTAACACAGCAAGCAAGTGGAACGAAGCCTTAGCACAGCTATCTGGTACTATCCATTGTGATTATCCCCGTTGGATAGAAATTCTCTGCCACGATATCAATGTTCACGTTCCTCATCATCTTTCTACTGCCATTCCTTCCTATAATTTGCGGTTAGCCTACAGCAGCATCAAGGAAAATTGGCAGCCTTATCTACATGATGAATATGAGTTTTCTTTGTCTTTAATGAAGAAAATCACAGACCAATGTCAACTATACAAAACTGATATTGGCTATGAGACTTTTGACGAATATTACGCAGGAAAATAAATAGCATTGCAAGTAGTTTTTCTATGAACCAACTTGCGATTTTGTTGTTGCATTATCGTTTATTATCCTGTAAATTAAATAGATTCTGGTAATTCTTGATCTACTTAAATTTTTAGGTGAATTACCAGAGATTATCTTCTTAAGTATGAGCTTTGGCTAATACTAGAAATACGTCAAGAAAACCCGTTTTATATTTCACCAAAGAATCAAGTGCAATCAAATACCATCGCTTTCAATAATCCTGATGACTGTGAGCCGTCTGAAGAAATAACTAAACTTCCCTTTACTCTTCAGGATTTGAAAGCTGCAATACCTGCTGAATGCTTTCAGCCAAATGTGACAAAATCTCTATTTTATTTCTTTCGTGACATCTTGATTATTAGCCTGCTTTATGCAGTGGCTAATTATTTAGATTCTTGGTATTTTTGGCCATTTTTCTGGGTCATGCAAGGAACAATGTTTTGGGCTTTGTTTGTAGTTGGACACGACTGTGGACACCAATCTTTTTCCAAGCATAAATGGCTGAATGATTTGATTGGACATTTATCTCACACGCCGATATTAGTTCCTTATCACGGTTGGAGAATTAGCCACAGAACCCACCACAAAAATACTGGACATATCGATAATGATGAAAGCTGGTATCCTGTGTCAGAATCGCAGTATAAGGAAATGGATTTAGTCCAAAAGTTAGGACGATATTATGTCTTTCCTTTAGCGTATCCGGTGTATTTATTCCAGCGTTCTCCGGGGAAGAAAGGTTCCCACTTCTCACCTAGTAGCCCAATTTTTAAGCCTTCAGAAAAATGGGATATTATCACTAGCACTACACTCTGGATTGGGATGGTAGCTTTGCTAGGTTTCTTCACCTTTCAATGGGGTTGGATGTGGTTACTAAAATACTACGCTATGCCTTACATTGTGTTTGTGGTTTGGCTAGATTTAGTGACATTTTTGCATCATACAGAATCAGATATTCCTTGGTATCGTGGAGAAGATTGGACTTTCTTGAAAGGTGCTATTTCTAGTATTGATCGGAACTACGGTTTTATAAATCATATCCATCATGATATCGGTACTCATGTTGCTCATCATATCTTCCTGAATATGCCTCACTACAATTTGCTCAAGGCGACTGAGGCGATTAAACCGATTATGGGTGAATATTTTCACGAGTCTAAAGACCCCATTTGGAAGTCTGTATGGCGTTCAGCTATTAGCTGTCATTTTGTTCCGGATACAGGTAGTAAAGTTTACTACACATCTAATCATAAAAGCTAGGCGAAGATCATTCTTCGCTACATATCAGGAAGTCCGCCGGCGCGGACTTTTTTTATCCCACGCAGAGTCGCATCAGGCGCGGAGAAGAGAGAGTGAGGAAAATTAATAGAAGTTTCTTAATTGAATAGTCAGGCGTTGATTAATGTCTATTATTCTGTAAAGATTGATTCTGGTAGTTTTTTATTTACTGAGATTTTTAGTCATAGAGTTTATCTTCTGGCGTATTCGTAAAAGCTGACACTAGAAGATATGCGAAAAAAGTCCGATGTTTATCCCACAAATGAATCCAATGCAATCAAATACATGACACAAACACAACCAAAAGTAACTTTTACCAAAAATTACGGTTTTAGAAAAGAGCTAAATAAGCGAGTGGATGCTTATTTCGAGTCTCAAGATATCTCTACTAGAGATAATCCCGCGATGTACATTAAGACAACAATGATTTTGTCATGGGTCATCGCTGCTTGGACTTTTACTCTCTTCGGTCCGCCTGAAATATGGCTAAAATTAATTGGCTGTATTGCTTTAGGATTGGGTATTGCTGGTATTGGTTTTAGTGTGGGACACGATGCAAATCATGGTGGTTATTCCCGTCACAAAATAGTCAATAATATCTTTGGTTACACTTTTGATATAATTGGTTTGTCTAGTTTTTTGTGGAAATTTAGACATAATTTTCTGCACCACAAATACACTAATATATTAGGGCATGATGTAGAAATACATGGTGACGGTTTAGTGCGGATGACTCCCTATATGGAGCATAAATGGTATCATTCATTTCAACACATATTCATTTGGTTCATATATCCAATTATCCCCTTGTATTGGTCTTTTGCTGATGTTTATTTAGTTATGTTTAAGCGTAAATATCATACCTATGATATTCCTACACTTAAACCACTAGATTTGCTGGTTTTCTTTAGTGGAAAATTGATGTGGCTGGGACTTTTCTTGGGAATACCAATTGCTGTAGGATATTCCCCTATTCAGGCGGTTGTGGGATTTGTGATTACTTACATGACCTATGGCTTAATGATTTGTGTAATTTTCATGTTGGCTCATGTTTTGGAAGCAGCCGAGTTTATTGAACCCAATTCAGATTTGCAGCAAGTTAATGATGAATGGGCAATATTTCAAATCAAAACAACTGTAGATTTTGCTCCCAATAATCAGTTTTTAAACTGGTATCTTGGTGGTCTGAATTATCAAGTTGTTCATCATTTATTCCCCACTATTTGTCACGTCCATTATCCACAACTAGCTAAAATATTAGCTGATGTCTGCGAAGATTTTGACGTTAAATACAATGTTTGTGAAACTTTTACTGGAGCATTAGCTTCTAATTATCGTTGGCTAAAACTCATGGGAAGCGCCCCAAATCCAGAGTCAGGAACTTGCAAATAAAAACATCACTTGTAGGGTGGGTTAGGACGGTAGTGTGTAACCCACGATAGGTTTCAGGCATAATGGTGGGTTACGCTGTCGCTAACCCACCCTACTTTTTAATAGAAGTTCTAAAACCGGCCATTTCCTTGGACAATGTGCTTCGCAGTCGTTAAGGTTTCTAAACTAATAAATCCTCTACGGTGTCCTTTTTGGTTAGACATACCGAGAAATACTGAGTCTCCCCTGGAAGGGTTGCGAGAAAATCGGGGGGAAGTGTTGATGTAGGTAGAGGCGCTGTTAACTCCTAAAGCAAACTGGCGACTTTCTTGATAGGATTCGGTAACAATGCAGTCAGCATGACCGCTACTGTATTGATTAATCCAAGCGATCGCATCTTCTAAACTATCTACTAGTTTAAATGCTACTGTCTTGGTTAAATAAGAGTTTCCCCATTCTTCTGATTTCACTAGCTGCAAATGCCCAAAAGCTTCTACTAGCTCTTCGTCTCCTTTGATTTCAAAGCCTTTTTCTTTTAAACTGTTCCACAGAGATGCCAAAGATGATGGTAAGGCTTGGCGATGAATTAATACTTTTTCAATCGCGTTTACTTGGTCTGGTTCGCTCTCATGGCTATCCATAATCATCCAGCGAATCATCTCTAAACTGCTATTGAGTGACCAGTAGAGGTAGCAGTTACCCATTGCTGATTTTAACACTGGGCAAGTTGACTGTCGCATTACCTGCTGGACTAAGTTAGAACGTCCGTATGGCAATACTAAATTTACGTACTTATCTTGGGTGACTAAATCCCGAATGGAAGCACCATGTTCGGCTTTAATCAGTTCTAAACAGCCTGGAGGTAAACCAACTTCTTCAAGGGCGCTTTGCAGGACATTGGCGATCGCCTCGTTAGAATGACTCGCTTCTGTACTACCTTTGAGTATAATACTATTTCCAGTCTTGATACATAAACCAGCTGCGATCGCGCCTAAATCTGGAAAAGCCTCATAAACAAAGGCAATTACTCCCAAAGGCATTAACTGAGTGTAACTCTGGGAATCTTCTAGTTGATAGTCAGCGTTCCTAACTCGCCGTAAAGGATCGGAGATTTCCCCCAACCTCTGAAGAACTTCTACTGCTGCTTCTAGCCTTGTGGGAGTCAGCTTCAGCCAATCTAAAATTAACTCTGGCACAGCCATTTCTTTGCTGGCTTCTAAATCCAAAGTATTGGCTTCCAAAATGTCATCAAAGGAATTTAAGAGCGCTTGCGCCATTGCTAACACAGCGCGACTGCGGTCTACTCCCTTGGTAAACCCCAACTTGAGCGAGGCTTGATAAGCGCGTTTAGCGCTGGTAATTGGTTCGGGGAAATCATCCAAAACTTCAACGGTCATTGAATTAACGTCTGTAAGTAAGCCAGACCATCAGTGCTGGCAAAATAGCCAACAGTACCGCTACTATCGCCCATGCAATAATGCTAGAACCATTTGCCAATCGCAGTGCTAACGGTAACCATATAATCACTAGCACGAATATAATGCCTAGCGCTATAGGTAGATAGCTTTCTCCCAACCGAGTCGGTACAATCCGCCAACTTTTTCCCGTCCAATGCCAAGCTCGTTTGTAAGGATAAGTGGTTGAAAGTTGTTCTAGGACAAGACCATGATCTTCTATGACAAAGATTTGTTGACAGCGATCGCAACCAAATGCTTCAGTGAGTGTAATCGGAATTAATTGTCCTTTGCGACGGCAGGGACAGGGATATTCCGTGTTGAAATCAATTTTTTCTGGTTTTTGAGATGGCACAAGCGTTCTAATAACTTGAGCGTGTTTTTCATTTTCTGCGAGAATACCGTTCCCCAATACCTTGGGTTTTGGGTTCCCACGACGAATAGCACCGTTAGCTAAATCGTGTTTTGTCTGATCATACTGCCGTTTAGCTAGCCAAACTTCATCCAGTGTAGTACACCCGCATAACACAAATTGGCTACACCCCAAAAAATTGCGTTTAGGTTAAATAATCCCTGAAGTGACCTTAACCTAGACTTTAATTTTTTTAAAAAGCGGGTAACGCGATTCGAACGCGCGACATTCACCTTGGCAAGGTGACGCTCTACCACTGAGCTATACCCGCAAATTCCATCTACTCTATAATCTCAGATATATTTTGATTTGTCAACCCCTAAATGTAAAATTATCACTTTTTTTGCAACTCTCCCCTCTCCTTAGCAAGGAAAGGGGTTGGAGGTGAGGTTGGTGCATTTGATTAAATCCCCATTCCTCAGCATTGCACTAGCCTCAGCCGACTTCTTCTGACTCTGCGGCTAAATTGCCGATGTTTTTACCTGCAAAAGATGCAGGCAAAGACTGACCATTCCTGGGATATGACTCTGTGAGATTAGAGCGTAATTGCCGCATCAGACTAGCCATTTCCAGGGCATTCATCGCATAATCCCAGCCATGATTACCTTTAATGCCTGCTCGTTCTAAGGCTTGCTGCATGGTATCCACTGTCAAAATGCCAAAAATTACCGGCACACCAGTTTGAAAGCTAGCGGCGGCGATGCCCTTAGACACTTCAGCCGAGACATAATCAAAATGAGGCGTTTGTCCCCGAATCACTGCACCCAGACAAATTATCGCATCATAACGATGGGAAAGTGCGAGTTGGCGGGCGACCAGAGGTACTTCAAAACTTCCCGGAACCCAAACATAGTCTACCTGACTACCGTGGGGATCTGGGTCTACACCGTGGCGTTTCAAGCAATCTTGACAACCCTCTAGCAGCTTCCCGGTAACGAGGTCGTTGAATCGACCCACAACCACTGCTAAATGCAACGGTTCCGTTTGAGCAAAAGTTCCCTCAAAAACTGCCATAACTGCCTCTTAATCAACTACACTCTGACCAATATACATTTCATCTTTAAATGCTGAAGAGCAGGAGAGCATATTTAGGTAAATAGAACAAGATTCTCTTGTTGTTGGCTCTTCTGCTCCTGTAGTCGGTATGCTATTTTTGGGAAATAGATTTAAGCGATCGCTTAAACTACGAAAAAGTTTAATACACCGACTAAAAGCACCAAAGCAATCCAGACTCCGGAACCAAGCCAGAGCAGTTTTTTAGATTCTACCCAATTTTGTGGGGTAGCATAGGCAACAGGAACGCCAACTACCAAAACAAAAGATGTGAGAACTAAAGATATCAAAGCGAATTGAAATATTATGGTCATTTTTCCTTCTCTCAAACTAGCGCAAATACTAAAGATAGAATATCGTAAAGGGCGACACCAATATTTTTGCCTTATCTGTTAAGCTAGCAGAAATTGCGTCACTATATTCATAGTTACTTAGACGAAGGACTAATGAATATGGACTTAATTCTTTGTCACACAACCGCAGATTTTGACGCATTAGGAGCCGCAGTTGGGCTGACGTGTCTATTTCCTGGCAGTAAAATTGTCCTGAGTGGTGGCGCACATCCGCCTGTCAGAGATTTTTTAGCACTACACCGGGATGAGTATCCCCTGATTGAAAGACGTGCAGTCATTCCCGAAAACATTCGTTCTTTGAGAGTTGTGGATACACAACAGCGCGATCGCCTGGGTAAAGCTGCGGAATGGTTAGATTTACCCAACATAAAAGAAATAATAGTTTATGACCATCACTTCAGTCAAGAGCTAAATATTCCCGCCACCGCATCCCATATTGAACCAGTGGGAGCCTGTACAACTTTAATGGTGGAACAATTGCAACAACAGCAAATTCCCCTGACTTTATCCCAATCCACAGTCATGGCTTTGGGAATTCATGTGGATACAGGCTCCTTAACCTTCGACAGTGCCACACCCAGAGATGCGATCGCTTTAGCTTGGTTAATGCAACAAGGAGTCAGTTCATCGGTAATTTCCACTTATCTTGACCCCGCTTTATCGCCGCAATTACAGCAGCTATTAACTAAAGCCCTGGAAAACTTAGAATATTTTTCTTTACGTGGATATACTATTGCTTGGGTAACACTGACCACAGATGAATTTGTCCCAGGACTATCAAGTTTAGCTTCGCAACTCGTAGAATTAACCGAAAGTGATGCTTTACTGCTGGCAAACGAATATACCCACAAAGAAGGTGACTCGCGGTTAACAATCATCGGCAGAACCCAAATTCCCGGTGTAAATCTCAATCTCTTATTTCAAATATTCGGCGGTGGTGGACATTCCCAAGCCGCATCCTTGAGTTTACGCCAAGTCAATCCACAGGAAACATTACAACAACTCCTAGACGGCATCAAAACCTCAATTCCTCATCCTCCCACAGCCAGAGACTTGATGTCCTCCCCAGTCCGCACCATTCGCCCCGAAACCACAATTTCCCAAGCACAAAGCATTTTATTACGCTATGGACACTCTGGTTTATCTGTACTTGATCCTCAAGGAAAACTAATAGGAATTATTTCGAGACGGGATATAGATATTGCTCTACACCACGGATTTAGTCATGCGCCAGTCAAATGCTACATGGCGACTAAAGTCAAAACCATTACACCAGAAACCATCCTGCCACAAATTGAATCCCTGATGGTAACTTATGATATTGGACGCTTACCAGTATTAGAAAACGGGCAATTAGTGGGAATTGTTACCCGCACCGATGTCTTGCGGCAATTACATCAAATTGATCAAGAAGACAAATTCAAAATTCAAAATATCTCCTTTGAAGACGCTGCGCGAACAAAATACAAAATAAATTTTAATACTGAGTTACAAAATCGGCTTGCGCCGCAACTATGGCAATTACTCACCGTAGCATCCCAAGCAGCCGAAAAACGCGGTTGGCATCTTTATTTAGTCGGGGGTGCGGTGCGAGATTTGCTGTTAGCGGAATCAGCCGCAGGGACATTAATGATTACAGATATTGACCTTGTAGTTGATGGCTTTCACCAAGCAGCCGATGTTGGTGCTGGTGTAGAACTTGCAAAAGCACTCCAGGAAATTTATCCAGGGGCGCGGTTAGAAATTCACGGGGCTTTTCAAACTGCGGCTTTATTGTGGCACAAAGACCCAGAATTAGACTCTTTATGGATGGATATTGCGACAGCTAGAACAGAATTTTATCCTTATCCAGCCGCAAACCCGGAAGTAGAAGCTAGTTCCATTCGTCAAGATTTGTATCGCCGTGATTTTAGCATTAACGCCCTCGCTTTGCGCCTGACTTCTCCTCGTCCAGGGGAATTACTCGATTTCTTCGGCGGTTTACTAGATTTACAAGCCAAGCAAATTCGAGTTTTACACCCCAACAGTTTTATTGAAGACCCGACGCGCATTTATCGCGGTGTACGATTTGCTGTGCGCTTTGGATTTGAGATGGAATCGCAGACAGAAGAGTTTATCCACTATGCCATTAATAGTGGCGTTTACGATCGCACTGCCCAAACAAATACCAAAACCCCAGCCCTCCAAACTCGACTCAAAGCCGAATTAAAATACATCCTCCAAGCCCCTTATTGGAAATCAGCTTTACAACTACTGAATAAATTAGGCGCATTTCAGTGTATTCATCCTACCCTGAAGTTAGATGAATCGCTTTTGCAGCAATTACGATTATTAGAACGCTGTTTACGACGATTTGACTTTCAACAAACCCTCATCCACTGGGAAATGCGCCTAGAAGCGTTAATTGCCCACGTAGAACCGCAGTATCGCGGAAAAGTAGCAAAAAATTTGCATCTACCTGAAGATGGTATTAAACGCTTGGAAAACTTGGCGAAAGCCCAAACCCAGGTGACGGAATTATTACCAAATTGTCAGCGTCCTAGTGAAATAGTGCAGTTGCTACGAAAGTATGATTTACCCATGCTGATTTTAATTGCTTTGCCCAGTGTGCGAATCCTCAGACAGCAGATATGGCATTATCTAACAGTTTTAGTAAATGTGCAGCCAATACTCAATGGTAATGATTTAAAGAAATTAGGCTATAAACCAGGTCCACAATTTCGCCAAATTTTAGATGATTTACTCGCCGCTACTTTAGATGAAGTAATTAAAAATAGAGAAGAAGCTGAAGAGTTTTTAACCCTGCATTATCCTCAATAAATTGTCTTACACAGAGGTAAGTTTTATGCAAATCCAAACACAAAAACGCCAGTACGCCCCAGAAGAATATTTACAACTCGAAGAGACTTCAGAATATAAAAATGAATATCTAGATGGAGAAATTCTCCCTATGGCTGGTGGAACTACCAATCACAACGAAATCTCTTTGAATTTTTGCACCAATTTCAAATTCACAATGCGGGGTAAAAATTACAAAATTTACATGGGTGATGTGAAGTTGTGGATACCCCGTTATCGCATTTACACATATCCTGATGTAATGATTATTCCAGGAGAACCGATATATGAAGGAAGTGGAACTACGACTGTAACTAACCCTCTAATAATTGCAGAAGTATTATTTAAATCTACGGAAACTTACGATAAAACCAGTAAATTTAGATATTATCGTTCTGTTCCTACATTTCAAGAATATATTATGATTGACCAATACGAATATTTTGTGGAGCAGTTTCATAAAAATAATGATAATCAATGGGTATTAACAGAGCATGAAACCCAAGATGCAGTATTATCTCTACAAACAATAGATTTTCCAATTTCTCTCAGTGATATTTATGAAGGGATAAATTTTGAATAAGAATTAAAATTAGCTTTCATCATCAAGAGTAAATATAATTCGTAATTGATCTTTATAGTTGATAATTACAGTCACTGATAACCACTAAATCAAAGATTATTTTGGGGGCTTGTACGCTCTTAAATTACGGATTATGAATTAAATAGTATCAGGGTCAATATTTAACTCTCGCAGTTTTGCTGCCAAACGTTCTGCTTTTTGTTCTGCTTGTTCTGCTGTTTCTTCAGGTGTCGGCACTAATTTCCCAACGGATGTAAAAAATCTCACTAGTCCCTGATGAACTCCCAAATATAAACCTAGTTGATGACTCCACAAATGCCCTTTTTCATTTGCTTCTAGAGATTGATATTCTCCATCTACTAAATGAAATCCCGCAAACTCTAATGTATAGGGGTCAAACCAAAAATAATCATGGGTACGGAAAGTATCTTGATAAATTTGTTTCTTTAATTCTTTGTCTGTCTCTGCTGTAGAATTAGACAGAATTTCGACAATGACATGGGGATATTTGCCGTCTTCTTCCCAAACTACCCAACTTTTCCGAGTTTTGCGTTCCGTTCCCAGCACCACAAAAAAGTCTGGTCCCCGAAAGTCTTGTGATTTGCGTTGGTGGGGACTGTAGTAGATAGTTAGGTTTCCCGCCGCATAAAAATCATTTCTGTCTCGCCATAGCCATTCCAGACATTTGAAAAGTAGAATTATTTGCCGTAGATGTAGTTCAGTTTCCAAGGGAGGTTCATCACTATATAAATCACCAGGGGGAAAGATAACATCTTTAGAGATGCCTGCTTGGGGAGCTAATTCTTGAGCAATGGTCATAGAATAAGTATGGCATCAAGTAGTTATGAGTCGATTTTAGCATTTTTATGCTATGCGATCGCCTGCGGTACACTACGTGAACGCCTGTGTATAGATAAATTTGCTACTTTATAATTTCCTAGAGCCTGTGGTAATTTAGTCATTCCTGACTAGTCTAAATTTCTTCCTCTTCAGCAGAAGCCGCAAAGCAGACAGGCAAGTTATAATTCTCTTGCGGAGCAATGTAACAAAAATTTATGAGCAACCCCCTTTTACAAGCCTTTTTCGTAGGCAGAGCTGTAGCCGAAGTAATTAATGAGCATCTAGAAGTGGCTGTAACCGATGCTTTGAGTGATTTGGGCAAATTTGATGCCGAAGCTAGAGAGCAAATGCGCCAGTTCACAGCAGAAGTCCTAGAACGGGCAAATCGGGCAGCAGAAGCTGCTAATGCAGGTCAAAGTACCCCCGGCGGTGGCTACTCTGGTTCTGGTTCTGTTGACTTACAAGCAACAATCGATGAACTTAGAGCCGAAATCGCCCTCTTACGCAATGAATTGCAACGTTATCGCAGCAATTCTGTATAAATTTGGTCATTAGTCATTAGTCATGATTACATGACACTTGCTGGGAAATAGTTCAAAAATTCAGAGTGTCTTTTCATCCAAGTGTTTTGGTTAACAACCAACGGTAAACAAAAAATATGGAAACAGGTTATTCAGAGAAAGCATACCGTTGGAATCGGGAAAACTACTCTAGCAGACGGCGCTTTGTGGACATTTGGTCTTTTGTCTTGACCTTAATGTTCAAGCTTTGGCGTTACAACAAATCTTGGAGTTATGCTGGCGGTGTGACTGAAGCTAAACAAGTTGCAAGACGCAAAGCCCAAGCCGTCTGGATTCGTAATACCCTGTTGGACTTGGGTCCAACTTTTATTAAAGTCGGGCAGTTATTTTCTACTCGCGCTGATATATTTCCCGGCGAATATGTGGAAGAATTGGCAAAGTTACAGGATAAAGTTCCCGCCTTTAGCTATGAGCAAGTAGAAGCCAGTATTGAGGCGGAACTAGGCAAAAAAATTCCGGAATTATTCCAGAATTTTGAACCTATTCCCCTCGCGGCTGCTAGTTTAGGGCAAGTACACAAAGCTGTATTACACTCCGGGGAATCAGTTGTTGTGAAAATACAGCGCCCTGGACTCAAGAAACTATTTGAAATCGATTTACAGATTCTTAAGGGAATTACCCGCTATTTTCAAAACCACCCGAAATGGGGACGGGGGCGAGATTGGTTAGGTATTTACGAAGAATGTTGTCGCATTCTTTGGGAAGAAATTGATTATCTCAATGAAGGTCGCAATGCTGATACTTTTCGCCGGAACTTTCGGGGCTATGAATGGGTAAAAGTCCCTAGAGTTTATTGGCGTTATGCTTCACCCAAAATATTAACTTTAGAATATCTCCCCGGAATTAAAATTAGTCAATACGAAGCTTTAGAAGCCGCCGGTTTAGATCGTAAGGTGTTAGCACGTCAAGGCGCTCAAGCTTATTTGTTACAGCTGCTTAATAACGGCTTTTTCCATGCTGACCCTCACCCAGGTAATATTGCTGTTAGTCCCAATGGTGATTTAATTTTCTACGACTTCGGGATGATGGGGCAAATTCAGTCTAATGTGCGTGAAGGACTGATGGAAACTTTGTTTGGTATTGCTCAAAAAGATGGCGATCGCGTTGTCCAGTCTCTGATCGATTTGGGGGCGATCGCACCTACGGATGATATGGGGCCTGTGCGGCGTTCTGTCCAGTATATGCTAGACCATTTCATGGATCAGCCCTTTGAAAATCAGTCTGTGGCCGCAATCAGTGACGATTTGTATGAATTAGCTTATAATCAGCCATTTAGATTTCCCGCAACCTTCACTTTTGTGATGCGAGCTTTTTCTACTCTAGAGGGAGTAGGTAAAGGCTTAGATCCAGAATTTAACTTTATGGAAGTTGCTCAACCATATGCAATGCAACTAATAACAAATATGAATGGTCCTGATAATAATAGCTTTATCAATGAGTTAAGTCGGCAAGCAGTTCAAGTCAGTACCACTGCATTCGGTTTACCCCGGAGATTAGAGGATACTTTAGAGAAATTAGAACGCGGAGATATGCGTGTGCGTGTCCGTTCCATAGAAACGGAGCGTCTGCTAAGAAGGCAAAGCAATATCCAACTAGGGACAACTTACGCTTTAATAATCAGTGGATTTACTCTTTCGGCTACAATTTTATTAGTTAATCGTTATATATGGCTGGCCGTGCTAGCTGGTGTAATTGCAGCAGCAATCTCAGTCATCCTGATTCGCTTGCTATCACGCCTCGACCGTTATGACCGGACGTATTAATTGTTCTCAAAAATTATGAAACTTAACTTCACCGGTTCAAGCGATCCGGGACTTATTCGTTCTAGTAACCAAGATGCTTACTATATCGATCCTGATGGGCGATTTTTTATTGTTGCTGATGGTATGGGTGGTCATGCTGGGGGTGAACAAGCCAGTCGCATCGCCACGGAAGAAATTCAAGCCTTTTTGGTGTCCCACTGGGATACTGCTGAATCGACTGACAAATTGCTAGAAAAAGCCCTATGGCAAGCAAATAAAGCAATTATACAGGATCAAAAACAGCATCCCGAACGCGCCGATATGGGGACTACAGTCGTCGCTATAATTTTTCGCTCGCCTGATTCGCCTTGGTGCGCTCACGTTGGTGATTCCAGATTATATCGGTTTCGGGAGTCCGAATTACAACAGGTGACTGAAGACCATACTTGGGTTTCCAGGGCAATCAAGCTAGGTGATATTACTGAAGAAGAAGCCCGCAATCACCCTTACCGCCATATATTATCCCGGTGTTTGGGCAGGGAAGACTTGCATCAAGTTGATGTGCAACCGCTCAATGTTAAGATAGGCGATCGCCTGCTGCTATGCAGTGATGGTCTGACCGAAGAACTGAACAAACAGAATATTGCTAATCACCTCCGCAACTCTCTCCCATTGTCAGAAGCTACCCTTGCTCTCATTGAAGCCGCCAAAGAGCAGGGTGGACACGATAACATCACAATCGTCATGGTTTCACTCGAAGAAAACGCTCCAGGATAGTTGAGATGAGCAATTTTGGTTCCCACCCAAAAGCGCACAGGGCTAATTGATGAAGTAGTCACTAGTTATTAGCTCGTTGGGGTGGATACCCCGCCCCAAGTGGGCTTAAAAACTAATGACTAATGACGATTAAAATCCAAAATAGCGAATAAATGATTTTTTAGTAAATATACTCAGCGATTTGTTCAGCCTGAGCATTTTTCGTACTTACAACTTGATACAAATATTTTTAAGCTCCAAATTTACCTATTGGAGATTGATACTGCAAAATCTTGTAACTTGACTTTTTGCACTTAATCATATATGGCAAATATAATTAACCCTTCATACCTTTTCCTACCCCTAGATCAGCACCTGCTTACAGGAGACGTTGAAAGAAGTGGGAGGTAAATCAGGGTATTCCAACTAAGTTACCGATGGTCTACAAAAAGTGATTTCTGCCCAAGATTTGCTTTGGTAAACCCAGGTGGTACATCGGTTGGCTGAGGTGCAAGATATCAAAACAGAAATTTTACCCATAAGGACGTGGGCAATTCGTCAAACAATTGTTATCTTTCTTAATACAGAGGTACAAATGAATAATATGCACTGATTCACTTATTATACATTCGGGACTTCTGTAATCGATATAAATGTAACCCATTGTTTTTCTTGGAGTTTATTATGAGCCAACCCATCGAACTATCTTTGGAACAACAATTTAGCATCCGCTCCTTTGCTAGCCAAGTACAGCATATGAGCAACGACCAAGCTAAAGACTTTTTGGTGAAGCTTTATGAACAGATGATGGTGCGCGAAGCAACCTATCAAGAGTTGCTCAAGCATCAGTGGGGCTTAGATTCAGGCTCCACTATGGCATAGAGTGTATGTGTGTCGCGGTGGGCGACCTCCTTCTCTTGCTTAGTTCCAGGGAGGAAAAGAGCTGGGGATGCTGGGGCGTCAACTCAAATAGACAACTGAATACTGATAATTCCAAATCTCAAGCTTTACTCAGTCAGATGATCAGCTTTCAATTGTTTGACTAATCTACTATGGCTTTGGGTGAAATTAAACATCAGGCTTGACCAAATTTAATTTAATAAATTTTGGTTGTTTGACTATTTCTTTCATTTACACTGATCTGTAGGGTTTTAATACAGACAATTATTAGTATGAAATTTATTAATTTGTGATCTGCCTACAGGCGATGGAACTCTTAATTGCTGCTGTGCAGGCTCAGTCAAGCAGGATGTATCTCATACATTTCAATGAGCTTTGTACTGCTATAAATACAGTTTTGCAACTTTTCTGCTGTCATTCATACCTATTATATTTTCTATCAATAAAGCTTACAAGCGGAACTAGATTTTTCTTAACAAAGATTTACATTTGACAAAAGCTCGTATTTAGGGGGTTTCGAGTTGCTAAGAGATGACCTAAAAATTATCTAGAAATATTCATGCGTGTTTCCAACTTTGCCAGAATTGTGGGCTTAATTTTTCCGTACTCGCTTTTAAGTAAATTTTTACTCAGCTGAGAATTACCAGAGGAGACAAAGGTTTGACTCATTGCTATCCATTGTTGCAGTCGTTGGGGTTGGGCTGGGTCAAGATTGGATAGTAAGACATGAGAACAGCGATCTGGTGCTTCGCGTGCAAATAACAACACACGATACAAACCTTGCTGTGCGAGTAAAGAGGCGATTTCTTGACCCAGATTAGTTTTCAGGTCTAAGTAATAAGGTAAACATTTAGCACCATGTTGGCGATTGTAGATGACTGTAATCCAGAGCAACATTGGGTGGGGAGTGCTAACAAACAGAAATTGATTATAAATATTACAGATTAAGCGGTTGTTAATTTCTGCCTGCGGTAGCATCACCCATAGGGCTGGTAGGGTTTCGCCATGGGACTGGATGGATTTGGGGAAAACAATATCCGCAATTGGTTTATTAGCAGGCCAGGAAGGATTGCGAACAATATCTTCTTTCTCCTTTGGTAAGGATACTGGCAAATGAACGATTTTTTTTGGCTCCAGCTCTTCCCTAATAGCCAGGGTGTGAGTAGCTGCATGATCATCAGTTGAAGTTGTGGGCTGGTGATCAGTGTGTTCTAGAGATTCTAGAACTTCAAGGATATCACTGATGTTTTGGGGGCGATCGCTTGCTGCTTTAGCCAGACAACTCATCACTAAATCTTGGGCTGACTGGGGAATTTGCAAGCTGGGAGCAACCGCAGCAAAGGTTCGTGGTTGTTCATGGCAATGTGTTTTATACCATGATTTAAAGGAGTGAGTTGGTGCGACGAGGGGCATTTTGCCTGTCAGCATCTCAAACATCATCACGCCCAAACTATAAATATCAGCACGATTATCTAATTCCTTACCCTCCATTTGTTCGGGAGAGGAATAAGCCATTGTCCCTAAATAGTATTTTGTCTGGTCGCTATCTGCTTGTAGTAATTTAGCAATCCCAAAATCTAGCACCTTGACCAATTCCCCAAAACTAGGGTCTTGAATCACCAGCATATTGCTGGGCTTGATATCACGATGAATAATTGGGTAGACTGCGCCATCAACCGGGATACCATCATGAGCGCACTTCAACCCTAAACTGATTTGACGCGCCATACTCAAAAATCTGGGGAAAGATAGACTTTGCCTTTGTTGGCGGATAATCAGGGTGAGGCTTTGTCCGTGTAAGTATTCCATGACGTAGTACGGCGTGTCATTTTCGTCTACACCGTAGTCCATGACTCGGACAATGTGGATGCTTTTTTGCCCTAGTAAGGCACAGGTTTTCGCTTCTCGCTCAAAGCGTTCTTGCAACCGCATCTTTTTATTTTGTATGGATAGGGCCAGAAACTTTACAGCTACGGGTACGCCTCCCAACAACATATCCTTAGCACGATAAACCCGACCCATAGCCCCAGTACCAATTAATTGTTGAAGCTGGTAGCGTTTGCCGAGTAAGCGACCAATGTTGGGGTCTGACATAGAAAATTCGACTCCAAGTTTCAATAAAAGTGATTAACACCTACACAATAGGTGGTAGATTTATGCAGTTTGAGATTAATCTACTTTTAGGTTGCCCAATTTTAGCTAACTAGATATACACTGGCAAAAAACACAGCGAATGCGCTCCGTGTGTTTAACCTTCCTGACGCTCTAAGCTCACTTCGATTGTATTGGTTAAGACATGACCTGCCATTACGCCACCGCTAAGATAATATGCTTCTTCTGAGATGCGGTGCATGGTTTCAAAGCCACTCCGACGTTGGCGATCGCCTAGTACCCAGTAATGCTGCACAATGCTATCTACACCAATCCAACCCTCACCTTCAATTTTTCCTAAAAGATTATGTTGGAGTAAAAAACTATATTGGCGCTCTTCCTTGTCCAATCGCCCTTTATATTGGAGAAAGATTTCAGCGCGATCGCTACCTGGAAATATCAGCTTTGTTGCCATCATGAACCAGTTATCGCGACTCCAAGCCACCAAGGTTCGACCTTTCACGCTGATTGGCTTACCATCACGCTCCAGCCAATTGCCTTCCATTGTCCAGCGCCCTGGTTCCAATAAAAAAGTGTGAGCCACCTTGTATGTTCCTTGTCTTGATCCAATACTCCTACAGCATGACGTAAATAGAAATACTATTGCCATACTGATTTGCCCTCCAGCCCTCCAGATCAGGAGGGTGATCAACAATTCAAAAGTCATAATTGATCATGCAAAACCGGGATTTAATCCTGATCTTTTTTTCTGCCGTTGTTGATCCTATTTCTCAACGCCACTTATCCTGACTGGTGAATGCATTTCTCCCAAAAGTATTTCGCAAGGTGCGCCCGTGGCCGCAGGTAAGTTACCAGTCAGCCCCAGCTGTCGCCAGTAGGCTAAAACAGCAAAGGCGATCGCTTCTTTAAAATCCGCATTCAAGCCGACTTCATCTGTAGTCAAGACTGGTACTGACGGCAACAATAACTGTAACCTTTGTTTTAAATACAGATTACGACTACCGCCACCGCACAATAACACCTGCTGCGGCATTTGGGGTAAAAAAGTCTGATAACTGTGAGCAATGCTAGCCACCGTCAGTTCTGTGAGTGTCGCCAGCAAATCAGCCGGATTGAGTTGGTACGATGCGGCATCTTTTAAACACTGATGCAGGTAAGCCACACCGAATAACTCACGACCTGTAGATTTAGGCGGGGGTAGATGAAAGTAATCTTGCTGGAGCCATTGTTCTACTAATGAATCACAAGGAACTCCACTGGCTGCCCAATTGCCGTTTTGATCATAGGACTTAGCACCATCAGTTAAATACTCCACTGCCAAATCCAATAAACTATTTCCAGGGCCAGTATCCCAACCACGAATTTTTGAGAGCCAGTCACCACCACGAGGCGGAATGTAAGCAACATTGCCAATTCCACCAATATTTTGAATGCAACGTCCGTGGACTGAATCACTGAGCAAAAAAGCATCGACTCTCGGCACAAGGGGCGCACCATGACCACCAATATTGATATCCGCCAAGCGAAAATTACTCACCGTCGTAATTCCTGTCACATCGGCAATCACAGCACCGCGACCTAATTGCAAACTGTAACCTAAAGGAGTGCTGTGTGCTGCTTGAGGTGGTCGATGGTAAACAGTTTGACCGTGGGAACCAATTAAAGATGCTGGCTGCTGACCGATTTGGATATTTTCAGCAGCTTGGGCAAATGCAAAGGCGATCGCATCATCTATTTCGGCTAATTCTGCCATTGCGATCGCAACGCCTGCACCAAGGGCTAAAATTCTTTCTCTTAATTCCGGGGTATAGGGATATGTAGCCCCTGCTAGCAACTCAATTTTCAAATCCAAATCACTACCAGAAACCTCCACCAAGGCAGCATCTATACCATCTACAGAAGTGCCGCTAATTAAACCGATAACGCGAGTAGGTACGGTAACTTTTTTAGTCGGATGCATTGGCAGAGATTCTTTTATAGATTGCAAATGTGTATTTTCTTTATAATTGCGAACAGCATGGATATTGATCTCATACTGTTTGTGTGCAGGCAATAACCCCCACAGGGCGTACTACAAACAGACAAAATTTGTAGTTGGAAGTTACAAAATTATCTGGGTTCGTTCATCTGTGGTCAATTAATTCTTCAGTGTACCTCGATAAATAGATTTTTTTCTATGAATAAATATGCCAAAAAAACAGGTTATTTTGCGGACAAAATCCCCTCAAATCGTAAAAATCTTCAATTTAATCACTTGAAAACACAGCGATCTTCATCTAATTCACTTCACACTGGCTGCTGCCGACGGTAGGATAAAAGGTACAATCAATTAGCTTTGCTCGTAATGAATCTGGCCCAAACTCCCAACAACGAAAATTCTCACAATCCTTTCCTCACCCTCAACTACGAACCAGCACTAGAATCTTTGGGTGATGATTACTACGACCAAGTAAGTGCAGAAGACTTTCCCCAGCATATCTTACGCTGGCGCAATGATGCAGTCCTACCTGTTTTGGGACTAGACCCCCAAGCAGTTACAGACGCAGATTTTAGCAACGCCTTTGGTAAATTTCAGGGACGCAAACCATTATTAGCATTGCGTTACCACGGCTATCAGTTCGGCACATATAACCCTAACTTAGGTGATGGTAGAGGCTTTCTCTACGGACAAATCCGCGCTACTGATGGCGCATTATACGACTTTGGCACAAAAGGTTCCGGTAGAACACCCTACTCTCGTGGTGGTGATGGAATGCTGACACTTAAAGGTGGAGTGCGAGAAGTTCTAGCAGCAGAAGCATTGCATCAATTAGGGGTACGCACCTCTCGCTGTTTGACAATGATTGAAACCGGTTTATCTCTGTGGCGGGGTGATGAACCTTCACCGACTCGCTCATCTGTCATGGTCAGGGTGAATAGTTCCCATATCCGTTTTGGCACTTTTGAACGCTTGCATTATTTGCAGCGACCAGATTTAACCCAGAAACTCTTAGACCACGTAATTCAATATTATTACCCTCACTTAATTGAGGAAAAAAATCAGTATGTTTTATTTTATGCAGAATTAGTCAAACGAGTAGCAGAACTAGTAGCGCAGTGGATGGCAGCTGGCTTTTGTCATGCAGTTCTGAATACTGACAATATGTCAATTACAGGGGAAAGCTTTGACTATGGCCCTTATGCGTTCATTCCGACTTATGACCCAAATTTTACAGCTGCTTATTTTGATTACTATAAACGCTACTGTTATAGCCATCAACCAAGTATTTGTCGGTTGAATTTAGAACTGCTCCAAGAACCATTAAAGGCAATGATTGACAAAGCCGAAATGGAGTCAGAATTAGCAAAATTTAATGAGTATTATCAAGCTGAATACCGAGCGCTAATGTTGAAAAAGTTAGGTTTTGAGCAGTTGAATTTACCAGAAGCAAATGAGTTGTTAAATTTAACTATTCAATTCTTAGAAGATAGCCAAGTTGGATATCACCAGTTTTTCTATGAAATGGCGCGTACATTTAAGAATATATGGCGCGAAGACCCAGAACGAGTGATGAAAGATTCTGAAATTCTCACCACATCAGAAACATCAAATATTTTTGAGAATTGGTGTATGCTGTATCATAAAATTCTCAATTCTCTTGAGCCGGAACAGATGAATAAAATTGCCCAAACTCTGGCTGCTCATAATCCCCAAACAGTATTATTAAGACCTCTGATTGAATCAATTTGGGAACCTATCGCCCAAGAAGATAATTGGCAACCATTTTATGATTTAGTCAAGTTAATTCAGTCAAAGAGTTAGATTCCTGGTGATGAGCAAAACTCAGTTTCTTCCCTAATTTATTTGAATGCAGTCATAGTGTGATCGGGATTAATTGCAATCACTAAATCAACGGCTGTGGGCGATTTCACTAAGGGGGTAATGAATAATTCTGGGTGTAGCGATCGCCAAAAGTAGTTGACAAATTCTTCAATCTGTGTATCCGACATTCCCAATTTACCAGCCGCGATCATTTGTTGTTCGGCTTGTTTACGCCATACCATTGAACAACGGTAATCAGTGGGATACAGCACAATTAAACTGTCTAATCGTTCCCACAATGGCTGATAATCACTCAGTCGCCGATTCATATCACGGGCAAATACCCGATCCTCTTCTGTGAAAATTGGTGGCGGTGCATGATTAAATACATCAGGATTAATTGGTCGCACGCCTACAAACCAACCTTCAAACAGGACAATATCAATATCTGTAACAATTTCTGAAGTAGTGCGATCGCCTGCACCGTTGTATGCAGATTTATCAAACCGGGGAACCTTGACTGGACTTTCACCCTGACGTATCTGATTCAATAAATTTAAACCTAAATCCAGATCATGGGTTCCTGGTGGACCCCGCCAAATCAACCGGGGATCTTCCTCAGTTAAAGCCAGGCGATCGCTATAAGATTTATACAAGTCATCTAAAGATAAACACAGAGTCCGATATCCCAACTGCTGGAGAATCAACCCCAGAACCTGGCACATAGTAGTTTTACCCGTACCTTGTCCACCTAAAATTCCCTGAATCAGAGGCCGTCCCAATCCTTGGCGATGAAACGCTAGTTTTATACTCAGTGGTAGCCATACATCCCACAACATCGCCAACATTTCTTTCGGTGGTTTATGCAGGTTAGTTTCGCAGAATTGGCTAAAACTGGGCAAAACAGAGTTGAGTAAATCGGCTTTTGTTGGCTGTATCCAAGTTGGATCTGCATTACTCGCCCAAGAATCCATGATCAAGACCCCAGTTTAAAGGCTTCAACAAACATACTATAGATAAAACCGACCTTGAGAACATTGAGTGATTCTACCAACAGGGTTCGCTTCTCAAAAAAGCGGCGACTATAAAATATTCTGCTAGTCACCTCTGTCAGCACCACCAGAAAACCAGATATCATAATATCTGATACACCTCGTTGTCCAGCTATAGTAGAAATTGCAGTTCCTAGAAAAAAACCAAAAAAGAAATTAATCAACATTAACGATAAACGTCGCCAAGGATTTAAAAACCATTCCCCCAAACGCCCCGCAATGGAATTGAATAAATTAGTCAGACGAGTGTTTTGCATTAATTACGTAGGGACTTGCTGCGAAACGGTAACATTTCCCCAACATTGATCCTAGCAAGAGTCTGTTTGATTTCAAAGTAGTAACCGCAACTCACGCCAAAATATTAAAATATATAAAGAATTTTCCCCAGTTCAATCTGAGAATTTCACGAAAAATACCTTGTTACTTAGACTACTTAATTCTGAACAGCTATTTTTTGTATTTATACACAGAAATTTCCGACTGCTGGATCAGATTTTGTTCCTTGATGGCGTTTGTTATGGTAATTATTAAGAATTAACAATTTTTTTTACCTTTTTTAAGTTGAGAACTTATGTAATTATTTATGCCAAACTTTTCTGATCAAAATGATATTTTCGATACATTGTTGATCGTGATGATACAAGAAGCTAGAGTCAGCTAGTAGCCAAAGATCCGGAATTACCCCTTCAGATAATAGGCTAGTATTTGGTCAAGCCTAAACAAAATATTATTGTTAACCATTATCAATATGAAATTTCCAGTAAATTGTAAAACTGCTCTTGCAGTTTCTGCTTTAGGGCTGCTTGCGTTCATAGTGGGATGCTGGGATATAAGTGTATCTTTTGAGTCGGCAGATACTGACGCATCAGAACAGGATTTAATTGCAGCAGCACCTATTCCAGATCAAACAGTTAGTCCGAGTCCCTTGATTCAGGAAACTACCCAAACCAATAAAATCGGATTCAAAGATCCTCACATTTTGACAAGTCGTCAAAATTCAAGTGCTAATGTCAAGAATCAAGGAAATTTACGCCTCAGCAATCAAACAGACCAGCCTGTGCGCCTAGCCTTACTAGCACGACAGCCCCTGGTGAAAAACTCTGGTGATCAAAAAACTCAGAATGATCTGCCGGCGCATTGGGATTTTGATCCCCAAGAAGGTAGTCAAAAGGGGTTGATTCTATCCCTACCCGATGGGAATCTGAAGTTGGAAACCGGAGATGTTATAGTTGCCTTTGCACAAGATGGTTCTCGCCGTTACTGGGGGCCATATGTGGTGGGGGAAACTTCTGTGCCGCAATGGAACAACCAAAATCGAGAATGGTCATTGGTACTCAATCCTTGACGAGATGAGATTCACTCTCTGCAAGAACAAAATATAGCTAGTCAACGACTATTGACTAGTTATGTTTAACTTTTAGATATTCACTGATAAATAATGAGGATTAAACTAAGTGTTCCGGGTACTGTTAACCAGTGGTGCAACAATCTAGCCAAAAGTCCAGTTTTTGCTGTGACTATACTGATTGTAATTAGTTGGCTGGCTTATGGGTGGAATTTGGGCAGTGTCGGCTTAATTGATGAAACAGAGCCGTTGTTTGCGGAAGCTTCCCGTCAAATGTTGGTAACAGGTGATTGGATTACTCCCATTTTTAATGGCGAAACTCGTTTTGATAAACCAGCCTTAATTTACTGGTGTCAAGCGATCGCCTATGCCATGATCGGAGTCAACGAGTGGTCAGTGCGCCTACCTTCTGCGATCGCATCCGTAGGAGTCATCGGTTTAACCTTTTACACAGTACAGTGGTATTTCTCCCAAAAAGACGAATTAGAGCAAGTTTCACGCCCGACGCGACGCAACTTAACAGCTTTAATCGCCGCCGCCATGCTAGCACTCAGCCCTGAGATGATCGTCTGGGGAAGAACCGGTGTATCCGATATGATGCTAACTGGCTGCATGGACTCAGCCTTATTATGTTTTTTTCTAGGGTACGCAACTCACAAAGAAACTCAACCAAAATCCGCCGCCTCTCCATGGCCAAACAAATGGTATTTGGCTTGTTACGTCCTCATTGCTGGGGCGATTTTGACCAAAGGTCCCGTAGGAATTGTTCTGCCCATCCTGATTATCGGGGCATTTATGATTTATGTGGGCAAATTCCGCGAAATATTCACCCAAATGCGTGCCTTCATAGGTATGCTGATTATTTTCGCCTTATCAGCCCCCTGGTATATCCTCGTAACTTGGCGTAATGGTTGGGATTATATTAATTCCTTCTTTGGCTATCACAACCTCGAACGTTTCACAGAGGTAGTTAATGGTCACGCAGCTTCTTGGTACTTCTACTTTTTAGTCGTACTGCTAGGCTTTGCACCATACTCTGTCTATTTACCCATAGCCATTGCTAGAACTAGATTTTGGCAGCGATCGCATTGGTTATCCCAAGAATGCTCCCAACAATTAGGATTATTTGCCTGTATCTGGTTTATCAGTATCTTCGGCTTTTTTAGCATTGCTGTCACTAAACTGCCCAGCTATCTATTACCCTTAATGCCAGCCGTTGCGATTTTAGTAGCATTGTTATGGAGCGACTTTTTCCCCGAAAACAGCCAAGATATGCCCTCTGCGTTCTCTTCTATGAAAATCAGCGCCTGGATAAACGTGATCTTTGCTACAGTATTGGCAGTATTACTGTTTCAGATCACTCATATCATCAATAATAATTCAGTTGCCCCCGGCTTTCCCCTACTCATTCAAAACGCAGGTTTACCACCACTAGGGGGATTGATTTGGATATTTGGGGCGCTGATCATTGCCGCCTTGATAATCAGTCGCCGTTGGCACAATATAATTAACGTAAATCTACTGATATTTATCTTTTTCTTGATCATTGTTTTAATGCCAGCCTTGTTTTTCATGGATCAACTGCGTCAGCAACCCTTAAGAGACTTATCCGCCCTGGTATTAGAAACCACACAATCAGACGAAGAATTAGTTATGGTTGGTTTTAAAAAACCAAGCGTAGCCTTTTACACGCAAAAACCTGTTCATTATATTAAACTGACAAAAGATGCTGTAGAGTATATCCAAAATCGCACCTCACAGCCAGCACAGTCCTCTTCCTTGCTAGTGATAGCGGAACCGAAAGCCCTGGTGAAAATGGACTTGCAACCCGGTAGTTACGATATTTTAGAGACTAGGGACAATTATCAGTTAATTCGAGTTTCCTTGAGAAGAATCAAACAAGAAGCATTTAGAATATCTTCCTCGAATTAGCTCGAACCAAAACAAACCTCTTACTGATCCCTGTTTCCTGTCAAACCTAAAGCTTGATTGATCTGAATTAATAAATCCTCCATTGATATAGAACGAGGCAAAATCTGGTTCGCCGTATCTTCTTTTTTCACAGAGAAGCTGCGGGAACGAGACGCGATGCGGACGACAACCTGCGCCAACTCATTCATCACATTTTCGGCTGTATCCAATTCACTCTGAATCGACTGATTATCTTCCCCTGGGGAACCTTCAGACAGATAAGGACTGCAAGTCTGATTTAATTGCTGGTCAATTACCAAAATCGGTGGCAACTCAAACGGTAAATCTGCCAAGGCTTTTAGCTCCTTTAGCACTTCTTCATGAACAGACGAATCACCCAAGCAAATCAGCAGTAAATCAACGCTCTGGTGACGAATTTGTTGGATAACTTCTGCCCAATAACGGCCCATTGCTGCTTTCAAACCAGCAGTTTGTAAATATTGAATTAAAGCTTGGAACCACTCTGATCCCCGTTGTGTAATGTCGTTATTGAGTAAAGATTTTGAAACTGTTTGGTTATCCCTGACCTGTTTGCGCCGAATCTGTGGTAAATCATCCAGCATCGTCAAATCTACCACCAGGATGCTTGGTGGACAGTATATACCAGATGCAATTTGTAACACCGATAATAAAGGATCAGTGCGATCTGCTGAAAGCAGCAGCGTTTCGCTATCGCTACAATTATCCTTCTCCCCACAGAATGGTGTCAAGAAAGGAAACACCGACAAACCAGGTATCTGAGAAGCCGCCAGAGTCGTGGCGACATCGCAAGTCACCAATGGAATCTCAGCCAAGATCGGATATTGAACTAACTGTTGTAGATAGGTTTGTGCCAGAGAAACTGGAGCATCTAGTAAAATGACATCGAACTCCCAAACCCGCGCCAAGAGTTCAGCCTGATCTAAGTCATCCACCTCAATCACCCGATGTTCTCGCAGAGAAGGTTGGGGGTGAATTGATTCTAAATTATGTTCTACCAACCGCAGAATTCTTAATGGCGTTGTCTTTGGCGTAATTTTACCAAAGTCTAACCCTGACTGCCCAATTGCTGGTTCAGGAACTAAATTTTCTAAAACTGGTACCAAAGCCTGATGCTGGACTGGTAAATTCAGGAAACCATCGGCGCGATTAGCAAATGCTTGTTCCTTTTCGGCTCCCGTCGCTGTCACCATCACCCGAATGTGTCTGGTTGCAGGATCAGATTTTAACAAAGTCAGCACATCCCAACCCGAAAGTAAAGGTAATAAAGGATTAAGAAAGATCGCTTTGGGTTGCAAACGGCGGGCTTTTTCCACTGCTTCTGTACCTGAACGAGCGATAACGACGCGATAACCTAACCCTTTGAGCTGATCGGTCAAATCTTCGATATATCGGGCTACAGCCTCCACTACTAGGACTAAGCGTTGTGAGCTAGTAGGTTGATGTTGGGCTGTTGTGGCAAAGCGTTGACGTGGTGAAGTAATGTTTTCTCGTGTTTCAGGAATTGCGATTTGGCCATTTTCTTTGATTCCGATCTCAGGACTCGTTAAGCCTGCTGTGGGCGGACTGGGTGGTAATAGTAAAGTAAATTGGCTACCTTTGCCCTCACGAGATAAAAAACTGACATCACCACCGTGGAGACGAGCCAAAGCTCTGGTTAAAACCAAACCCAGTCCAGTTCCTTCAAATTGGCGGGTGAGGGGATTTTCCAGTTGTTGGAATTTTTGGAAGATTAAATGTTGCTGATGTTCAGGAATACCAATACCTGTATCCCAAATTGTAAAGGCCACCCAGCCCTCCCAACGACTGACCCGCAAACCAATTTCCCCAGAGTTTACCGTAAACTTAAAGGCGTTGGAAAGTAGGTGTACTAGCATTTGACGCAAGCGCAATTCATCGGCTACTATCTGTTCTAAGCCTGGCTCAATGGCGATCGCAAATTCTGAAAGGAGATTTGCCGTTGGGGTAGTGGTAGCTTTGGTCGTTTGAGTGTGGACGGCCTTGGCTTCGGTAACGGCGCGATCGCACACTGCACGAATATTCACCGGTACCAAAGCTAAATCCATCTGTCCCGTTTCCATGCGAGTCAAATCTAAAATGTCATTCACCACACTCATCAAATGTCGTCCGCTTTGATGAATTAGTCCCGCATAACGAGCTTGGCGCTCGTTCAGTTCACCCAACTGCTGATCTACTAGCAATCGCGATAGTCCCAAAACAGCAGTCAGTGGCGTTTTCAGTTCATGACTAATACAAGCTAAAAATTCATCCTTTAACCGATTTAATTGCATCAAATCCGCATTTTTTGCTGCCAATTCCTTATATATTTGCTGCTGTTCAGTCACATCAGTAGCTAAGATTAACCATAAATCATTACCCCGTTTCGCCTTGAGAGTCGCCGCAGTTTCCTCACTCGTAAATTTTCCGGGAAACATTCCCTGAAATAGAAGTTCTGATTTCGGACTATCTAAGAGAATTTTGGCAAACTGCCAAATTCGCTCCTGACCATTCTGCACTTCCACAACACAGGTACAAGTACCCTTTTGGCTATCCAAAAAGCAGTGATTGGGTATATGCTCATGCAGGTTTTCTGATGGTGGTGAAAAAAATGGACCAAGGGGCGCGGGTTGATTCCTCACAGAAAAAGGATGTCCCTCGCCGCCATGCTCATTCCCCCGATCATAACTATGAAATCTCGTAGCTTGTGGGCTGGCGTATTCTGTAGCCGTTTTAATCTGGGCTGGGGCTAGTATGGCTTCAACTTGTTTGCGGATACCTTCTGGATCTTTCAATGCGCCCAATTGTTCCCACCAAGCCGGATTTTTGGCTATTACTTCACCTGTTCGAGTTTGCAGCATTAACGGCCAAGGCAGTAATTCTAATAGCTGCACCAGTGATTTATGTACCGATTGACGTTGATTTATTCTCCTCGGTCGCGCCAGTCTTGACTTGTCACCACGCTCGTAAGTTTTAGTTCTGGTACTGGATAGGTGAGGGTAGTCAGGGGAAATATTGTTAACTGTTTTCTGTGCAGAAGGTGAGTATTGGGTGGTGGTGGTATTGATTGCTAATTTTTCTTGAGCCAATGCTCTTAACAGTCTGGCGCTATTGAGCAACCCTAAAAATTTCCCTTCCCCATCAATCAGCGCCCAATCTAGATGATTGTCAGTTTGGCTCTGTTGGTAACGTAAAAGTAGCTCAAATTGCTCTACACAATAAGTCGCGGGTAACGTCTGGATTGGCTGCATCATGGTTTTATCCCAGATTAACAACGGCTGATGCAAGTCCAAAACTTGCTGATCAACCCCTGTTGCCAATAATTTTTGGGTTAACCGGGTAGATTGCACCATTCCTAGAGGGTATTGTTGCTGATTTACTACTACCAAGCGATCGCACTGCTCTTGCTCAAAAATCTCCAGCACGATAGCCAGGGTACTTGTTTCTACGCAGTTGGGTACGGTTGCTAGAAAGTCATAAAGCGGGTACTGTAGCATTGACATAAAAAACCTTTTAGGGTCATTCTTCTTTGTGGAAACTTGCGGCTTCACCATCAGCACTACGGCAAATAGTGTTCGAGCAGCAAAGCAATATTCTTTCAGAAGAGTCATTTTAGCGATTCTTGTTACAGCTGCAACGCCATTGAAACAATGAATGAGTTTGCCGTTCGATTACGCTCACGGCGACGTTCTTAACAGACACGACTTATGAAATTGACTCGTTACCTTTGCCACTGGGAATTTGAGGAGAATAAATATCCTTGTAAGTTCCCGGATGGTGTTGCAACTCCTCTGCAATAGTGACAACTAAAACAATTATGGGGTCAAAGATTCGCTTTAGAACCTTGAGGAATTATAATGATTTAGAATGAAACGATACTTTAAGTTAGTTTAAGTATCTTAGCAACCAATCAAATCAAAGGATCTATGTCTAGAGAAATATGCATACGTGAATCATCAATTAACTAAAGTATTTTTATTGACAACAGAGGCTTGATCAACAACGCATTGATTAAAATGCATCTGGTGACTCACAACCCGATATCAACTAGATTTTGACATCAGGTGTTTTCCCCAAGGCAACTTGCCACTTTAATACACAACTACAGATCACCTGACAAGTGTGATCCGTATCTGATCTAGATAGTCCACCAATATTGGTCAGGGTGATTAATTCAGATATATAACTATACAGATTTGACTACTCTGATTGATTTTTACTCCCGATGTTGCCAAAAATTGAGATCATCCGGCTAAACTAGCCATCAAACTCAGATTTCGCCAGCAGACGTGGAGCTTGGTGCTAATACACCAGCGAGCAATTATGCTTCTCTCTTATAATCTCTACTACCACTGCTAAAATTTACTACCTACTCAATTGGTAGCAACAATATCTTAAGAAAAATTTAACTAATAAATAATTTTATCTGTTTCCATACCCGACGCAAAAACCACAGCAGTTCTTTCCGCAGATGACTCAAGTTGATCGGCAGGTATTATTACAACAACTCAAATCAGATTATCGTCAGATACTTATTAATTACTTTACTACAGATAAAACTCTGAAAGAAAAAATTGATCAATTTATCGATGCAGTATTTTGTGCTAATATTCCTGTGCCTCAAATAATAGAATTTCACATGGAACTAATTGAAGACTTTTCCATACAGCTAAGACTAGAAGGCAGAAGCGATGAAGCATTACTTGATTATCGGTTAGCACTCATAGATATCCTCGCTCACCTCTGCGAACATTATAGATGTTTTGTTTCTAAATAAACTAAAATGAATAAAGCCAGAAAGACTTATGTTCTCAAACTTTACGTAGCAGGGAACACACCTAATTCAGTAAGAGCCTTAAAAATACTTAAAGACATCTTAGAACAAGAATTCCAAGGTGTCTATGCGTTGAAAGTAATTGACGTGCTAAAAAACCCACAGCTAGCCGAAGAAGACAAAATATTAGCTACACCAACATTATCTAAAATTTTGCCCCCACCGGTTCGGAAAATAATTGGTGACCTATCAGACAGAGAAAGAGTATTAATTGGATTAGACTTACTTTATGAAGAATTGAGTGAAGAAGATTGGGAAGAGTAAAAAACCTTTAATCATACAAATTGGAACACAAATTACCAAGTTTACTTTAGTCATATAAAAACCGGGTTTAATACCCATTTGATAATAAGCAATGAGCGAAAAAGACCAAGCAGCGCCAAAGAACATCCCAATTGCTGGGGTAGAAAAAATTCGCACGATGATAGAGGGCTTTGACGATATTAGCCACGGAGGTTTACCTATTGGTAGAACTACCTTAGTTAGTGGTACATCTGGTACAGGCAAAACTTTATTTTCCCTGCAATTCCTCTACAACGGGATTACCCGCTTTGATGAACCGGGTGTATTTGTTACCTTTGAAGAATCCCCCAGTGATATTATTAAAAATGCCCAAATTTTTGGGTGGGATTTACAACGACTAATTGACGAAGGTAAGTTATTTATTCTCGATGCTTCACCAGATCCCGAAGGCCAAGATATTGTTGGTAACTTTGACCTTTCGGCATTGATTGAGCGTTTGCAATATGCAATTCGTAAATATAAAGCCCAACGAGTATCTATTGACTCAATCACCGCCGTCTTTCAGCAGTATGAAGCGATGGGCGTTGTGCGCCGCGAGATTTTTCGCCTTGTAGCCCGTCTCAAGCTACTGTATGTCACAACGATTATTACCACCGAACGTAGCCAGGAATACGGTTCTGTTGCTTCCTTTGGAGTAGAAGAATTTGTTTCCGATAATGTGGTAATTGTGCGTAACGTATTAGAAGGAGAACGTCGCCGCCGCACAATGGAAATTCTCAAATTGCGGGGTACAACTCACATGAAAGGCGAGTATCCTTTTACAATTACCAATGAAGGAGTCAACATTTTTCCCTTGGGAGCAATGCGCTTGACCCAACGCTCTTCTAATGTCAGAGTATCATCTGGAGTCAAAATTCTCGATGAAATGTGTGGGGGTGGTTTCTTTAAAGATTCTATTATTTTGACAACGGGAGCTACTGGTACTGGTAAAACTTTATTAGTCAGTAAATTTTTGCAAGATGCCTGCATGAAGGGTGAACAAGCAATATTATTTGCTTATGAAGAATCACGCGCTCAACTATCTCGCAATGCCTATTCTTGGGGAATTGATTTTGAAGAATTAGAACGTCAAGGTTTACTCAAAATAATTTGTACCTATCCTGAATCAACTGGTTTAGAAGACCACTTGCAAATTATTAAATCAGAAATTGCCGTCTTTAAGCCATCCCGCATTGCCATTGACTCTCTTTCCGCACTCGCTAGAGGAGTGAGCAATAATGCCTTCCGCCAGTTTGTCATCGGTGTAACTGGTTATGCTAAACAAGAAGAAATAACTGGTTTTTTTACCAATACAACTGACCAATTTCTGGGGTTACATTCCATTACTGACTCCCACATTTCTACAATTACTGACACAATTTTAATGTTGCAGTACGTGGAAATTCGTGGTGAAATGTCACGGGCAATTAATGTTTTTAAAATGCGCGGTTCCTGGCACGACAAAGGTATTCGTGAGTATAATATTACTGCTAACGGTCCCGAAATTAAAGATTCTTTCCGTAACTACGAACGAATTATTAGTGGTGCGCCTACCCGCGTTAGTATCGATGAAAAGGCGGAATTGTCTCGCATAGTTCAACGGTTTGAAAAGAAACAGAGTCCCGATTCCTAAATTTAGTGTCATGGTATATTCATATCTAAATTTATGATCGTGCTATATTCTTTGGAGAAGAAGGGTTTTCTGCCGCTAGTATTGATTTTCGTGTGAGGGGATGCGGTGAAAGGACAATACTTATTCTATAGTTTCTTACCTGGTGTCACAGCAGCAGTATTAACAACCCAGCCTGCTTGGGCTGGGACAGTAAGTGGCATACAACTTGCGTCTTCTCCTAGTGTCTTGACTTCTACTGATAGTCGAACCTGGGTGAGAGACAATATTAGTACCAAACTGCCTAGTACTAAGACACTGATTTTTCCAGACGTAGTACCAGAATCTGAGTTAACTACACTTGATTTACAGTCTTCAAGTAGTAAGAGTAACCCAGTTATCTTGAGAGGAAATACTGGTATACCTATACAAAAAAACTCTCAAAAAGATGAAGGTGAATCTTCCCGTTTCACACATTCATTAAATGCTGCCCAAAACAGCAATCAACAACAAAATCACGTTGCTACTTCTGAGGAGCAGTTAGAGAAAACAGTTGTTTCTACTGTTACCGCCCAAGGAACTTCAGCCCAGCTAGCCAGTTTTTCCCTCTCTGCTTTACGACAACCAGCAGCGTCTCCGAAAAAACTGGCAACTCAGTTAGCGACAGTTTTACCAACTGCGGTTAGGGATAGTTGCTCAAATGTCAGTATCTGCCGACCTCAAAAGCTGAGTGGGAATTTCATCGCTCAGAGTTATTCGTCTACTCCGAACACCACCTCAGCTTTGGGAAATACTGGTTGGGAAGGAGTTAACTCCCAACCAGAATCTGAGTATTTTCCCCCGGCGAATACTGGACAAATTCCTTCGCAACCAGAATCTGAATCTGTTGCACCGAATAGTACTGGGCAAATTCCTTCGCAACCAGAAAGGGAGTATTTTCCTCCAGCGAATACTGGGCAAATTCCTTCGCAACCAGAATCTGAGTCTGTTGCACCGAATAGTACTGAGCAAGTTCCCGTGCAACAACAAGTGGAATTTGCGCCTACTGGTGCTGTAGAAATTCCTGATAATCTGATTCCTAGTGCAAACCCTCTAGAATTTCCTACCAAACCAGAGGAGGTGACACTTGAAGGCAATCAGCCGATTACTTTGGCACAGTCCTTAGAACTGGCAAAGCGGAATAATCGAGATTTACAGGTGTCTTTATTGGAGCTAGAACGCGCCCAAGCTGCTCTGCGTGAGGCTCAAGCGGCTTTGTTGCCTAATATTGGTATTAATGCTGATATCAGTCGTAGTCGCTCTGCTGCGGAACAGCTACAGTTGGATCAACAAGCGCGACAATTCAATGCACCATCTGCTGGCGCTGAAGCTAATACAGCTTTTACGGGTCAAGCTCAACTCACCTATGACCTTTTTACTTCTGGCAGACGGCGAGCTAACATCAGTCAGGCTGAAGAACAGGTAAGGTTTAGGGAATTGGCTATAGAGCGCCAGTCTGAAGAAATTCGCCTGAGCGTGTCTACGGAATACTACGACTTGCAACAAGCTGATGAGCGAGTCCGCATTGCTGAGTCGGCCGTGGAAAATGCCGAGGCTAGTTTACGAGATGCACAAGCTTTAGAAAGGGCTGGAGTTGGTACGCGATTTGATGTGTTGCAATCCCAAGTGAATTTGGCTAATTCTCAACAAGAACTCACTAATTCTCGCTCCCAACAGCAAATTGCCCGTCGCCGCCTAGCAACTCGCTTAAGTGTGCCACAATCGGTGAATATTAGTGCGGCTGACCCTGTGCAATTAGCTGGTTTATGGAACCAAGACCTAGAAAATAGTATTGTTTTAGCGTTTCAAAATCGTCCAGAGCTGCAACAGCAATTGGCACAGCGTAACATCAATGAACAGCAGAGGCGAGAAGCACTTTCAGCTCTAGGGCCTCAGGTTAGCTTGGTTGCTAGCTACAATTTGTTAGATCAGTTCGATGATGGTGCGAGTTTGACTGATGGTTATTCTGTGGGAGTCAGGGCGAGCCTGAATTTATACGATGGGGGAGCCGCTAGAGCCAGAGCATCTCAGGCTAAATCTAATATTGCGATCGCCGAAACTCAATTTGGCGAACAGCGCAACCAAATCCGCTTTCAGGTAGAACAAGCTTTTTCTAGCCAAAGGTCTAATTTGGAAAATGTTCAAACTGCCAATACTGCTTTAGAACAGGCCAGAGAAGCTCTACGTTTGGCTCGGTTGCGATTCCAAGCCGGCGTAGGTACTCAAACTGATGTGATTAATTCCGAAAATGACTTGACAAGAGCTGAAGGTAATCGGATCACAGCCATCTTAGATTACAATCGCGCTTTAGCTCAGTTACAACGAGCCGTCACCTCCAGGGCGTTAGCTGAGTAAATTCGTCAAACAACTTGTTGCATCTAGTTTACAAGCCCCCGGATTTATCCGTGGGGCTTTAACTCACTCTTTAATGAGATTTACTACGTGACGAACCTTGATTAGATGTAGCCTCCTCCATTAGCTGTGGCATACACTGATCAATCTTTTGAGCTGTTTGTTCTTCTTGCTGCAAGTTTTGCTGGAGCAACTGCACAACTTTTTCTTGACCCATCTGTTCAGCAACCTTAATCAAGCCACGATAGCAAGCAATCTCCAGGTGTTCGACCTTGGACTGCGCTCCAGCCAGTCCCAACTCCAGGACTTTAGGATTATCAGCAGCCAATAGCATGAGCTTTTGACCGTCACTGACAAGCCCAGCCGCAGCGTCGCAAGTCACTCGCTGTGGTTCCTGACCCAAAGCGTTGAATACCTGTGACAAATTCTGAATTTGCTGTTCAGTTTCTCGAATATGTGTCTCTATCAAAGACTTTAACTGCTTATTTTGACAAGATTGGTGCATCAATTGCTGCGCTTCTTAGAAGCGATGTTCAGCATCGTACATGGCACCAACTTCGTAGATAAACTTATCTTGTAAGTTGGTGATTTTTTTAGTCCCTGGGCGTTCGCTGAGTTGAACCATTGTGATTCTCCTAAAGGTTTGACGCTGTATTCGACAGACATACCTTTAACGTAATTCCACTACATCAGTTTCACTTCATACTAGAGGCACAGCTAAGTGTTAATTCTGACTGCTAAATCTGATACAGTCTCTACGAATATTTGATTTTTCCAGAGTCATAAAAGAGCGTTAGCACCAAACTCGTGAGTGGCGATGGTCACAGCCTGACAAGAGAATCAGTTAAAGTAAAGATAAGTAAAGAAAGCGTTAATAATTAAATGACTGCTCTACCCTTAGAAGAAATATCTGTTCAGTTAGAAAGTCCGAATTTGCGCGATCGCATGGTAGCTCTGGCCAGCTTGCGTAATCTATCCCCTGAAGACGCAGTACCTTTAATTAAAAAGGTATTGGATGATGAATCATTGCAACTGCGATCAATGGCTATATTTGCCCTGGGAGTTAAGCCCACAGCAGAATGTTATTCAATTTTAGTCAAAATTTTGGAAAATGACCCAGATTATGGCATTCGTGCCGATGCTGCTGGGGCTTTAGGCTATTTAGGTGATGCTAGAGCCTTTGAAGCACTGGCGCGGACATTTTATGAAGATACTGATTGGCTAGTGCGCTTTAGTGCAGCCGTTTCCTTGGGTAATCTTAAAGATCCACGCGCCCATGATGTTTTAATTCAAGCATTGGATAGCAGCGAAACAGTCTTACAAGAAGCGGCAATTTCCGCACTAGGGGAAATCCGAGATATTCAGTCTGTGGATAGTATCCTGCGCTTTGCTCAGTCTGATGATTGGTTAGTGCGCCAACGTCTGGCAGAAGCCTTGGGAAATCTTCCTACTATTAAGAGTGTTTCAGCTCTAAAATACTTAGAAAAAGATCAGCATCCCAATGTTTCGGAAGCAGCGAGGATTTCTCTGGTGCGGCTGGAAGACAAAGCCAATCAAGCTTAATCTCCACAGCTTCTGCTACTTTTTCATCACCAGTAGGAAGTTTAGGATTTTGTTTCAGGGTAATTTTATTTATGAATATTGAAGAATTTTTTGAGTTGAGTGCTGGTAAATGGTTTTCCCATCGGACTAGTCACCATTTGGCTTTTAAACAATCTGAAGACGGCAAATCAGACCTAGTAATTGAGAGTCTGCCAGCAGATCATCCAGAGGTGATAAAACTATGTGAACAATACGAAATTGCTCCTAGCGCAGCCTCCTGTGGCGCTAGAGTTACCTGGAATGGCACGATGGAATGGGATGAAGAAAAACACACTGGCTCTACTGTGTTAGCTACCATACCCGATGCGGTTAATCCCCATGAAGGTAAGTTACTGCGAGAAATGGGTTATGCGGAGAAAGCTCCCGTTGCTGGTAGCTATAAGATGGGTAGCGATGGCGCTTTGACTCTCATTACAGAGTACGAAACGATGTCTTCTGAAGAACGATTGTGGTTTGCTAGCCCCAATTTACGGATGCGGGTTAGTGTCCTCAAGCGTTTTGGTGGCTTTAGTATGGCTTCCTTTACTTCGGAAATCCGGATGGGTGGCACATCAGCTGCAAAAGTATCAGAAACGGCTGATTCTGCTTCCAGTTAGTGGGACATGAGGAAATAGGGGGAAAATTAATTAATAGTTTATCCCCCTGATCCCTAATCAAATTTAAATTTGCAATAAGTTAGCGATCGCCTGCGGTAATGGCAGGACAATGATGATTAACAATGCCATTGCCATCAATCCTAAAATGTCACGTTTATTATCTAGTTCCGTGACATCATTCAAGGCAGGTTCATCAATCAAGGGGATGAATAATAAGATAATCGCCCAGATCAAAAATCCTGATTGGACTAAAGAAAGCAGTAGTAGTAATAAGCGGGAAATTTGACCAATGACTATTGCGGTTTTCTGCCCGAACATCGCATGGACAATGTGACCTCCATCTAATTGTCCTACAGGCATCAAATTCAAAGCTGTGACGATTAGCCCCAGAAAACCTGCGATCGCGATCGGATGAAGGTTAATTGCTGAAGTTGACGTTAATTCGCTCCCTAATGCGAGCTTAGAGAGCAATGCTAATAAAATTGAAGATTTCGGGTTGAGAGCTTCCGGGTTTAAAAGCCCCGGTTTGTCACTTATCGGCACCACTTCCGAATGAACCAAACCCCAGATTAATAAGGGTAAAGTGATCACAAAACCCGCCAGTGGCCCAGCAATGCTCACGTCAAATAAAGCTTTGCGGTTAGGAATAGGACTACGCATTTGAATAAATGCGCCAAAAGTGCCTAAAAAGAAGGGCAGAGGAATAAAATAAGGCAGCGTCGCCCGAATTTTGTAGTATCGCGCTGTCAAATAATGACCAAGTTCGTGGGTACCCAAAATAGTCATCAGCCCTAAAGCATAGGGTAATCCTTGTAACAACATACTTGGGTCAGATGCGAGTTGTTTGGGGTCAGCCCCGGCGATGGTCGCGCCCACCAAAGTAGTAGTGACCAAAGTAGCTAATACCAAAAATGCAGCTAATGCTGGACGTGTGATATTGTCTGTCTTGCTGGTATTTTTAGCTGCTTGAGTATTAGGGACAAGTACAAAGAAAGGTTTATCATTGAAACCTTCTTGAAAAATCAAAAGAAAGCGATCGCCAAATTGCGCTTCAATATTCGCCTTAATCTGCTGATAAGCCTGAGTAGGTGTTGTTCTGATCTGACCACGACAGATAACAGCCTGGGGTCTGTACTCGATGTTGTGGATATAGTACACAGACCAAGGAAAACAATTTCTTAGTAGAGTTTCTTCCGTTGGTTCAATGGGACGCACTGGTACTGCTTCTGCGGTTGGATGGATAGCCGATTCTGACTCAATAGCCTGGGGTGCAGTTTGTGTATCTCTTGGCGTTCTCCGACCCCATTGAAACAACAGCCAGTATAACAAAACGCAGATAATTGATGGCCAAATAACCAGTGCTGATGGCGGGGGTGGTTGCCTTCCATACATCAGTGTCCATCCGCTCAATATCAAAGATGGAGTCATTAACACCAGCCACAGCAACCAAACTGGCGTGCGGGTGATTTGAGCGACGCTGCGCTGAACTATTAGATAAGTAGCTAGTCCCAGTAGGAGGAGAAACCAAAATGTCATGTGATCTTTAGTAGTTTGGAAAAAATATCTCACTAGTGTGTCGGTACCACAGCCTTCACTACCAGATCGACTCTGAACCCCAATTTGTCTATAACCGTGAACAGAAGTTATTAACTCTCCAGTGTTAATTGTGAAGAATTGCAACTCTGTTACCCAATGTTTACCACTCCTCAGTTACGGTTTTTGCTCACGCGCCGTCTTTGCTTTTCCACCAAATTGGGACACATGAGGGGAAACCTCTAATCTTATTGTAGGAAACCAAGGCAATATCCTGATATATTTCCCGGCTGACGATTCAAGAAATTAACACCTGCTGACCAGTCCCCAGAAGAAGAGGGGGAGCATGGGAGCTTTCTAGCGGGGGTGAGTTGGAAATTACTGTACACGGACGGTTGCTTAACAACCTTTGCTCTGATCTTCTCCCCTGCACCCTGCCCCCTGCCCCTCTGCCTCTTCCTAGTCCCCAGTCCCTACTCCCGCCAACACGGAATTTGTTTTCAATAATTCCAGGGCTGCTTGATACTGAACATCGGCTTCGGTGGCAATTTCGGCGCGGGTAATTGATGCTTGGGAAATGACTGTATCTGGCTTAATTCCTAATTTGTTAATATCGCGATGCTGAGGTGTTTCATACTTAGCAATGGTAACTGCCAAGCCAGAACCATCGGATAATTCAAACAAGGATTGAATTAAGCCTTTACCAAAGGTAGTTTCACCGACCAAGGTAGCACGACCGTTATCTTGCAGCGCCCCGGCGAGAATTTCGCTGGCGCTGGCGGTTCCTTCATTGACTAAAATCACCAGAGGATCATCTGTTAAGGCTGGACCAAATGATTCAAAACTGCCCTGAACACCTTGGCGATTTACCGTGTAGACGATGGTACCGGAATTTAACCACAGACGGGCAATTTCAATTCCTGATTGTAATAGCCCTCCTGGATTATTTCGTAAATCTAAAATATAGGCAGCCGCGCCTTTTTTCTCTAAACTAGAAATAGCGTGTGCTAATTCCATTGAAGCGTTAGCATTGAATTGAGTCAGGCGCAGGTAGCCAATGGGCGTGCCTTGAGGAGAAAAACGCAGGTCTGCTACCACAGGGTTAAGCTCAATGCGATCGCGCACTATTTTGACTTCTTTTTCTCCGATGTCATCTCGTTCAATCACAAGTGTGACGGAACTACCCACAGGACCCCGCATTCTGGTAGCTGCTTCGTCAAGAGTCAAATTTTCTGTGAGAATGCCTTCAATTTTGATAATGCGATCGCGAGGTTTAATCCCGGCTGCATCTGCTGGTGAATCCAGAATGGGAGTCACTACTTCCAGCTTTCCCGTCTCTGGATTGAGGGCAATTTGTAACCCTACCCCAGTCAGTTCACCAGAAGTATTCACCTGCAAACTGCGGTACTGCTCCGGGTCTAAAAAGCGGGTAAAAGGATCACCCAGAGTCTTGAGCATTTTCTGAATGGCTGCATAAGCTGCTTCATGATCTTTTAACGGCTTCTCCAAGGCTTTTTGCCTCGCCTGCGACCAATTTTGATCATTAAAGGTTTCATCTAAATAAGTGCGATTGACAATTCGCCAAACTTCTGAAACTAGTTTTTGCTCATTCGTTAAAGCTGCTGCTGGTTGGATGAGAGCGCCCAGCGCCAACCAAAACGCCACTAGCAGTGAAAATCCTAGTCGAAAAACCTGTTTTTGCATGAACCCCATTTCCAAACTCCACCTGCTCCCAAATTGGCGAAAAACACTGCCCAAAAATGCCTAGTTATCTCGTCGTTGATGAAATCTATATCTCAACTATGTTACTTTTTTTATAGAAGTGGTGCATTCCTCTCATCAACTTGTTTAAAAAACCGATGAGGTGGATTCCACTCAAAAAACGATAAGATCCACTTGGTACATAGCATTTTGGGGTTAGCTTGCCAAGAGAACGCAATATATTCCCTATTTACAGAGTGTTAAGTTTGTGAAAAGTCTGATCACTCTGAAGGCTGAAAAGCAAACGAACAAATTTCCCTTTGTGAAAATCCCAAAATTGTTAAATTGGGAGATTGAGCAACCGCAACCGATTTTTAGGAACTTGAGATTGTATGGCCAACGTTTACGACTGGTTTGAGGAGCGCTTAGAGATTGAAGCGCTCGCAGAGGACGTGACTAGCAAATATGTCCCTCCCCATGTAAATATTTTTTATTGCTTGGGCGGAATTACCCTAGTTTGCTTTCTGATTCAGTTCGCCACTGGATTTGCAATGACGTTCTACTATAAGCCAACAGTGGCTGAAGCTTACTCGTCGGTAGAGTACATCATGAATGGTGTGAACTTCGGCTGGCTGATTCGCTCTATCCATCGCTGGTCTGCCAGCATGATGGTGTTAATGATGATTCTGCACACCTTTCGGGTGTACCTCACAGGTGGTTTCAAAAAGCCCCGCGAGTTGACTTGGGTTAGTGGTGTCATCCTAGCTGTAATCACCGTTTCTTTTGGTGTTACAGGCTATTCCCTACCTTGGGACCAAGTTGGTTACTGGGCTGTAAAAATCGTTAGTGGCGTACCAGAAGCAATTCCCGTAGTTGGTGTTTTTATTTCTGATATGTTACGCGGTGGTTCTAGTGTTGGTCAAGCAACCCTGACTCGCTACTATAGCGCTCACACCTTTGTACTACCTTGGTTAATTGCAGTATTCATGCTGTTCCACTTCTTGATGATCCGCAAACAAGGTATTTCCGGTCCTTTGTAATCTGAAATCATGAAGCCAAAATGCAAAAAGGCCACAGCTTTAAGTTTCCAGATGCAAATGTTTGTTTTAAACTTATGAGAAATTAGCAATTAATCTCTTATAAGCGACAATAAGAACAAAGACTTGTATTTGAAGCTGAAAGCTGTAGACCCCCTCCGGGCGGCTAGCCGCAGGCTAGGGTTTGCCTCATAGCTGATGGCTTTCACAACCGCTTTAACCGAATTTGAGCAGGAGAGCGCATTAAAGTATGTCAACGCACAAAAAACCCGATCTGAGCGATCCTCAGTTAAGAGCTAAACTCGCCAAAGGCATGGGTCACAACTATTATGGTGAACCTGCTTGGCCTAATGACCTATTGTATGTATTTCCAATTGTGATCATGGGTTCATTTGCTTGTATTGTGGCTCTAGCTGTACTAGACCCAGCAATGACAGGTGAACCAGCAAATCCTTTTGCCACACCTTTGGAAATTTTACCAGAGTGGTATTTGTATCCTGTATTCCAGATTTTGCGATCGCTTCCTAACAAACTTTTAGGAGTATTAGCAATGGCCGCTGTGCCTCTGGGACTGATCCTCGTTCCTTTTATTGAGAACGTGAACAAGTTCCAAAATCCCTTCCGTCGTCCAGTTGCGACTACCGTGTTCCTGGTTGGTACATTTATTACCTTGTGGCTAGGTATTGGTGCTGCTTTACCATTGGATAAATCCTTGACATTGGGATTGTTCTAAGCTAGGCAGCAAATAGCCTTTGACACCTGTCGTTTTCAGATCATCTACCAAATTTAGCAGTTGATTGCAGAAAGCTGACTTGCTAAAAATTGAGCAATTGCTCATACTTTTGGCAGATGTAATTTTGAAACGTACAGGTGTCAATTTTATTAATCTAAGTAGAATTGAGGATTTTGAGTATGGGATAGAAAATACATTCCCAACTCAAACATCACTAAAAAGCTACAAATACAGGCATTTTTCACTAAACTTTTATTCAAGTCACGGTCAATGCTTTCCATAGTGCAGCAAGACCATCTGGCGGTGAAGAGCGAACTAAAGCTCCTGAACAACGTACAACAATGGTTTGAGCAATTCTGTCTAAAATATTTGTCTCAATTTGGCTGGTCAGAAAGCCAACTTTATCGCCTCAATTTAGCATTAGCTGAAGGTTTTACCAACGCAGTTCGTCACGCTCATGGTGCTTTACCACCAGAAACGACCATAGAAATTGAAGTTAGTCTGTGGATTGACAGACTGGAGGTGAGAATTTGGGATCAAGGAAAACCCTTTAATCCCGATGCGATCGCCGAACCACAGCCAGGTACTCTGCAAGTAGGGGGATATGGCTGGTTTCTCCTGCGACGATTGGCTGACCATGTTGTTTACGAACGCAGTGCAGATGGTAAAAATTGTTTACTGATTCTCAAATATGCTAGAGAAGATTAAAGGTAGAAGGTTTGATCAGGAATCTTCAGTTATAAAATAGTTTTGTCATAAAATCAATTAATTTAGGTTTATTTTTACCGTAATTTAGTGAAATTTAAATGCGGATTAATACAGTTAAAGAAAAATTAACTTCAGATCATCAACTTAACAAACAAGCTCACCATGTCTTTGTATTTTTAGAGATTTTTGCCCTTGAAGGCGGTATTCAATCTTATGTCAAGGATATTTTTCGGGCTTATCGGGGATTTCGTCCTGGCTGTAAAGCCGAAGTGTTTTTGTTGCGCGATAGTGTTGACAACTCAAATTTGTTAGAATCCGATAGTTTAAAATTTCATTACTTTCAAAATAAATCCCCTCAAATTGGGAGGCTGAAAATGGCTGGGGCTTTGTTGCAGTTTCTTTTACAAAAACGCCCCCAGCACGTTTATTGTGGTCATATAAAGCTAGCCGTATTAATTAAAACCCTGTGCAAACCGTTGGGTATTCCCTACACAATCCTCACTTATGGTAAAGAAGTTTGGGAACCTCTGAAAAACAGTGAAAGAAGCGCTTTAGCTTCAGCAAATGCCATTTGGACAATTAGCCGTTACAGTCGCGATCGCGCTTGTGCTGCCAATGGTCTCAATCCTGATAAAATCAAGATGCTACCTTGTGCCATTGATGGCGATCAATTTACTCCTGGTTTTAAACAGCCAGAGTTAGTCGAGAAGTATGGCTTAACTGGTACTAAAGTATTAATGACCGTGGCGCGACTGTGGTCAGGAGATATCTACAAAGGTGTAGATGTGACGATTCGCGCCTTACCCCAAATCGTTGAAGTTTTCCCAGAAGTCAAATATTTGGTAATTGGTCGCGGTGATGACCAAGCACGATTAGCCCAGCTAGCAGAAGATTTAGGAGTGAGCGATCGCGTGGTGTTTGCAGGTTTTGTCCCTACAGAAGAGTTAATCGCACACTATCGCCTCGCTGATGCCTATATTATGCCCTCTCAAGAAGGTTTTGGTATTGTCTATTTAGAAGCCATGACTTGCGGTGTACCAGTGTTATCGGGTGATGATGACGGCTCGGCTGACCCCTTGCAGGATGGTAAACTGGGGTGGAGAGTACCGCACCGCGACCCAGAGGCGGTAGCAGCTGCTGCTATCGAAATTTTGCAAGGTCACGATCAGCGTTGTCATGGAGAATGGTTAAGAGAACAAGCGATCGCACTTTTTGGGATCAAAGCCTTTCAACAGCGTTTACAAAAACTGCTTTTTTCCTAAGTCCTCAGCCCATAGTCCCAAGACGCAATTAATATTTCTTGACTTTTGGTAGTTGACTGTAGGCTTTTGACTCTCCATTAAACTCGCTATCCTAGAGGAAGAGCAAGACAATAATTTAAAAAATGAGCCTGAAATCTTTGCAATTGAGTCTTGAAAATCTACGCCCTTGGCTCACTGTGTTAGCAGTTTTCTGGTTGCTAGCATCATTAGGCTTAGGGTGGTTAGTGAATTCGTTGTTAATTATCGTTGGTTTGCTGTTGGTGACACCCCTTGTCGCCTTCTTGGGCTTTCGCTGGTGGCTACAACGCAATTTAGTGAATGACCAGTGTCCTGTCTGCAATTATGAATTTACAGGATTAAATAACACTCAATTGCAGTGTCCTAATTGTGGAGAGCAATTATCAGTAACACAAGGTCATTTTCAGCGCTTCACACCAGACGGGACAATTGATATTAAAGCAATTGAAATACCAGCCAAAACATTGGAAGAGCAAAAGTGATTCAACTGTATATGTATAATTACTGAAATCAGGGCGGGCAGGATGCCCACCCCACAAGATTTATCATTTTCCGATGTGTACTTTCTTTACTTGCAAAGTGGTGTAGTTTTCCCAACCTTGATTAACTGGCGTGTTTGCAGAGTATTTTATTTAGATGAGCAATTTTGTATCCAAGATTTTATTTTCCTGTTAACGTGCTATCAAGCATTATCGCGCCTTGGATATTTGCACTTTGCAGTCAACATTACAGAAGAACAAATATTGAATGTTTTGGAATAACTCTTTTTTTTAACGAACCGCCAAGTACGCCAAGTACGCCAAGGAAGAAAGAGAAGGAAGAAATACTTAACCGAATTTTATTGATATACAATAGACTTTAGCTTTATTCAGTTAATTCACTGGCATGGTTGCAGAGCAAGGCATTGATTTTCAAGCATATCTAGAATCTATCTGCCAGGATCTGACTTACAGAAAGGTGCAAAATTTTTACACACCGACTGAATACCGAGAACGGACTGAAGGCTGGGATTTGGGGTTGATGGTGCAGACAATTCAGCTACCCGAAAAGGAAGGACAAGCGCCGGAGACAGAAAGAATCGAACGGTTGAATGTTCTGGAAGGGCTAAGGAAATACGCTGATAACCATGTTTTACTCAAAGGACGGCCAGGTTCAGGTAAATCAACCGCTTTAGAACGGCTGTTGTGGGAAGAAGCGAACAAGTGCAGGGAAGGGGAGAAGCTGACAAAGATTCCCGTGCTGGTGGAGTTGAGACAATACAGCACTTCCATACTGCAATTGATTCAGAACTTCTTGAGCCGACACCAATTAAGCCTAGATGAAGCAAGAATTAAAACGCTGATGTTGGATGGGCAATTTTTGCTACTCATTGATGGTATAAATGAGTTACCTAATGAAGATGCACGGCGAAACTTAAACACGTTTCGGCGGAATCATCCTCGCACATCGATGATTTTCACCACCAGGGATTTAGGGGTTGATTTAGGCATTGAGAAAAAGCTGGAAATGCAACCCTTGTCAGAAGAGCAGATGCAGCAGTTCGTCTGTGCCTATTTGCCAGAGGTGGGCGAGGAAATGCTGCGGCAATTGGGTGGACGCTTGCGGGAGTTAGGGGAAACTCCTCTTTTACTCTTGATGCTGTGTGCTGTTTTCATAGAAACTAAGAGCGTCCCATCTAATCTTGGGGAAACATTTCAGCGATTTACCAAACTCTACGACAACAAACTCAAAGAGGATGTCCCTGTCAGCAACGAGTCGCGCAGTCGGTGGTCATTACTGTTGCAGCATTTAGCTTTTGAGATGATGCACGGAAAAACATCAACTCAGTTGCGATGGAATATCCCTAAAAGTGAAGCTGAGAACATTTTGACTGAGTTTTTAGCAACACAAAAATTTAATCAGCCTCGTGAATGTGCTTTCTCTTGGCTGAACGATTTAATTAACCATCATTTAATTCAAGTTGTTAATAACGAAAAGATTGAATTTCGCCACCAACTGCTTCAGGAATACTACGCCGCAGAAAACTTATTGCAACGGCGTTACCTTAACCTTATTAGTGATGAAAAACTGAAACGGGACTATCTGAATGATTTAAACTGGACAGAATCTCTAGCGCTGATGTTGGCGTTGGTGGATAATGAAGAGCAAGCGTTACGAGTGGTCAATTTAGCCCTAGATGTGGATTTGCAGTTAGGGGCAAGGTTAGCAGGAGAGGTGAAGCTAAAGTTACAGGAAAAAACAGTTGGTTTCGTTATCGGGTTAGATGTTTCTCAAAAACTCAAAATTATACTTTTAGGCAGAACACACTCGAATTTTGCTATTCCTTTTCTGTCTCAAGCTTTAAACAATCAAGATGTTAGTATTCGCTATTTTGCTACCGAAGCACTAGGAATGATTAAGAGTGAAATGTGTATTACTGCTCTAACTCATGCTCTACAAGATGAAGAGAATTATGTGCGTTTGTCAGCTTTCAATGGATTAGAAAGAATTGGGACTAAAGGAATCATCCCTGCTTTGAAACAAGCTGTAAAAGATGAAAGTGATCTGATTAGTGGGCAGGCTATTTACGTTTTAGCTGATAAAGCTGGTGAAGCTGCTATTCCTGATTTAGTCGAAACTTTGTCAAAGGAAGACAGTTTTATTCCTAGTTTTGCCCTTGGTTTGCTAGCTAAAATATGTGGTAAAGAACAAATTCCTGAGCTACTTCAGGATTTGGAAGATAGAGGTGTTGATGTTCAATCTAACGTTTTTTGTACTATTAGGAGTTGGCCTTGGATATTCTTGGCACCTAGAAATACAATACGTTACGCTACACTTGGCTATACTCCTCCATATGATGTCGATATAGACAGAATGAGTCATGAAGCAACAATAACTAGTTTGCGTCAAAATTTACTAGATAAAAACTCTTCTGTTCGCAGAGCAGCCGTCTATATTTTAGGACAAATCGGCACTGATGAAGCAATTAATGCATTATTGCCAGCTTTAGATGATCAAGAATGGCGTGTTCGCTTTGATGCTGTTCATTGGTTAGCTGAAATTGCTAGTAAGACTTCAAATAAAATGGTATTTTATCATCTATTAAGATATTTAGATGATGAAAATGCTCATGTGGCTGGGCAAACTTCCTTTGTTTTGGAGCAAAAAGGTATTTCTGAATTACTTACTCATTTAAACGAACTTTTATTAAAGCTAGAAAATCGGAGCTATGCTAATATATCGCCTAGTATATTAGAAGTAATTTCCTCAATTCAAAAGCGTTGCGAATTTTATAATCTTCTAATTTTTAATTCTCCCCCACCCGAAGAGGAGAATCAGTCTAATCCTTTACTCGATACTCTCAATAAACTCAATACAACTATGTCAGAAACTCCTAAAGTACAAATGAACTTTCACGCGCCTATCACTGGTAGCAGTGTTGCTGGAAGTGTTGAAGGTGATAGTATTGGTACTCAAAATAATTACCGAACAGCAGAAAGCACTGCTGAAATAGAAACAGTAATTCAAAAATTACTTGAGCAAATAGAACAAAATAAACCAACACCAGTCGAAGCTGAATTAATTGTTAATCAAGCTGTTGATAATTATCCGGTACTGAGAGACAAACAAGTTATTGAACAAGCAATAGAAAATAATCAAAATCTGAAAATACGCTTGCGTAGAGTTGTGACAGCAGTCGGTATTGAAACAGTTAAGATAATATTTGCACCAGCCGGTATTTTAATTGAAGGTGTTAAAGCATGGACTGAATCTGAATAGGATTGAATTATACCAATTCTGTTAACTCTTAAAAGCCCCTCCTCGCTTGCGGGGAGGGGTTCTTACTCCGGTAAACCATGCACTTGCAGCAAATCTAATTCCTGGGCAAATATTTGATCAATTGGTAACATTTGCCCGTCAGTCGTCATAAATTTATGGTCTTTGGTGGCGCGAATTATTGAACCATCTTCTAAAGTATATTCAAATACTTCTTGTTCTCCCCGATTATGCCACTGTGCTATGGGTTGAGTGTAAACATTACCATTATTATCAACGCTGTACACACTACATTCAATGGCTTTTTCGACAATTTCTCCAATTGGCATATAGCCATATTCTACAGTTAAAATCTCTGTATCAGAGCTTAAACAATATTCGGCAAACTTCAACATTTGCTCAAATAATTCATCGGCTACTTGTTTTTTAACTCCATTCTTCGCCGCACCATCGACAAATTTTTCTCGCTGCTTCTGCATCTCAGAAACTTTCTTTTTACCCATTGCGCGGCGCAGCAAGTCGGCTTGTCCTAAAGAATATCCGGCCATATCTTGAGCAATTTTCATGATTTGCTCTTGATAAACCATAATTCCATAGGTTTCATTTAATATCGGTTCTAGAATTGCACTCTGGTAATCAATTGCTTCCCGTCCATGTTTGCGGTTAATAAATTTGGGAATTAATCCCGCATCTAAGGGTCCTGGTCGATATAGTGCCAAAATAGAAGAAATGTCTTCGATATTAGAAGGTTTTAAATCTCGGACTATCTGACGCATTCCCGAAGATTCTAATTGAAATATTCCTTCTAATTCCCCAGCTTCTAAAAGTTCGTAGGATTTTTTGACATCATTGGGTAAGGTGCTATGTTCACCTTTAGCTAAGATTCTTTGGGCTTTTCTTTCATCACCTGTAATGTTATCTGGGTCAATGCGATGTCCACGGGTTTGTTCAATTAAATCAACTGTATTTTGAATTAGCGTTAGGTTGCGTAACCCCAGAAAATCCATTTTTAACAAACCCATTGATTCCAAGTCTTCCATGAAATATTGGGTAATCACTGAACCGTCATTATTCCTCTGAAGCGGGACAATTTCATCTAAGGGGTCAGCAGAAATTACTACGCCGGCGGCGTGGACACCAAAGGTTTTGTTCGTTCCTTCAATGCGGATGGCCATATCCAGCCAATGGCGCACATGGGGATGATTATCATATCTTTCTTTAAACTCTGGTGCTGGGGTTTTATCGGAAATCATGACTTTCAGTTTGGTGGGTTTACCCCGCACCACTGGAATTAGTTTCGCCATTTTATCTGATTCCCCATAGGGAATGTTCAAGACTCTGGCGACATCTTTTAAGACTGCTTTGGAAGTCAAACGGTTAAAAGTTATGATTTGGGCAACTCTATCTTTACCGTATTTTTCTGTTACATATTCAATCACTTTATCGCGTTTTTCAATGCAGAAGTCTGTATCAATATCTGGCATTGATTTACGTTCTGGGTTCAGGAATCGCTCGAATAGTAATCCATGATGTACTGGGTCAATGTTGGTAATTTTCATGGCATAAGCTACCAAGGAACCAGCCGCAGAACCACGTCCAGGTCCTACAGGAATATTATTATCTCTGGCAAATTTGATGTAATCCCACACTACTAAAAAGTAGGTGGAAAAACCCATTGTTTGCAGCATTTTTAATTCATATTCTAATCTGTCTTTATAGACTGGATCTACTTCGCTGCGGGATTTGCGATTTAATCTTTCTAAAAGTCCTTTCCAAGCTACTTCTTCGGCGTAAGTGTCAGGAGTGTGACCAGAGGGTATGGGTGGTGTGGGAATCTGAGGATCACCCATAATGTCGTAAATTCCGACTTTATCGGCGACTTCTTCGGTGGTGGCGATCGCCTCGGCAATGATATTATCTGGTAAGTGGTCACGAAATAGCTGCTTCATCTCGTCGGCGGATTTGAGATATTCTGTGCCGCTATAACGCATCCGTTTATCTTCACTAATTAGCTGTCCAGTTTGAATACATAGCAAAGCATCGTGTGCTTCGACATCAAAACAAGAGATAAAATGAGAATCGTTAGTAGCAATAAATTTGATATTTAATTCCCGCGCTATTTTGACGATTTCAACGTTAACAATGCGGTCTTCTTGGGAACCGTGGTCTTGAATTTCTAAATAATAATCATCACCAAATATTTCTTTATACCATTTGGCAATTTTCCGCGCCGCATCTGGTCTATTACTGAGGATGGCTTGGGGAATTTCTCCACCTAAACAAGCACTGGTGACTATTAAGCCTTCCTGATATTGTTTGAGTAAATCTTTATTAATACAAGGACGTGAAAAAATTCCTTTTCCTTGCACTCCTTCGAGGTGGGAAATTGTGGTAATTTTAACTAAGTTTTTGTAACCTTGAGTATTTTTAGCTAAAACGACTTGATGATATTTAGGACGGCGTTCTTGTTTAGTGATATCGCCGTTAATAATATACATTTCGTTGCCAATAATTGGCTTAATATTCTTACTACGGCAAATTTTAATCAATTCTATAGCACCATACATGACACCATGATCGGTGAGGGCGATCGCTTTCATCCCCAGTGCGATCGCATAATCTACCAATTCCGGTAGCTGACTGGCTCCATCGAGTAAACTGTAATCACTATGAATATGTAACGGCACAAAGGACATATACTTCTCCAAGCACAAGCTGATAATATATTTAGGGGCATTCGCAATCAACACCCATAAAGCAACGGGATCTTAGATTAACTTGTTTGGGGAAATTTCACACTAGCCTTGACGTAGTAGGCTGAGGTTGGGTTGTTGGGTTTCGCCTGGATGGTTCCGTGACTTCCAGTGCAGGAGTGCAAAATATGTGGTTAATTACGAATTACGAATGACAAGACTCGCTACTACTGTAGCTAACTCAGCCGGCTCAATGGGTTTAGGTAAGTGTAACTGATATCCTTCTTGGATGGCTCTTGTCCGATCCTCCGCCCTCGCATAAGCTGTTAATGCTGCTGCGGGAATTTTACCGCCTTGTTCTGGGGGTTGCGATCGCACCTTACGGATTAATGAATAACCATCCTCTTCGGGCATAGCAATATCACTAACTAAAACATCTGGGTTCCAGTCTAGAATTAGCTGCAATGCCTCAGAAACCGATCCTACAGCTTTAACTTCAGCTTGGCACTCTTGTAGTACCGTAGTGATAAAATCGCGAGTGTCAATTTCATCATCGACTACCAGCACCCGCACACCTAAAAGAGAGGGAACCGGGGACTGATGAGTAAAATCTGCGTTGTTCCTATTCACTGAATCATAAATAACTGCCTGACTGTGTAACAACAGTGGTAACTTAACTGTAAAGGTTGCGCCTTTGTTTTGACCCCGACTATCTGCATAGATAGTACCGCCATGCAATTCCACTAAATGGTGTACGATTGCTAAACCTAATCCTAAGCCGCCATAAGACCTTGTACTGGAACTATCGGCTTGACGAAAGCGGTCAAAAACATAAGGAAGAAATTCAGGCTTGATTCCAATACCTGTATCCTTGACTTGAATCTGAGCATAGCTAGTCATTGTTCTGGGTAATTCTTCACCATGCTCAACACTCACAGAAAGAGTAATTTGTACCTTACCGCCTGTAGGTGTAAATTTAATCGCATTAGACAATAAATTCCAGATGATTTGTTGTAAACGCTCGATATCACCAGAAACTAAAAATCTTGACTGATTCGGCTGCATTTCAGGAGAAGGAATCAGGGAAAAACTCAAATCAATTTCTTTGGCTTGGGCGGCTAAATTGACTGTTTCGATGGCTGACTCAATTAAACGAACCAAATCGCAAGTACAAACACTCAGATGCAACTGACCTCGAATCATGCGGGAGATATCGAGTAAGTCTTCTACTAACTGGGTTTGCGTCCTCGCATTGCGCTCAATAGTTTCCATCGCCTTGGCTATCTGAACTTCGCTGAGTTTGCGCGATCGCAACAATTGCGCCCAGCCGAGAATAGCATTGAGAGGCGATCGCAGCTCATGAGATAATATAGCCAGAAATTCATCCTTCATCCGGTTAGCTTCTCGCAATTGCTCAGTTTGCTGCTGTAGAGAAGCAATTAAACTCGCTCTTTGCATGGCGATCGCAATTTGGTCGCACACAGCCTGCATCATACCTTGTTGATTTTCACTGAAGCGAGAGCGACTGCGGCTACCAAAAGAAAGAGTACCCAAAAGCCGTTCCTGAGCTATTAATGGATAACCATAATAAGCATTAATCCCTAAATTCCGAATTAATGCTGTGTTTGGATCAGTTGATTGCTGAACATTTTCTATATAAATCAGATGGCGTTCTGCAGCTACAGTACCGCACAATGATTGACCAAACTCCAAACACTCATATTTTTGGGCGATATCCTCAGAAAGGCCTGTAAAGGATGCTAGGCGCATTACCTGAGATTTTTCCTCAACTAAATAGTTAAAGTAAATATCCAAACCAATCTGCTCCGCCAGTTTTTGGTAGAAACTGTGAATCAGTGCTACTGGCTGCTGACTTGATAATAGATCGCTGGCTGTGTTAAATAGCAACTGTAACCTTTTGTAGCCTAATGTCTGGGCTTTTTCTATTTCCTTGAGATGGCTAACGTCTTGAAACGCCAATACACAGGTAGCTGGATGACCAAGCATTGCTGGTACGGTATCTGAAAATATCAGTAGAGAGCGCACACATTCATTCGTGTGCCAGTTTATCTCTAATCCATCTAAACGTTCTCCACGGGCTACCAGTACCCCCGGCATTTGGTGATTAGGGATGCGATCGCCAGCCGCATCTGTGCAGTAGTAAACGTTGTCATACTCTTCCCCTGGTACACCTTTGGGAAAGTTACCTCCAGCTAATTCATCAGCAGCTCGATTCGCAAAGATTACCCGCGCCGTTTTCGGTTCAATAAACAGTAATGGCATGGGCATCATGTTTAACACATTTTCCAGCCATTTTTGCTGATTGTGGATAGTTTCTTCAACCTGCTTACGCTCTGTAATATCTAAAAATGCACCAACGCTACCACGGCTGTTACCCTCCTCATCAAACAACGGGGCGACGTACTCCAGCAACTTCACAACTTTGCCACTTTTATGGATAATATCCAGTTCATAATTGAGAACTTCCACACCATGAGCAGCAGAGTACTGCATTGGTAGTTCTTCTGGTAATAGTTCCCTACCCTCGCGGTAAATTTTAAATGTTGTCGGTTTTTCTGCACTAGGAGCGCTCAAAGAGGCATTCTCATCTGGTGACATCCCCAATTGTTCGGCAAGAAAGGGGTTAGCTGTAATAGTTTTGCATTCCGCATCTTCAGCAATGCCAATACCTATGGGAATGACTTGAATTAAAGTTTGAAATTCAGCGATACGACGCTGTAAATCTTTGTTTAGTTGTAATATTTGTTGTCTTGCTTGCTTGCGTTCGCTTAAGTCGAGAATAAACACCACAGATTCTTCTCGGTTTTCCCCTACCAGTACGTAACCGACTAAAACCGGAATTCGCCTACCATCTTTGTGAATATATTCTTTTTCATAGGGCGTACAAGCACCGTTGGCATTTCCTTGGGCTTCTGCGATTCCTTGCTTATCTAAATATAGATGCTCTGGCGGGGTAATATTTCGCCAATTTAATCTGCCTGTTAACAGATCATCCCCTGTATAACCAATCATTTCTAGAAATGCGTCATTCGCTTGGTGAATACCCCCATACACATCACCAAACTTAATCCCAATGACGTTAGCATCTACAAAGCTTCTGAGTTTTTCTTCATAAGCGCGCAGTTTTTTTTGCGCCTCATCATGTTGAAGACACAGGCGGGAAATCACGGCTGAACTTTGCCAAATAAAAATCGCAAAAATTATGATTAAGATCATCGCAAACAGCGATAAACCAAAAGCCGAACCGTATTGTCCGGCTAATTGACCTTGGAGGATGAACCAGCCTAAAATCAATGGTATGGCGATCGCCGCCAGCAACAAACGACGCGCAATTAAGCCACCATAAGTATCACTCATGACTACTTGCATTAATCCTTGATTGGGACGCACCCACAGAATGCCTACACACAGGACAATAAAAATTATTCCTGTATGTAATGCCATTGATGTTGTGTATGAGCCGATGCGGGATAAAATTTGGACTTTATAGGCATAGCTGATCAGTACCTGTAAAGAAATCAAAGCAGCTATCAGCGCAAAAATTTGAACATACCAATAACTACGGCGATTTTTTGGATGCGCCAAAATTTCTAGAGATATACCTACTAATATAAAGTTTAAGGCAGTATTAAACCCCATTCGCCCTGCATGGGATGTATATACATCATTCGCTTGATCCTGGAATAGTAACTCGTCAATGCCCAAATTCCAGCCGAACAAATATTGACTGAGTGTGAGTAAACCAATCAAGGTAACTGCTGCTGCACAAATCCTAGAGCAGCGTAAGTAAGCAATACCAGAACTATCTCTGTTACCTTGTCCCATCTGCAACATCCACAACGATGCACCAGATAGTAAAAAGCCTAAAGCTGTATTCGGCTTCATAGTCACTAAACTGGTATCGCCAAACCTCTTCAGAAAATCGAGGTCAAAAAACCAACCCAACAGCACCACAAGACTGATTAATACCGCTATCACACTTGCAACTTTCGCCACTCGTAATCCATCTAAATCTTGCTGTTGCAAGCGGTTGACGTTTAACATTGAACTTTTACCAGCGAACTGTCTAGGGTCGTAATGTATAGTATTTCTTAAAAATTAAAAATAACTAGGTAATTTAGGCTACTCGCTATTTAGCAGTTTTTTCTCTACCTATGTGCATATTTTTTCATTCCCTAGTCTAGATTAGAGAATAATGCAGACAAAATCATCTATCTCTAAACATAATTTCAACATTTCAGGCTACGTCCCCGACAATCATCTGGGAAACGCTGCTCACCAACGCCAAACAGCATGGGTAAAAAAAGACATTTCCAAATGTGCTTATCACCCATCCACACAGCAGCCCAGGGCTGCACAATAGCATAACCTGCTCGCGTCAACACAAGCGATCGCTCTACGCGCCAAACCTTCATAAGACGATTTAGCCATGATCAAACCATATCAATGATGCACCTCCCCATGAGTCGCATCTAAAGGAAAGCAAATCTTTTCCCCACCATCCCCAAAAGGACGTATAGCAGGTTCATTCATATCATTCCAAATTCCCGCCACACCGATGTCAGTTAGGCTTTTGTGTAAATCACCCCACCAGTTACCCACATCAAACTGGAAAAAGTCAGGAAACATAGCCGTGAAACAAAACTCCATCAGCTTTACGCACAAAATAATTTCTGGATCATACTTCACACCTGGGTGAATAATTGTGTTTAACATCATCTATAGCCAAATCATTAATCAATTTTTTTGAATTCCAGCAGCCTTTAGAACTCCAGGTAAACACAAGAAAATCTTGCATATAATCAATACCAAAGTCGATAGCATAGATATTTACTGAGTTTGGCAAAACCTAAATAATAGTGATATATAACCAAAATTTTTAAATTTTGTTCCCCACAAAAGAGGATGTTTAAAGTCTATCATTCAGCAGATATATCACTGAAAAATTAAGTTTAAGATTATACAAAATGTATGATTTCAATAACCTGCTACCAGCAGATGAGTTAGACTTGAAAAACCACAAAAATATGCAAAACGACTCTGGGAAAACAATTTCTATTTGGATGACAACTGCCGATGTACCAGATCAATCTGTACTGGCCCAAAACATTCATGCTGATGTGTGCGTCGTCGGTGCAGGGATGGCGGGGATGTCCACAGCTTATATGCTCAGTCGTGAAGGTAAATCAGTAGTAGTGCTAGATGACGGCGCTATTGGTGGGGGTCAAACCTGCCGGACAACGGCGCACCTCTCGAATGTCTTGTATCATTACTACTATGAACTGGAAGATATCCACGGACAAGAGCGAACAAAGCAGATTGCCCAAAGTCATAGTCAAGCAATTGATACTATACAGGCGATCGCTACTCGTGAACAAATCGACTGTGACTTTGAGCGACTCAACGGTTATCTCTTTCCTCCTGACCTTACGTCTCTCGATGAGATGGAACGAGAATTAGCAGCAGCACATCGCGCCGGACTAACGAGTGTAGAACTTGTCAAACAAGCGCCCATAGATAGCTTTGATACAGGAACCTGTCTGCGTTTTCCCCACCAAGGGCAATTTGACCCCCTAAAATACTTAGCCGGATTAGCCCAAGCCATTCAACGCCGTGGCGGGAGAATTTATACAGGAACCCACGTCAAAAAAATTACAGGTGGTGCGATCGCCCGCGTGGAAACCAGCAATGGTCCAGTGGTAACAGCTGATGCTGTAGTTGTAGCCACCAATTCCCCAATTAGTAACTTAGCTACCATGCACTTCAAGCAGGCGGCTTACATGACATTTGTGATTGGTATCAAAGTGCCTCACGGTTCAATTACCAAAGCCCTTTACTGGGATACTCTCGACCCTTATCACTACGTGCGCCTGCAAAATCTAGATGAACAATATGACCTTCTGATTGTGGGGGGCGAAGACCACAAAACCGGACAAGCTAATGATGCTGATGCCCGATATGCCAGACTAGAAGTGTGGACAAGAGAACGTTTCCCCATGGCGACAGAGAGGTTATTTCGCTGGTCGGGTCAAGTGATGAACGCTGATGATGGCATTGCCTACATTGGCAAAAACCCCCACGATGAAGATAATATCTACATCGCCACTGGTGACACAGGTTTGGGAATGACCCACGGCACCATTGCCGGGATACTATTGAATGATCTGATTTTGGGGCGAAAAAATACCTGGGCTGAAGTCTACGACCCATTAAGAACCAGAATTGGCGCAACAGGTGATTTTGTCTCTGAGAATATTAACGTTGCTACTCAGTATTTAGATTGGGTAACACCAGGGGAAGTTGATTCTGTAGAAAAGATTTCTGCTGGTACAGGTGCAGTGGTGCGTCAGGGCTTAACTAAAATTGCCGCCTACCGAGACGAAAACGGCACTTTACATGAGCATTCCGCAGTATGTAGTCACTTGAAATGTATCGTCGCCTGGAATTCTTCCGAACAAACTTGGGATTGTCCTTGTCATGGTTCGCGGTTTGATGGTAAGGGTAAGGTGATTAATGGCCCGGCAATTGATGGGCTTGCACCTGTATATCAGAAGCAAACCTGAAGATGTTGAGGACTGACAAATAAAAAATCTCCAATTTGTAGGGTGGGTTACGCTGCGCTAACCCGCCCACTGCATTGACAAGCCTAAAATTTGGACATAAGCCAGATGAGGGGACAAATTTTTTCTACTTTCTAGTCTGAGACTTACCTGGATAACTTGAAAATATTATAGCGGTTCTCTAAGAGCGCTCCATACGTTTATTGAATTCTTTCAAATGGAAATACATCCTCTGAAAAGAGGAATACACGCTTCTTTCGGGTATACCTAACCTATCCATGACTTTGCATACTTCTATGACTTGGTGGTTATCAAAGTTAAACAACTCGCCATATAAGCGGTTCTCTTTAAATGCTTCTAAAAGTCGCCTTTCGACCGTTTTTCGATCTGTTATTAGGATGGTTTTAACTGGGGTAAGAAGAGAAGACGATTGTCTACTAAGTTCTTTTAGACGTATCTCGAATTCTCTTGAGGTTTCACCCAACTTGTACGTACAAGTGCCTTCAACCTTAATAAAGTAAACAGTCCCATATCCTGCTTTTTTTTGATGCCCCATAACCAGCTATGTATTCAGAAACACCTAAATGAAAAGGTAAGTTTTTTAACCCGCGCAGGCGGGTTTTGTTTGCATAGCCGCGACTTCTAGTCGCCAGGGCTAGTTTTTGAACATTTTTTTGTATATTCTAATACTTGCTGTTAAGTTACGGCGTGTTTTTTCAAATCCTCTAGAGAACAGGCTTCTACGGCTCTAGCATGAGTCGCTGCAAGGACAACAGGCGGCGCAACACCAGCTTCTAAAGCTTCTTGCCAACGCGCTGCACATAAACACCAGCGATCGCCTGGCCGTAATCCCGGAAAATTAAATTGGGGAACTGGTGTGCTGAGGTCATTTCCCTGCAATTTGGTAAACTCTAAAAATTCTGTTGTCACTTGGGCGCAAACAACGTGCATCCCCACATCCTGACCACCTGTAGTACAAAACCCGTCGCGGTAATAGCCAGTCATGGGAGATGTACAGCAACTCTCCAGGTCTGTTCCTAGTACGTTTTTTGCATCTGCCATATTTAATTCCTAATTTTTGGGGTAATTCTCATCTTAACTTTAAGACTCGCGTAAAACGTAGCCTACGCCGCGCACTGTTTGAATGAGGCGCTTGTGACTTTCATCTTCAATTTTGAGGCGTAAATAGCGAATGTACACTTCTATCACATTCGACTCACCCATAAAGTCGTAACCCCAGACGTTTTCTAGAATTTGTTCGCGGGTTAATACTTCGCGGGGGTGTTCCATTAAGAATTTTAATAGTTCAAATTCTTTCATGGTCAAGTCAATTGTCCGCCCGGTATGTATGGCGCGACGGGTGGCTATATCTAAAATTAAATCCCCAAAACGTAACTGTTCGCTGGTATCAACTTCAGGTTTTAAATAAAGGCGAATCAATTTCAAAAAGTCTTCTGGGCGATAAGGCTTGAGGACGTAATCATCAGCCCCAGCTTCTAAACAAGCTACCCGGTCATCTACTGTATCTCTGGCCATAAGTACCAGGACAGGGGCGCACATCCCAGCAATTCTGAGATTTCTACACAACGAGAGTCCTGATTCTCCTGAGAGCATCCGGTCTACAACAATTAAAGCAGGTTGGCGATGGCTTTGCCCGCCGATGGCATCGCGGCAGAATTGTAAACCGCTAGCGGAATCATTAGCCAAAATTGCTTCATAACCGGCTTCTCGCAAATCAAAGGAAAGCTGATTTGCTAAACTTTCATCGGTTTCAATCACCAGAACACAGGGACTGTGAGTAATTGTCATCATAATTTGGAATTTTGGATTGGGGATTTGAGATTGTCTAGGCGTTCAGAACAAAGTCCATAAATCAGCTAGATATTTAATTGCGGGTTTTTGCTCATGGAGATGTTGAGTGTTTTCACAGAGTCAGGTATCAGCCATTGAGTAATCAGATACAATTTTTATCCCTGATTCCTAATTCCATTGTGGACGTAGAGAGCGATGGGCAAAGCCCCGCCTCCGGCGATCGCTATAGTTAACGAAGCTGATTTATTTGTACTATTACAGCAAGGCGTAAATAAGTCTATCATTTCAAAAATTTCCAAGTTCCAAAATCAAGACTTTTGACTTTCGCCTTGCGGTACTAAGGTAACTCTACTGATGTTGGTTTGGCGATATGTGGTAAACCCCAACCGAGCTTTTCGCGCAAAATGCGGAAAAATTCCGGTGGTTGTAGGCGAATGAATCGGACATTGTAGGGCGATCGCTCTAAATATACCCGATCCTCTGGGAAAATATAACATCCCCCATTACCATCTACTACCATCACCAGCCGTGGAATATTGACTGGGTAAATGTTGACTATTTCTGTATCTGGAAATACCAACGCCCTCGAAGCTAGGGAGTGGGGACAAATGGGGACTAACTGCAACACAGGCACACCAGGAGTTATCACCGGACCCCCGGCACTTAATGAATAAGCTGTGGAACCTGTGGGGGTAGAAACTATCACACCATCGGCAGCAATATCCACTGGTGCGTGTCGCCCTACGGCAATTTCAAAATGGCACATCGAAGTTAATGGTTCTCGATGCAAAACCATTTCGTTTAAGCACAAAGCTTCCCACAGCACAGACTCGCCGCGAAACACCTTGACAGTGAGCATGGCTTGTTCTTCGATTTCAAACTCACCCGCCATCGCCTGCTCTATGGCTTGAGGCAGTTGATTTATATAAGTTTCCGTCAAAAATCCCATGTGACCAGTATTCACCGTTAACAGGGGAATACCAACCGGAGCGACTTGACGCGAAGCTGCTAAAACAGTGCCATCTCCCCCCAATACCACAGCGAACCTCATTTCCGAATCAAAACCAGGGGGAGTCAGTCCTTCAATAGGCGTGTGGCACACAGAACTATCTGGGTTAGAGTAGCCCAATATACCACCAATACTTGTGGTGACAATTACATCCCAACCGGCTGCGGTGAGCTTTTCTTGTAGTTCGATAGCGATGCGACCCGCTATCGGTTTAACGTCATTGTAAATAATGCCTGCTTTCGGCACGCTCAAATATCCAAGATTAAAAGATGCTTTTTACTTCTGTCATCGTGACATATTTTGGGCAATGTAGTCATTAATATCCCAAAAAATCAAAGTTAAATCCATCTCCCCAGAGTCTGGGAAAAGAAAAAGGCACTAATGACCAATGACCAATGACCAATAATTTTATTGACTATTCACCTTAGAAGATTGTTTAAACGGAGATTTTTTCGGTTTCTGTTTTTTGTTTCTCGATTTATTTTTCTCGTAGTCTAGCTCTTTGAGCTTCTTCATAATGCGACTGAAATACTCTTGCAGGTAGCTTTCCAGAGTTGTGGTTTGTCCTTGGTCTAAGCCAAAAACTTGGTATACCTCATCCATTGGAGCATTTAATGGTTTACCACTGGCTAAGACTTCTGTAAACTCCAATCTGTCTGCAACATTCCAGCCCCACTGAAAGAAGCGGATGACACGGCGGATGGTACGCAGCAGATTAATTGGCATTCGTGTGATTCTGGCATCTTTACCAGATAAACGCTCACACAAACCAATGATTTCCTCAGCACTCCAAGGGCGAGTACCCACTACAGGAAAAGCTTTTTTCTCGGTTGCTGGCACACTCAAACTGCGAATTGCAAATTTAGCGATGTCCTGAGTGTCCATGTAAGCCACGGGGGAAGATTGACCAGTTACCCAAACTGGTTGATTTTCCAAAATAGGAATCCCATATTGACCGATTAAGCCTTGCATAAAGCCAGCTAACCGTAAAATGGTGTAATTTATACCAGATTCAGCTAAAAATACTTCTGTACACCGCTTGATTTCCATCAGTGGTACTTCTGGATACTTATCGGCATCAAGAATAGAAAAGAATATAAAACGTTCTACACCCGCAGCTTTTGCAGCTTGAATTAATGCTACCTGTCCATCCCAATCGACCTGTTTAATAGTCAGTGAATCTGTAGCACGAGATGTGGCTGCATCAATGACTGCGGTGACACCTGACAGCGCTTCTGTGAGGCTTTCGGGGTTACACAAATCTCCCCGCACTAATTCCGCACCCCATTCTTTGAGAAATGCAGATCTTTTAGGACTCCGCACCAGACAGCGCACCTTATGCCCCTCATCGATAGCACGACGAGCCACTTGTCTTCCTAAGGTGCCAGTGGCACCGACGATTAATAAAGTCATGAGGGTAGTAATAAATTTTTAACTTTTATGAAATGAATCTTAACAGAATTAGCTGTCTAAACAAAAGTTTACGTTATTTTAATAAACTTTATTGACACAGTAAGGAGTGGGGACAAGAGCAAAGGGGGCAGAGGAGAAGAGGAAAGGTTGTGAAGCACCAACCGGGAATGTCAAGTAATTTCTAACTCACCCCCGCTTCCTGCTCCCTGCTCCTCTGCCTCTTCTGTGAGGATTATTCTTCTGCGCCCTGAATTTTCAGTAACAAAGCACCTAAAGCCCAACCCACGAAGATTAAACCGAAAGGTAATAGTGCTGCATTTAGAATTTCGCCGCCCATTAGTGTGATTTTCCTTTGCGAATGGTTGATGAGAAGTCAATCTCAAGGTTTCCCTTTAGATTTCCGGTTTTTTGGACTGTTTCACCAGATTGGAGTGATGACTCAAATCAAATTTTTACCAGTCCGATTCAAAAATGCTGACAATTGCTAGCATTTTTTTCTGGCTTTAACCTAGAAGTGTCGGCACATCTAGTCGGTGAAGCTGACATGGCTAATCTGTCCGCCTGCTGTTGTTCGAGGCTTTGGAATTTCCTGTCTACGAATTGCCTGATGCAGATTCACAGTAAACTAGCTCTACAAAGACTACTGTTGCATTAGACCTATGTAAATAATTCTAAACCAGTTTGATGATCAATCCCTAATTTTGGCTGATGGAAGTCGCTTGATTAAAGTTTTATTAACTAAAATTATGTATCAACTTAATAACAATCAGACAGTAAATTTTCCAAAAGCAAATCGCCCACGTTTGGCGCTGACGCTGGGAGACGCGGCTGGAATTGGCCCTGAAGTAATTTTAAAAGCTTTGGCAGATTCAGCTGTTAGTCAAAACTGCGACGTGACAGTGGTAGGTAGTAGGGATTTGCTGATCAAGGTTTATGAAGGGCTGAATTTAACCGATTTAGCAAATCCAGATCAGTTAAAAGTTATGGATGTGCCATTAGATAGGGATATTACTGACAATATTATTATAGGTACTGGTAATGCTGCTAGTGGTGCGGCGAGTTTTGCTTATCTGGAATGTGCGATCGCCTGCACACTATCCGGTAAGTTTGATGGTATTGTCACAGGTCCCATTGCTAAATCTGCTTGGAAGTTGGCAGGTTATAATTATCCAGGGCAAACAGAACTTTTAGCTGAAAAATCCGGTGTTGACCGCTTCGGGATGTTATTTGTAGCGCGATCGCCTCATACTGGTTGGATACTCCGCACTCTACTAGCCACCACACATATTCCCCTTTGTCAAGTAGCCGAGACATTAACACCACAGTTGTTGACGAGAAAATTAGATTTACTGGTGGAGTGTTTAGCAGCAGACTTTGGTTTGAAAAATGGGAGAATTGCGATCGCTGGTTTAAATCCCCACAGTGGCGAACAGGGACAACTAGGACACGAAGAACAAGATTGGTTAATTCCCTGGTTAGAACAAGAACGGCAAAATCGCCTTAATTTCCAGCTAGATGGACCAATACCACCAGATACAATGTGGGTTAAGCCGGGTCTTGCTTGGTATGGTAATTCTTCTCTTCACAAACCAGCCGATGCATATTTGGCACTGTACCACGACCAAGGCTTAATTCCGGTGAAGTTAATGGCTTTTGACCGCGCTGTTAACACTTCTATTGGTTTACCTTTTGTGCGGACTTCTCCAGATCATGGTACAGCATTTGATATTGCAGGTCAGGGAATTGCTGATGCAACGAGTATGAAAGCAGCCATAGAGTTGGCGACTGAGTTAGTTAGTCAAAGGCTGAATATTTGTAGTGGAGAATAATGTTGGTTTTTTCAGCGCTTTCTGTGTCTCAAAACTAATTTATTTAACCGCAGAGGCGCAGAGAACGCAGAGTTAATAAATTTATAATGCAGCATTAAACTAATGATTAGTATTGATAAAAATCAATGCTGCTTCAATGTGAATAAACAATAAAGATTACTGATGAATAACTTGATGAATTGGTATTTTACTAATTAGGATTTTTAGTTCAATATAAAAGCATATTGAAGTTTCTAGATTTTTGTAGGTAAAAATCAATGGTCATACTGACAGAACACTCTCAACCTATTAATGTCGGACGTTTGACTGTTCAAACGGTAGAAATTGCCTCTCAAACCACTGCTATTCGCTGTCTAGATTGGGATCGGGAGCGCTTTGATGTGGAATTTGTTTTACGAAATGGAACAACATATAACTCTTTTTTAATTGCAGGTGAGAAAATTGCTTTAGTTGACACCTCACACCGCAAATTTGAGGAACTATATCTTGAGATAGTGGCGGGTTTAATTGATCCAAGTAGAATAGATTATTTGATTATTAGCCACACGGAACCAGACCATAGCGGTTTAGTTAAGGATATTTTACAGTTAGCGCCTGAGATTACGGTTGTTGGTTCTAAGGTAGCAATTCAGTTTCTAGAAAATATGGTTCATCAGCCATTTAAATCGCTGGTGGTAAAAAGCGGAGAGCGTTTAGACTTAGGTAATGGTCACAACTTAGAATTTATATCTGCGCCTAACTTACACTGGCCTGATACAATTTTGACCTACGATCATAAAACAGGTATTCTCTACACCTGCGATGTCTTTGGGATGCACTATTGTGATGACCATACTTATGATGAAAATTTCTTCATCATCGAAGCAGATTTTAAATATTACTATGACTGTCTCATGGGACCGAATGCGAGGTCTGTCTTAGCAGCTTTAAAACGTATTGGAAATTTAGAAATCAAGACAGTAGCCACAGGTCACGGTCCTTTATTAAAACATCATATTTTCCAATGGTTAAACAAGTATCTAACCTGGAGTTTAGAACAAGCTAAAACAGAGATATTAGTTGCTTTATTTTATGCTGAAGATTACGGCTATAGTGAACATTTAGCCCAGAGTTTGGGGCATGGATGTACTAAAACAGGTGTGGCTGTAGAATTTATAGACATCAATAGTGCTGAACCACAAGAAGTTAGAGAATTAGTATCTCAAGCTGCTGGTATAATGATTGCCATGCCATCCCAATATTCAGTTACTGCTCAAACTGCTTTAAATACTATTTTGGCGGCTGTGCATCAAAAGCAGACAATAGGTTTATTAGAATCTGGTGGTGGAGAAGATGAACCTGTTTATCCCTTACGGAATAAGTTTCAAGAATTAGGATTAGTTGAAGCATTTCCCCCCATTTTAATTAAAGAAACTCCGGCAGAAAGCACAGAAAAGTTGTGTGAAGAAGCGGGTACAGATATGGGGCAATGGTTAACGCGCGATCGCACGATCAAAAAAATTAAATCCATCAACAGTGACTTAGAAAAAGCTTTAGGAAGAATTAGCACTGGGTTATATATAATCACCACCAAAAAAGGCGAAATTCAAAGTGCAATGTTGGCTTCTTGGGTGATACAAGCTAGCTTAAATCCTTTAGGAGTAGCCATTGCTGTCTCTAAAGAAAGAGCAATTGAATCTTTAATGCAACGAGGCGATCGCTTTGTTTTAAATGTCCTTGGAGAAGATAACTATCAAGGATTAATGAAACATTTCCTCAAGCGTTTTGCTCCTGGTGCAGACCGCTTTGAAGGCGTAAAAACTTATTCCGGAACTAATGGTTCCCCCATCCTGGTAGAAGCTTTAGCCTACATGGAATGTGAAATCACCGGCCGCATGGACTGTGGCGACCATTGGGTTATTTACAGCACTGTCCAAACCGGGAGAGTCGCCAATGTCAACGCCCTGACAACCGTTCATCACCGCAAAATTGGCAATCATTACTAAATCCATAACTAGGAATTTTAGATTTTAGATTTTAGATTGAAACCAAATCCCCAATCCCTAATGATATGTACAAACCTGTTTTAGACAATAGCAAAATCTCTGCTTACGAAATTAATCGGGGTCGCATCGTCCGGACTTTGGAATTTATTCAAGATCTGATTGTGATTTCCTTATGTATTGGTTTATTTAGCTTCATGGCTATCGAGGTGTGGGATATGTTTCTTTCCCTGCTTCCTCCTTTAGATTTCCATGTTGTTACTGCCGATATCTTGTTTTTGCTCATTTTAGTTGAGTTATTTCGGCTGCTGATTATTTACCTCCAAGAACAACGCATATCTATTGGTGTAGCTGTGGAAGTCTCCATTGTCTCCGCCTTACGAGAAGTAATTGTTAAAGGCGTACTAGAAACAAATTGGAATCAAGTTTTAGCAACTTGTGCCTTTTTATTAGTGTTGGGAATACTGTTAATTCTGCGAGTTTGGCTACCGCCTACATTTGAAGGTATTGACCCAGAACAGAAAATATCCGAACACTATCGAAATCGCCATAAGCAAGAATTAGGGATTAGGGATTAGGAAGAGGTCGAAAAACAGAGAAGCAGAAGAACTAAGGAGATGATTATGACTGTTGCTACATTCAGTCGTCCTAGAGATGTACAAGTTGCCAATATTGGTGAACATACGCTAATTTTGCGATCGCGCACTTGGGAACGCCTAAAATTTGAAGTTGAGTATTCCCGTCAAAAGGGGACTACAGCCAATTCATATCTGATTCAGGCTGACAAAACAGCTTTAATTGACCCTCCTGGTGAATCTTTCACGGCTATTTACCTAGAGGAACTAGCCCAACGTCTTGATTTCACTACCCTTGATTACATAATTCTTGGTCACGTCAACCCCAACCGCCGAGTTACCCTCGAAAGGTTACTTTACCTAGCACCCCAAGCTACCTTAATTTGCTCCCGTCCTGCTGCGAATGCTTTGAAAACTGATTTTCCTGAGTGGGAATCACGCATTCAAGCTGTGCGTTTTGAGGATAGCTTGGATTTAGGACAAGGACATCACTTGACCTTTGTTACAGTTCCTACTCCCCGTTGGCCTGATTGTCTTTGTACCTACGACCCTGCAACCAAAATTCTGTACACAGACAAATTTTTTGGCGCTCATATTTGCGAAGATACCTTATTTGATGAAGACTGGAAAACATTAGACGCGGAACGTCATTATTACTTCGACTGCCTCCATGCACCCCAAGCTAAACAAGTTGAAACAACTTTAGATAAATTGGCGGTGTTGGCAGCTAGATGTTATGCTCCTGCTCATGGTCCAGTGGTGCGTTATAGTCTGAGTCGTTTTACCTATGATTACCGTCAATGGTGTCAAGCACAGAAATCTCAAGATTTAAGCGTCGCCTTGCTTTATACTTCTGCTTATGGTAGTACAGCAATTTTAGCTGATGCGATCGCTCAAGGTTTGATTGAAAATGGTGTCAACGTCGAATCCATCAACTGTGAACTCACAGACCCCGCAGATATTACCCGAATAATCGACGCTAGCGATGGATTTATTATCGGTTCTCCCACTTTAGGCGGTCATGCACCAACCCAAATTCAAACTGCTTTAGGTATAGTCCTCTCAACGGCGGCGAAAACTAAGTTAGCTGGTGTGTTTGGTTCCTACGGTTGGAGTGGCGAAGCCATAGATTTAATTGAAGGTAAACTTAAAGATGCCAACTACCGTTTAGGCTTTGAAACAATTCGGGTACGCTTTAGCCCTACAATAGAAATTCTCCAACAATGTCAAGGCGCAGGTGCGACCTTTGCCCAAACCTTAAAGAAAACCAAAAAACTGCGTACTCCCCGCCAAGTCGTTCCAGAAGCCAAAATCGACCGTACCGAACAAGCCGTAGGCAGGATTATTGGTTCTTTGTGTGTAGTCACAACTCGTGAGCTAGAAAGTCATAAAGGTATTTTAACTTCATGGGTATCTCAAGCAACATTTAATCCACCAGGAATTATGATTGCTATTGCTCAAGAGCAGAATGCAGATTTAATGCGTCAACCAGGCGATAAATTTGTATTGAATATCCTCAAAGAACATAGAAATTTACGACGTTATTTTTTCCGTCAAAGCACATTAGGAGAGAATCCCTTTAACAATCTTAAAACAAAGACTGCTGATAATGGTTGTTTAATTTTAACTGAAGCATTAGCTTATTTAGAATGTACCGTAACCAACCTAATTGAATGTAGTGATAGATGCTTAATTTATGCCGTAGTCGATCAAGGAGAAGTATTAGAAAACGATGGCGTGACTGCGGTTGAACATCGCAAATCAGGTAGCCATTATTAACAGTTATCAGTTACAGCAGTTTTCATGTATTTAGACTACACTCTTGATTCCTCTGGTGCGCCTGGTGCAGTTAGCGTAGCGGGGCGTAGCCCGACAAAAAATGTAGTTCATTCACCCGAAAATCGCTGTAAGAGACATAGTTGGGTAGAAATACCTGACTAAATCGGCGTGATAACTGTTAACGGATTTAAAATGAACTATGCGGTATCTATAGATAAAATTCAATGTTTTATATCAGTTAAACTCAAATCTAATTCATAGAGTCTAATCTATGGTTAAAATCAGGAAAGTAAATTGTATTAATTAAATCCCAACCTAATCCATAGAGTCTAATCTATGGGTAAACTCGGAATAATCAATAATATAAGAATTAATTACAGTAGACATCACCTATTTATTTTGTCAGGTAATTCCTTTTTGGTACATATAACGGTAAGATAACAATAATATTAAGTAAAAATAAATTTCCTTTATTTACAATCAATTGCTGACTGGAAGCCAAGTTAAGTTTGCTTCCAGAATTGCTAATTTGTGCTATCAATTCAGAGGTTAATTTCATGGCTCAGTTTCTTTTGGAGACTGTTTGGCTAGTTCCTTTCTATGCCTTAACAGGTGGACTTTTGGCAATTCCCTGGTCACCGGGAATCATTCGCAAAACTGGCTCAAGACCAGCAGGTTATGTCAATTTAATCATGACCTTTTTGGCATTGGTTCATAGCGTATTAGCTTTGCAATGTACCTGGAACCAACCACCGCAAGAGATATTTATTCCTTGGCTATCTACCGCAGGTTTAAACCTCACCATCGCCTTAGAAATTTCTGCGGTCAGCATTGGCGCAATGGTGATAGTAACGGGCTTAAATTTCTTAGCGCAAATTTTTGCCCTTGGCTACATGGAAATGGATTGGGGTTGGGGACGCTTCTATTCTTTATTGGGATTGTTTGAAGCGGGATTATGTGCTTTATGTTTGTGCAATAACCTGTTTTTCAGCTATGCGATTTTGGAAGTCCTGACATTAGGAACCTATCTATTAGTAGGCTTATGGTTTAGTCAACCTTTAGTAGTCAGTGGTGCTAGAGATGCTTTCTTAACCAAGCGGGTAGGAGACTTATTCTTACTAATGGGAGTCTTGGGTTTATGGACTTTATCAGGGACTTGGGATTATACAGAGTTAGCAGAATGGGCTGCTAATACCCAAGTAGATCCAAAGGTGATTACATTAGTAGGTTTAGCATTAGTTGCGGGGCCGATGGGTAAATGCGCTCAATTTCCTTTGCATTTGTGGTTAGATGAAGCGATGGAAGGCCCTGTTCCCAGTACAATTTTGCGGAACTCGGTAGTAGTTGCGAGTGGTGCGTGGGTATTAATTAAACTGCAACCTGTATTAACTTTATCGCCTGTAGTTTCATCGTTTATTATCACTATTGGTGTCGTGACGGCTGTGGGTGCATCCTTAATTGCGATCGCTCAAATTGACGTGAAACGCTGCTTATCTTATTCTGTTAGTGCTTACATGGGCTTAGTGTTTATTGCTGTAGGCACGCAACAAGAAGAAACAGCACTATTGTTGGTACTTACCCATGCTTTAGCATCTGCACTATTGGTCATGAGTACCGGCGGTATTGTCTGGAATAGCATCACCCAAGATGTAACTCAACTTGGGGGCTTGTGGACACGTCGCCCCATTTCTGGATTAGCTTTCATGGTGGGTATATTGGGATTAATTGCTTTTCCCCCTTTAGGTAGTTTTTGGGCTTTGCTGAAATTAGCTGATGGACTGTGGGAGACTTCCCCTTGGTTAGTGGGAGTTATTATTCTAGTCAACGCTTTAACAGCTTTCAGTTTAACGAGAGAATTTTGCTTAATTTTCGGTGGTAAAGCTAAACCAATGAGTGAGCGATCTCCTGAAGTTCATTGGCCGATGATCATGCCGATGATCATTTTATTTGGCTTTGTACTGCATTTGCCTTTAGTGTTAGAAAGCTTATCCATATTACCTAGTTGGGCAAGCCTGAATAAAGATGTAGCACTATTACTCATTTGGTCAAGTATTTTTGGTTGCAGCATTAGCGCCGTCATTTATTTAAGCAAAATTCCCAAACCCATTCGCCTCCCGTGGAAACCTTTACAAGACTTATTCGCTTACGACTTTTACACACCCAAACTCTATCGCGTTACCATCATTTTCAGCGTTGCTCAACTTTCCAAATTTGCTGATATGGTTGACCGCTTTATAGTTGATGGAATCGTGAATTTAGTAGGGTTATTTTCTCTATTAGGTGGCGAAGGTTTGAAATACAGTACCACTGGACGAACTCAGTCTTATGCCTTCACCGTACTTTTAGGAGTAGGAGTTTTCTGTGCTTGGATAACTTGGCCATTCTGGAAAATCCAGTTTTTAGATTTAATGTTTTAAGACTGCATCAATCACGTAAAAACTCTCCAAAACCCTCATCCCTCTGTGTCCTCTGTGTCTCTGCGGTAGAGCTTCCAGCACGCTACGCGAACGTTCCCTCATAACTTTGCATAAATTTTAGTCCATCACCAATTCCCAAATTAATATGTTGAGTTTTCTGATTTGGATACCAATTCTCAGTGCTGTAATTATCGGGTTTTTACCTGGTAAACTCGTTCCAGCCAGTCGCATTCGCTTAGTATCTTTAATAGTAGCAGGCATAGTTTTATGCTGGAATTTGTTTATTTTGCTCAAATTCGACATCAGCAATCCAGGGATGCAATTTGAAGAATATCGACCTTGGAATGAGACTTTGGGTTTGACTTATCAACTAGGAGTTGATGGGTTATCAATTTTGATGTTGGTACTCAATAGTTTACTCACCTGGATAGCTATTTACAGCAGTGACAAAGAAACTGAACGCCCACGACTTTTTTATTCCCTAATTTTATTTATTAGTGGTGGTGTTGCTGGGGCATTTTTAGCAGAAAACCTGTTGTTATTCTTTTTGTTTTACGAACTAGAATTAATCCCCTTCTATTTATTAATTTCGATTTGGGGAGGAGAAAAACGGGCTTATGCTGGCATCAAGTTCTTAATTTATACTGCCGTTTCCGGTGCTTTCATTTTAGCCACCTTCTTAGGTATGGTATTCCTAACTGGTGCTACCAGTTTTGCCTTCGATGCTGTCTCTACGCAAAATATTTCCGCAGGTTTGCAATTAATCCTCCTGATAGGAATTATTATTGGCTTCGGAATTAAAATTCCCCTCGTTCCCTTCCATACTTGGCTACCTGATGCTTATGTTGAAGCTTCCGCACCCATTGCGATTTTGTTGGGTGGTGTGTTGGCGAAGTTGGGAACTTATGGACTATTACGCTTTGGGATGGGAATGTTTCCCCAAGCTTGGACTGTGGTTGCACCAACTTTAGCAATTTGGGGGGCTATTAGTGCAATTTATGGAGCGGTAATTGCGATCGCGCAAACAGATATCAAGCGCATGGTAGCATACAGTTCCATCGGTCACATGGGTTATGTCTTGCTAGCTAGCGCCTCCAGCACAGCTTTAGCACTAGTGGGTGCAGTTGCTCAAATGTTCAGCCACGGTTTGATTTTGGGAATTCTCTTCCATCTAGTCGGAGTCATAGAAGCGAAAGTTGGTACGCGTGAATTAGATAAACTCAACGGCTTAATGAGTCCTATTCGCGGTTTACCTTTAATTAGCGCCCTACTGGTTCTCAGTGGGATGGCTAGTGCGGGAATTCCCGGTTTAACAGGATTTGTGGCGGAATTTATTGTATTTCAAGGTAGTTTTTCAGTCTTTCCCTTACCAACACTATTATGTGTAGCATCTAGCGGCTTAACAGCAGTGTATTTCGTTATCCTCCTCAACAGCACGTGTTTTGGCAAGTTGGATAATAATTTAGCTTACTACGCCAAAGTTGTCTGGGCTGAAAAAATCCCAGCTTTAGTTTTGGCTGCTCTAATTGTCTTTTTGGGCGTACAACCCACTTGGTTAGTGCGTTGGAGTGAAAGTACAACTACAGCTATGGTAGCGACAATGATCCCTATGGAAAAAACCGTCATTGCTGAAATTGCTGTCAAGTAATTAGCAGAATTAGGACTTAGACAAACAAGCTCTCAAACTCTCATGACTCTGTGTCCTCTGCGTCCTCTGTGGTTCGTATAAATCCTGAAAACTTTAAAATCAAAACCTAGAAGCAATAGCAATGGTACAAACTCCAGAAAAATCAACTAATAAACTACCTCCTTCACAACATGAATTTGCTGAGATAATTCATCGGCTAGAAGCAGGTGGCTCGATGCTACCAGATACACCAGAAAATTTAAAACAAATTATCGGCATTTATAAAGCTTATGCCGTACCAATGGATTTCTACTGGCGTGACTTGCTTTATATTGCCGAACGAGTATTTTTAAATCCCTTGCCCTTTTTCAAATACTTCTTACCCAAAGAGTATTTAGAACTGCATAATCATTATGCTGGCGATGATGCAGAATTGAGAGTTTGGCGCGGTGAAGCAACTGCACACCCTGAACTTTTGGCATTTATGGAAAAGGGTGAAACCTTGAAAATGCCTAAGTTATTGCATCACTTATTCCATGACCGCATCAATATGGAATTTGCTGAAGCTTGTATGCGTGCCATGTTTTGGCATAGAGGTATGGGTGGTAAATTTGACCCTTATTTAGACAGCCCAGAATATAAAGCCAACGCCGATAGAGCCATCAAAGCTTATTTCCTAGGAAACCCCATAATGTTGGGGCTTTACAAACTGTTCCCCGATATGTTTATAGAACAGTGCCGCCAAATGTCTTACTATTCTAATTTGGGGCTATTCTGGGAAGTTATGGCTCCTGTATTTTTTGAAATGTCAGATTTATATGACGAAGGGAAAATTAGCACTGTCCCAGAAGCCATGAATTTTCTCGTCAATGGCATTTTTGCCGTGGCAAGTCGTCCGATTTACCATCATGTTTATATCCGGGGTGAATGCTACGAAATCGTTCCCAAATCTCAAGGTTTTGTCTGGCTTTATGAAGCTGCATTACCTTATGTTGAAGCTGTTTTTTATCGGACAGCACCTTTTCGGGGGACAAAATCTTATAATGCTCAGGCGGGTCAAGTACCAGATAAGCAAGAAGATTTCCACTATGGTATTCTCTATGCTGATGTATTTCCGGTTGGGACAGCAGGTATTCCCCCAACTCTATTAATGCAAGATATGTTGCATTTCTTGCCAGAATATCTGATTGAGGATTACAAAAAACATTGCCGAGGTGAAGATGATATGTTGATTCAGTTGGGAATTACTTTTCAACGGTCAATGTACAATGTTACATCTGCGGTAATTCAAGCATTACGCACGGCATTACATCATCCTTTAGATGACCCTGACCCGGAGCATTTACAAGCTAATAGAGATTTTTATGAGGCGCAGTTAAATCGCTTTACTCGGACTGATTACAATATTCGTAATGCTGCCCGTCTAGGTGATATTCAAAGCCAGGATTATCGATAAAATTGTGGTTCTGATTCATGTAATAAGGGCGGGCATCTTTGCCCTCCCCACAAGATTTATGAATCTATCCCACTAATATGATTTGCGCTAAAAATTTTCATTTTGTTGCTAATAAAAAATGAAAAATCAAGGTTTTACAGCACATGGGAGTTAAAAAATAGGCATTCGGGGATTAGTGGGATAAGTTCATATATTTTTGCCAGATTTTTTACTTAAATTTGGGAGTGTCAATCTTGGATAATTAAGTGACTTTTAATTAAGTTTTTTTGCGTAGCTACAACTACAGCCTGAGAGCGATCGCTCACTTCTAATTTATGTAAAATAGCATGAACATGAACTCTCACAGTTCCAGGAGTAATATATAATGCCAGGGCAATTTGTTGATTAGTTTTTCGGGCTGCCAAAAATGACAAAATTTCTTGTTCACGCTGAGTCAAAGGATTGGCAGCTTTGGAGAAATCTTCTGAATCCGGCTCAGAAGCAAAAGTAGAACGAATTTCCTGTGTTGCGGTTTCATCCCACCAAGATGCACCCACAGCCACAGAACGCAGTGCTAATACTAATTTTTCCGCAGCAATTCCTTTGAGGCAATAACCTTGAGCGCCGGACGTAATCAACCGCGCAATTAGGGTTTTTTGGGAATGGGAAGTTAAAACTAAGATTGGTAAATGAGGATTGTGCTGTTTGATTTGTTTACACGCCTCAAGTCCGCCAATACCTGGTAATCCCACATCTAACAACACCACATCCACAGTGTGTTGATTGATTAACTCGATAGCGGTTTCACCATCTTCAGCCTCAGCAACAATCTCTAAACCAGTCTCTTGTTGCAATCTGACACGCAAGCCTAAACGAAAGAGTTCATCATCCTCAACTAGGAGAATTTTGATGGGAGTAGACAGCATCTCACACATTTAGAGAGGACTGGAACGGGTAGACAGGAAGCTTAAAAGCAAACATAGCTCCAACGGGTAATATGTTCTCTGCCCAGATTATACCGCCGTGGGCTGTAATAATTTGGCGAGATAGATAAAGTCCTAATCCTGAGCCTTTGGTTTGGCGTTGGCTATGTCCCTGATAAAATCGCTCAAATAAATGGGAAAACTCTTCTGGCTGGATACCCGCACCTGTATCCACAATTTTTACAACTTGATAGGCAGGTTGCGATTCTAACACAACTTCCACACGGCCATTGCGCGGGGAATGGTTGATGGCATTGACTAAAAGATTGATTAAAACTCGTTGCAGTTGTAGCGCATCACCTTTCACCCACAATGATTGTCGCCAATCGGATGCACCATAGTTCACACAGAGATATACACGCCGATTTGCCGCTAACTCAGTCAGAGTGCTAGCCGCTTCTTCTGCCAGCATAGCTAAATCGACAGGAGCTAAGTTAAGTTCTAAGCCTTCAGTATCATTACGATAGATATCTAATAAAGTTTGTAACAATTGCAATGAAGTTTGATGACTACGCGCCATTGTGGCTAAAACTTTTTGCTGTGCCGGCAATACAGGGCCAAATTTTTCTGCTTCAAAGGCTTTGAGAGTTTCAATTGCACCTAATAACGGTGTTTTCAGGTCGTGGGTGAGTGTAGAAGCAAAATCTTCTCTGACTCTGACTAATTCCGCTTGTGCTTCTAGTTTGGCACGAGTTAAGGCGATCGCATCTTCAGAACGACGCAAGCGATCGCTCAACATACCTGTGACAATCAACGCCATCGCTGCGATCGCTCTACTAGCAATTGTCGAGGTCTTCATCATTTTACCTCCTGGCAATACAATATTCAACATAGTTAAAAACACTGCCGCAATGGTAACTTGAAAAGTTGCACGCCTTCCCAACCAGGCATTTGTCAATAAAATCGGGCCTGTGTACAGATACCCAAAAACGTAAGGAATCGGTGTACAAAACTCCACAAGAATCACAAATATATATAAGCCAGCGATGATTAAATATCTGCCCAAACGCGATTCTTTATTAAAACGTTTAGCTATAAAATGTCTCATTCAATAAATACAGTATTACTAATTTAATGTCAAATTTTTATTTTTCAGTGAGTGCTACGACGCTCAATATGATATAGCATCCCTATTTTATTTATTTTATTATATTTGACCTGTTAGTACATTTCCCTCAAGCGTTTAGCTCAAAATAAACACTTATCTAAACATTATAAGCACTTGTATATACTTTAAATAAACAGGAAGTATAGAAAACTAAACCACCTTTTATACCCTTCTAATACTTGTTTTAATTGAAAAATCCATTGATTATATAAATTGTTACACATTTAGAGAACATAAATTTATGTTCTCGACCAATCACATAAATGCTGACATGGCATTAGGTTTAATAAGTACGCAACTTCCGAACAATAGCTGTCCTTGTGGTATTTCCTTAACCAGCTTGAAATTGCCCGAAAAATCCTTGCCTTTGGGAATCATCAGAGATCACCAAATTATCCTAGCAAGAACCAAACCCACTATTTCGTCTGAAGATTACATCCTGGATGTGGCTCTAAATACAGCCTCAGATCCCATGCTCAAAGTTGTCCTGAATAAAAGGCATCCGGTTCACTACTCATCCCCACAATGTTTAATTAATAATTCCAAAACAACATATCGGGAGCTTTTTTAATTCATGTTACAAGGATGGATACAAATTACCTTAACCTTACTAATTGTCATTGCCACAACTCCCTTACTGGGAAGGTACATGGCACGAGTATTCATGGGAGAAAAAACACTACTCGACCCCATAATTAATCCTTTAGAAAGACTAATATTTGTGATTAGTGGAGTACGTCCCCAGGAAAACTTGACAGGCTGGCAATATGCCCAAGAATTGCTGTGTAGCAATCTAGTTATGGTGATTTTCGTTTACGTAATCCTGATGTTTCAGGGATGGTTGCCATTAAATCCCACAGAGTTAGGCGCACCAACTTGGGATTTAGGATTGCACACTGCCATTTCCTTTCTCACCAACACCAACCAACAGCATTATTCTGGTGAAACAACCTATAGCTATGGTAGCCAAGTCTTCGCCCTCGGTTTCTTTATGTTTACTTCGGCTGCAACGGGTTTAGCAGTAGCCATAGCCTTTATTCGGGGTTTAACTGGCAGACCATTAGGCAACTTTTACACTGACCTCACCAAATCAATCACCCGGATATTATTACCGATATCAATCGTAGGCGGATTATTATTGCTGTTAGCAGGTGTACCAGAAACCCTAGCCGGGCCAGCAACCGTAACCACCTTAGAAGGTGCAACTCAAGTAATTGCCCGTGGCCCAGTAGCGCATTTTGAAATTATCAAACAACTGGGAGAAAACGGTGGTGGCTTCTTTGGAATTAACTCAGCGCATCCCTTTGAAAATCCCAATGGCTTCTCTAACCTATTAGAAATGTGGGCGATGATTGCCATCCCCGCATCACTAATTTATACCTACGGTGTAATTAGTAATAACCGTAAGCAAGCATGGTTAGTATTTTGGATGGTATTTATAATTTTCGTCTTCTTAGTAGGCATTGCCGCCGTAGGCGAATTTCGAGGAAATCCCCTCATTAATCCCCTCTTAGGAGAACAGCAACCCAACCTAGAAGGAAAAGAAGTGAGATTTGGTTGGGCGCAAACAGCACTCTGGGCAGTCATGACCACAGCCACAATGTGCGGCGCTGTCAACGGAATGCACGATTCCTTAATGCCTCCAGGCGGATTTGCCACACTCTTTGATATGTTCCTGCAAATCATTTGGGGAGGACAAGGAACCGGCACAGCTTTCCTATATATTTACTTAATTTTGGCAGTATTCCTCACCGGCTTAATGGTAGGAAGAACACCAGAATTTCTAGGACGCAAAATCGAGAAAAAAGAAATCGTCCTCGCCAGCGTAGTCTTACTAGTCCACCCTTTCGCCATCCTGATTCCGTGGGCAATAGTCTTCGCCTTTCCTGACACCCTCTCAGGCATTAGCAACCCAGGATTTCATGGAGTTTCCCAAGTAGTTTACGAATACGCATCCGCAGCCGCCAACAACGGTTCAGGATTTGAAGGATTAAACGATAACACCCTGTGGTGGAACCTCAGCACCGCAGCCAGCATATTAGCTGGGCGTTACATCCCCCTAATTGCACTACTACTTTTAGCAGATAGTATGTCTCGTAAACAACCAGTACCCATGACCACCGGTACCCTGAGAACAGACACCAGACTTTTCACAGCAGTCACAAGCGGAGTAATTTTAATCCTGGGCGCACTCACCTTCCTCCCCGCCCTATTCCTAGGCCCCATAGCAGAAGCATTCCAACTAGCCACAGGAAAATAAAACCTCATTCCTCTCCGCGCCTCCGCGCCTCTGTGTGAAAAAAAAATTTAATTCATCCCCCAAAAATGGAAACAACAAAACCCCGAAAAAAACGCAAAAATAAACCCCAAACCAAACCAAGCGGACTCTACACCCAAGCATTTCAGCAAGCACTTGTAAAGCTATCCCCGCGTAACATGATTAAAAATCCAGTCATGTTCGTAGTTTGGTTAGGTACTATCGTCACAGCGCTGATGACAATTGCGCCAAACTTATTCGGCCCCACACCAGGAGAAAACCCGCGATTATTCAACGGACTCATCACCCTAATCTTATTCTCAACCATTGTCTTTGCTAACTTTGCCGAAGCCGTAGCCGAAGGAAGAGGTAAAGCTCAAGCAGATGCCTTGCGCTCCGCCAAATCCGATGCTCAAGCCAAAAAAATCCTCCCTGATGGTTCTCTCCAAGAACTAAGTTCCACAGCCTTACGGCGCGGTGACACCATCAAAGTAACTGCTGGTGATATCATCCCCGCCGACGGTGAAGTAATTAAAGGTGTAGCTTCCGTGGATGAATCAGCAATTACAGGAGAATCAGCACCAGTATTAAAAGAACCAGGTTCAGATATTGCCAGTTCCGTCACCGGCGGAACCCGTATTACCTCTGATGAACTGATAATTCGCGTAACAAACGACCCAGGGCAAGGCTTTCTTGACCGAATGATTAGTTTAGTAGAAGGTGCTTCCCGCAGCAAAACACCCAATGAAATTGCCCTGACAGTATTGCTGGCAGTTCTCACTCAGGTATTTTTAGTTGTAATTGCCACACTACCTACAGTGTCAGTCTACGTCAACTCACCCATAAGTATTGCCGTACTCATCGCCTTACTAGTAGCCCTAATTCCCACCACCATCGGCGGATTATTAAGTGCCATTGGCATTGCCGGCATGGATAGAGTCGCCCAATTTAATGTCATTGCCACCTCTGGAAGGGCTGTAGAAGCCTGCGGAGATATCAACACCCTGATTTTAGATAAAACAGGTACGATTACCTTGGGAAACCGCTTGGCAGAAGAATTTATTCCCATCAACGGTCATCCGATGACAGATGTCGCGCAAGTTGCCCTGGCATCGAGTGTATTTGATGAAACACCAGAGGGCAAATCAATTGTCAAGCTCGCAGAGAAATTAGGGGCAAAATTAGATTTTGACACCAAGGAAGCCGAAGGTATTGAATTTTCTGCCAAAACCCGCATGAGTGGTATTGACTTATCTAATGGGGTAGAAATTCGTAAAGGTGCAGTAGATGCCATTAAGGGCTTTGTTCGTTCTCGCCAGGGAAAATTAACGCCGGAACTTGATACTGCTTTTGAGCGAATTTCTCGATTAGGTGGTACTCCCTTAGCACTTTGCAAAAATGATGTTATCTACGGTGTAATTTATCTCAAAGATATCATTAAACCGGGGATTAAGGAACGCTTTGACCAAATGCGACGCATGGGAATTAAAACGATCATGCTGACAGGAGATAACCGGATTACCGCATCTGTAATTGCCGCAGAAGCAGGAGTTGATGATTTTATTGCCGAAGCCACACCTGAAGACAAAATCGAAGTTATTAAAGCTGAACAAGCCCAAGGAAAACTCGTAGCTATGACTGGAGATGGGACTAATGATGCCCCAGCTTTAGCTCAAGCAAATGTAGGTGTGGCAATGAATACAGGTACTCAGGCAGCCAAAGAAGCTGCTAACATGGTAGATCTAGATTCCGACCCGACTAAGTTAATTGATATCGTCACCATTGGTAAACAATTACTAATTACCCGTGGCGCACTCACTACCTTTTCTCTAGCCAACGACATCGCTAAATACTTCGCTATCCTCCCTGCGATCTTCTCAGGTATTGGTGTTAGTAGTCTCAATATTATGGGTTTAGCAAGTACCCAATCAGCAGTTTTATCAGCCCTAATTTACAACGCCTTAATCATTCCCGCACTCATCCCCCTAGCATTAACAGGCGTAAAATTTCGACCATTGACCGCCGACCAACTCCTACAACGCAACATTTTCATCTATGGATTTGGAGGGGTAATAGCTCCCTTCATTGCGATCAAAATCATAGACATTTTAATCACAACCATAGGACTAGCCTAATCAAAAAACTCCGCGCCCCTACTCTGCGGGTTCCGCTTGCGGTATGCGTTAACCTTTGCGCTCCTTTGCGTTTAAATCATGAAAAACTTATCGCTCACCCTCTTCCTCACCCTTTCCCTCAACGTATTCCTAGCACAAGTTGTATACGCAGCCACACCTGACGAAATATCACGCGCTGCATCTTACGCTATTGGACTTTTAGGAATCGCCACTATAGGCGTAAGCACTTATTTATTCGTTGTCATTTTCCAACCGGAGAGATTCTAATGATCCAAATTACTAAAGCTATTCGTTCCACCTTCGTTTTGTGGATATTAACAGCGTTCCTTTATCCCTTATTCATGCTGATTTGTGGACAGATAGCATTTCCCTTCCATGCTAACGGGAGCTTAATTACCAATAATCAAGGTACAGTAGTCGGTTCAGCCTTAATTGGTCAACCTTTTACAGGCGATCGCTATTTTTGGAGTCGCCCTAGTGTTATTGACTACAGCACCAGCCCGGAAGTCGCTACCACAGGACAGTCAGGAGCCAGCAACCTAGCACCCAGTAACCCCGAACTTCTCAAACGCATTCAAGGAGAAGTCACACGCCTGAAACAAGCCAATATTAAACCCACTGCTGACTTAGTTTATACCTCTGGTTCTGGTTTAGATCCACACATCAGCCCTGAGTCTGCCCAAGCACAATTATCGCGCATTGCCACTGTCCGCAATGTGGATACCCAAAAAATTCAAAACCTGATATCTCAAAACACCGAAGGTAGATTCCTGGGTATATTCGGTGAACCTGGAGTTAATGTTTTGAAACTAAATTTGGCTTTGGATGCTTTACAACCTGCAACTTAACTATGATTGATTCCCATACCCCATCCCCCGACAGTTCCTATATTCGTCCTCACCGAAGAGGGAAGCATAAAATTTTTATTGGTATGGCTCCCGGTGTCGGCAAAACTTATAAAATGCTCGAAGAAGCACATCAACTCAAACAAGATGGTATTGATGTAGTTATCGGTATCGTAGAAACTCATGGACGCAAAGAAACGGCCATGAAAGCTACCGGACTAGAGATAATTAAGCGCAAAGCCTTTATCCACCAAAACATCGGCCTAGAGGAAATGGACACAGATGCAATTGTGCAACGCGCCCCCCAATTGGTGTTAGTGGATGAACTCGCTCATACTAACGTTCCTGGTTCCCCACGAGAAAAACGCTATCAAGACGTAGAGGTAATTTTAGCAGCCGGAATTGACGTTTATTCCACTGTGAATATTCAACATTTGGAAAGCTTGAACGACCTTGTAGCAAGAATTACAGGTGTCGTGGTGCGAGAACGGATTCCTGATTACTTACTCGATGAAGCTGATGCTGTTGTTGTCATTGACGTTACCCCAGAAACTTTAGAAGAGCGCTTGCGAGAAGGGAAAATTTATGCACCTGAAAAAATCGAACAATCCCTGAAAAACTTTTTTCAGCATCGTAATCTCATCGCTTTAAGAGAACTAGCATTAAGAGAAGTTGCAGATACAGTTGAAGAAGCCGCAAACACTTCTAACTTACTAGGACAAAATTGTAATATTCACGAAAGAGTTTTAGTGTGTGTATCTACTTATCCTGATTCAGTGCAATTATTACGTCGAAGCGCACGCATTGCTAATTATATGAATGCGCGATTGTATGCAGTATTTGTAGCCAATCCTGAACGATTTTTGACTAAAGAAGAAAGTTTACACATGGATTTATGTCAGAGATTATGCCGAGAGTTTGGGGGTGAATTTTTATATGTTAAAAGCCCAAATTTAAATGTTGCTAAAGAAATTGCTCAAGTTGCAGCAGTTCACCACATTACACAAATTATCATTGGGGAAAGCCAGCAGCCACAATGGAAAAGATTTATCAAAAAGTCTTTTACTCAACAACTCATAGATTTAATTAGAGATAAACACATAGATTTACACATTATTTCTACAGAGAGATAAGTGAATATATGAACTCAGGTCAAAGCAATTTTATAATTCAGATGTGTTCAAGTTTTTATGTTAATAAAAAATCCTGACATAATTTTTAGTCAATACTCAGCATCCCTCTACGTTTAAAAAACCTACTAAATAATAGTAGATTCTGGTATTTCAAATTTGTAACCATAGCCGCGCACAGTTTTAATAAACTCAGGAACAGTAGCATCAAATTTCAACTTTTTACGCAGTTGTCCTATATGCACATCAATCACCCTACCATCGCCCACATATTCGCAATTCCAGATTTTTTGAATTAGCTGGGGACGACTCCAAGCTTGACCAGGATGACTTGCCAAAAAATGTAAGATATTGAATTCTAGGGCTGTTAAAGACAAAGGCTGATTGTTAAGTTTTACCACCCGTTCATCTGGGTTAATTGCTAGCTGATTGAACACAAGCCACTGTGTGAGATAAGGTTTAATAGAGCGAATCCGTCTCAAAAGAGCTTGTATTCTAACTTCAATTTCTGCTAGGCTAAAAGGCTTAGTCAAAAAATCATCAGCACCTGCTGAAAGAATTTTAATTTTATCGGATTCAGCAGTTCTTCCTGTCAGTATCATCACTAAAACATTAGTGCGATTCTGCATTTCTTGACACAATTCATAGCCATTAATATCTGGCAAGTTCCAATCTAAAATTACTACACTGGGATGGAATTGATCAAACAATGACAAAGCTGTTTTACCATCTGCGGCTGACTCTATTTGATATTTTCGACTTAAAAAGCGATGTATGAGATTGCGGATACCGAAGTCGTCATCTACAATTAGGATCTTAGGATTTGTAGTAGTTAGCATCACCATAACGTCTTAGCCTACTTTTGATTACTGCACCCTCTGTTTAGTAGTTCTGACTTGCGCTGATTAATTAGGGATAAAGCAGTTTTGCATCAAACATTGCCACGATATTATTTAGCTTCTTTATTCATTTGTGGCAAATATACGATTTCCGTATGGTTTTGGTATGCCTTGGCGATTTGGTAGTATGATTTTAAATATTGACATTCCTAAATTCTAAAATGCGTTTGCTAGGAAATGTAGCAGATCCTCAGAATATCAAATAAAAATATCACAAGCCTAGCACTGAAAACATTGCCATAAGCTATCAGAGACGAAAAAAATTGTTTCTAGGTTTAATAAGTAATCAATCGCAAATATTATTAAATAATCAAAGACAAATAAGCTAATCTAGCTGTAGATAGAGGTCGAAAATATTCATACCTGCGAAAGAGAATAATCGTGTATATATTTTGCTAGGTTACTGTTAGTTAAACTAGTCAAAAAAACTTATGGATACTAATCCACTAAACGCTATTATTCCCTCACAGCCACCAGTAGAATCACAATCGGACGTTTATGCAGTTAAGTCTCGTTTGGAATGGGGCGAACCAGCTTTTACAATCCTAGATGTGCGCGATCGCCTGACCTACAACGACGGTCATATTATGGGGGCGATGCCAATGCCGATGGATGAGTTGGTCGATACCGCTACGTCATCTTTAGATAAAAATCGTGATGTTTATGTCTACGGTGCCAATGATCAACAATCTGCCCAAGCCGCCCAAATGCTGCGTAATGCTCAATTTAACCATGTATCTCAACTCAAAGGTGGTTTAGTAGCCTGGAAGGAAATTGGCGGTCCCACAGAAGGCATTATTGAATCCAAAACTTCCGCAGGTGCAGATGATCTGAATGTGGTCTCTAGGATGCAAAAGCACTTGGAAAATCTCAACAAAAATGTGTAGTTTTTCAGTCAATAGTTACTAGCAACTATTGACTGTTTACTCAATGTTCAAATATATCCTGAAATTGCAGCAAATCTAAGGTAACTAAAGTTGGTAATACTTGAAAGCATTCCTGAGCAATTTGCCAACGTTCTTCACGTTTGAGGATTTGGGTGAGTTTCTGCTGTACGCCCAGTAAGTAGCGGACATCATTGGCAGCATAATTGAGTTGAGTCTCAGATAAGTTAGCGGCGTTACCCCAATCGGAACTTTGAGCGCTTTTATCTAATTCTATGTGTTCTAACTCTTTTACTACGTCTTTGAGTCCATGACGATTGGTGTAAGTACGAGCTAGCTTACTGGCAATTTTGGTACAAAAAACAGGCTGTACCTGAATCCCCAGGTGATGGCGCAAAGTCGCAACATCGAAACGAGCGAAGTGAAAGACTTTAACGACATTCACCGCTTCAAAGAGAGTTTTTAAATTTGGGGCTGCGGTTTGTCCTTTAGCTATGCGAATTGCGGTCACTTGTCCCTCAAGATTGCATAGCTGAACCAGACACAAGCGATCGCGATGCGGTAATAATCCCATCGTTTCGGTATCGATAGCGATCGCATCGGATTTTAAATACTCAGCCAAAACAGCGTCACTTAAGTCGCGATCGCCTACTTGAAAATCTTGTAATGTCATGAATCACTCAATAATAAATGCAGTGTCTTTTTCAAGAAAATACCACGAGACACTACATTATATATTGTCCAAAAACTTAGTAAATCTATCTAGTGCGAATGAAAATTTGGGTGAGGTAAACTTCTCCTTGTCGATTAGTAGCAACACCAATCCCTGTGAACTCGAAATCCCCTTGAATATTCTTCAAATGTCCCGGACTTGCTAACCAACCAGTCATAGCTTCCCTCACCGGATTGCTATATCCCTGATTGACTGCGAGATTCTCTGAAGCATTGTTATAGCGCAGGGGAACAGCATTGACTCGCTGTTCAAATCCGTGATGGCTAAAAGGGACTTTACCATTAGCCATATTTTGACTGTGAATCCTTGCCTGTTGAGTAATATTTGCATTGAGGGTCAACTCTGGGAGATTATGAGCAAGTCGATAGCGATTAATCTCATTAAAAACTGATTTCTCTAAGGCATTAGTTTTAAAGGTAGTAGTTAATGTCGCCGCCTGACTTGAAGGAATTAACAACGGTTGATTACGAGTGGTTTGTTCTCTAGACTTTTTACCTGTTATGGGAGCATTCATTAATCCACTCGCCAGGACAAGCGTACTTAAAGCGATGCCAAAAGCAGGTTTTCGGAACATGGACAGTCGTGTGATGTGTGTAATTGTTAGACCTATAATCTAACTTCTTCTACTTCCAATACATAACAGGATACTCTTGAAAATTCATCAAATTCCGGCATTTTGGCAAATTGTTTACAGAAAAAATAAGTAAACTATTCTTGCGGTCAATATTTAAATAAGTCAGCCTTAAGTAAGATGCAAATCCTTGCCCAAACTTTGGGAAAATCACCCAACTATTTAAATAGCCAAGATCCATCTACAATCATGTTGAAATTTCACTGATCCAAAATTTTGCCATCAAGCCACCATATCAGTGTGGCTGAATATAGAATTACGCTGCCCTCACCAGCCAATGCGCCCATTCACAATATTAGATAAAATATCAGGAGATTGATTTGCAGAACGAAACCCAAACTAAAATTTTCTGAACTGAACCCTATGGGGATAAAATTGACCTTAGTCATCAACAGTCACAAGCATTACAGACTTGGAAAAATTTTCATATGTCTATTCCCGAAATCACACAACAGCTTTTAGCCGCAAAACAAGAAAAAAAATTGAGTTTTGCCGATTTAGAAACAATTCTCGGACGTGACGAAGTATGGATTGCGGCTCTATTTTACCGACAAGCTAGCGCCTCCCCAGAAGAAGCTAAGTTACTGGTGGAAACATTGGGATTAGATCCGATCTATATTCAAAAGTTAACTGAATCTTCTCTCAAAGGATTAGGGCCAGTTGTACCCACCGATCCACTGATTTATCGTTTCTACGAGATTATGCAGGTGTATGGAATGCCCATCAAAGCCGTAATTAATGATAAATTTGGCGACGGTATTATGAGCGCCATTGACTTTACTTTAGATGTTGAGAAAGAATCAGACCCCAAAGGCGATCGCGTTAAAGTTATTATGTCTGGTAAATTTCTGCCTTACAAAAAGTGGTAGACTTTCAGTTATGCGTAGGGTGGGCTATTACCCATCCTTTATTTATTAATCTTCGTGTGGGTCAAAAAATTATCAGATAATCAACCACAGATGAAATCTGCTGGATCAAGTTTAAATAATTTTTAACTAATTAAAACTCTTGCAAGAAGAAACTATAAAATCACCACAAGACATTATTTTAAATCCTTATTACACCCAAAATTTAGGAAAAGCATATTTGGGTGATAGCCTACAACTGATTAAATCCATTCAGGAAAATAGTATTAATCTCATCCTCACTTCACCACCATTTGCGCTCACACGTCAAAAAGAATATGGTAACGAAAGCGCGGAAAAATATATTGAATGGTTTTTACCCTTCGCCCAGGAGTTTAAAAGAGTTCTCGCCGATAATGGCTCATTTATTTTAGATTTAGGCGGCGCTTACCTGCGTGGTAATCCTGTGCGGAGTATCTACCAATATGAACTTTTAGTGAGATTATGTAAAGAAGTCGGCTTTTTTCTCGCTCAAGAATTCTATCACTACAATCCAGCCCGATTACCTACTCCTGCGGAGTGGGTGACAATTAGACGAATTCGAGTCAAAGACTCAGTAAATGTAGTTTGGTGGTTGTCGAAAACACCAAATCCTAAAGCCGACAACAGAAAAGTTTTAAAGCCATATAGCCAGAGTATGAAACAACTACTGAAAAATGGCTATAAAGCTAAAATTCGTCCGAGTGGACATGATATTTCTGACAAATTCCAAAAAGATAACCAAGGTGCAATTCCGCCAAATTTGCTAGAAATTGCCAATACTGAATCCAATAGCGCTTATTTACGGCGCTGTAAAGCCAAGGGTATTAAACCCCACCCGGCGAGGTTTCCAGCAAAGTTCGCAGAATTTTTCATCAAATTTTTAACTGATGAAGGTGATATAGTCTTAGATCCATTTGCAGGTTCCAATACAACTGGGTTTGTGGCACAAACTTGGGAACGCCGATGGATTTCTTTTGAACTTAATGAAGATTATCTTCAGGGAAGTCTTTATCGATTCGGTCAATAGTCAGTTGGAATTCAAGAGTTAGGAGTGAAAAGTTACAATTTATAACTAGTCGCTCAAATTTCGCCCTTTACCTGCATTTGATGAACTTGATTAGCTAACTCTTGACGGCTTTGATCATCTAGCTTGTCAATAGCTAGCATTCCCATAAGAATAACCTCTTTGAGGGTTAAACGTGTCGAATGTGCCTGTTTCTGCACACTCTCCTTAATGATTGGACTGACACCAATTGCGGTACTAGCTCTAGCCACAGAATAAGAAAGAAACATTAATTACTTAGCCTAAATCTTAGCACTTTCTACAAGCTTCTTCTCAAAAAAGACTGGCTTAACACTGAAAAATTATGTCTTAAAGAAATGGTAAATTCTTTAACATAATCTTGTGAACCTGCTTTACAGAACTCTACAATACAGGATAAAGAAAAAGAATCACTAAACCTAAGTAAAATTTTCCTGAATGCAGGTGGTTAATACTGTTATAGGGAAAAGCAGTAAACATGAGAAAATATCACGCGATGAGGTATCCTTATCTGTTGGCAGTAGGCTGGTTAACAGGATTGGCAATACCAGCATCAGCTCTTCCACAGATGCCGATTATCCTGCCAGAAACCCATAAATTCCCGTCGGATTTAAAACAGGAATTACAGATGACAGTGGATGAAAAAAAAATTACTAACCTAGACATATCTTTAGCACAGTTGAGCAATCAACCATTACCGGAGTCATTACTTCATCTGAGTTCCCGACCATCTCAGCTACCATTAATATCAGGTCATCAACTTTACTACCAAAGATTGGCATCTCTAAAAGCAGGTCATATTTATACACGTCTAGATGGTATTTCTTCGCAATCATTACGAAATTCAGCTAAGAAGCCTCAACTCACTTATGAGGACTGGAAAAATTTATTAGCTTTAGAAGCTAAAGCCATCAGCCAAGGACAAGGTGAAAGTTATTTAGGGATCTTAGTTGGTGATTCCTTGAGTATGTGGTTTCCTAGAGAAAAACTACCTACTGGGAAATTGTGGCTGAATCAGGGCATATCTGGAGATACTTCTGGTGGGATTTTCAGAAGATTGCGGGCATTTTCCGCCACGCGACCGAATGTGATTTACATCATGGCTGGGATTAACGACTTACGTAATGGCGATAGTAACGCAGAAATTTTGCGTAATCATCGGCGGATTATCCGCCGTTTGCGCCAGTCTCACCCCAATACTCAAATTATCGTACAATCAATTTTGCCGACTCGCCTAGCGTCAATTCCTAATAGCCGAATTGTTCAGATTAATACAGAATTGGCTCTGATTGCTGAAGAAGAAAAAGCTGATTATCTGAATATTTATCCTTGGTTTACAGATTTTGAAGGCAATTTGCGTTCAGAATTAACTACAGATGGTCTACATCTGTCTCAAGATGGCTATGATGTTTGGCGTTCAGCACTACAACAGATAGAAGTCACTCAATCACACAATTAATTTGGTAGTGGAGAAATCCAGTCTTCGACCAAACCAGTGCATAATTCATCCCCATATTCAGCTACTCGGAATCATTGGTGAGAAGTTGAGAACTTGATTCAACTTACCACTGCGATAACCTTCTAAATCGAGGGTGACGTAGATAAATCCCAAATTTTGAAATGTAGAGACTACTGCTGGTAAATCCGTAGTCAAGACAAAATCTTTGATCTGTGCTGGTAACAATTCAATCCGGGCTGTATCTCCTTCAGAACGCACGCGCAAATTCTGCCAACCGAGCTTTCGCAGATAAATTTCTGCCCTACCTACTCTTTGCAACTTGGCGACAGTAATCTCTTCACCGTAAGGAAACCGAGAACTCAGACAAGGTTGGGCGGGTTTATCCCACCAAGGTAAATGAAGTTGTTGTGAAAGTTGACGGACTTCAGCTTTGGTTACGCCGATTTCTGCTAAAGGCGATCGCGCGCCTCTTTCTTTAGCAGCTTGAATTCCGGGTCGATAATCGTGTAAATCATCAGCATTCACTCCATCCACTACATAGGGATAACCTAGCTGCAAAGCTAAGGGTTTGAGAGTATCATGCAATTCACTTTTGCAAAAATAACAACGGTTGACGGGGTTAGAAGTGTAATTGGGATTGTCCATTTCGTGAGTTTGGACGATTTTATGGGGAATCCCCATGGTTGCGGCTTGAATTTTCGCATCTTCTAATTCTTCTGGTAACAACGAAGGCGAAACAGCTGTGACAGCCAAAGTGCGATCGCCTAAAACATCATAAGCAATCTTGGCAACCAAAGTGCTATCAATACCTCCAGAGTAGGCAATCAAAGCCTGCTCCATTTCCCCAAATAAAACTTTTAATTGCTCAAGTTTTTCTGTCAACATGATTTCCCAATCTGGGCAAGATCCCATAGCACCCAACCGATTCTATCTTAGCATCCTTCTTTGTCCTCAACTTCGGATTTGGGTAATTTAATATACTTAGCTATCAGATTACCTAAAACAGATAAATCAATTGGTTTAGAAATATAGTCATCAACTCCAGCCGCTAAACAAATTTCGCGATCGCCTTTCATCGCCATTGCTGTTTGCACAATCACTGGAATCATCTGATACTGCGCTTGTTCTCTTAGCTGCTGCGCCAGCTTTAAACCATTTCCATCTGGCAGGTAAACATCCATTAAAATCACTATTGGGTTTAACTGTGTCAGCACAGACCACATTTCGGCAGCATTCTTCACCCAAGTCACCTCATATCCCAATGTCCCTAGATAAATTCGGATCAACTCAGCATTGGGCAAATCATTTTCCACCAACAAAATATCTACAGCAGAACTAGAGGTAATCAGTGTAGATTGTGCTACTTCATCCTCTACATCTGTTCCCCGGCGACAAACCTCTATAGCCTCCACATCTCCCCCATATTTCCCCAGTTCTCCCACAGGCTTCACAGGGAGAACAATCGTAAAACGCGAGCCGTGATCAACTTCCGATCCCACTTCCAACCAACCACCATGAATTTCTACCAACTTCCGAGTCACGGTTAACCCCAAACCAGTACCTTCATTGCGATTCACGACAGTATTGGCAATTTGAAAATAGGGTTGAAATAGTCGCGCTTGGTTTTCTTGAGAGATGCCAATACCCGTATCCCAAACTATAAAATGTACAAATTCACCTTTGGGCAAAACTTCCAAGCCAACAGCGCCTGTTTTGGTAAACTTGAGGGCATTAAACAGCAAATTCAACAGCATCTGCTTCAGTCTGAGGGGATCAGCAACTAGAGTTGTTACATCGGGGTCTAGTTTGAGGCGCAGTTGCAAACCCTTATTAGCGGCTTTCTCTTTGACAAGTGCTAAAACATTGCGACAGATTTCTGGGATATTGATATTTTCCCATTCCACTTCCAGCTGGTTAGCTTCAATTTTGGAGAGGTCTAAAATATCATTGATCAGCGTGAGTAAATGCTTCCCACTAGACTGAATGATCTTTAAATACTCTTGGTGGTGTTCTCTGGTGGGATCGTAGCCTTGAACTAAAAGAAGTTGACTGAAACCGATGATGGAACTTAACGGTGTGCGGATTTCGTGACTGGTATTAGCCAGAAACTGGTTTTTCAGTTCATTGGTGCGTTCTAGTTTTTCGTTAGAACAACCGAGTTGTTGCGAGTGTTGCTGCAAAGAGTGGATTTTTTTTAGTTGTACCAATGTCCCCACACACTGCTTAATAGATCGTGCCAGCAATTCGGATCTCAGTTGAGATTGGGATGCTGTGAGTGATGGAACATCATAATTTGAGGGCATTTGAGAGATAATTAGCCAACCAATCACACCCCCAGCATTATCAGTTAAGCGCCGGACATGATTTGGTTGTTGGCTTTCAAGCTGCTGTAAATCTTCGACTGCGATGATTGCTTGCAATTGCAATTGTAATTTTTGATCTTTCTGCTCTAGAAATATCAGTTGTGGACATGGCGCGTCAGAACAAGAAATATAACGAACTTGAGCAATTTTTGCTCGCGCTTGAAAAAGAGCGATCGCTACAGTAATACTATTCAAAGCCATGCCCAGCTCATTCACCACAGTTTGGCAAATTTCCGCTTCTGTGCTTCTCGACTGTGAAACGTTACTACAAGCAGAAAGTAGGCAATCATTAAGGCGACTTTGCAACTGGTTCAAGCTGCGTTCCAGCCACAACTCGGCACGAAGTTGCTGCATTGTTGTCAAAAGTGTTGGCGCTTGATCTATTGATGAGTTTTGTTCTGGTAAGCTTGAATATTGCTGCATAGTCAACTAGACCGTTGAACAAGTTTGGTTTGGCACAAAAAAGAAAACAGGATTTTATGTATATTAACTCACAATCTTCTTTTGTTTATAACCTATAACGTGTAGTGTAGATTGTCACTAGTAAAACAAAAATTATTGTATAAAATCAACCTTTTAATATTTTTTAGTATTTAGATCAAACTGATGGATACACAAATTGCTCAACTAATCGTCAACGGGATTGCAGTAGGAAGCATTATCGCACTAGCAGCAGTCGGACTTACGCTTACCTATGGTATTTTACGGTTATCTAATTTTGCTCACGGTGATTTTCTCACCTTGGGAGCCTATTTGACCCTGTTAGTAAATACCGGGGGCATAAATATTTGGCTATCGATGATTTTGGCAGCTATGGGAACAGTAGCCGCAATGCTGCTGGCAGAAAAATTGTTGTGGTCAAGAATGCGCTCAATGCGAGCCACTTCCACGACGCTAATTATTATCTCTATTGGACTGGCCTTATTTATACGCAATGGCATTATCTTTCTTTGGGGCGGCCAGAACAAAAATTACAATTTACCCGTGACCAAGGCTTTGAATGTTTTTGGACTCCGCGTACCGCAAAATCAATTATTGGTATTGGGTTTAGCAGTATTCGCAATTTTGGGGCTGCACTATCTTCTGCAAAATACCAAAATTGGTAAAGCGATGCGAGCGGTGGCTGACGATTTAGATTTAGCGAGAGTATCTGGCATTAATGTCGAACAAGTCATCCTGTGGACTTGGATTATTGCCGGTACATTCACCTCTTTAGGTGGCAGTATGTATGGATTGATTACAGCTGTACGACCGAATATGGGGTGGTTTTTGATTTTGCCGTTATTCGCTTCCGTCATTTTAGGGGGTATTGGTAATCCCTACGGTGCGATCGCCGCCGCTTTAATTATTGGTGTCGCCCAAGAACTCAGCACCCTGTGGATAGGTTCTGAGTATAAACAAGGTATAGCGCTACTGATGATGATTTTGGTGCTGCTCATTCGCCCCAAAGGTTTATTCAAAGGTACGATTTGAGCAGCACCACTCCACTTCTAATTACTCAATGATGTGGAAATAATAAGCTGCAACCAAAAAGTTAACAGCTAATAACAGCAAAGCCCAACCAGAGCGAAAAGCGTAAGGGGGTTTAGCTCCTGTTGCTGGAACTGGGGAATTTTGAACTTTAGCCATAGTCGTTCTCCTTCTTTCTTGACTTTCTAAGAAATACCAAACAGATGTACCAAAAACCTAACTTCTTTAAAAATATTTGTGTATTGGGGATTGGGGACTGGGGATTGGGGATTGGGGATTGGGGATTGGGGACTGAGATGGAGAATTTTCTTCCCCCCTGCACCCTGCACCCTGCACCCCTGCTTTTTCTACTCCCTACTCACCCGCATGGTAAGAACTACGCACCAGAGGACCAGAACGGACATGGTTGAATCCCATTTTCCATGCTAGGCTGCCTAGTTGATCAAATTCTTCTGGTGTCCAGTATTTTTGAACTGGTAAATGTTCTAAGGAAGGACGCATATACTGGCCAATAGTTAGGCGATCGCACCCCACCGCCCTTAAATCCGCCATAGTTTCCATCACTTCCTCCCTGGTTTCGCCATGTCCCAGCATCAAACCTGATTTGGTAGGAATAGTCGGATCAATTTCTTTAACTACAGCCAGGACTCTTAGAGAGCGGTCATACTTTGCTCCCCGACGCACAGGGCCTGTTAACCGCCGCACTGTTTCCACATTGTGATTAAAGCAAGCTGGCTTGGCTGTGACAATTTTTGCTATCCTTTCCTGTTGACCTGATTCCCCAGCACCAACACCACCCCAAAAATCTGGTGTCAGCACTTCGATTTGAATCTCTGGATTTAACAAGCGAATAGTCTCTATTGTCTTCACAAACTGCCCCGCTCCCTGATCAGGCAAATCATCACGGGCTACAGAAGTTAGCACCACATAACGCAACCCCAAAAGCTGCACAGCTTCTGCTACCTTTCGCGGTTCCTCCAAGTCAATAGGCATTGGTGCATGACCTTTATCTACTTGACAAAAAGCACAAGAACGTGTACAGACTGGGCCTAATAGTAAAAAAGTTGCAGTTTTTTGAGCATAGCACTCCCCTCGGTTGGGGCATCGTCCTTCTTCACAAATAGTGTGAATTTGACGTTGCTTAATAATGCGTTGTACAGTAGAAAGCTCACTAGCTTTGCCAATGGGGCGACGTAACCAGCTAGGCATTGCCGTAATTTCCGACTTGAGTTGGGCTGGTTGTGGCTTCGTCATAGACATCCAAGTAATATCCAAAAGTACTGTGGGGCTAATTTCCTATGCACTAGGTAAGATTCAGTCCCTAAGTATCACCATGACACAAATTTTCAAAAATATAAGCACTAGTTTTTTAAACTACTTGCATTTTTGGCATTTATAGCGAAATATACTATCCCCCAATGAACGAAAAATTTGTATATAGTGAGTACATCCTCAAAATAAAGTGTGCTGATTTGAAAGTAATATTAGAGTAGCAGAGTGGGGCTTGTACTTAAGTACTTCCGTCCGTCCTTCCTTTGTGCTTGACTCAGTACTCAGCACTGAGTAATGTCAATCAGCAAAATCGCTATTTACATTTAAAATTTCTGTTAGAGCAAGAAGTCGTGGTAAGCAACAAAATTTTAGTTATCGATGACACTACAGTTGTCAGGTTAAAAGTACGAGAAATGTTACCTCCAGGCAATTTCGAGGTATTAGAAGCAAAAGATGGTTTGGAAGGATACAATTTCATCCGTCAGGAAAAGCTCAGTTTGATCATGTTAGACTTTATCCTCCCGAAAATGAGTGGTTGGGAAGTTTTTCAGCAAGTTCAAGCACAGCCTGAGTTCAGAAAGATTCCCTTGGTGATCATGTCTGGTCGTAAGGAAGAAGTGACGGAAAAACTGACCGAACCGTTTGAATACTTTGAATTTTTGGGAAAGCCTTTTGACCAGAAGCAACTAATTACTGCGATTAAGTCAGCGATGGCTAAAGCTAAAAAGCCCCGCCCCGAAATAATTCCAGTCGCTGCTGTCTCTACTAAAAATGTTCCTGTAGCGAGTGTGGCCCCTCCGAATATTGCGGTAGCCGCAGATCGGATCGCAAATACGATAGTAGTACCTTCTGATCATGATCATCACTTACCTAACTCAGCAGAAATTAATGCGCTGAATGAAAAAATGGTCAAAATGCAAGCAGAAATCGATGGCTTAAAGAAACAGCTAGCGCAGGTGGTGACTTTTATTAAACAAAAAATTAAGTAATATTTGCACTCACAGTCAATCCCGCCGTCCTTAATGCGTAGTCTCGAAAACAAATACTCAAATCTTGGGACTAATATCCGGCGGTCAGCAGCCGGGGTGAATCGATCATGTGTCTGTTCATAGAGAAATGGTATAACGAAGATTTGCGTTTTTCCCAAATATATGTCGATTAGTCCTGCCGAAAATACTCAATTTAAGGGTAAAGGCAGGCTTTTTTTATGAAAAGAAAATAATCACAAGCCTGTCCTCCCCGCACAGTCGAAGGGGAGCTTTCTAGCAGGGGGAAAAAGGGTTTTAGCCTTGTTTACTTTTCTTTACACAGTTTGGTTTTATTGTGTTTACCTACTTACTCTTGGGATTGACTTATGTGCCACACTCAGTTAGTGAGTTTATATCTAACAATACTGACTCCAAAAACACGACCACATAATCCAACGCCTTTTCAGGATAATTAGACAGAAAAAATAATTATCAAATCTATCAAAACTCAGCCATACAAATGTCTAATCTACAAGAAAAAAATTTAATTTTAATCGTAGATGATACAAATACCAATCTAGAAGTCATTTCTCACGTACTGATTCATTCCGGCTTTGAAGTTATTACTGCTATGAATGGTGAAATAGCTCTTACCCTGGTTAAAGATAGACTACCTGATTTAATTTTATTAGATGTGATCATGCCTAAAATAGATGGGCTGGAAACTTGTAAAAAGTTGAAAGAAAATTGCCAAACTTGTGATATTCCGGTAATTTTTATGACGGGAATTTCTGATACCGAAACTAAAGTTAAATGTTTTGCTTTAGGAGCAGTAGACTACATCATCAAACCTTTTCAAAAAGAAGAAATATTAGCGAGAATTAACACTCATCTGCAATTACGACATCTCACCAAAACCTTAGAACAAAGAGTAGCAGAAAGAACAACAGCACTTGCACAAGCCTTAGAAGACCTACAAAAGTCTCAAATTCAACTTGTACAGAAAGAAAAAATGTCTGCTCTTGGTCAATTAGTAGCAGGGATTGGTCACGAAATTAATAATCCACTTGGTTGCATTTATGGAAATATTGCCCATACTTCAGCGTATTTCCAAGATATTATCAAGCTGATTAACCTATATCAGCAGCACTATCCGCACCCAGTTACAGAAATTCAAAAGGAAATCGCCGCCATAGACTTAGATTATCTGCGTACTGATTTACCTAACTTAATTCTTTCCATGAAAGAGAGCGTTCAACGTATCTGCAACATCAGCGACAGTTTACGTACCTTTTCTCGCGTCGATAGCGATCGCAAAGTTACTTGTAATATTCATCATGGTATTGACAGTACAATAATGATTCTCAAACACCGCTTGAAACTATCCAAAAATCGTCCTGATATTCAAGTAATTAGAGATTACGATAATTTACCGCAAGTCAAATGCTTTAGCGGTCAAATGAATCAAGTTTTTATGAATTTATTAGCTAATGCTATTGATGCTTTAGAAGAATCTAATATAGGGCGGAGCTATAATCAAATTCAAGCTAATCCCAATCAAATAATCATTCAGACTCGGCTGACTGAAGATTTAAATCATGTCTTAATTCGGATCAAAGATAATGGAGTGGGAATGTCAGCTGATGTCCAGCAGAAAATATTTGAGTATTTATTTACAACTAAACCTGTAGGACAGGGTACTGGCTTAGGACTATCAATTGCTCATCAAATTATTGTAGAAAAACATGGCGGAACTCTGGAAGTGAAGTCATTACCTAAACAAGGTTCTGAGTTTGTCATTACCATTCCTATTTATGAGAATTCACAACATGAAAATTCATAAGAAATATATTATTTTAGACAAAAATAGTTACTTTGGATATATTTTTGGGAAAAATATGTATAGCATTATCATGCAAAATTTATGAATAAGACTAATGGTCAGTCAATAGATAAACTCAACTTACCTTTGGAGCGCGACGTATTTTTACGTATATTGCTCAGAGAATTAGCTGGCACTCTACAGGATATAGTCGGGTTAGAAGAAGCTTCTGGATTTATTAGCGTAGTTGGTGAACGCATGGGTAGGCAGATAAACCAAGATTATAAATCTGCCTTGGAAATATCAAAGCTTTCCCGCGTGCAAGTCGCTGATGTCTTGGTTGATTTAAAAAAACGCATCCAAGGTGATTTTTATATAATTGAGCAGAATGAGCAAAAAATTGTCTTTGGCAACCGTGTCTGTCCATTTGTGGAAAAAGTACTTGACCGTCCAGCTATGTGTATGATGACTTCAAACGTCTTTGGAACCATCGCAGCGAGTAATCTAGGGTACGCCAAAGTGGAACTGCAAGAAACCATAGCAAAGCGCGCTTCTGAATGCAGAGTTACTCTTTACTTAAAACCCACGGCCGAGGCAGAAGAAGCCGAAGGTATAGAATACTTCCGGGGACTAGAAGCTTAAGCTTAATCAAGTTTTCAGCACTAAGCCAAGGATAAATTACTAGCTGAGTGCAACTTCACCAAGTATAGTTAAACTCTGAGAGATTGTTTAAAAAATCTAATTTACTACTAGCCCTGGCGACTAGAAGTCGCGGAACCAGCCAAACTAAACCCCTTCGGGTTCGGGAGTGATGCCTACGGATGCCGCAGGCTGTACGCAATCGACGGGAACAGCCAAGACTGCGACTCCCTCACCGCCGGCGCGGGTTAAAAACCCCACTTTTTCATTAGTCCAGGTCGCTGGACTTTGCCTGTATGGTAGCGTTCGCCCTTGGTGTGGCGTAGCCATATTATATTCGCCTAAAACTTTTCAAACATCCTCTGAAATTGGAAGCTTCATGACTCCTGAACAATTTCTTGAACTTGCTAAAGTTTTGCCTGAACCTTTACTTCTAGTAACTGGTGAAGGTCAGTTGCTAGTTGGCAATCAACCGATGGCAGATATACTAGATTTACGCCGTCAAGAAATTCCAGAAAAAATGATCTTTGATGTCGTAGTTGAATCTTCTGATCATATTAGAAATTACCTGCAAGCTTGTGCAAGCAGCAGAACTCTGGTTATTGGCACTTTGACTTTACGCGACAATTATGGAAAAACTTTAATATGTCGTAGCCAGGGAGCAGTTATTCAACCTTGGTCTCCTGAATCTCCAGCTTTAATTCTTCTACGTTTGGAAAGTAGGGCTACAGCCAGCAAGAATTTCGTTTTACTCAACAATAAAATAGATGAATTAGCCAAAGAAATCCAGAGGCGAAAACAGGCAGAAGTTGCACTTTTAAAGGCAAATGAAGAGTTGGAAATGCGCGTTGAAGAACGGACAATGGCTGTTCAAGAAACACTAAATAAGCTGCAAATTACCCAGACTCAACTCATTCAAGCTGAGAAAATGTCTAGTTTAGGTCAAATGGTTGCTGGTGTTGCCCATGAAATAAATAATCCCATAAATTTTATTAATGGTAACCTTCATTACGCGGAGAAATATACTCAAGGTTTACTCAAATTATTACAACTTTATCAACAGCACTGTCTGAATATTTCTCCAGAAATACAAAAGCAAATAGAAAACATAGATTTAGATTTTCTCATCCCAGACATGACTAAACTCTTCCAGTCTATGAAGGTAGGAACAGAGAGGATTAGGGAAATTGTCAAATCTCTACGCAACTTTTCCAGATTGGATGAAGCCGAACTCAAACAAGTTAATATTCATGAAGGAATTGACAGTACTTTAATGATTTTGCAACACCGATTGCAAGCTATACATCAATATCCAAAGATAAAAGTCAACCGGAAATACGGAAAAATTCCTCATATCACCTGCTATCCTTCTCAACTGAATCAGGTATTGATGAATATTCTTGTTAATGCTATTGATGCCCTAGAAGAGTCAGCAGTGAATGGTCTGTTACTAGATTACCCCAAAATTGAAATTCAAACTCAACTAATTGATCAAATATGGGTGCGGATTATTATTAGCGATAATGGAACAGGAATAGATGAAAAAATCTACTCAAAATTATTTGACCCTTTTTTCACCACTAAACCCGTAGGGAAAGGCACAGGCTTAGGATTATTTGTCAGCTATCAAATAGTGGAAAAACATGGCGGAAAACTGAGTTTTGTCTCTACTCCCGGACAAGGTGCAGAATTTGTAATTCAGATTCCTGTCAGTAGGGGCGCAAACTTTTGCACCCCTACAGCTTCAGGAATGAGTTAACAAGAGTACAATCTACAACTCTTCCGGTTGCTGTATGGAGATTGCACTTACTTGAGTTCTCTCAGCAATTGTTGCTTGTAGCATTGCAGTATGAGAGACAGAATTGTTAGCCAGTGTAAATAGTGGATTGGACAAAACCCCAGCAATGGTAGTGGCGATTAAAGTTACTATCAGTCCCACTTGCAAAGGTCTAAATCCAGGTAAATTCCACCGGATTTCCGGATAATTCTTGACAACCTCGGACATTTCTTGGGGTTCTTTGACTACCATCATTTTTACTACGCGAATGTAGTAGTAGATGGAGACAACGCTGGTAACTAAGCCCAGTAAAACCAACCAGTAAAGTCCAGCTTGCCAACCAGCCCAGAACAAATAAATCTTCCCAAAAAACCCAGCTAATGGCGGAATACCACCTAAAGAAAGGAGAGAGATACTCAAGCCTAGTGTGAGAAGTGGGTCTTTTTGATACAAGCCAGAGTATTCGGCAATTTGGTCGGTTCCTGTGCGTAGGGAGAAGAGAATGATGCAGGTAAACCCACACAGGTTCATGAACAGGTAGACCATCAGGTAAAATACCATACTGGCGTAACCCGCTTCAGTGCCGGCAATCAAGCCAATCATCACAAACCCAGCTTGAGCAATGGATGAATAAGCTAACATCCGTTTCATGCTGGTTTGGGCGAGGGCGACTACGTTACCCAACACCATACTGAGAACTGCAAGGGCAGTGAAAATAAATCTCCATTCCTCAGCAACGAGGGGGAAGACTGTTGTCAGTAGGCGAATGGCTAGGGCAAATCCAGCTGCTTTAGAACCAACAGATAAAAAGGCAATCACTGGGGTGGGTGCGCCTTCGTAAACGTCTGGTGTCCACTGGTGAAAGGGTGCTGCTGAGATTTTGAAGCCGATACCTGCAATCACGAAAATCAGGGCAATTACCAAGCCTAAAGATTGACCAATATTAGCTGCGGCTATACCATTGGCGATCGCATTTAATTCGGTTTCTCCACCTGATAGACCGTACAGCAACGAAACGCCGTATAAAAATATAGCCGTACTGGAAGCTCCAATCAACAGGTATTTCAGCGCAGCTTCGTTAGAGCGGGGGTCACGCTTGGTATAACCTGTGAGCAAGTAAGAGGAAATACTCAGGGTTTCTAGAGAGATGAAAATCATCACCAACTCACTAGCACCGGATAAAAACATTCCTCCCAAAGTTGCAGTCAGCAAAATGGCGATGAATTCGGCTAAAGCAGTACCACTCTGCTCAATGTAGCGAATTGACATCAATATAGTGACAGCAGCAGACAACGCGATGATACCGCGAAAGACAATACTGAGGTCATCACCAATAAAGCTACCGCTAAAGGAGATGGGATTAGTCACATCCCATTGAAGATAGAGTGCGCCCACCGCAGCCACTAAACCTGCGATCGCCAGATATCCAATCCAGCGTGAAGATGTACGTCCCAAAATCAAATCAACAATCAAAACCCCCAAGAGGGTGACAATTACAATCCCCTCTGGCAAAATCGTTCCAGCATTCAACTGGGATGTAAGATTAGCAAAATCCATGAGATATATAGGTTTTGACGATTAGACATTAAGGCTAGCTGAGTTTATTCTATCTATTGTTATTCACCAAAGTTACATTTATATTTTTGGGTAGTGGGAATGAAACAGCCCTGGGGTGCAGGGGGAGAAGATTGTAAGTTCCCAATTACCAATGACCTTTCTCCCGCCTCGATCATGTCTTCACTGTCTCTATTTGAATTAAAGGAGTTAAGGTAAGGTATTAACGTTATTGAACTACAGGGGTATTTTGAAAACTATATTCGCCAATTATGCCCTAGATAAGTTAAAGATTGAAATAGCTGGCAATTCACATCCAGCATTCCTCTAACCTATCCTCTAGGAAAAACTGTGCCATTTATTTAGCATATTTTCGCCCTAGTGGGTAGTTTGTGTGAGGATGAAATCACAGACCTAAGCGTGACGTTTTATCTTGAAATTTCACCGAAATCACCTCAATTTGACTGTTTAGCTGGACAGCTACTCTTTTTCTTGAAATTTCCATGTCAACTCTCGTCATCGTTGAATCTCCGACCAAAGCTCGTACCATTCGCAACTACCTGCCAAAAGACTATCGGGTGGAAGCGTCTATGGGTCATGTCCGTGACCTACCCCAATCGGCTAGTGAAATTCCCGCCTCTGTGAAAGCAGAACGGTGGGCGCAGCTGGGGGTAAATGTAGACGCAGACTTTGAACCAGTGTATGTTGTCCCCAAAGACAAAAAGAAAGTTGTTACCCAGCTTAAAGATGCCCTCAAAGGTGTTGATGAACTGATTCTGGCAACTGACGAAGACCGGGAAGGTGAAAGCATCAGTTGGCATTTATACCAATTGCTCAAACCAAAAGTTCCAACCAAGCGGATGGTGTTTCACGAAATTACCCAAGAAGCTATTAAAAAAGCTTTGAATAACTGCCGTGATATTGATGAAAAGTTAGTTCGCGCCCAAGAAACACGGCGAATTTTGGATCGACTGGTAGGCTATACCCTGTCTCCCCTGCTGTGGAAAAAAATAGCCTGGGGATTATCTGCTGGGCGAGTCCAATCTGTAGCTGTGCGACTTTTAGTCAAAAAGGAACGCCAACGCCGCGCTTTCCATGAAGGTACATATTGGGATTTAAAAGCGAGCTTGGTGCAGGAAAAAACTCCCTTTGCCGCCCAGTTGACAACACTGGGAGGCACGAAAGTAGCCACTGGTAGCGATTTTGATGCCGCCACCGGACAAATTACCGCAGGGCGCAACGTCTTGTTGCTCAACGAAGAGCAAGCTCTAGCTCTCCAGGAACGTCTGACCGGGAAAACCTGGAATGTCAGCAGCATGGATGAACGCCCAGTAACCCGTAAACCTGCGCCACCGTTTACTACTTCGACACTGCAACAAGAATCCAACCGCAAACTGCGTCTTTCTGCCAGAGACACAATGCGGATTGCCCAGAATTTGTATGAGCAAGGGTACATCACCTATATGCGTACAGATTCGGTACATTTATCTGATCAGGCGCTCACAGCTGCTCGTAGCTGTGTAGAACAACTTTATGGTAAAAACTACCTCAGCCCCCAACCTCGGCAATACACCACTAAATCTAAAGGCGCACAAGAAGCCCACGAAGCCATTCGTCCGGCGGGTAGCACCTTCCGGACTCCCCAGGAAACTGGTTTAAGTGGTCGAGAACTTGCAGTTTATGACTTGATTTGGAAGCGTACTGTTGCTAGTCAAATGGCTGACTGTCGCCAAACCCAAATTAGCGTCCAGTTGCAAGTTGAAGACGCTGGCTTTCGTTCTTCTGGTAAGCGCATTGATTTTCCGGGCTTCTTGCGCGCTTATGTGGAAGGTTCAGATGATCCAGATGCGGCTTTAGAAGATCAGGAAGTCATTTTGCCCAGTTTAAAAGTGGGTGATCATCCAGATTGTACTGATTTAGAAGCGGTGGGTCACGAAACCCAACCACCAGCTAGATACACCGAAGCTACGCTGGTAAAAACTCTAGAAAGTGAAGGCATTGGTCGCCCTAGTACCTATGCCAGCATTATCGGCACAATCATTGATAAGGGTTACGCCCAATTGGTGAGTAATGCCCTGATTCCTACTTTCACTGCTTTCGCCGTCACCAACCTCCTAGAAAAGCATTTCCCGGATGTTGTAGACCCCAGTTTCACCTCGAAGATGGAACAAACCCTGGATGACATTGCTACAGGCGAAGCTAAGTGGCTTCCTTATTTGCGGGAATTTTATTTGGGAGACAAAGGTTTAGAAACTTTAGTCAGAGAACAGGAAAGTCAAATCGATGCCAGTCAAGCCAGAACGGTATTACTGGAAAATTTAGATGCCAAAGTCCGCATTGGCAAATATGGACCTTACATCGAAGTTGACAATAATGGCACTGTGGTTACTGCCTCAATTCCCAAAGACCTGACACCATCTGACCTCGACCCGAAACAGGTAGAAGTGCTGCTGCGGCAAAAAACAGTGGGGCCTGACCAAGTAGGTCGCCATCCTGAAACTGGTGAACCAATTTATCTGAAAATTGGTACTTACGGTCCTTATGTGCAGTTGGGTGATAAAACCGAAGAAAATCCCAAACCCAAACAAGCTTCTTTACCCAAAGGTGTCACTCCAGAAAATGTCACCTTGGACATGGCTGTGGGTCTTTTGGCTCTACCCCGAACATTGGGAGTACATCCAGACACAGGTAAGAAAATTCAAGCCAGTTTGGGGCGTTTTGGCCCTTACGTCGTTCACGATCAGGGTAAGGAAGGCAAAGACTATCGTTCTCTGAAAGCTGCTGATAATGTGCTGACAGTTTCCCTGGAACGAGCATTGGAGTTATTAGCCGAACCGAAAAAGGGACGTGGCTCTACCAGTAGTAAGTCTAAGGCTGCTTTACGTGAATTGGGTATGCACCCAGATGAAGGTACGCCTGTGAATATTTATGATGGCCCCTATGGCCCTTATATTAAGCACGGCAAAATTAATGTGAGCATCCCAGAAGGCCAATCGGTAGAAGATGTCACACTATCTACAGCGCTAGAATTATTAGCAAGTAAAGCATCTACGCAAAAAACTACTCGCAAAACGAGTACATCAACAACTTCACGAGCTAAGTCAACTGCTAAATCTTCTAAGACCAGCGCTAAGAAAAATGATGCCAAAGGTTAGTTAAGGTCAAGAATCAAAAGTCCGTAGTTGTGAAAATTTGCTAACTGTGGACTTTTGGCTCTTGATTAAGAACGTTCATCATTAGTGAAATGCCATTTTGTCGGTTTGTAATGTGATACTCTAAAAAGTAAGGGGAATGACGACTCCAAATTCTAGAGGTAGCTCACTTCCAGAATTAGTCAGTTTGTATCAGCCTGTTCTCAAAATAGAGGTGCAAAAGTACGCGAGTTCTGCGTAGCTGTTAGTCAAAATATTGAGGTAGTATCTCAGGAGCAATCAGTTCAATGGACTATATAGATAAAGTGCTAGAAAAGCTGAAGGCGTTGGCACGCAAGCTGATTGAAGGCTTATTAGGCCCAGAATGCGAGCCAGAACCGGAATTAATTCCGATTCCTGTACACGAGCGGACACGTCGTCGTTAAGCAGCCCAAAGAAATTGAACTCATCTTCACCACTGATCAGCATTTTAGTGCTGCACGGACCAAATCTAAATTTACTAGGACAGCGAGAACCAGGAATTTATGGTTCCTTGGGGCTGGCTGAAATTAATCGCCTGTTAGAAGAAGAAGCTTTGAAGTTTCAGGCGAAAGTGATTTCTGTGCAGTCAAATCATGAGGGGGTTTTGGTAGATACTATTCATGGGGCTTTAGGAAAACATCAGGGAATTTTGATTAATTCCGGAGCTTACACACATACTAGTGTGGCTTTGCGGGATGCGATCGCTGGTGTTAACCTACCTACAGTTGAAGTACATCTGAGCAATATTTATCGCCGGGAAGACTTCCGCCACCATTCTTTCATCGCTCCCGTAGCCATTGGACAAATAAGTGGTTTTGGTGTGCAAAGTTATTTACTGGGCTTACAGGCTCTAGTTCATCATCTGGGAAATAAATAAGTTAAGATTTATTTCTTTGGTGAATATGCGCTACCCACTGATTAATCGGTATAAAGGTACTTTATTAGGGGCATTACTGGGTAAAGTTTTAGCCAAGGGTGCTAACCAGCAGTATAATTTTTGCTCTGATGTGAGCAAAATAGCAGTTTTGGGTGTCCAAAACTTAATCGAGTTAGGCAAATTAGATATAGATAATTGGCTAGAGGATCATCCAATAAAATCTCCTGATTTAGATATAACTGATGATGTTTTACCAAAAGCTATTATTGCCACATTGCCAGTGGCACTTTTTTTTCACGAGAATAGCGCTAACCTGCGACAAAACCTGCTGCATATGTTGCAAATATGGGAAGATGACCCAATTGTAAGAGATGGCACACTAGCAGTAGGATATGCGATCGCTCAATGTTTGAGGGAAAAACTTCATCCTCGAACCCTCATACCGGAAATCATCGCCTTTATTGGGGAAACATCGACACTTTTACCACAAAAATTACTAAAACTTAATGATTTATTAGATCAAGGAGTTGGGTTAGAATCGGCACAAGCCGAATTCAGTAGACAAGTAGAGCCGAGTAATGCAATTGCTATGGCGTTTTACTGCTTTCTCAGCACCTTGGAAGACCTACCGATAGGGGTTTTGCGGGCTACTCACCAGGATAATATCTGGGGAGGAAAAACTGGAAATTTAGATTCCCAAACCATCACTACCATCACTGGCGCTTTATCAGGAGCTTACAACAGTACTACGGGTATTCCCGCAAAATGGCGGGTTCTGTTATGTCCAACTAATTTAGCCTCTTGGGAATTAACAAATTTTTCCCAGGTGCTAGAATTAGCTGATCCACTTGTTGCTGTATGGTCAGGAGTGTATGATCCCGCCTTATATTTAAAGAAGTACCCAGAGGAGGGATCTGTCAGATATGAAGAACAGGCTCAACTTTGCGTCTTTGCATCTCCTCGCATTATCCAGTCGCGTTAATATTATAGTCACCGTTCCAGGTGTAAGCACAAAATACCAGCTAGTGAATAGAAAATTTAGTAGTTTTCTATTGACCAAATATCATCATGATCTGTAGGTAGCTATTGTGTGTTATCGGCTTCAACCAGATACCATCACCGATGTATCGCGTCTACTACAACTTGGGCTTTTTTGAGGATTGTCTTGTTTTGAGGAATCAAAGTAAGGCCGCTCCAGAGAATATGAAAAAGCAGCGATTTTTTAAGTCCTTTGACAACAGCGAACACCAAAAACCAGAAATAGCACACAGAAAAATGGCAAAAACGGTCAGGATTCGACGGGGAATTGATGCAGTCTGTCTAGGCTGGGTGCATTCCAAGCGTTCTTCTGTTGTTTTAGCGATCGCCATAACATCTCTTACAGGGGTTATGGGACATAAACTATACAATCAACCCCAGTTGGCAGTAGGCACTCCTGCACCCGAAACAATAAAAGCACCTCATACTGCTAGCATTGAGGATAAAGAAGAAACAGAAGCCCAACGCCAAGCCACTAGTAGAAGTTTTATCCCAGTCTTGATGGTCGATGTCCAAAGGACTGAAAGAATCAACAAAAATTTACTGCAACTTCTCGATGAAGGAAGTAAAATCCGCACTACTGCCGGAGTTTTTCCTTTTTTTGATACATCAATTTTGTCTATTCCTACCCAGCATTATCTTCGCTCTTGTTCGGCTTCAGAATGGAAAACGCTACTGATAACTTTAAACAATAGTAGCCAACACATATTAGACTTGTTAGTTGGCAAAAACAGTCAACCAGGTGGTATAGCACAAAAACTTCCCACTACCCAATATCTGCCTTTATTTCCATCATCTACAGGTTCACCGATTCGAGAACACCAATCTCTGTCTCATCTCCTGAATTCAGGTAGTCTACCCCTGTTCCTCTCTCCTTTAGATGAAAAACCCGTTAATATTTCTCAAAACACTGACTTTATTCAAGCAGTAGCGGAAATAAAAGCTTATCGCGCCTCAACTTCCGAGCAAAATTTAGATTCACTCATACTCCAAACTTCGCAAGTACGCCAAGCATACACCCAAGCAAAAATCCAACTTTTACAGCCCCAAAAGGCTAATTATAAGAAAGTTTATAGCGAAACTGCCCTCCTGAAATTATCAGATAACGAATGGGGACAAGCACAAACAGGAATTCGCCAGAGTGCAGATAGGATTCTGGCTCAAGGAATTCCCCCAGGATTACCCTCTAGTAATCTCCAGAATGCGGTGAGTTTACAAGTACAGGACTTTGTGCCAAAAAATTCCGAACCCTTGGTAAGCAAATTGTTGTTGTCTGTGCTGCAACCCAATCTCAAGAATGATGAGGAACAAACCCAACAACAAATACAGCAAGCATCAGATCGTGTATTACCTGTGATGGTGGAGGTGCAGCAAGGAAAACTGATTGTCAGTAAGGGAGAGAATATTACTGAATGGCACTTTGATGTCCTGGAGCATTATCAATTAATTCGCCGGCGGAATAACTGGCTACAATTGACAAAATTAGCAGCTACTGTAACTGCCGCAATTGGCATTTTTGTGGTGGTAGGAAGACGAATGAAGTGTAAATTGCGGCAGCGCGATTACCTGTTAGTGCTGTTGCTGACTCTGAGTACCCCAGGAGTACTAGCCTTTGGCATACCATATACCACTTGGAGCGCCCTTGGTTTATTGTTGGGTAGCTTCTATGCCCCTGTTTTGGGTGTGACTGTTGTGGGACTGCTGCTGCTCATTCTACCAATGACTTTGGAAATCAGCATCATTTCGCTTTTGGCTGGTGGGGCGGCGGGAATATTGGGTAGTAGCATGGCGCAAAGATTGCGATCGCGTGAAGAATTAGCATTATTAGGTGTAGCGATCGCTCTAACTCAGGGTGGTATATACCTGATTATGAAGCTCCTCATCGGTGCAGTATTTGGCGGCGCTTGGTATTTCGTACTTCAAGAATCCGGATTATTAGCTTTATCCGGTTTAGCCTGGAGTATTGTCGCCTTGGGCTTAAGTCCTTATCTGGAAAAAGTATTTGATTTAGTTACCCCCATTCGATTAGCTGAACTAGCCAATCCAAATCGTCCCTTATTAAAACGACTTGCTACGGAAACCCCTGGAACCTTTCAGCATACTTTGTTGGTGGCTACTTTGGCTGAAGCTGCTGCCAAACAACTGAAATGTAATGTAGAACTCGTCAGGGCTGGAACTCTGTATCATGATATCGGTAAAATGCACGACCCTCTGGGCTTTATTGAAAATCAAATGGGGGGGCCGAATAAACATGAAACAGAGATTAAAGATCCTTGGGAAAGTGCTGCAATTATTAAAAAGCACGTGACTGAGGGATTGGTAATGGCGCAAAAACACCTCTTACCCACAGCCATACAAGCTTTTATTCCTGAGCATCAAGGAACGATGTTGATTGCCTATTTCTATCACCAAGCACAACAAATTTCTCAGGAAGATCCCAATTTAATCGTAGATGACGCTGATTTTCGCTATGACGGCCCCATTCCCCAATCACGGGAAACCGCAATAGTCATGTTAGCAGACTCCTGCGAAGCCGCGCTGCGATCGCTCAAAGATGCGACTCCAGAACAAGCCTTAACCATGCTCAATAATGTTCTCCGTGCCAAATGGCAAGACAATCAAATGGTAGATTCAGGACTGACACGACAAGAAATGTCAGAAATCAGTCAAATCTTTGTCGATGTTTGGCTGCAATTTCACCACAAGCGCATTGCTTATCCCAAATTAAGAGCCGGTAAAAATGGGTAATAATCATCAATACTGTTCTTTTTAAGGCAGATTTAGTTATGAAAATTGTTTCTATAAAAATTAAAAATTATCGAGCCTTTGAATCTCTAGAAATCAAAGAAATTCCCACCTTTTGCGTCATCATCGGAGCCAATGGTACAGGTAAATCTACCCTATTCGATATTTTTGGTTTTCTACGCGATGCCCTAAAAAATAACATTCGTCAAGCCCTTCAGATCCGAGGTGGATTTAATGAAGTCGTCACTAGAGGCAAAGAACAAGAAGATATCGAAATAGAACTAAAATTCCGCATGAATATTCTGGAAACAGAGCGCCTCGTTACCTATGTTTTAAATGTTGGACAAGAAGAAAGACGACCCTTAGTTAAAAGAGAAATTCTACGGTACAAACGCGGCGAATACGGTTCTCCCTATCACTTTCTCGACTTCCAGAACGGTAAAGGATATGCCATCACCAATGAAGAAAACTTTGAACAAACCGACGAAGAACTAGAACGTGAAGAACAACAACTCGAATCCAATGATATTTTAGCAATTAAAGGACTGGGGCAATTTCAACGTTTCAAAGCCGCCAGCGCCTTCCGTTCACTAATTGAAAATTGGCACGTTTCCGACTTCCATATCAGCGATGCCAGAGGCAGCAAAGACGCACTCTATGCCGAACATCTCTCCCCCACAGGCGATAATATGGCAGTCGTTGCCCAATATATTTATCAAAACCATCCCGATATATTCGGAACCATCCTCACAAAAATGCAGGAAAGAGTCCCCGGTATTTCCAAAGTAGAAGCAAAAGAAACAGAAGACGGCAGATTAATCCTCAAGTTTCAAGACCAAGCTTTTAAAGACCCCTTTATAGATCGCTATGTTTCTGATGGCACAATGAAAATGTTTGCCTATTTAATTCTGCTCTTCGATCCTAAACCCCATCCTTTACTATGCGTCGAAGAACCCGAAAACCAACTTTATCCTAGTTTGCTTCACGAACTTGCTGAAGAATTTGCCAGTTATGCCCATAGAGGCGGACAAGTCTTTGTTTCTACTCACTCCCCCGACTTTTTGAATGCCGTTCCCCTAGACAGTATTTTCTGGCTGACAAAAGAACAAGGGACTACAAAAATTTTCCGAGCCAGCGATAATGAAACCCTGAAAAACTTAGTGAAAGCAGGAGATTTACCCGGATATCTCTGGAATCAAGGCTGGTTTGAAGGAGTTGCTCCCTAATGAGTTACGATCTTATCTTTTTATTAGAAGAACCTTCTATAGAAAATGTTTTAAAGGAAATCTTACCCAAAATAATTCCTGATGAAATTTCTTTTATTTGTATTCCTCACCAAGGTAAACAGGACTTAGCTAAATCTATACCAAAGAAAATTAGAGCCTTTGAATTTAACCCTGCCACAAAATTTGTTATTGTTCACGATCAGGACTCCCATGACTGTAAAAAACTCAAATCAGAACTTTTAGAAATTTGTCAAAATGCAGGAAACAAAAACATATTGATCCGAATAGTATGTCATGAACTAGAATCTTGGTTTTTGGGTGATTTAGCCGCAGTCGAAAAAGCCTATGGACTAAAACCCGAAAGTTTGAGTCAAAAACAAAATCAAATCAAGTTTCGTAACCCCGATAGACTCAACTCCGCGAAAGAAGAACTCAGAAAGTTAGTTTCAGAATATTATCCCGGCACTCATTCTAGGATGATCGCGCCCTATTTATCCTTGACTGAAAACAAATCTCGTAGTTTTCAAGTTTTTCTCGATGGAATCAATAAAATTCTCAAATAGAGTAAAAAGCAGGCGCTGTTATAGCTGGGGACTGGGGAGTTTGGTGTATAACTTTTATAATCAGTTTATGTCCTAACTTCCTGGGCGGTTCCTATAAAAACTATGCTTGTGTCAATAGTAAAAATCCTACTTGTAATAACCCAATCAGAAAACCCAAGACACCACCTAAACTGACAATTGCCTGCAATTCATTTTTGACAATTCCCTCAATTGCAGCTTCTAAATCAGCAGGTGAAGTTGATTTCACCCGGTCAACGATCACTTGATCTATGGATAATATGGGAATTACCTGGGCGACAATTTCTTCTAAATCTTTTTCTAAATATCGCTCTAAAATTTTAGCTAACTCTTGACTGACAACTTCTAAGGAAGAACTGACAACAGGTGAAGCGCTGAGACGATTCAGCAGTAATGTGGCTATATTTTCCCAGTTGACAGAATCAGTTAATCCTTGGAGTAAATCGCTGCCACTACTCTGGATATAATGACGCACACTTTCGCGTGTCGTCTTTCGTAGTTGACGCACTGTCCCAATGGGCAAGTTTTGTAATGATAAATCTAGCAGAATTTTTTTCAGGCGATCGCGCATTTGCAAAACCTGAATTAATTCTTCTAAACGAGCATTACTAGCATCTTTTTCATCTAAGCAAAAAGTTCTCAGCCTTGTCAGAGTATTACGTAAACCAAATAAATTTGCAACTACCCAATAAGTACCACTCGTCTTTTCACGAAAGCTTTCATCAATGGTTTGAATAGTGCGATCAGTCAAAAAATCAACAATTACCTGCCGCAATACATCTGGGGGTAAAACTACCTGTATTAACCAATCAGCGAGCCTTGTAGATTGTTCTTCACTCAGTTGTAATTCGAGCAATACTTGGTCAAAAATTTGATTGATTTGTGCCTCTAAAAAATCTTCGCGCCTAGCCAAAACTTTCAGCAACCGAGGCAATGATTCTCCTAACAAGTCACGCAAAATTCCCGCCACAATTTTGGCGGTTTTCTCGTTTTTTTCAACCTTAATTTGTTCAATTGCCAGTCTCAATAACCACAAAATTGCCGACTGTACGCGTTCTATCTGTAACAAACGTCGCGCCAGATTTTGCAATTCTCCTGGAGTCAGCAACGACCCCATAATTGTATTAGAGATGTTCTTAGCCAGACGTTCCTGGTTGCGGGGAATCAATCCAGGAGTAAATGGTACTCTTCGCCCAGCTATATAAATTGCTTTGTAGGGGCGAAATAACATTTTGATGGCTATATCGTTGGTGAAATAGCCAATAATGCCACCCAGCACCGGGGGTAATAAATAAAACCAAACGTGAGACCAATCCAAAGTAAAAATTAATAAAATTAGGATTGATGAGCCATTAATGATGAGTTTAATGCAAAACTCCTAACTGATGACTCATTTACTGACTACCAGCACTCCCATCATATCGTTCGCGATGGGGTAGTGTGTAACTAATGTAAAACCAACTTGATGGGCTAACTCTACTTGCTCTTGTCCAGTGGGGAAACGATCTAAGCTGGGACTGATATAAGCATATTCTTCTTTTAAACCCATATGTTCGGCAATTGGTACAACTATACTATTCAAATACCATTGCTGAAAAGCGCGAAGCTGCTGATTTTTGGGACGATGAAAATCTAAAATTGCTGCTTTAGCACCAGGCTTGAGAACGCGATGTAATTCTTGCAGACTGCGGGGAATATCTGTAACATTTCTTAAACCATAGCCCATTGTCGCGGCATCGAAGTAGTGATCATCAAAGGGTAAATGTAGTGCATCGGCTTCTATCCAAGAAATGGCAGGTTGGGGGTATTGGCTTTGGGAACGTTCTTTAGCAGCTGCTAGGAGGTTGGGGGAGAAATCCACACCATACACCTGTCCCTTAGTTCCGACATATCTGGCCAAGCGAAAGGCTAAATCACCACTTCCACAGCATAAATCCAGGCAAGTATCTCCTGGTTTAGCTGCACTCCATTTGACTGTCATTTCCTTCCATATACGATGTTGTCCCAGACTCAACCAATTGTTCAATTCGTCATAAACTGGAGCAATACGGTCAAAAATATCGCGAATTTTTGAATTCATTGGTTAAGAGTTCCGACTAAAAAATATCTTCAAAACACAAAAATTGGCCATGACTGATCGAACTCTTGCCCTGTCGAACCTGCGGTTTGATATGTTTAGAGGTCAATTGTTCATCGCTCAAAATTCATCCCACGCTCCCCTATGGGGTGAGACTTGGGTTTTGTTTTATTCGCGGACTGTGTGTTTTGCACTCAGCGCTGCTGCAAAGCAGATCGCTACTAGTTCTGCTGATAAACGAATTAGGCTTAATTCATCTTCTCGCAAACAGCAAGGTTGTTGCCACTGGAGTGACAAAATGCCTAACAGATCATTGCGGTAGGTAATAGGAATAACTAAATGTGCTTGCACATCGGTGTCTTGGTAGTGAGTGACATTAGCGAGGTTGGCATCTTTGGCTACATTTAACGAAACTTGCATTTGCCCTGTGGCGATCGCAACACGTGTCAGTGGGTCTTGATCTAGCCAGTTGTCTACAGTCCCCGCACGACTATAAAAACCTTGAGTTGCTAGCTGATTTTGCTGAATTAGCTGCAAAATACAGGTATCCGCCGAGAAACTTTCACTAAACACCTTAGCAATTGGTGTTAAAGTTTCCTCTAAGCTATGATTTGCCTGATTTACGTGTACTAAAACAGTTAGCAATGCCATTTGGGCATTAGCGCGGCGTAATTCTTCTGTGCGTTGCTTGAGTAAGTCGTAAGTTTCTGCTGCCCTTTGTACCACTGCCTTGAGTTCTCCTGGGTCCCAAGGCTTGGTAATATATTTGTAGACTTGTCCGGCATTAATCGCTTCCACCAAATCTTCGATATCAGTAAACCCTGTGAGGATAATCCTGACAGTATCTGGAAACTGAGGCACAGTCTTGCTGAGAAACTCAGTGCCTTTCATTTCTGGCATTCTCTGATCGGAGATGATCACTGCTACTTCCCCGGATGCTGCCAATACTTGGAGCGCATTTATTCCACTATCGGCTTTGAGGACATTAAAATCTCGCCGAAATGTCCGATAAAGCAAATCGAGATTATCTGGCTCATCATCAACTACAAGGATTTTGAGTTTGGTCGGTCTTGCCAAAGTTGATAATTGACCTTGACCTTTATGAGTTTCAGCAATGGGATTATCCATGAGATAATTAGTATCAGTATTATCCATTATGTTATATTGCGTACCCACATTCATTGCAAATAGCCATCAGCTCTGGCGTGAATTCACGAGTGTATTCGCCATAGTTACAACTCATTGTCAGTAAGTCTAATTTCTTAGCTACAGTCAGGTTAGTACAAATAAATGTTACTCATTAGCAGTCAAAAGTTCCCATCCTGTTTTGTACTGATATTATAGATGCTATATTAACTTTTCTATACTGAGTTTGTTTTTACCGAGATGAAAAATCCCCCACATCGTAGCCTTTCCCCGGCAGGAAGGGTTGTAGAGACGACGATGGCTCACGTCTACAACTGTTAAAGATTACAATAAGATTTCCATCAAGAAAAATTAATCACCCTCTCAAGTTGAAGCTCCCACGCCAGAATTATGACTAATCTACCTGACCATGCTCAAAGTCCTGAAAATGCTATTAACGACGATGTAGTAAAAGAATTACTACGAAAGCTGAGGCAAAAACAAGGTAATTGGGTAGAGTGGGGAGTAGCGATCGCTTCCTTGCTCAAAGCTGGTTACAATCCCCAGGAAATTTTTGAAGAAACTGGATTTGAGCCAATTCAACAAAATCAGGTAGTTGTTGGCTCTCAAGTTTATAATTCTTTAGCAGAAGGTGGTGCTTCGGAAGAAACGCGATCGCACTACACTACACGGGGTAGTGATGTTTTATATCAACTGCGCTTGCTTACCCACCAAGAACGAGCTGCTGCGGCTGAACTTACCTTTATCCACAAACTCGATCTTGAAGAAGCGCGAGAAGTAGCAAAAGCAATTAAAGATTTCTCTCGCTTTCCACGTTTACCAGATGGTTTTACTGCCCATCCAGGGGATGCAGTTGCTTATCAAGCTTGGAAACTAGCACGGCAATATACAGATTTGCAAGAGCGATCGCGCTTCATTGCCAAAGGTTTACGTTTTGCTCACACGGACACAGCTAGAAAGCAAATCGAACAATTGCTCCTCGATTTTACTGTAGTTTCCCAGCGTTCAGCGCCGATTCTACCTTTTTATCGATTTGAGTCCGAAGAAGAACTACCTCGGATTGTGCCAGTTGTGGGTGAGTTTCCATTAACACCACAAGACTTGCAAAGTGTCCCTTTACTAGAAACTATTGAGCCATTTGGTTTAGTCAAGTTTACTGGTGAACAAGCTTGGGTACCTTTACCAGGTTGGCAAGTGTTATTAAATGCAGAAGACCCCGTTGCAATTTTCTGTAGTAGCGATCGCCTCCCCAACCAGGAAAAAAACCCACCCAAACCAGTGCTGGTTGCAATAGATCGCGCTCAAAGAGAATGGAATGACTCCTGCTACTTCGTTGTTGAAAACAATGGTGAATTAGACTTTCAGTGGTTTGAAACCGAGCCAGAAATTCCTCTGCTAGGGAGACTGATTGTAATTGTGCGTCCTAAGCAAATCTTCGATGATGTCATCAGCAAAGATTCCTGGCAAATTGACGAATAATTAAGTAGGGAGTAGGGAGTGGGGAGTGGGGAGTCAAAAAACTCAAGGCTAATCCTTATTTGCACCGATAAAGCTGATAGGGAATACCTATGCGATGGTGTTGTGTCGTGTCTATAGTACAAACACCATCCCCAGACAGCGCCACCTCTTGGGGATAATCCCGTTTTCTCATTCCTGGTCCCACTATCCACAAATTCATCTGAGATGTTGCTGGTGTTGGTATTTGATCAAGCTTGTTCCAGAAAGCAGGTGAATTCAGAGATTTGTGTAAAAAAGCAAAACTATCAAAGTTATTGAAACTAACTGGAACAGCAGGGTTTGTGTTACTTCTAACTTTTTCTAACGCCAAAGCAAAACTTAATCCCAACGCCACATCCTGATAATTATTGTATCCTACCACCAGCATGAGCGGGACAGAGGGTTCTAAATTCATTTTCCGTGCAGTTAATTCAGGCTGGAAAGGCTTTTGAAAGACTAAGTTAGAAACGACAAAAACACAGCTAAGAATACCCACAAACAAAATGATGAATTTTGATTTGTTAATTTTACTAATACTAGCTGCTAACAAAGCACAAAAACTGGGATAATAAACAAAGGTGTAGCGGGGAATAATAGTTATATCTTTACCTAATAAATAGGCTATGGCAAAAAATTGAATTAACACAACAATAGTAAAACTTAAAAGTGTTAATGTCGCTAAATGAGTTGTATTGTCTAACAACAGCAGTTTTAAACCTTTGTATACCTGCCACCCTAACCAAATCGCAAATGTCACCATCAAAAAGCCAGAGATAATTGTAATTAGCAGAGGCTGGTTTTCCACAGGTAGAGCAATCACCATTAATATCCAACTAATTAAAGTTTGATATAGGGGTGCAATGTTCATGGTAGCAGGTAGCCAATTGGTTTCAGCACTCTGAGAATGATTTAATATTACCTGTAACCATGGAAGAAAACTAATTACAACGCCAGTAGTTGATAAAATTAAAGTTAGGCAAATTGGGCGTTTATTTAGGATTTGGTTCTTACCCGAATATATTAATATTAGTAAGGTGAAAATTTCCGCAATGAAAGCCAGAATAAAGAAGTAGTGAACATAAAGACCAATACTATTAATAATTGACCATAAAATCACTACCCAAACTCTCAGCCGTTGCTGCTCAAAAATATCCTGCTGAATTTGCATTAGTCCCAATAAGGCTAAAGTTATTAGGAACATCGGCATAGTGTAGTGGCGTGCTTCTTGGGAAAGGTAAACAGCCAAGGGAGAAATAGCCATAATTAACGCCGCGATCATTCCCGATCTAGGGTAAAAAGCAATGCGGTTGACACCATAAATTGCTGCGATCGCACCCACGCCAAATAAAGCTGGTAGCGATCGCAATTTTGTCACCCACTCTGAACCCAAAGGAGTCATCCACCCTAACCAACTGTACATTCCACAAAAAAACAACGGCGGATGGGTAGACTGATGAGCTAAATTTTTGGCAATTTGATCACAGCTAACCCCAGGCTGGTAAGTAAAAATTTCTGGGACGCGTTGCAGAGGAAATAAGATATCTAAGGGCAAATCATGGTAATTTTTCCCAAAACTGAAAATAGCAGTAATTACCTCATCCATCCACAAAGGTTTTAAGTCTAAATGCCAAAAGCGCAAGACAGCACCAAGTGCGATCGGCAAAGCCGTGTCGAAGGCAATCGCTCCAGCTAAACCTAGATAATGTAGATACGGTTTGCGATTTGTCATTATTTATTGATACTGGAAATTTATCACCACAGATGTAAACGCGTAACGGCTAAACGTAGGGTATACAGATATATACAGAACAGATAAATTTATACTTTATTTCTAGAAAAATTCCTAAATCTGCGATTTGCTAATTTCAATTAAAATCTAAAACTTTATGTCAGACGCTCATTTTACGGCTACTGTACCTCAAGAATCTCTCGAGACAAAATTACAAGAGAAGATTTTGGCAATTCGCAATAGTCTACGTCCAGGACAACAACAGATGGCTGATTGGGAATTCGGTCCATTGGCTGTTTCCGCCGTTCCTGGGGCTGGTAAATCCACTGGGATGGCCGCAGCAGTAGCGATCGCCATCGCCCGTCAGTACCAAGTTTCTGGACAATCAAGTTCTTCTTCCCGCCGTCACATTGTAGTTGTTACCTTTACTCGTTCAGCAGCTGCCAATATTAAATTAAAAATTCGCGGATACTTAAAACAATTATCTTTACCTCCAACAGGCTTTGCTGTCTATACCCTGCATGGTCTAGCCTTAAATATTGCCAGTCGTCACCCTAATTTATCAGGGTTAGAATTAGAAGATGTCACATTAATTACACCCAACCAAAGCCACCGTTTTATTCGGACAGCCGTAGAACAATGGATTAATAACAATCCAGAACCTTATTCTCGGTTGCTAGAAGGTCATCAATTTGACGGTGAAGAGACAGAAAGATTACGTCGTCAGTCCGTGTTGCGAACAGAAGTTTTACCAGATTTGGCGACTACAGTCATTCATGAAGCTAAAAGTTCGGGAATATTGCCAGAAAAACTACGGGAGTGGAGTCAAAAAACTACGGATGAATATGGAATTTTGCGGGTAGCGGCTGGATTGTATGAACAATATCAAAACTTAATGCGATCTGGTGACTTCATCGACTACGACGATATGATTTTAGCCGCCCTGCGCGTCCTCGAAAATGACAGCGCCCGTCGCATCGAGCAAAATCAAGTTTTTGCAGTATTTGAAGACGAAGCCCAAGATTCTAGCCCCTTGCAGACGAGGCTGTTAGAGATTTTAGCAAGTAATCAGGGCGAAGAAGCAGGGGGGCAGGGGGCAGGGGGCAGGGGGGAAGAACTTGGCGCGCTTGTACTAGAATCTTCTCCCCTATCTCTCCACTCAGCACTCCAATTGGTGAGAGTTGGTGATCCTAATCAAGCGATTAACTCGACTTTTACGCCAGCTGATCCGATTTATTTCCGGGACTTTTGCAAAGAGTGCGATCGCCTTGGCAAATTAGCAACAATGGATCAAGCTGGACGCAGTACCAGAATCATTATCACCGCCGCCAACTTCGCCCTAGAATGGGTAAACAGCTTTTATCAACTTAAAAATCAGCAATCGCCCTCATCGCCCTTTCGTGATCAAAACATCCGCCCCGTGGATACTGGCGATCCTCAAACAAATGCCAACCCATTACCAGTGGGACGAGGACTAGAACTTTATACACCACGCGATATTTATCACACAGTTGAATTACTTTCCCAAAGGATAGTTGAGTTGTTTACTCAAAATCCCAAAGAAATTAGTGGGGCAATTTTGGTGCGAGAAAATCGCCAAGGACGCTGGCTAGGAGAGATGTTAACTCCTGTGTGTAAGGAGCATAAAATTACACTTTATGACGTAGGCGAAAGCGATCGCCGTTCTCATATCCCCCAGGAAATGTTGGCATTATTGCAATTTTGCGATCGCCCCCATTCTCCTGATTACCTCAAAGCTGCTTTAGAAGTATTGGTACAGCGTCAATTAATTCCTACACAAGACCTCAACGCCCTTGCTAGTCTACCAGAAGAATTTTTGTATCCGGGTCCTTTAGCAGAACTCCAGACAGATATGGTACAAAAAGCCGCCCATTTGTGTCGTAGTTTACTCCGCGCTCGATTAGAACTGCCCCTTTATCAGCTCATTGCTTTTCTGGCTTTAACTTTCAAGTACGACCAAGCCGAATTAGCAACTGCTGACAAACTCGCCGAACGAGTCAACCAGCAAATAGCTGAGAATAATTCAATGGAAGCAATGCTTTCGGCTTTAAGTGAAATCGTCACTTCTGAACGGTTTGAAGCAGTGGAAACAGATGATTTAGACGCGCGTTATACCCGTCTAGGTCAACTGACAATTATCACCATGCACAAAGCTAAGGGATTGGATTGGGACTATGTATTTATGCCCTTTCTACATGAAAACTTAATTCCTGGTAAATTTTGGGTTCCTCCCAAAAGCAAGTTTTTAGGCGACTTTACTTTATCAGAAGTAGCTCGCGCCCAAATTCGCACTGCAATCCACGGCGAATCTGATCTACCTAATGTCTCCCAAGCGTGGAAACAGGCAGAACATTTGAAAACCTCAGAGGAGTATCGTTTACTCTACGTTGCTATGACACGAGCAAAGCGGCTATTGTGGATGTCTGCATCAAAGCAAGCTCCTTTTACCTGGAATAAACCAGAAAATTTACAAGAACAAGCGCCTTGTCCGGTTTTTCCCGCCTTAACACGTCAGTTTCCTAAATGTGTAGTTACTTTGGCAACTTAAATCCGTAAATAATAGTATATAATTATGGATTGTGTCGAATTAAAGTCAGACCATGCCTAAACTTAAGACTCGTAAAGCAGCGGCCAAGCGATTCCGTGCCACTGGTAGCGGTAAAATTGTACGTCGCAAAGCTTTCAAAAACCACCTTTTAGAACACAAGTCTTCTAACAAAAAGCGTAGCTTGTCCAAGTCCACACTTGTGCATGAACGGGATGAAGACAATGTGCGTTTGATGCTTCCTTATTTGTAAGTTTTTCAGGAAATAGACTATGACCAGAGTAAAACGCGGTAACGTTGCTCGTAAACGCCGCAATAAAATTCTCAAATTAGCTAAAGGTTTTCGCGGTTCCCATTCAACTTTGTTTAGAACCGCTAACCAACAGGTGATGAAGGCGCTACGGAGTTCCTACCGCGATCGCAAAAAGAAAAAGCGCGATTTTCGTCGTCTGTGGATTGCTCGGATCAATGCGGCAGCAAGGCAACATGGTTTGAGTTACAGTCAGTTGATCGGCAATCTCAAAAAAGCTGATATCCAACTAAATCGCAAAATGTTGGCACAATTGGCAGTTCTCGATCCAGCTTGTTTTGGCAAGGTTGCGGAATTGGCACTTCAAGCTAAAGCATAGGGATGGTAACGGATGAAGTACCGATGTAACAGATGGCTTGCTCTGAGCGTAGCCGTTCGCGTAGCGTTTAGAGAAGCGCTAAAAATTAATCCGTTACATCTGGTATTATCCGCTACTATCTTTTTTCTTTTCTGCTTTTCCTGGGGATTTATGGCATCAGCCGCCCAAATGCCCGAAATTCAGCGCAGAGGTTATTTAACTATTGCTGTTAAAGATAACTTACGCCCCTTGGGATTTAGAGATGTTAACGGTAATTTACAAGGCTTAGAAATTGACTTGGCAAAGCGACTGGCGTTGGATTTGTTAGGGAAAGCAGATGCTGTAAAATTCCAACCCGTAGCCAACCGCGATCGCTTGTCTGTAGTCTTAGATAATAAAGTTGATTTAGCGATCGCCAGGGTAACAGCAACCGAGTCCCGCGCCCGTTTAGTAAGTTTCAGTGTTCCTTACTATTTTGATGGCGCTGTAATAGTAATAAAAGATGCCTCTGTGCATCAGCTAAGTGATTTAGGAAATCGAAAAATAGCTGTAATTAAGAACTCCAGCACAATTGCCCAAGTGCGGTACTATGTGCCGAAAGCTGAGTTAGTAGGAGTGGATTCATATCAAGAAGGGCGATCGCTTACAGAAAATAATACAGTAGTAGCATTTGCTGCCGATGCTAGTGTTCTGAGTGGTTGGGTGCAACAATATCCCCAATACCGAATTTTACCCACAAAGCTATCAACCGAACCATTGTCTGTAGTCATGCCTAAAGGATTGCAGTACGATCAGTTAAGAAGACAAGTCAATGAAGCGATCGCTCAATATACAGCAGAAGGTTGGCTCAAAGAACGTATTAAATATTGGGGCTTACCGTCAGTGAGTCCTGAATCATAAAGTGAAGAAATATCTCCCTCATCTCCCCCATCTCCCCAGTGTCCGATAATAGATACAGAAGTAAATTTTAATATTTATATTTGCAGGCAATGGATAAAAATTTAGTCGCTATTTATCTTTCAATTTTTGTAGGTCTGCTTTCATTCGCAGTTGTGAATGTTTTCAGCCAAATTTTCAAAACTCGTAGGCGTGAAAGTGCCTTATCAAGGTTACGCAAAAAATTGGAGAAAGAAAAAGGTACGGCGCAAGAATATTACGAGTTAGCCAGTATTTATTCCGAAAAACAAGTATTTTCTCAGGCGATCACCCTATTCCAAAAAGCGATAAAAGCGGCTGAAGAAGAAGAAGAAGAAGATAGCGCTCCTATTTATAATGGGCTAGGCTATGTTTACTTTAGCCAAGAGCAATATGACCTAGCAATTCGACAGTATAAAGAAGCTCTAAAACTTAAGCCAGACTACGTGACAGCACTGAATAACCTTGGACACGCCTACGAAAAGAAAAAATTAACCACTCAGGCGCTACAAATGTATGAAGAAGCACTAAAATTTGCCCCCAATAACACCATTGCCAAGCGCCGGGCTGAATCATTACGACGCTTGGTGTCAGTTTGATAACTTATTAAACCGGGAAACCTTACCAAAGCGATGCTATATCTCCCCTCCTCGCTTGCGGTGAACCAGCGTTGTAGGCGGATTTCCCACCGTAGGCGACTGGTGAACCCGAAGGGGGAGGGGCTGGGGGTGGGGTTCAATATGACATTGAAATTTTATTCATGATGCTGACTTTAACCCAACGTCAACCGCCTAATCCTGATGTCGCCGTCACTTTCACCCTAGCACTCACAGCAGAAGAACGCACCCGCAGTCGTCATCGCTTTGAAACCGAAGATGGCAAAGTTGTATTTTTGCATTTACCTAGAGGAACATTACTGCGAGATGGTGATATTTTGCAAGACGAAACCAATAGCTGTTTAATTAGAATTACTGCCAAACCAGAAACAGTGTTAACGGTTTTTGCTCAAACACCGCTTTTATTAATGCGGGCTGCATACCATTTAGGAAATCGCCATGTACCTCTAGAAATTACCTCAAGTTATTTACGCTTATTACCAGATTCAGTTTTACGCACAATGCTGGAACAACTGGGACTAGAAATTACAGAGGAAACCTTACCGTTTCAGCCAGAATTAGGCGCTTATGGACACCATCACCCTCACTGACACCAATTTTTTATACATATTGCAGTTAGCTAGTCCTGGGTTGCCTGTGGGAGCATATAGCTATTCTGAAGGTTTAGAAATGCTGGTGGAAAAGGGCATCATTTCAGATCAAGCCAGCCTTAAACATTGGTTAGAGGCTGAATTACACTATGGAGCAATTCGGTTAGATGCGGCAGTGATGGTACGAGCCGCAAAATCGGCATCTATGGGGGATGGGTCAGCTTTATGCTATTGGAATATGTGGTTATCTGCTGCTAGAGAAACCCAAGAATTACGGGCATCTAGTTGGCAGATGGGGCGATCGCTGACTCAATTACTTGCTAAACTACAACCAGATATTATACCTTTAGTCAATGCAGTAGGTAGTCCTTGCAATTATGCGATCGCTTTTGGTATTGCTGTCGCTCATTGGCAGATCAATATTCAAGCTGCTTTACTGGGATATCTGCATAGTTGGGCAAGTAATTTAATTACATCTGGGGTGAAACTCATTCCCCTTGGTCAAACTGCGGGACAAGAGTTATTGTTGAAATTACAACCATTAATTAGCGCTGCTGTAGGGGAAATACTAGCTTTAGAGGATGACGAACTCAGTTGTTGTAGTTGGAGTTTGTCCTTGGCAAGTATGCAGCACGAAACCCAGTATACAAGGTTGTTTAGGAGTTAGATAAAGGAAATGAGTGCATTGCGTGTTGGGGTGGCTGGCCCAGTGGGTTCGGGAAAAACAGCTTTAGTCGATGCTTTGTGTAAAGCTTTACGTGAACATTATCAAATTGCTGTTGTTACCAATGATATTTATACCCAAGAGGATGCTCAGTTTTTGGTACGTTCTCAGGCGTTGACAAGCGATCGCATTTTGGGAGTGGAAACAGGCGGTTGTCCCCACACAGCAATTCGCGAAGATGCTTCGATGAATTTAGCTGCTATTGAACAATTAGAAAACCAATTTATTGATTTAGATTTAGTATTTTTAGAAAGTGGCGGCGATAATTTAGCAGCTACTTTTAGTCCCGAATTGGTAGATTTAACAATCTACGTAATTGATGTGGCAGCTGGTGATAAAATTCCCCGCAAAGGTGGCCCTGGTATTACTAAATCTGATTTATTAGTGATTAATAAAATTGACCTTGCACCCTATGTTGGTGCAAATTTAGATGTAATGAAACGGGATACTCAAAAAATGCGCGGTGACAAACCTTTTATTTTCACCAATTTGAAAACTCAAGCTGGTTTAGCAGATGTGATTAAGTTTGTCGCTACTCATATTTGTTAACAGCCAAAAACTCTGTATTTATGAATTTAGATCTAAAAATTCATATTCTCATATTGAGTGTTGAATAGTCAACCGCAATATTTCACAACTAAATAAATTTACAGGAATTTGCAGGTATAGCAACCGCCAAGGAGGTTAAGACATAAACAGATAATCAAGCTTAGAACCAAAAGGTTTTTAACCCACTTCCCACGGACTACTCCCTACTCCCCTGCTATATATGAGGTACAGATATTGATCTTGTCAATCTTGTAGTGCGGGACAATAGTCTATGTAGGTCACATTTGCTGTAACTTCTCATGCGGAAATGGTTCTGTCAACGGTGTAGATCAACTATGGTTATCAATTAAGGTTGTAGACATCCAAGGAAAGCAATGGCAAATTTTGAAATCATCGAACAGGAAGGCTTGCGTTTAGTCAAGGTGACTTTGCAAAATGAAACAGTACGCACTGAATCTGGTGCTATGTACTATATTCGTGGGAACATTACCATGCAAACGAAAGCCCCCTCAGCCGGTGGATTTTTGAAATCCCTAGCCACAGGGGAAAATATTTTTCGCCCCACATATACCGGCACAGGAGAATTATATTTAGAGCCTTCCTTGTCTGGATTTCACATTCTTGAAATAGATGGAAATGAATGGATTTTGGATAGTGGTGCTTATTGGGCAAGTGATGGTACTTTGGACGTTGGAATGGAGCGCAATAAATTAGTTTCCGGTTTAATTGGAGGTGAAGGTTTATTTCAAACAAAAGTTAAAGGTAGGGGTACAGTGGTGATGGTAACCCAAGGGCCTGTACAAGTCGTAAACTTGCAAAATGACAGACTAGTGGTTGATGGCAATTTTGCGATCGCTCGGACAGCAACATTAAATTACCGTGTAGAAAAAGCCACAAAATCCATACTAGGTTCAATGACTTCCGGTGAATTTTTAGTTAACACCTTTGAAGGTACTGGTACTGTTTTATTAGCTCCTATTCCCTATTGGCAAGTAATGTTACTCCGCCAAATTACGGCCGCAATTCCCAAAACCGCTAGTTAGAGCTAGCAGAAAAAATTACAACACAAAGGAATTAAAACGTCAGATTTTATGTTAGCTCGTCTGAAATTTTAATTCCTTTCCTAAAATTTGATATTTTGTTTTCTGAGATTAACTAAACGCAAAATTGTACAACACCACAAAGTTATAGCAACCGCCAAGGATTCTTACCCAGCTTGTTCACAATAAGATTGAGATTAATGGGAGTTGCGGGATCAGGCAAAATCAGTGACTGATGCCGATCATCCACCTTGGTTACAGACAATGTGAGACGCGATACAGTTTTTTCAAGGGGCCTGTTATTTAAAACCCTTTCCCTTCCTTGTGTTAATTTGACAGTGCTTGTTGCCCCCTCAAGAGTTGGGCATCAAAATTCTAATTAACAAACAAAAGCCCCTTTCATTAGAGAAGAGGCTTTTATTTTTTGCTTATTAATAGACCTGGCATCGAGCTATTTTTGCAGAGGGCTACCCCTAAACTATCGTTGCCGCAGCAGCGTTTCACGTCTGAGTTCGGGAAGGGATCAGTGTGGTTCCACCGCGCAATAGACACCAGGAAAGAATGGTGGGTCAGATACCCTGAAGGCTGCACAGTAACGCGATATCAATCAATGTTTGAGGTCAAGCCCTCGGTCTGTTAGTACACCTCAGCTTCATACATTACTGTACTTCCACTTAGAGCCTATAAACGGGTGTTCTGCCCGTGACCTTACCTACATTAGTAGTGAGAGCACTCATCTTGAGGTGGGCTTCCCACTTAGATGCTTTCAGCGGTTATCCGCTCCGCACTTGGCTACCCAGCGT
>DASQZD010000071.1:0-35730 GCA_035638855.1 Nodularia sp. (in: cyanobacteria) | reverse complement strand
AGTGGGCGTTAAAAAATATAATCTAAACCTAACCCCCCAACCCCCTTCCCTAGCAGGGAAGGGGGAGTCAAAGCCTCTCACCTGGTAGGGGAGAGGAATGGAAGCGAGGTTTTATATTTAATTGTGCCAAGCTACTTAATGTAGATTTAATTTTACATTTGGATGAGATATCAGCCACTTTGGTAGCTGTAGTTATGGGTTAAGGCGCATTAGGTATGAGCCTCAGAAAAAAAACGGGAGGATGGGGGCAAAAACTGTCCCCTTGTTCCTTTGTCGTTGATTCTCGATTTTCTATTTATGACTTCCGCAGCAACAAGCCCTGAGTTTGGTACAGCATGGAAGGAGCAGTATTAATGATGACAGATGTAGAGCAAGTCAAAAGTATGATTTATAGTCAAGAAATTGCCCAAAGGCGAGAGCGACAGGAATAAAGGAATGGAAGCCAGGTTTGCGGTCAGACTGTGAACAGTCAGCGACAGGAATAGGAGTAATTACAGGAGAACAGGGTTAATGATTAGGGATTTAGAACAAGCGATCTCTGGGGCGCATCAGCGACTGGAAAATTTATCTTTGCGTGCTGTTAACATAGAAAAGCCAGATGCTTCTATGGAAGTGTTGCAAGAAGCGATCGCGGAAACTGCAATTTCTTTAGAAGAGCTACAGGCATTGGCTGAAGAGCTAACACAACAAAACCAGGAATTAGTAGCCACCCGCCATCTGGTAGAAGCAGAACGCCAGTGTTACCAGGATTTATTCAATTTTGCCCCCGATGGATATTTAGTTACTGATGTGAATGGGGTGATTCAAGAAGCTAACTATGCTGCGGCTAAGTTACTCCACGTCCGCCAGTCTTACTTGATTGGTAAACCGCTTTGTGTATTTATACATCAAACAGAACTGCCAAAATTTCGCGCCTTGATCGGGAAATTACAGGAGCAGAAAAGCACACAAGAGTTACGGATATTTCACAATCAAGGTAAAATAGATTTTCCGGTGGAAATGACAGTTGCCCTGACTGAAGGTAATTCTGACGGGAAAAAACCTTGCTGGAGATGGCTATTTAGGGATATTAGCGATCGCCTCCAAGCAGAGCAAAAAATCCGCGAACAAGTGGCGCTGCTAGATATCACCACAGATGCAATTCTGGTCAGAGATTTGCAAAACAAAATTTTATATTGGAACCAAGGCGCAGAAAATATTTATGGCTGGCGCGCCGAGGAAGCTATAGGAAAAAATACCTGCGAACTTTTGTCGCCAGAAGCTTCACCTCAACTCGCAGTAGCGCTGCAAACTGTTTTAGATCATGGTTCATGGTTGGGGGAGTTACGAAAAGTCACCAAAAATGGTAAGTCGATCATCATTAACAGCCGTTGGACACTGATGTATGATGCCGTAGGTGCGCCCCTATCGATCATGACTCTTGACACTGATATCACCGAGAAACAAGAGTTAGAAATACAACTTCAGCGCACCCAGCGATTGGAAAGCCTCGGTACACTCACCAGTGCGATCGCTCATGACCTCAACAATATCTTTGCGCCGATGATGACAGTAGCTGAACTTCTGCCCCTCAAACATCCCCATCTGAGTGAAAGTTCCCTGGAGATGCTCAAGTTATTGGAAACAAATACCAAACGGGGGACTGATTTAGTCAAACAAATTGAGTCATTCATCCTAGATGAGATCAAATTTCCCACAGGTAACGGAGAATTAATATTAGTTGTAGATGAAGAAGCGGCAATTACCCACATTACTAAAACCACATTAGAGATTCACAACTACAGGGTATTAATTGCCCATAATTTCATTGAAGCCCTTACCCTCCATACCCAGTATCAGCATGATATTAAACTAGTGTTGATGGATATGATGATGTCATCAACGGCCGGGGAAACTGCTATTCGCACCTTGCAAATCATGAACCCGCAGGTGCAAATTATTGCTATGAGTGGATTAGCTGCTGGGGAGGCTTTAGCACAAGCGACTGTCACCGGGATTCAAGGATTTTTACCAAAACCTTTTACTGCGGATAAATTATTAAATTTCATACATGAGGTACTTGTCGGCAGTACTGCATCCAAATATTAAACCCCAGCCTCTAAGCGCCAGGGAGGAGGGGTATGAATTTTCGGTGATTTTGGGTTAAAAAAGAAACATGAAGATCATTAAACCTATCACCAACTGGTTAGAAACCCGTGCTATTGCCCCTGCATATACTGGCTGGGTATTAGCAGGAATTGCGATTTGTTTTTTTGGAGCTGCGGTGAATACAATGGCAGGCTGGCTGTATGCTATTAGTGGGATTAGTTTTGCACTTTTAGGCATATCCGCTTTTTTACCACCGCGATCGCTTGTCGGTTTAGTTGTCAAACGTCGCTCCATGCAACCTGTATCAGCAGGCGATGAATTGACTGTGGAAATAGAAATCTGCAATCAGACCAGACAGCCTGTCAGCTTGTTGCAAGTCGAGGATATATTACCATTTGTCTTAGGAAAACCAATCAAAACCGCCATTGAGATTATTAACAGCCAAGACAGTTACCGTTGGGTATACTATCAACCAACTTCCCAACGGGGAGTCTATCGCTGGCATACAGTGGAACTTGGTACTGGTGCGCCTTTAGGATTGTTTTGGTGTCGCCGGCTGCGTGAGTGTCCAGCTACTGCCATTGTCTATCCAACTGTGTTACCTTTGACCACCTGCCCCCTAGTGGATGAAATTGGGCAAGAAGAAAGCAAAAGAGGTGATCCCCGTGGTAGACCTTTGCAGACAGCTACTTCTGGGTTAGTGCGATCGTTACGACCATACCGCATGGGCGATCCCACCCGGCTGATTCACTGGCGAACCAGCGCCCGTTACGGGGAATTACGGGTGCGCGAATTAGAAATAGTTACAGGTGGACAAGAGATCATTATTGCCCTGGACAGTGAGGGAAATTGGCAACCAGAAAACTTTGAACAAGCAGTAATTGCCGCCGCCTCATTGTACTTTTATGCACAACGCCAGCAAATGCAAGTGCAATTATGGACAGCATCCACAGGTTTAGTTAAAGGCGAGCGTGTAGTTTTAGAAGCCTTAGCCGCAACGAGATATCAAGAAGAGATTAGCACAAGCGATTACCAGCACAACCCCTTAATTTGGCTAACTCAAAACCCCTCAAGCCTGACTTCCCTAGCACAAGGTAGTCGTTGGGTATTGTGGCAGAATCTCACCTCACCAGCCGAAGAAGGGGTAATTAATCGAGATTCCCCTGGAATTATTGTGCAGAGCGAACAAGACTTACAACCGCAACTGCAAAAATTATTATAGCAACCGCCAAGGAGGTTAAGACATAAACGGATAATCAAACTTAGACACCAAAAGGTTTTTAACCCACTCCTCACTCCCCTGCCTCTTCTATAGTCAGATTGGGGAAATCTCCCCAGTAATAGCCCCGTGAGGCTGAGGTACAATGCAAAGAAATATTTAAATTATGAGCGCCGATCCAATATGATCTCATCAGACAATAACAAAACATCCACAGATAAAAGCCTAGAGGCAATGCGGCATTTTTCCGAACAGTACGCTAAACGTACAGGAACATACTTTTGTTCGGAACCCTCCGTCACCGCAGTCGTAATTGAAGGACTAGCAAAACATAAAGACGATTTAGGTGCGCCATTGTGTCCCTGTCGCCACTACGAAGACAAAGAAGCTGAAGTTCATGCCACATACTGGAATTGTCCCTGCGTACCCATGAGAGAACGCAAGGAGTGCCACTGTATGCTGTTTCTGACCACAGATAACGAGTTTGCAGGAGAAAGTCAAGACATTAGTCTAGAAACCATCAAAGAAGTCCGAGAAAGCATGGGATGAGCGAAATTATCCCCCCAGAGTTTTGGCTAGGCGTAGAACAGTTTAATTCTGGACAGTTCTACGCCTGTCATGACACTTTAGAGGCTTTGTGGATAGAAGCCAGCGAACCAGAAAAAACCTTTTATCAAGGCGTTCTGCAAATTGCTGTGGCACTGTATCATTTGGGTAATGCTAACTGGCGAGGTGCAGTAATTTTACTAGGAGAAGGTAGCAATCGCCTGCGACGTTACCCATCTGTTTACAGCAGCATTGACGTAGACGAGTTATTGAGTCAGAGTGCAGCATTGTTGTCAGCATTACAACAAATGGGAGCAGAAAAGTTTAGTGCTGGTAACTTGAGTGACACTCAGGCTTTGCCTTCGCCAAAAATTGTGCTAATAAACGAGTAAAGCTACCCCCTGATGGACTTCTTCCCAGCTGAAGCTGGGAATGCAGGCTTCGGGGCGACTGTCTCAAACATAGTGCATTCGTTTAGAGGTAAATCTGGCTATTGGTGAAACCTTGAGGCTTGATAAAGCGTCTATATTCCCAGTCATGATCTCAAGTTACTCCAGAATGTAGATTTTATATCTGGACAATAAAATTGAGATAGTTAGTATACAAGCTGATATCCTAAATTCGTAATTAAAATATCATGTCCTGCTATCAATTTCCAGTATCAAAAATGCGCCGTCTGGGATTAGCCTTGATGCTACCAGTTGCACTCTTGGGGACTTTTACATTTCCTACTCAGGTGCAAACTGCTACCGCACAAGCAGCTAAGGAAAATAGTCCCCTGACAATCAGCGCTGATGTGCAAGAATATAACGCCAACACTCAAGTAGCAACGGCTCGCGGTAACGTGCAAATGTTGTTTCCGGCTCGCCAGATTAAAGCCACAGCAGCTCAAGCACAATTTTTTAGTAAGGAACGCCGCATTGATTTGATGGGCGGTGTCTATATTCTGCAACAGGGAGTCAATAGTATCCGTGCGGAAAAAGTAAGTTATCTGATTGACGAAGGACGTTTTGTAGCTTTACCTCAATCCAACCGTCAGGTAGAGTCCACCTACATGGTCAATGATACTGAAGTTGGTAGACAATCTAATTAGGATCAATTCGCTACAGGGACTCCTTAAAAATCAAATATTCGTAGGTTGGGCTTCGACTACGCTTCGTCCAACGAAACCAGGGATTGTTGGTGTTGGTTTATGCCTTCGGCAAACTGCGTTAACGTTCGTCTACCCAACCTACGCCTCATGATTAATGACTAATGACTAATGACTAATGACTAATGACTAATGACTAATGACTACTTAATCAATTATTAAAATAGGCGCGAATCGTGAAAATTGTTTTAGAAAATATTCACAAATCTTACGGTAAGCGAAATATCGTCAATCGCGTCAACCTTTCCATTTCTCAGGGTGAAGTCGTCGGGTTACTTGGCCCCAATGGTGCTGGTAAAACGACGACCTTTTACATTGCGACAGGCTTAGAAAAACCCAATCAAGGAAAAGTCTGGCTTGATAATATGGAAATAACGGGTCTGCCTATGCACAAAAGAGCGCAATTAGGCATTGGTTATTTAGCTCAGGAACCAAGTGTTTTTCGCCAACTCTCAGTCCAGGATAATATTCTTCTGGTGCTGGAGCAAACTAATGTGCCACGATGGGAGTGGTCAAAACGAATGCAAGCTTTACTGCACGAGTTTCGTTTGGAAAAAGTAGCTAATAGCAAAGGAATTCAACTTTCTGGTGGGGAAAGACGGCGGACAGAATTAGCTAGGGCTTTGGCTGCGGGACGAGAAGGCCCGAAATTTTTACTTTTGGATGAACCATTTGCCGGAGTTGACCCGATTGCGGTTTCCGAGATTCAGCATATTGTCGCACAATTAAGCGATCGCGGCATGGGCATCTTAATTACAGATCACAATGTCCGCGAAACCTTAGCCATTACAGACCGCGCCTATATTATGCGTGAGGGACAAATTCTCGCTTTTGGTAATCCTGAAGAACTCTATAATAATCCCCTGGTACGGCAATACTATTTGGGGGATAACTTTCAAGCTTAAATTAGTAATTGCTCATTTAACTATCTATTTTTATAGAGAATTGGTATTAGTGAAAATTATCGCCTTTTGCCATTGACTGAAGTAGGATCAGAAGACAGGAACTTCCAAAAAATTGTTATATTTAAATAATTTTACCTAAATCCTCGTGTTTTGCCGCACCTGGGGTGTTTATACTTTATTTTGATAGTTCCTTATGATATCAAAGAAACTCAGTTCTTTATACAGCCTCAATTCGCTGTTGCCTTTTACCCTCATGGACCGCTACCTGACCAAAGAATTGGTCGCACCATTTTTATTTGGTGTGGGAGCATTTTCATCACTGGGTGTGACTATTGATGCTGTGTTTGAGCTAGTGAGGAAAATTGTCGAGTCTGGATTACCAATCAGCATTGCAATTCAGGTTTTCTTGTTAAAATTTCCTAATTTTGTGGTGTTAGCTTTTCCCATGTCTACGCTGCTGGCTACTTTGATGACTTATAGTCGGCTTTCCAGCGAGAGTGAACTAATTGCTATGCGTGGGTGTGGGGTAAGTGTCTATCGCATGGTGCTAACGGCTGTGATGTTGAGTCTGCTGGTAACAGGAATGACATTTATCTTTAATGAGCAAATAGCACCAGCCGCAAATTACCAAGCAACTCTTACTATGGAGAAAGCCCTCAAGTCAGACAGACCCACTTTTCAGCAGTCAAATATCTTTTATCCCGAATACCGAGACATTGAACAGCCAGATGGTAAAAAGAACAGGATACTGGCGCGCTTATTTTATGCTGACCAGTTTGATGGTAAGCAGATGAAGGGTTTAACAATTATCGACCGCACCACAGAAGGTTTAAATCAAATTGTGGTATCAGAATCTGCCGAGTGGAATGTTTCTGACAATGTTTGGGATTTTTACAATGGTACGGTTTATTTAGTAGCTCCTGACCGTTCCTATCGCAACATTTTACGGTTTGAACACCAACAACTGCAACTACCGCGCACACCATTAAACTTAGTAGAAAGAAGCCGAGATTATGGAGAAATGAATATTAGTGAATCTTTAGAACAATTAGAAATAGAACGTATCGCTGGCGACAGGCAAAAAATTCGCAAACTCCAAGTCCGTATCCAACAAAAATTTTCTTTACCATTTGTCTGTGTAGTCTTTGGCTTGGTAGGTGCTGCGATGGGAAGCAGACCCCAGAGGAGCGGACGAGGTACAAGTTTTGGTGTGAGTGTGATCGTAATTTTTACCTATTATTTAATTTTCTTTATTAGTGGTGCAATGGGACAAGCCGGTGTTTTATCTCCCTTTATGGGCGCTTGGCTACCGAATTTCCTATTTTTAGGAATAGGTTTATTCTTATTGATGCGGGTAGCGGAACGTTGAAAAAATAACCTGCCAAGAAAGGTTTTTAACATCTCTCTGTCTTTGACGCAAGTCAAAGTCTCCCCTCTCGTTGATAACGCTAAATCTCCCCCAAAAAGCTAACTTTATCTTTTTTCAGAAAAAATATTTGGGCATTATAATCAAGACATTATAGGTGTTTTCCCATCCGATACAAGTGTATAAAGATGAAAAATTTACCGGATATACTGCTGCGCTTATTTTTTGGTAATGCTTTGGTTGTAATTGGTCTACTTATTCTACGGTATGGTTCTGGGGGTTTTATTGTTACCTGCCAAGCTACTCAGTCGAAAACAGCATCTTGCACAATAACTGAACGTTTTGCATTTAATCAACAGATCATAGAACAGAAAATTATTGATAATATCACAGCAGCCAAGGTTGTGATCATTAATGCTACACTTTCACAAGATGATGTTAGTGAAGATATTCAGTTTTTTCGGGTGCTAGGAGTAACAAGAAAGGGCATTAGTTACCGAATTGGTCAAGATGGAAAAGACCCCACGGAAGCCGAAGTCGTCGCCGGACAAATTAATTCTTTAATCCAGAATCCAAATGCTTCACCAATTCAATTAGATTATTCCTCTAAAATGATGAGTGGGCTTGGTTGGGGAGTCATTGGGTTGGGAGTAACTGTATCTCTTTTTATGCGGAGTGACAAATAATTAGAGCGGGGGTTTTGTCCAGGATACAAAATTTTGAAAATGGATGACTCAGAAGCAGATATATTTAACCTATTCAATCTTAAAAGTTATTGTTGTAAGTTTTCGTACATTTTTGTCCTCCAGAGTACATATTTATGTCAAATCATGATTATTTTCCCGCTTCTTTACGTTATCTCAAAGCTAGGTTATGGAATTTAGGTAAACCGAGTTTTTGGGTGACAGCAATTTTTTTATCGGTGATTGGGCTGATAATTCGGGAATATTGGTCTAACCCGAATATGTTTAGTTACAAGCAAAACCCAGGAGTTAGTTCCCTCCAGCCGAATAATTCCTCTTTTTCAGATGAAGATAGAGCTATTACAGCCGATGTTGATAATTTACCAGCCTTGTTTAGGGATTTTAACCCGGCGAATCTGCCGATAGTAGCTAATATCTATCGTCCCAAATCTCGGTCAGATAAGCAGGATAAGTTAGTCAAGGAGGTTGAGAAACAAGAGTCTGCTGCTAGTGTAGAATCAATTCCGAAAATAGACACATTTAATAGCACTTCACCACCTCCAGGAAAGAATCCCTTTGTTTTAGAAGCTGAAAATTTATTGCAGTCGGGGGGGTCTAATATTGGTAATCAGTCGTTGGGTATGAAGTCTTTAGACACTACATTTCAACCCAGGGGAACAGCAGGAACATCTGATCTACCGGGTATTGGTGTTAATCAAACCCAAAATAATCAAAATATTGACTCAAGTCGTTTGTTACCAACACCACTTAACCCATCTAGTAACCAAACTTTGCCTACTTTAAATGGTGCGACAGTAAATCAAATTAATTCTTTAGGACAAACTGCTTCTGGTGGAGTCATGCAAATACCGCCTAACAACGGTTTACCCCGCCAAAGTTTTTCCCCCAACGGGTTAAATTCTGGGACTGGTATTCAACCAACTGTAGGTTTACCCAATAACCTACCACCAAACTCGTTCAATAATTTCAATGGCATTCAGGGTTTACCTAGCCCGATCAACCCGACAACTGTGACATCACCTGTCACCTCTGGTGTAAAAACGGGTCTAGAAACTAATATTGCACCCTACTCTATGGAGACTCCAACTCCCCGTAATGTTACACCGATGTCGCCAGTGGTGGCTGATCAAAACGGCAATTTAATCTGGCGATCGCCTACGCAACAAATGGAGTCTAATTCCTTAGATTCTCGTCAAATACCAGGACAGAATACAGGTAGAGTTCAAAACAATGATTTTGATTTCTCCAATTTTTAATTTTAAGCATAGGTGCAGATAGCCGGGGAAGCTGGGGGATATAGGTTTTTGTCCACCTCACATTCCCCTCGTCCCTCAACAAATATACGTAATTGTTCCAGTCAACAAAACTATATTTATACAGAACTGGTCAACTGTTCTTCAGAAATCCAAGTCGCGTGGAAGCCATAGGGTACTCTTTGGGGAATTAGTACCCGCGCTACAGGTTCGGCGGTGACATCTTGGGCGTTTACCACTACAAGTTCGGAAGTTTCTGAAGTTTGATCATAAACAAAAGTCACTAACCAGCCATCATCTTCAGTTGTACCACCAATACTGGGAGCAAATACAGCTTCGCCGCCATAACGTCCCTGTCCAAATTCATGGGTTTGGGATTTGCTATTACTCAGGTCGTATTTAATTAAACCGTCGAATAGTGGGAGGGAACCTTTGGCCATTCTCCCAGCATAACCGTATTGTGTTGGTTGCCCCAAGAGGTTTTCGTTAATGCGGGGAAATTCCGCAGGTACATCGTCTAACATTTCTTCGCGCATTTTTCCTGTGCTGAGGTTAAATCGCCAGCGATGTAAACGGGGAATATCTGCGTTTGGGTCGGTTTGGGAATCATCAGCTTTCAAAACTGTGGTGGAACTCATGCGACAGGCTATGAGGACTACTTCATCTTCATATTCGTAGGCGTTGAGGGTATGGAAGACGTAACAGGGAGAAGTTTCAAACCATCGGATATTACTATTGTCGCCATGACGTGGGATAATTCCGAAGCGACTGGGGCGATCGCTTTCAAACATGAGTGGAGGTTGTCCCCGTTGCGCTCTTTCTAGGCTGAATGTAAGGGGCAAATCCATAAAGATTGTATAATTTTCAGTGATGGCAAAATCATGCATCATCACTCCCATTGGTAGGTCAATTGGTACTGTCTGCACTATTTCACCTGTGGCTGAAACTATGCTGTATTGCAGGTATGGTGGGGTAAATGAGTAACCAAAGAATCTCATTTCACCAGTCTTGGGGTCTACTTTGGGATGAGCTGTAAAGGCAGAAACGAGCTGATTATTATAAGTATATTCACCAATTGTATTTAAATCAGGAAGGTTGATAGCGTGAGGCGCACCGCCTTCATTTAGTGCTAACATCTGACCAGCGTGCCAAACGAGGGCTGTATTGGCAGTGTTTTTGTATCCACCATGAGGATTATCTTTCTGCGGTGGTTCAAATATCCCAGACCAAACAGCTTTACCTGCTGCTTGTTCGATTTTCCATCCTCTGGTTCGCACGTAACGATTGCTATAAGTGGCTTGTCCGTTGCTAATTCTGACACCGTGTAACATTCCATCGCCGTCAAACCAGTGATAGTGTCCAATCGGCGACCATTGCGGATTGGGACCATTGCGGACAAACATCCCCGATAGGTTGGGGGGTAATTCACCTATGACTTTGAGGGTATCGGTGGTGATTTCTTCCCGGACTGGCGCGAAGTTGCTATTGAGATAGGGATTGATTGCTGTGATTGTCATTTTCTTGAGTGTGTGAACAAGTGATGTAATCTCGCGTTTCCTAGTCTGCACTTCGACTATATTATCTGTGTTTATCTGTTGCTTGAGGATCTTTCTAGGTATACCCCGAATAGATTAAACTTAAATCAGGGCAGTCTTTCAAAATGCCAGGGTTAGAATATGTTTGTTGCGTATTTAAGACAAGAATCAACTGATCTGATCTGTAATATATGACGGTGGAGCTAAAGGTGACTAGTATTGATAATAACATCTTCTCTTTTTCAGGAGAAGCATCTATCCCCCAGGCTCCTCCTGAATTTAAATCAGGTTTTGTCGGCATTATTGGTCGCCCAAATGTCGGTAAATCTACTTTGATGAATCAATTAGTAGGGCAAAAAATTGCGATCACATCCTCCGTAGCACAAACTACACGCAATCGTTTACGAGGGATTTTAACTACGCCAGAGGCGCAGTTAATTTTTGTAGATACACCTGGAATTCATAAACCCCATCATCAATTGGGGGAAGTGCTGGTCAGAAATGCTAAAAATGCCATTGATGCAGTAGATGTGATTCTGTTTGTGGTAGATGGATCAGTAGCTTGTGGTTCAGGCGATCGCTTTATTGTCGATTTGCTGACTCGTACTGAAACTCCAGTAATTTTGGGTTTGAATAAAATTGACCAACAACCTGCAAATTTTGAGGTAATTGATCATAGTTACCGAGCTGTAGCTGAAGCCCAAAAATGGCCTCTGGTCAAATTTTCCGCCCAGACGAGCGCCGGATTACCAGAACTTCAAGAGTTATTAATTGAAGGTTTAGAAACTGGGCCGTTTTACTATCCCCCTGACTTGGTAACTGACCAACCGGAACGTTTTATCATGGGTGAATTGATTCGTGAACAGATTTTACTGTTGACACGGGAAGAAGTTCCTCATTCAGTGGCGATCGCTATTGATAGAGTCGATGAAGCGCCCACTATTACCCGCATACTTGCAACCATACACGTAGAACGAGATTCCCAAAAAGGTATTCTGATTGGTAAAGGTGGCTCGATGCTTAAAGCCATCGGAAGCGAAGCCCGCGAACAAATTCAAAAGCTCATTGCTGGTAAAGTTTACTTAGAATTGTTCGTGAAAGTTCAACCAAAATGGCGACAATCCCGCATGACTTTAGCTGAGTTAGGCTATCGCGTAGAAGAATAGTTATTAGTCATTAGTCATTAGTCATTGGTCATTGACAAGCTTATTTTATAGGCTTTTTGACTTTTGACTTTTGACTTCACGGCGGTACTATACCCAAATTTGTACAACCCGACCTCTGAGTTCTTGTCCAAGCCAAGGTGTATTACTAGAAAGTGTACAAAGATTTTTCCTTTCCACCTTCCATATTTCCTGGGGATTAAATAACGTAAGTTCTGCTTTTTGACCAGGAGTAATTGTACTCGGTTTCTGTTGCAAACATCTTGCAGGTTGGGTGCTTAACGCCCGCCATAATTCTAAAGCTGTAAATTTACCCGTTTCAACTAAATTTTGCCATAGCAGGGGCAATGCTAACTCAAAACCAATTGCTCCCGCAGGCGATTCTGCAAAGGCTTGGACTTTTTCCTCATAGCTATAAGCTGCATGATCAATAGCGATCGCATCGATCACACCTGCTCTCACACCTGCACGCAAAGCCTCGACATCACTGGTATTACCTAAAGGTGGATCTAAATGCAGGCTTGTATTATAACTCTTAATTGCTTTCGTGTCAAGTAACAAGTGCATCCAAGTCGTGCTGGCGGTGATGGGTAAATTTGCAGCCTTAGCTGAGGCGATGAGTTCCACACTGCGAGCTGTAGAGACGCGCATGATATGAACTGGCGTATTCGTGGCTGCGACTAATTCTAACAAAGAAGCGATCGCACTCGTTTCGGCACTGGCTGGGATTGGTGGTAAACCTAAACGCAGGGCTTCTGTACCTTCGCGCATGACTCCATTGGCTGATAATAGGCGATCGCATGGACAAAACGCTACCGTTTTCTTGAAAGGTTGGAGATACTCCAGAACCCGCCGCACAAACCCTAAATGTTCCCAAGGCTTACCATCTGTAAAACCCACAACACCCGCAGTCGCTAAATCTGATAATTCCGTCAATTGCTTTCCCGCCAAATCCAGAGTCATCGCACCCCAGACATGAACATGGGGTATATTCCCCATTTCCCCAGCTTTCTGCTGCAACTGTGTCACAATCGCTGGATGATCAATAGCTGGAGATGTATCGGGTAAAATGCTAACTCTCGTAAAGCCGCCAGCAGCAGCACCTTTTAATAGAGATGACAGAGTTTCTCGTTCTTCAAATCCTGGTTCACCGGAGTGACTATACAAATCTACTAATCCAGTACCAAGAACTAATCCCCGACAATCTTTAATTTGAGTATCAGAACTAATATCAGAAATTTCTGTAGCGACGGCTTTAATTTTACCATCAGCTATTAATACATCAGCTATTTGGTCAATTTCTGAACCTGGATCAATTACCCTTACTTGTTGTAGCAGTTCTCTCATATAATTGGAAATTATTATTATTTATAACCACAGATAAACACAGATAAAATAACGGTGTTATTCCATGTGTATCTGTGGTTTGATTTTGATTTTTGCTAGAAGTTGATGACTTTTTTTACAAAGCCCCAGCCGCAGTTTTATCTAGTACGCCTCCACTCAAATGACTGGTAATGTTCATTGCTTGTAGCACTGGTAAACCATTTAGTCCAGAGGGGTAATCGATGACGCTAACAGCACCATTACCTTGGCGGAAATTCCAGAAATTTTCGGTTGATAAACCCAGAACATGACACAGCAAAGTTTTGTTAGTAGCATCGTGAGCTACTATTAATCCAGTTTTGAGTTGATTTGTTAATGCCGCTTGTACAATTGATTGCCAAGCTGCTACACTACGCTCCCAAACCTGCTGTAAATTTTCCCCTTCCGGCATTTGTACTTCTGCTGGTACGACTCGCCAGCGCTGCAAATCTCCGGGAAACTCTTGCTCTATCTCTGTTTCTAGTTTTCCTTCCCAAAGTCCGTGACTGATTTCTCTTAAACCATCTTGTAATTCTAAATTTACACTAGGATGGTGACTTAATATCAGTTCTGCTGTTTCTTTCGGGCGCAGCATGGAACTACTAACAGCAAAGTCAATTACCACATCTTGCAGAAATTCTCCGGCTGTTTGCGCCTGTTTTCTACCATTATCATTCAAGGGGATATCAATTTGACCTTGAAATCTGGTTTGGCGATTCCATTCGGTTTCACCATGACGTACCAACAACAATCTTACTCCCTGATGATTCGGTCGCAAAGAGGGAAAAGTCTCCCCCAGATGTTGCGTCTGATTCATCGATTCTAGTTGCACTGCTTCCCCTAAACCACCAGCAAAATTCAATACACTGATGCTACAGTTAGATTGCTGTATGCAATGGTAGCGACTAGGGGGAATACCCAAAGCTGTACTGATGAGGGCGCGATTAATGCCGTTATGCCCAACTATCAGGATAGTTTCTCCTTGATGGCGTGACAAAATTTCTTGCCAAAACAACCGCGCTTGTTGATAGATAGCGAGGACAGGAAAATGTTCTCTTGTCCCCTCTCCATCCTTAACTAACATCCGCAGTTCATGGGGAAGTTCTTTCCAGATCCGGTAGTCTTCGGTAAACTTATCCTTGACATCAGCACTGAGCATTTCTGCCCACAAAGGCAAATCAATTTCCATCAGCTGATCGGAAATTTGCGGCGCAACAGATTTTGTAGAATCAGTTACCAACTCACTGTAAATAATCTCGGCTGTTTTTTTAGCTCGCTGGAGAGGACTGCTATAAATAGCATTAAATGAAATATTGCTGAGGGCTTTTCCTACTTTACTGGCATCAGCACAACCTTTTTCTGTTAACCTTGACACGTCGGTGCGTCCCTGGATTCGCCGCTCGGTATTATAGCTGCTTTGTCCGTGGCGCACAATGATGACACGAGTCATCTCTCTTGCCCTCCTATATCTAGAGGACTAATTTTACAACGATTGCAGCAGGTTACTTCAGAATAAATAAATGATTCTTGCGGGGTGGGTAGCTTCACCGTTCTAGTCAATAATAGTATTTCCAGGAATTTAACATTTTGGTAGACAGATTCAGCCCTAAGAGTGAATCAAGTTTTTCATAGGTAATATAGGCTGGGGTTTTGGGCTGATTATCTTTTTACAATTTGTATCAATCATGCTGAGTCATTCTAAAATTCCTTCAATCCTGTTGATTTTTGCACTTAGCGACTTCATAATAAATCCATTCTTAGACCGAGGTTCAGGTAGACTAGAAACCTCACCCACTACTAATTGATTTATTTCCTATGAAGATGTTGATTCGTGAGTTAACATCTCGGAGATTTCTGCACCTGCAACAGCGTCATCACGATCATCAAACTGAGAAAACCCATCTAAGGCATCTTTGATAAATCCAGCTATGGGTACAGCAATTAACAATCCCAATAATCCGCCAATAGAGGTTCCTAACAACAAAGCCACTAAGACCCATATGGGTCTTAGTCCTGTAAATTTACCTAAAAGACGAGGTGCGATCGCTTGATCAATTAATTGGTCAGTGACCATAGCTACAGCTAAAACTTTGATTCCTAACCAAAAATTGTGTGACGCTATGATTAAAGTAATTAAACTAATACTAGCAATATCACCAAAAGGAATTAAACTCAGTATCCCCACACCCAAACCAAATATTAAACCGAATTCAACTTGGAAAAGTAAAAATATAACTGTGAGTAAACATCCCATCAGCGATGCCAAAGTTACCTGACCAATCAAATAATTTTGAAAATTTTGCTGAAGCGATCGCTGTACCTTCTCAGTAAAATCCCAAGGGAATTTTTTAAATATTCCTGACCAAATTCTTGGACCATCTAATAAAATATAAAAAGTCAATACTATAGTAATTAAAATATCAGAAACACTATCAATCGTTTCGATCACAATACTAAAAATTTTATCAGTAAGATTCTCCAATTCCTCTGGTAAACGCTCTGTAAACTGACTGATAATCTGACCAAAATTTATTTTGAAACCGTGGCTAATCGCCCAGTTATCCAGCAGGTTAATTTTTTCTTCACTTATATCAATCCATTCAGGCAATAATTTCGCTATTTCATTGAACTGTGGCAAAATAATTGGTAACAAAATCACACCAAAAGCAGCGAAAATCACCAAAGCAGATATCAATACTAAGGCGATCGCATAGTTCCGTTTAAAACCAGCTTTTTGGAAAAATGTCACAGGGTAATTTAAAATGAAAGCCAGCAAAATCGCCAAGATAAAAATTCTCACCAGACCTTGAAAAGAGCTTAAAAATTGAACTATTAGCCAACCATTGAGAAACACTAGAGGAAATAGCAGGGTCAATATTAACCATTTAAGCAATTCTTTCAACGAAATAGACATAACTAATATGATAAACCAACTTAATATAGCAATCCTATCTGATTTGCTCTCCACCGAGAGGTTCAGATCCCCGACTTCTTCGCTTGACTTTATGACTATCGTGATTCAAACTAACCTTGACTTTCCTTAAACGCTAAAAATTGCTCCTGATTAATTCTCCCTACCCGATAAAGCGTTTCTGTAATTTCCGAAAGAGTGAAAACAGCATGACCTCGATAACCATTATCTAGCAATCTAGCTTGCACACCATTTTGATGGTCAATCAATACCACAATATCCTGAATATTCAAACCTGCTGACTTTAACTTTTCAGCGCCTTCCATCACACTTTTGCCACTAATGAGAATATCATCAACCACCACCACAGTTTCACCAGGATAAAAATTACCCTCAATTAACCTCCGAGTTCCGTGTGCTTTTACCTCCTTCCGGGGATAAATCATCGGACAATCGAGACGCAAAGATAAACCAGTCGCAGTGGGTAAAGAACCGTAGGGAATACCAGCTAACCGATCAAAACTTAGAGAATTCAAAATCTCCTCATAAGCACTGAGAACTTGATTAAAAACTTGGGGATTAGAAATAATTTTTCGTAAATCAATGTAATAAGGAAAAGTCGCTCCTGATGCTTGCACAAAATTGCCAAACATAATACAGCCAATATCATAAAGTTGTAAAATCAAATCTTGTTGGGGATGCTGATTTACAACACAAACATCAGGTAACCACACAGCACAGGTAGAAGCATCAAGGACAATTTTAGTTTTCGCTTGATTAATTTCTGCACGTAAAGCCTGAATATTTTCAGCTAATTTTGGTTGACTCAACATATCTTGAGGAACCGGAATTAATAACCCATCACCATTAGCATTCAAGCCAGCTGCTAAAATTTGATTCAAATTACCTCCCTCAGCCCAAATACTACGCGCCATAATGATTCTCTCAGGCGCAACCGCCCGAATTAGCGCCAAAACTTCAGGATTTGTAGTACCTACTTCCAACCCCAATTGTTCAGGAGTACCCCAATTTTTCGACTCCTTGACTACCTGCAAATAAAGAGGTGATTCATTTGTAGGATATTGTTGTAAAGCTTCTGCACCTAGATTAGAAGTACAACATAAAATAAATACTGCTTTATCAGGGTAAACTAAAAACGGTGCTACATGGTCTTGACCTGTATAGGGACTGAGAGTTATAGCATCTATATTCCATTCTGTAAATACTGCACGAGCAAAAACAGTACTGGTATTTAAGTCACTATGTTTAGCATCTAAAATAATAGGGATATGGCTGGGAATAGCCGCTAAAGTTTTTTGCAGCAGTTCTAAACCCCGAACTCCCAAAGCCTCATAAAATCCCAAAGTTGGTTTATAAGCACAAACAAAATCAGCCGTTTCACTAATAATAGATTCTAACCAATTATGCAAATCTGAGATAACATCCTGAGATTTATAATGCTTTGGCATCATCTCAGGATTTGGGTCAAGTCCTACAAACAGCAAGCTTTGATTTTGTGATATACAACCCTGTAATTTATCAAAGAAGTTCATTTTTATTATTACCTAAATTAGGATATTGTCTTACTCAAAAGTTCCTAAATTCCTGCAAACCAATCATAACCCTGATCTTCCCAGTAGCCCTTAAACGGTGATAAACTACTCAAAAGGGAGATTTTAGTCACCCACTTACTCTGCTTATAACCAAGTTTAATCGGCGAAGCTAAACGTAAGGGCGCACCATTATCAACTGGTAAAATCTCACCATTTTTCTCATAAGCTAACAAAGTCTGAGGATGTAAAGCTGAAGCTATATCCCAACTTTCATAGTAACCATCAGCAGATTTAAAAGAAGCAAACTGGACATTAGCTTGAGGTTCAGCAAGAGCGATAATTTCTCGTAAACATACACCACCCCACTGCACGATAGCCGCCCAACCTTCCACACAAACATGGCGAATAATCATAGACTTTCGGGGTAAAGCTTGAATTTCAGCCAAGCTGAGGTTCAGAGGGTTGTTAACTTCACCATCAATAATTAAACGATATTTATCTGGGTCAATAATTGGCGTATCTCTAAAGGTATTAACTATCAATTCCTCTGGTTTAACTTGACTCAGTGCAAACTCTGGTACAGGCTTTTGGGAATTAAATATTAATTGTCCGACTTTGCGATTTAGTGGTTCAGAAAGTGTCCCTACTATATCTTCAAATGCTGGTGTCCCACAACCACCTAGAAGTAAACTTATGCTGGATAATCCCGAAATTTTGAGAAATTGACGACGCTGTATGTGATGCAGATTCATATTCTTTTTGGCTAAATGGCTAAAATAGGTGAAACAAAATTCATACTCCCTCTCCTTAGTAAAGAGAGGGTTGGGGTGAGGTTTCTTATGACTTGCTAAAAACGTGAGAGAATATTGATAAAATTAATTTACCAAAACATGGATTCGGTAAGTTGCGAACCTCCTGCTTTTCTTCCTAATAAAGAGTGAATAATTGTAAATGCAATTACCATTGGTACTGATGAAAAATGAACGATTCGTAATGCTTGCCAATCGCCAAACATATCTACAATCCAGGGAAATTGGGCGGGTTTATACATACCTACACCTGTAAGTAATGCTAACAGTAAAATAGGAATAATTGCTGTATATATTATGCGATGCCAAGCATAAGTTAAACGCAGAGAATTTTGAGTTTTTTGTAATGCTTTGAGGTCTTTGACACCCGCAAATCTATGTCGCCAGCGTCGGGTAATTAAGATATAAATTCCATACCAAAGCAGATTTAATGAAAATAACCACATAGCCGCAAAATGCCAGTGTCTACCTCCAGCTAACCAACCTCCTAATGTAAATATAGGAGGAATGTGTAAACCAGCACGTCCACCAAATACGGGGTTGGCATTGTAAATTTGTAGCCCACTGGTGAGCATGAGAAACAGGCTAATGATATTAAGAGAGTGGAATATCTTCGTCCCTATGGCTTGCATAGGTAATTTTCGTTTGGGAGAGGGAAGGTTTGAAGTCATGCAATTTTGGATGTTAGATTTTGGATTTTAGATTAAATTTGGGAGCTTGTAGCACTAAGGAAGTATTGGTCATTGATTAATTAAATATAGAATTTACCTTAAAAATGATTATATTAAATAATAATATTTGGTTATTCAGTATCTGTTATGCAAAATTATTAGTTATAAACCAAAATTTTGCTTTTAAATTAAGTCTAAAAATGGTATAATTTAGATATATGTTAGAAATCAAATATGCATTTTTTACGACCTTAATAGAGACATTTTACGAAACGTCTCTACTGAATTAAAAAAACTCTCAATTACTCTGCTTTTAGTTTCCCATAAGAATAACGGCTAAAACTGCCCTCGTTCAGATTGTTCCAAGCATACATCCGCTCTCTAAAGGGTTTCCACAGTTCATAAACTGCTTTAAAATCAGGGTCTTTAGCAGCAAACTCATCATATAAAGCAAAAGAGGCTTGTTCGGCTGCTTCCAAAATTTCCTGACTATAAGGACGAACTTGAGTCCCTGTTTTTAATAATCTCTCTAATGCCTGATTATTGCGGGCATCATAACGAGCTAACATTGTTGTATTCGACTGATATGCAGCCGCTTCTAACGCTGCTTGGTATTGAGGTGGTAGCTTTTTCCACTCATCTAAATTAATTTGTACTTCGAGAGTTGGTCCTGGTTCCCACCAACCAGGATAATAGTAAAATTTAGCGACTTTATTTAAACCTAATTTTTCATCATCGTAGGGTCCTACCCATTCGGCGGCATCAATAGCCCCTGTTTGTAAAGCTTGGAAGATTTCTCCCCCAGGGAGATTTTGGACTGTTACGCCTAATTTACCCATAACTTGCCCCCCTAAACCAGGAATCCGCATTTTTAAGCCTTTCAGATCATTGAGTGTTTTCACTTCTTTGCGAAACCATCCCCCCATCTGTGTGCCAGTATTTCCCGCAGGAAATTGAATTACATTAAATTTACGTGCGTAAATTTCCTGAAGTTTGGCTAAACCTCCCCCTTCATATAACCAAGCATTTTGTTGTTGGGCATTGAGTCCGAAAGGTACTGATGTTCCAAAGGCCAGGACGGGACTTTTACCAATGTAGTAATAAGCGGCAGTATGGCCTGCTTGCACTGCACCTTGAGAAACAACATTGAGGACTTCTAAACCGGGGGCGATTTCTCCGGCTGCACGAGGTTCAATGATAAATTTACCGTTAGTCAGGACTTTAACACGCTCTGCTAAAACCTGCGCTCCGCCAAAAATTGTTTCTAAAGATAATGGCCAACTAGTAGCCATTTGCCATTTAATGGTGGGTAAGTTACTGGTGTCGGTTTGACCGATTGCAGCTTGATTTTGAGCATTTTGACAACCACCCACGATCGCCACTCCTGTAGCTGCGATCGCACTTTGAGATAATCTGTTAACAATAGTTCGACGTTTCATAAAAATTAATACTATTTACTAACCATAAGATTTTCCCAGAATACCATAATTAAGCAACAAATCAGGTAAAATAGGGTGCTTTAATTTATATATTGCTTATGTATGCGTGACTCAAGTAGATTTTCTTTAATCAGCAGGCTGTTAAAATTCTCGCAGTTTATTGACAATTGTGCTGATAAATTGGGATGGTTATCTAATTGGCTAGTTTTACTCACAATTGGAGTAGGTTTTTTTAATGTTGTAGCCCGTTATATGGGTCGTTTTATCGGAGTGCAATTATCTTCTAATGCCTTATTGGAACTGCAATGGTATTTATTTTCTCTAACTTTTTTACTAGGTTTTGTTTATATTTTACGTCATGGAAAAAATGTGCGGGTTGATTTTCTTTATACTAATATGAGTGAAAAAAAACGCGCTTTAGTTGATTTTATCGGCACAATTTTATTTTTGATTCCCTTTTGTCTAATTGGCATTTGGGTAACATTAAATCCTGTTTTGCAATCTTGGGGAAGATTAAGTGACGGTAGTTGGGGAAGTTGGGAAATATCTTCTGATGCTAATGGTTTACCCCGCGCACCGATAAAAACTATGGTTCCCATAGCGTTATTATTGCTACTTTTACAAAGTATTTCTCAAACCATTAAATATTTAGCAGTATTATTAGGCTATCAACAAGTAGGGGAAAAAATTCGCTTAGAAACTTCAGAAAATATCAATATTTAATAGGAGAAAATATGGGTTTTGAATGGTTAGCAATTTTAATGTTTCTCGGCTTTTTCTTTATTCTCATGAGTGGCTATCCTGTCGCTTTTTCCTTTGCGGGTACAGCCATTGTTTTTGGACTGATTGGGACAGCCGTAGGGGCTTTTAATCCGAGTCGTCTACTACTATTACCAAATATTTGGTTCGGTACAATGTCGAACTTTACTTTACTCGCTATTCCCTTTTTTGTCTTTCTTGGTTCAGTTTTAGAAAAGTCAGGATTAGCTGAAGAGTTATTAGAAACTATTGGCATTCTTTTAAGTCGTGTCCGAGGAGGATTGGCTTTAGCAGTTGTCTTAGTAGGAACTGTTTTAGCTGCGACAACCGGAGTTGTGGCCGCTACAGTAATTGTCATGGGGATGTTATCATTACCTGTAATGTTACGCTATGGCTATGATAAACAATTGGCTGCTGGGGTAATAGTTGCTTCTGGTACTTTAGCCCAGTTAATTCCTCCGAGTTTAGTCTTAGTAATTCTGAGTGATCAAATTGGTGTTTCTGTCGGAGATTTATTTTTAGGGGCATTAATTCCCGGATTAATGTTATCAGGTTCTTATATTCTCTATATTTTAGGAGTAGCTTTTTTTCAACCTGAAAAAGTTCCACTTATCCCTGCGGATGTGGAAATTCCTAAAGGTAGTAAATTAATTAAACAAGTTTTTAAAGCTGTTGTTCCTCCTATTATCTTAATTTTTGCAGTATTAGGCAGTATTTTTTTTGGTGTTGCAACTCCTACGGAAGCGGGTGCTGTAGGTGCAGTTGGAGCTTGTATTCTCGCAGCTTTTAATAAACGTTTAACATCACAATTAATTCGTAATGCTGCTCATTCTACCGCAGTCATTACATCTTTAGTGGTGATGATTTTATTCTGTTCTTCTACGTTTAGTTTGGTGTTTGATGCTTTAGGTGGAAAAACTCTGATTACTAATTTATTAACTGGTTTACCAGGAGGATATTGGGGATTTTTAATTGTTAGTAATTTAGCAATTTTTGCTCTAGGAGTTTTTCTAGAATTTATTGAAATTTGCTTTATTGCTATGCCTTTATTTGTGCCGGCTGCCCAAGCTTTAAATATTGATATGGTTTGGTTTGGGGTAGTAATGGCAGTTAATTTACAAACGGCGTTTATTTCTCCACCTGTGGGATTTTCTTTGTTTTATTTACAAAGTATTGCTCCTAAAGAAGTGAGTACTTTTGATATTCATAAAAGTGCTATTCCTTTTATGGTTTTACAGTTTATTGTGTTATTAATTGTAATTATTTTTCCGCAAACGGTACGCTGGTTAATTAATATTTCGGCATCAACTGGGGCTTGAGGGAGGAAGCAGAGGCAATAAAATACAGAACCTCACCCCCAGCCCCTCTCCTTACTAAGGAGAGGGGAGAAGAGGCAAGGAGCGGGGGGAGAAGATTATGACTTCCCAATGACTAATGACTAATGACTGATGTCACTTTTTCAGAACTAGATGGAAGGAATTTAAATAGCCTGTGATGGTTCTCGCTAAAGTGGGTTGCTGTTTTTTACTAGTAATCGCCATGACTTGATACAAACGATTCTCGGCAACATACATTCTGCTTCTGGTGATTTTGCCGGCAGCGTTGACATACTCAATTTCTTTGCCAGGATGACCGTTAGAACTACGAATGTTACGCTGACGAATTAAATTACTTTTCGTAGTTTTTAAAGCCATATCCCTGGCATTATCCAGTATTGTTTGGGGAGCGGTCATTTGAGCGTAACTGTACGGAAAATCATTATAAACAACCAAGTATGCTACTTGCTGCTTTGGGGGTTCGGCAACAAACATTTCTAAGTTAATTTCCCCCATGTAGGTTTTTTGGATTTCGCTATTCGTGTCTGGCTGTCCTGGCATCAAAACTGTAAAGCGCCCGTCTGGGGCAGTGAATACCTTCCATTGGGGCTGTACAACTGGAGGTTGGGGTTGACGTGCTTCTACTAGGGCAGCACCACCACAGATAACTGTGGCGGTCATGAGTGGTAACAAAACTTTAAGAGTCATAATTCTAGCTATTACAAATGCAGATATTACTGATGCTAGTTGTTATAACCTAGCTGCACGTAAAGCTGCACCAATTAGCCCCACTTGTTGATTGAGAATAAGATACACTGGTATCTCTTCGAGGATGGAACGCATCCTCCCTTTTTGGCTGAAATTTAAGAGAAAATTGCTTTTTTGCAGCAGGGTTTGGATTTTGGGTGCAATCCCACCTGCAATATATAAGCCGCCGTAAGGTAAGAATTTTAGGGCAAGATTGCCGGTTTCTGCACCGTAAATGTCTACAAATAATTGTAAAGTTTGTACCGAAAGGCGATCGCTTCCATCGAGTGCAGCAGCGCCAATAGCAGCACCTGGATCTACAGTCTTTTCTTGCTGTCTGGCTTCTTGTTCCCAGATTCTAACGATTTGGGCGATTTCTGGTGATTCGCTGCATATTTTGCAATCGCGCAAAAATTGGTAAATTGCCACAACTCCCTGTCCAGAAACTACCCTTTCTACAGAAACACGCTGGATATCATATTTATCCAGTAAATATTTTAATAGCTGAAATTCCAACTCGTTGCGGGGGGCAAAATCAGCGTGTCCACCCTCTGAGGGAAAGACTTGATAGTAATTGCCCTGTTTAATTAAAAATCCTTGTCCTAAGCCAGTCCCAGCCCCAATAATCGCAATGGGTGCTTCTAGTTTTTGTTTACCAACTTGCAAAGTCAGCAAATCTTGTTTAGTTAATCCGAAAATGCCGTAACCCACAGCCGCAAAGTCATTAATTAGGCACATAGAATCAATGCCTAATTCTTGTTTTAAACGGTCGGTATCGAGAAACCAAGTTAAATTGGTCAGCTTGGCTGTATTATCTACCACTGGCCCGGCGATCGCAAAACAAGCCTTTTTTGGTACGGGCGTATTAGCCTTGAGCAAAAACTGCTGCACTAACGGTACTAAATCCGGAAAATCTCCACTGCGGTAACTTTCCTCATAAATAGTCTGTAACTCTTGTGAGTCTGATGCTTCCACCAACCGCAAAATAGTTTTCGTGCCGCCGATGTCTCCTGCGAGTAACAAGGTCATACAATTTAATGAGCGAATTAATTACTTTTTCTGTAGCTTAAACCGAGGATGGAGCGAGTTATTATTTAAGATCCCTATGAACGACTTAAGCAAATCGAATTACTTCTGTGTTTCTCTGTCAAATGGGAAGTGTCTCCCTTTAGTTCTAGCAACCATTCACCGCCTTGACGGACGACTTTTACTAAGGAACATAAAGAAGCCTTAACTTCTGCATTAGCGATGTCTCCTACTAGTCCCATTGCTGTCCCCACTACAGAAGCACCATGTCCTACCAGCAAAATATCCTGGGGATAGTATTCAGTAGCCAAGCATCTAGCAGTTTGTCCAGAACGTTCTTGCACTTGTTCGTAAGTTTCTGGATATTCCACGGCGATACGCGGTGTGTAGGTAGTATCAATTCTGGGAAATAATTCTGCTAAGGCTGGAATTGACAGTTTTTCTGGTTCTTCAGTCATCCAGTCTGGATTTAGCCACTCACTCAAACCTGTTTCTAGTTTAATGGGTAAATCTAAAACTTCTGCAACGGCGTTGGCTGTTTGTACAGTTCGCAGAAATGGCGAAGCAAAAATATGAGCAATTTTTTCTGATTGCAAGCGTTGAGCTAACTGTTGTGTTTGCACCATACCATCATCAGACAAGGGTGGATCATAACGTCTTTGGGCGGTGAGAAACCAATCAGGGTTGACGAAATCTAGGCGGTTAGCGTGTCTTGCAATCCAAACTATTTGATTCATGAGAGAATTTAATCTATTTCCCGGAGGCTAAAGCCTGGGGCTACACGAATTTAATATACTCTGATGTTGAGGATATTTGTCTAGCGCCAAGCCAAGTATCGCTGTAAAAAATCCTCGGTTTCAGCTATCTGACTTGACACACAGCATTTGGTTACCATTCTTTTGAAATTCATAACCAACTTGTTTAATTTCTACCGCATATCCCCGTTGTTGTAATTCATTTATAACTGGTTGCAGCCAGGGAGACAATTCACCAGATAATTGTAACAGTGGAAAAATCCTGACTTCTTTCGCAACTCGGCACATTTCCCCAATCGATGCTAAATGAAACTCTGCTGAAAGTTGCTCAGAATAGGTAAATAATAAGTGGGAACACAAAGCTAAATCAAATTGATTTGTGGCAAAAGGTAAAACAGGTAATTCATCTTTTACATAACGGCTTTGATTAATTCCGTTAGGAAAATCTTCTAAAAATTTACCCATTGCTGACATCCGAATTTCACCCATGATTTCCGGTGATGGGATATTCTGCCAAACATAGCGTTCTTGATTAGCTTTCACACCTTGGATAACTATTTCATAAGTGTCTTGAATGCGTTGAGCAATTTCATCGGCGGTGAATTGATAAACTGGGTCAGATGAAATAACTTTGTAGCCTTGAAGTGTCATTTCCGCATTAAAACTAGCCGGTCCACCACCACAATCGAGGATATTTAACTTCAGTTCGTCAGGAGTTAAATCAAACATCTGGATATATTCCAGCATTGAACGTCCCCAAGGAATGATGCTTTCTAATTTAAACCCCATTTAGTATATGCCTCTACAACTTCAACTAGCCAAAGTAGGGTGTGTTATCGCGCACCGCAACGCACTATCAACAATTTATAGCAATGATGGGCGCTAATTTGCCCAAAAATACAGGAACTACTCCCCTATCTTCTCCGCAAAGCGTGCCATAAAGCGGCGGTCAATCCAATCTTTCCAGCACCACAGGAGTTGATGAGGCGGTGAAGTGAAAGCACCTTTGGAGGCGATCGCACGTTTGTCACCAGTCCCAATTAAACTCAGATATTGTTGCTGTGGTCGATAGGGTTTGAGTGGCTTACCTAATAAAGTTCTTTGTAAATTCTCAAACAATGGCTTACCTTGGCGCACAGCAAACACCCCAGCTTTGGGACGAGGATAATTTACCATAGTGGCAATATCACCCGCAGCAAATACCTCTGGGTGAGTTTGAGATTGTAATGTATCATCTACCAAGATAAATCCTGACTCATCAGTACCCAGTCCTGTGGTTTTTAACCATTGGGGTGCAGATGCTTGTGTCACCCAAAATATTTTATGACACTCTACCAATAACCCAGATTCACATTTAATCTCAAAGATTTCTTTATTTTCTCTATGACCTAATGTGCTATGCAATGGTGCAACTTCACACACAGTTTCCCCTAAACGCAAATTGATACCGCGCTTCATTAAAATCTGCTGAAATTGCTCCTGCACTGAATGATGGTAATTAGGTAACAGTGTTTGATGACGCTGGAATAAATGAACTTCCAGATTTGGAATTGGTTGCTGATTTTGTCGCAAAATTCCATGTAAATGAGTTTGCATAGATAGCGCTAACTCCACACCGCCAGCACCACCACCCACAATCGCGATACTAATCGCTTCTTGGGGATTATTGGCGACACGTTTTAGTAGCTGATACCAATGTTGCAATAATCTTGGTACTGGTTTAGCTGCAATTGTATATTCAGTGGCTCCTGATACAGATATGGCGGCTGGAGTACTGCCAATATCAACAGACAAGACATCAAAGTTTACGGGTGTACGGTTGGCACAAATCACTTTGTGGTTTTTCAAATCCAGTCCTATTGCTGTATCAAGATATAACTCTGCTTGAGCAAAGTTAGCCAATTTTTGTAAATCAATGTGGCATTCTTCATGTTGATAAAAACCCGCAATATGTCCTGGTAACATTCCAGAGTAGGGTGTATCTGGATCTGGGCTAATCAAGGTCAAACTTACTCCTGGTAAAGGATTTTTGCCGAACATTTCCAAGACAATGGCATGGCTATGTCCGCCACCAATTAATACTAAATCTTTGATTCTAGGCGGGATATTTTTGGGCATCTGTATACTAAGGCTAATTTTTATGATTTCGTAAATTTTTCAGTTTAATTTTAAAAACTATGATTTTTTAGCTAAAAATTTATCATTTAATTATTTGTTTTTGAAAATACAATAATATTTTTTTAAAAAAAGATATATGGAAACATATAAAAACCCCATTCAGCCTAAATATAAAATTATTTCTCAGGTGAAGTTATACAATTTTATCGCATTTTTTATGTATGTATAACTTTATATTAGTTATGTCTACAAGGCAAGCTGTGATAAATTCCATTATTTGCCACAGAAAAAATCATTAAATTTACTAATGTTTAAATTTCTCCTTCCAATCACAATAGGATACATTAGTAAATTTTAAAAAAAGTATCTGTATGTTGATGGCAATTATTAATACTTATCAAATATTAAAATGGCTATTAACTAATAATAAAATAGCATTTAAAAAAATCATTCCTGGGATAGTTGTTAGTCAAGAAAAAACATTAAGTATTAAATTTAACACGGTCAGAAATTATTTATTTCCAGTCACAATACATCTAAATCAGGAAAAAATGGAGAACCGACTCGCAGTAATTTATGATTTAGAGCAATTTTCTCAAAATTATCCGCAATATCATTGGGAAGTAATGGAACTTCTCACTAATTTTGTGCAAAATCAGGCTGCACAGATGAATCAAGATCAGTTTAACCCGAATCCATCACCGACAATTCCTCCAGATATTCAAGTAGCCCTGACGGTAATTGGGAGAAGAAATACTCATCAAGGCGAGTCAGACGGACAATTGGATTTGAGCCACACAGATATGAGAGGGGCTAATCTGAATCAAGCAAACTTAGAACTGACAAATCTCTATCAAGTTAATCTCTCTCAAGCTAACCTTTGTGGGGCTAACCTTTCCGGCGCAATTCTCAGTGCTGCTAACCTCTGTGAGGCGAATCTTTCTGGGGCTAACCTCTCTGGCGCAATTCTCAGTGCTGCGAATCTCTCTGGGGCTAACCTCTCTGGGGCTAATTTGCAGCAGGCTAACTTATATTTAGCAAATCTACACGGAGCGACTCTGAGTGATGCCATACTCAAAGGAGCCAATCTCCGAGAAGCGAATTTTGGATAACAAAGAATCTTAAGACTTATCATTGTGAGTCTCTACAAAAGTTATACAGTATGCCGGGCTTTCCTCCGTCCATCCCCTGTTGCATATACCTCAATCAATTAAATTGCTGTGACATTTAATACATTTTAAACGAAGAAAATAGTATTAGTTAAGTCTGATGGTATATGTTGAAAATCCTAATTTGTGGGGCATATTCAAATTTTCAGCTAAATGATATACTAATTTTCTCTAAACTCTAAGTAATAATTCTGTGTCGTGAGGAATATTACTGCTATGTCTGCTTATAAGACAGACAAATTCTGGCGTTGGTTGATAGGCATAACACTTATATTTGTGCTGTCACTGACTCTGATTGTTTTTGCATTGTCCTACCTTGAGGAATTGACAGTTGATCAACGAATACAATATAGGAATCAGGTATTAACAAGCACTGCCATCGTTTTTCTGGGATTGACAGTGTTGATTAATGCTTACTATTGTGCAAAGCGTGCGGACGCTACGCACAAAAATGCCTTAGCGGTGGAAAAAAGCAACGAAATTAGCATTCAAAATTCCCAACACAGTCAAGACAATCTGATTGTAGAACGCTTTATGGGGGCGATTACCCAGCTTGGGCATGAAAAAATTGAAACCCGAACAGGTGCAATTTATGTTTTAGAAAGAGTTGCACAGGATTTTCCCAAAGAACACTGGACAATCATGGAAATCCTCACTGCTTTTGTGCGGGAAAATGCTCCCATTCAGACAAAAGAAGAGCAAAAAAGGCTGGAAGATATACAGCCAATATATTTGGGTAGACCCAAAATGGGGGCGCGTCGCACAAAAAAGGAGGAAATGAACAGCGGCGAAGTCATACCCAAAATTCGTCGAGATATTCAAGCCGCCCTAACTGTGATTGGAAGGCGTAATTCGCTGTTAGAAGTGGAAAATCAAAAACTGGATTTACGTAATACGGACATCCGGCGAGCCGACTTGCTCGAAGCCAACCTAGAAAGAGCAGATTTGCGTGGCTCTAACCTTTGTGGAGCGGACTTGCGCGGTTCTTACCTGTGTGAGGCTAATCTCGACGGCGCTCAACTAACTGGCTCTATTCTTTATGCAGCCAACCTACTCAAAGCTAACCTGAATCGAGCTAACCTCTGTTGGGCTAACCTGAATAATGCTAACCTTTGTGGGGCAAATTTACGCGGAGCTAACCTTTTGGGAGCAAGTCTGCGTGCGGCTAACCTCTCTGGGGCTAACCTTTATAAAGCCAATTTGCAACAGGCGACATTGAAAGTTGCTAACCTCTCTGGCGCAAAGTTATTTCTAGCTAACTTGCAATGGGCGAAGCTGGGTAAAGCCAATCTGCAATTTGCAGGTTTAATTGGAGCCAACCTCCAAGGGGCGAACCTGAATGGGGCGAACCTGAATGGGGCGAACCTGAATGCTGCTAAATTGCAACAAACAGAAATCATTTTTGCCGACCTCACCGAAACCAGTTTTGCTGAGGCTGACTTAGATAGAGCCAATTTGATGGGGTCAGACCTGAATAAGGCGAGTCTTTATCAAGCTAACCTGATGGGAGCTAACCTGATGGGAGCTAACCTCTGTGATGTCAAACTGGAAGGGGCTATTTTGACAGGGGCAAAAAATGTCCAGTTACAACAGATTAGGATGGCGCTAGGCGATCGCACAACTCGTCTACCTGATTATTTGGAAGCTCCAGTCAATTGGCGGCAATCTGGCTAATTGAAGCCAGGATTAATTATTTCGGTGCATCTTACCATTTATTGGCATATTTTTGCCAAAAAATCTTACACTCAGAATCAATATAATTTAAACTTATTCGATCAATTGTTAATCTTAAATTTATTTAACAACCATAGGCTTTTGTCTATGAAAGCAATTTAATATTTATTTTATATTTAACTTAGTCAAGGAATTATATTGATCGGCAAAGCTGTAAACTATCTTTAATACCATAAAAATTTGCGATCAATAAAATTACCAATTCCCGTGTTTTTTTTGGGTTCAGATTTTTATCTGTCTTTTATCTAACACTTGTCTATTAAGGATTACTATTCAGCGCATCCCCCTGTATAAAACCAAGAAAGTCTGCTGAATTGCAAAGAATTAAACTTTTCTTTGCTGATTTTTTGATGTTCATAAAATATGAAATTTTCTCAAAGTAGTTAGCAATTTTGACAAAACCAAACTGTAACTAAACCCCAGTATGACATTAACTAATACGATCCATTTTAGAAACTTAAAAGGCGATTTATTCGGTGGTCTCAGTGCGGCGTTTCCTTACCCCTAGCGTTGGCGAATTAATTAACCACAGATATAAGTGGGCGGCTTACCGTAGGCTACAAAGATGAACAGAGATAATATAGTAGATAGGAGACTAGGAAACGCCATAACTTAACCGCAGAATTAATCAACCCAACAGACAGACCATATGATTTTCTCAGAATCAATAGTTAACTCAGTGTGGCACAATCCTTTACTCGCAACCACAAACGAAGCGGAAAATGCCCCCATAGTCTTAGCGGGTGTATTACTCAGTTTAATAGTAATTTATCTAGCCAGTAAAATTGGCGGTGAGTTGTCTCGAATGATAGACTTACCTCCCGTTTTAGGTGAGTTACTGGGTGGCGTAGTCGTAGGTGCTTCAGCACTACATTTGGTTATATTTCCTGACAGTGGTGCAGCTGCTTCAGACTCCACCATTATGACTATCCTGCAATTTATTAACGAAATCAGTCCCGCAGCAGTCATTTCAATTTTTCAAAGCCAGAGTGAAATCATTTCCGTTCTCGCCGAACTAGGTGTGATTATTCTGTTATTTGAAATTGGTCTTGAATCAGACTTAAAAGAATTGCAGAAAGTCGGTTATCAAGCGGTAGTTGTTGCTTGTGTTGGGGTCGCTGTTCCGTTTGCGGCTGGTACTACAGGATTAATGTTCCTCTTTCATGTCCCAGTCATTCCCGCGATTTTTGCTGGTGCGGCACTGACAGCTACTAGTATTGGAATTACCTCCAAAGTTTTGTCAGAAATTGGGCAGTTAAAATCTCGTGAAGGTCAAATTATTGTCGGTGCAGCAGTCATTGATGACATTTTAGGTATCATTGTTTTGGCAGTAGTTGCGAGTCTGGCTAAAACTGGTGAAGTTGATATCTTAAACGTCATTTATCTGATTGTCAGCGCTACAGTCTTTCTCGTTGGTGCGATTTTATTAGGCAAATATTTCAATCAGATGTTTGTAGCCATTGCTAATAAATTGCAAACGCGAGGAAACTTAATTATCCCAGCTTTAATCTTTGCCTTCTTCATGGCATTTTTGGGGAATGCCATTCATTTAGAAGCTATCTTAGGCGCATTTGCGGCTGGCTTGGTTTTGGATGAAACCGATAAACGCAAAGAACTAGATGAGCAAGTTAAACCCATAGCTGATATTTTAGTTCCAGTTTTCTTTGTGACAGTGGGCGCGAAAGTTGACTTAGGCGTTCTGAATCCTTTCGTTCCAGAAAATCGAGCCGGATTAATTATTGCTACTTTCTTAATTGTGGTAGCGATTATCGGTAAAGTCGTCACAGGTTGGTCAGTTTTCGGCCCAGTTAAAATTAACCGGTTAGCGGTTGGTGTAGGAATGATTCCCCGTGGTGAAGTTGGCTTAGTGTTTGCGGGGATTGGTGCTGCTAGTGGGACTCTTGATAAACCATTACAAGCGGCGATCATTATTATGGTGATTTTGACAACTTTCTTAGCACCGCCTTTATTACGGTTTGCATTTAAACAATCGCCAGCAGAAAAAGAATCTTTAGACAAACCCAATTTAATAGGCTAGTACGACAAGGCGAAAATACTGTACTTTGCCAGTAAATGAACTAAAGATTTTAATGTGATAAATCTTGTGGGGGAGGGCAAAGATGTCCCGCCCTCTACCTACTCAGATGAAATATGCTGTAAACCACCCATTCCAAATCAATGAAACCCTTGTAATGTCGGAATTACGAATTACGCCGACCTGTACTAACTAATTTTATACCACTATCCAACAGGCAATTCCCCTGTTAGAAGCATACATCTTCGCAACAATCTAAGACTCTTGACAAAAGGGGGGAATCTTTGTACTCTGGCTGGAGTTGAGTTCCCGCACTTGTCAGTGGCGGGATGATTCCTGTGCTGAATATCCTGGTTGCAGTCAAGGTGGAGTTGGGTTCCTGGGCGGTGATGTTAGTTTTTATTCATTATCGGGGATTGCTGTGAGAGATGACTCGAACGCAGATGAACGCATATGGACGCAGATGAAGATGGATTAATCAAGGGATTTCCGGATTATGTGCAGCCTCAAATAAAATTGGTATTACACGTTTATTATATAATTAAACTCAATTATTTTGCTCAGAGGATGTCTGAGTTTAAATTTTTTGTCATAGTAAAATAGAGAAAAACAATATGCCTAATAGTAATAGTACTGATTATTTAGAAGATAAAAACTCTGCTTTTCCTGCCAATAATCCAACGGTAATTGTTACTTTATTGGGAGAATATTTGTTTAAAAAGACATGGTTTCCTCTTTGTACAAAAACATGGAATTTAGCAAAATTATCCCACCCAATTTATATCATAAATGATGGAACTTTAAGTGAAGAAAGTAAAGAACAAATAGCATCGATGGGATTTATCCTGGCTCCAGAGATAGATGTAAATGCAGTAGTTAATTTTAGTTTGAGCAATTATCCTGCTATTCGTGAGCTTCGTCAAAAATGCATTTTTTTCAAAAAACTTATTGATATATCTCTTTTCTTTACAGATAAAAAGATTCTCTATCTTGATTCAGATGTTGTCTTTACCAGAAGATTTATCCTCCCAGGCGATGCTCCTTCTCTGTTATTTTGCATAGACGAAATTCCCGGATATGCTGGAAGTTGGCAGGTTCCATTGCGGTATCCAATTGTAACTGGATTTAATGCTGGGTTTATTTATTTTGATCCTGCTATCCTTGATTTGAATTATCTTGATTATATAGCTCATCATTATCTTTTGAAGACAAAGAATATATTTTGGTTAGAGCAAACTTGTTGGGCATTATTAGCAGCTAGAATAGAGAACAAAGGAATTTTTGAAGGTCAAGATGCCTGTGTAATCGGCGGGTTAAAGAAAAGAACACCCGCAGAAATTAGATTAAATCAAACAACATATTTTAGAAGATATGATGGTCTTGCTGATTTACAAACTATTGAGTTGCTGATTGGTGATGCAGCCGTAGTCCATTTTGCTGGTTCAGCTAAAACGTGGATTGAACCAATTTATCAAAAAATAATTAATAATTATGATCACGAAGAAGTCAGTCCACTGAAATGGAAGAAGGTGGAAAATGCTAGTTATAAAGAAAGGCTATTCATTGGCGCAAGAATGGCTCTAAAAGGGTGATAAACATGATTAGGGAGAAGACCGGACTGCTTCACCAACGCAGTAACTCCCCAACCTACGAATATTTTATGTTTCCAGAGTCATAAAACAGCGCTATGGCAACCAAAAATCAGGCAAGATAGATTTAGCTAAATCGCGCAGACTTTGATTGAGCGATCGCCCCATTTTTATGTGCGCTTCGTCCCCTTCTACAGGTAGAATCTCAGAAGCCTGACCCAAACCTAAATAAGACACAGCTAAATTCGCCGCTTCTAAACCTGTAACATAAGCCTTCTCCTGAGACCAAGAACCGTGACGATTGACAATCCAATCACCACTCATAAATACATTCTCAAAACTGGTCTTAGCTGGTAACATATAGCGATAGCTACCAGGAGCAAAGTGAGTCACTGCATTGGGTAAGCGAATCACGCTGCTATCAATTACTTTGGCTTCCCTAAATGCTGGGATACAAGTTGTTAAATAATACTTGACTTTAGTAACGATGTCTGCATCATTCATACTCAGAAACTGATTGGCATGATAGAAATCAGCTTCAATCACCGTTCCCGGCTCATGTTTATATTCATCATGTAGGGCATTTAAATCAAAAAATGTCCATCCTGTGGTCGCATCAAAGCCAAAGCAAGCATTAGAAGGACGAGGAACGTCAATTTTGCGGTCAAACCATAAACGGGTGGCTAAAACGTCAATTCCGCCTAAATTACTTAAATTCCGGAACTCTTCGCGGCTTTGCAAACTGGGGCTATTGGCAACAATTTTCTTCATCCCGGTGACACCAACGGCAAAAATTACTGCATCAGCATCAAATACTTGATCACCGCAAACCACACCTGTGGCTCGATTTTGACTATCAACAATTAAATCAGTCACGGGTTTTTGGGGTAGCACTTTCCCCCCAGCTTTTTCAATGCGTTCCACCCAAGGACGAAATATTTTTTCCCCCACTGTGCCGCGACACCAAACTACATCAAAATCAGCTTGATGAGCGAGAATAAAATAGTACAGCATTCCTAATGTCGCGGCGGCTGAACATTGTTCTCCTGGTGCAAATAAGCCTACCAAGAGCATAGGTTCAAAGGCTTCTTTGTAAAGTCGGGCAGAAACGCCAAAATCTTTGAATAATTCGCGGGCTGTGACAAAATCATAACGCCGCCAAGCCTCGTCAGAATTGTCAAAATCCACAAGAGAATAAAGCAAAGGCAAGGCGCTGATCCGGTCTATTAAGGGTAGTCGCTGAAATTGAGTGTAAACAAAAGTACCTAAAGGTGTGGGGAGTCGTGGTAAATCTTGGAAAATTGGTGATTCAACTTCCAACCCCGCAGGGGAATATTGAGCCGAACGAGTCCAGGTAGTAAAGGGATTAATTTCTAATTGATTAATCAGAGAAAAAATATTTCTGTAAGGATACCAAAAGCCGTGAATACCAGCTTCTACAGATTTTCCCTCTGTGGTTTTCCAACCGGCGACTAATCCCCCAGGATATGAACCAGCTTCCAACAGTGTGACATCATACCCTTGTTTTGCCAAATGGTAGGTTGCACCTAAACCAGCCCAACCAGCACCGACAACTACCACGCGTTTTGTTTGCAACCCGACTGTCATACAATTTTAGATTTTAGATTTTAGATTTTGGATTTTCAACCACTCCCCACTCCCCATCTGACAGGTGTAGGTTTTTTACGTGGGTATGAGTATTCACTGCTGAAAGCGAGAGAATGAAACTAGAAACTAGGGATGTATTCTCAAAATGCTGAACAACAAACATCTCAAACAGTGGTCATGCCTAGTTTCCGAGCGGT
>DASQZD010000070.1:0-16853 GCA_035638855.1 Nodularia sp. (in: cyanobacteria) | reverse complement strand
GGTACTTTATCTGCACAACTGAGTTCTTTTAGTGTCAGGTCTTCTTCAGCAGTTAGTATTATTCTTAACGCACTAGGCATCAGCTATCACTTAATTTTTGCACTCTATCTATCTTACGTTTTTTTTGGTTGACCTACTTACTCAGGGACAATCAACGCCTGTGTTTGCGTTGTCACATATGTTGGGGATTAAGTTAATGCCCCGAATTCGGAATTGGAAAGATTTAAATTTCTTCCGTCCCAATAATGATACGGTTTACGAGCATATTGATTCTTTGTTTAAGGATGCGATTGATTGGGTCAAAATAGAAAACCATTGGCCAGATATTTTACAGGTTGTATTGTCGATTCAAACTGGTAAGGTTTCGAGTGCGGTGTTGTTACGAAAGCTGAAAAATTATAGTCGCAAAAATAGGTTATACCAAGCTTTTCAGTAGTTGGGACGGGTAATTAGGACAGTATTTCTGTTGCAATATATTTCGGATATGAAGTTGCGACAACAGATTACTGCTGCTACGAATATTGTTGAGGCTTATAACGGTTTCTCTAAGTGGTTTTTCTTTGGTGGTTTTGGAGTTATTGCTAATAACGATCCAGTTGAGCAGGAGAAGATTATTAAATATAATGATTTGGTTGCTAATGCTGTTATCTTCCACAATGTTGTGGATTTAACTGATATTTTGCGGGATTTATTGAAGGCTGGTCATTTGATTAATCGTGAAGATGTGGCGGCGTTGAGTCCTTATATGACTAGTCATATTAAGCGTTTTGGCGATTACTTGATATGGAGGCTGTGCCGAATTTGTTGGATGATGATGGGATTTTAGTTTTGGCTTGATAAATTGTGAAGGTATTTCTGGCAAAGGTTGTAGAGGTTTTGTTTACAAAACTTTACAACGTGTCCCATTTTGCACGTATCCCGGCCATACCCCCAAATAGATGAATATGTAAAGTTTTATAACAATCTTCAACATTTCTGGATAAATAGAAATTTATTATAACTATTGAAATTTCCACAGGTAAATATTAATTTGCAATTAAGCAACCTAAAAATTAGATTATTACGTAGGACGCTGCACTGCCCACCATCATCTTATTCAGAATGTGCAAGATTCTGTTAAAAAAAAACTAGATTTAGCCGGGTCGTGATTTGTATCTGTTGCCTAATTTTAGTGAATATTAGTCTGGCAATTGGATATACGAATAGTAGGGAAGCACAGATGTGCGCCCCTACAGCCGATTTTATATTTACATGAAGAAAGAATTTACTTGTGTGAATTAGTAAATATCGAACTGCTATTCTAAGTAGAACCCCATCACTGGTTTCAATAGGAATTCTATACCAACATTGGTTGAGAAAGATGCTGCCAATTTCCAATAATCTTATTGGCAACAAGTTTGGCAGAGAGGATAGAAGCTCCTGCATGATCACCCGATGGATACACAGAATTGCCAATATAATAGATATCTTGTTGAGCATCGTAATTATCAGGTTTTTTAAAGCCTGAAGGTGGAATTACAGGAGTCACGCAACTAGATAAACCATGTATTTGAGTAAATTCTTGAGAAGAAATAAACCGTTTATACTTTAAAGATTGGTTTAAACCAGGTATCAGTTTTTCCAGTTTATCAAAAATATAACTTTCCACCTGTTGTAGTAATGCTAATGAAGGCTTTTCAATGCCTCGCGGCAAATAGAAATAGACATTCATAGTGTAATGGTCTGCCTTTTGTGGCAAATCGCTCTTGAAAATATGAAAACCAAATTCATCTGTGCTGTGACCTGAATCTAGCTTTTCATACCATTGAGAAATTTCCGGAGGATAATAAATCATAGTATGAACATCATTGGGAAAAGGTAATTTTTCATCCACAGCAATTAGAAACATACTTAATTTCATCCCTATTTTTGACCCAGGAGGGTACAAGTCGTAACGAGGTTGGGAAGAAACAACATAGGACGCACGAAATTCTCCTTGGTCAGTAACGACTATATGTTTTTCTTCCTGTTTTTTCACCTCAATACAACGGGTATTCAATTTCAAATTTACCTTTTCCTCTTGAAAATGCTGAACTAATGTGTTTACTAACTCTTGAGGACCAGTGTGAGGAGTACGGGGGGTAAAATACCCGTATTTGTAATAGGAATCGTAGTTGATTGCTTCCAAAAGGATGTCTTTTGGTGTTACCCCCATCATGTAAGCTGGGATTTTTAGTAAATCATTGAGTTGCCTATCTTTGACAAATTCCTCAATAACTGGTTCTATATATTCCTGATGCTGATTATTTTCTGGCTGGTTGTGTTTGAGCTTGAGGACGAATTTTCCAAAAGCTAAAGGATGGGAAAGAAAAGCGAGAATTGTTCGCCAATTAGGAGGGCTACAAAAAACTACATCTTGATAATAAATTTGGGTTTTCTTGTGCTTGAACTTGTAAGGAATGTTTAATCCTTGCAATTGTTCTTCCATTCCCTGACCAAAATCATTACAAGCAATGACAAATTCATAACCATCAATAATTTTAGTGCCACATAATCCTCCAGGGACACTACGTTGCTCGATCAGTAAAACTTTCATTCCTGCTTTTTGTAGCCATAAGCTACAAAACAAACCTGCTAAACCAGCGCCAACTACAATAGCATCATACTTAGGTGTCAGTGTTGTCATATATCAAATATTTAATAGGATTTACAACAATTTTTGAAAGTTCTTGATGATGTAGTCTGCTGTTCTCAAAGCTAAAGCATGGATAGTGAGAGTAGGGCCAAGAGAACTACCTGTTGGGAAAAGAGAAGCTCCAGCAATAAATAAATTATTAATAGAGTGAATTTGTCCAAACTCGTTAGTAACGGAAGTTACAGGGTTTCTTCCCATCCGCATTCCTCCCATTGGATGTGATTCAAAGGGATTCTCACGAATATAAGTTTCAGTTGCACCTGCTGCTAGCATAATATCACGCATTTTCCCTACTGCTTTGTTAGTAAGAATGCGATCGTTATCAGTCAAGTAATACCTGATTTTAGCTACAGGGCTACCAAAAGCATCCTGTCTTTGAGGTACAACAGTTATTCGATTATCGTATGTAGGCAACCCTTCACAAAAAGAAATCATGCCTATGAATTTGGTGTACTCATACTGTATTGTCTTCAGTTCTTTGCCATATAAATTCTCTAGAGGATCGACTGCTATTACTCCTATGCCTGAACCATTCAAAGACAGTAGACTATAACCACCAATATATTCATTGGTTTTTTTTGTTTCTGCATAGTCTAGAGAAATAATGTTGCCCATGTTATAGCCAACCTCAATGGAAGTTTGAGATTTGGTTAACCCAATGCCAAAAATACTAGGATGAGCATAAAAATAACGTCCTACTTGATCGTATTCATTGCCTAATCCATTGGGATGTTTTGCATCTGCTGAATTGAGAAAAAGCCTTGCCGTTTCCATTGGATTGTTACACACAATCACAACTTTGGCCTTTACCTCATACGTTCGTTTTGTCTTTTTATCATAGTAAATAACGCCTTTTGCTTTTCTACCATTTCCCTGGGTAATAATCTTCAACACCACACATTCGCTTTCTAACTTAAAATTGCCAGTCGCAAACGCATCTGGTAGAAGCACCTTGTCTGCTTGGTATTTTGCATCAGTTCGGCATCCCGAACGACAGAAGCCACAATTAATACAAGCTTCTCGGTTTTGATATATTCTAGAATTAACGGCAACCGGCCCCGGAGCAGAACGAATGCCCAATTTATTCATTCCTGTTTCCAGAAGTTTTGAGCTTTCATAATAGCAGTGTGGTGGGTTAGGCAAAGGCGCAGTCCGGGGAAGATACCAAGGCAAAGAGGAGCCAGATACTCCCATTTGTTCTTCTGCTTTTTGATAATAGGGTTCTAAATCCTGATAGGTAATAGGCCAATCTTCAACTGCTGTTCCTAAAGGTGAACCGTATTGAGTTTTTAATTTGAAATCACGTTCAAAGTAGCGAAACGCCATCGAAGTCCAGGCTAAGGTTCCACCACCAACGTGCGCCCCTAAATTTGGTGTGCCAGTAAAGCCGTCACCTTCAACTTGATATTGGTTGTTGCTCCAAGTTAGAGATAAAACTCCTGCTTCGTTTTCGACAAAATCTTGGCGGTGATTTTGAAAATATTTCCCAAACTCAATACCCAAAACTTTAAATCCAGCTTGACTTAATTGCTTGGCGAATACGGCTCCAGATGCGCCTACTCCCACAATTATCACATCATAGTTCTTGTTTGTCATAAGTATGTTACCCTCTGTTTGCAAAATTTAACTATAGGAAATTAACCATTACGGAGAATTTTTTCAGCTAATTGAGGCCAAATTCTATAAATGAGAACGAACAACTTGACTTTACCGACATGGATTTCGTATCGATTTCGTTCCATTGCGGCAAAAACTTCATCAGCCACTTGTTTGGGAGATATTTTGCCCTTGCCTCGTCCCTTTGTCATATTCGTATCTACCAAGGGAAGAATTGCTTCATATACTCCTATGTTGGGAGAGTTATCTTGCATTTGATAACGTAAAGCTTTGCTGAAAATATGAATTGCTGCTTTCGTGGCACAATAAACAGGTGCGCTACGTTTAGGTGCGATCGCTAAACCAGAAGATATATTAACAATTGCACTTTGGGGTTGATTCTCTAGTAGTGGTAAGCAAAGTGTAGTCAATTTGATCACCGCATTCAGATTGACATCAATCTCCCAATCAACATTTTTGACAGTCAGTTCTGGTTCGACTTGAGTAAAGTTATAGTTCAGTTGTATTCCCGCATTATTTATCAAAATGGACAGATCATCCACTTTGTTTTTTAGGATCTCTACCAAAGCATAAATATCAGATTCCTTTGCTAAGTCGCATGGGATGGTTTCTATGTCACCAATTTCTTGAGCCGCTTTGGCAAGTTGTTCAGCATTTCTGCCGCAAATAATGACGCGATTATTGTGTTGTTTGAATTTACGAGCAAGTTCTAAGCCAACTCCTGCACTTCCACCCGTAATTAGTACAGTTTGCTTGGATAGTTTCATATATTTGGCTTAACAACCTAATGAGGGGAACCCACCGCGATCAACATTAGGCCCTGGTAAACCTGCTGGCTTATATCCTTCTGGTGAACTATAAAATCTTAGAACAGTTAAAGTTCTCAATGGCACCCAAAAAGGTGCATATTCGGGAGCTTTAGCAATAATTGCCACTAATTGTTCTTTTTGTTGTTGAGTTAATTCGTTGTAAGTGGCTGAAAAAAGCTGTTGTGCTTGGGCGTTAATAGTCGCCAGTGCGCCTTTAATTGATGTAACCGTTTCCGTACCGCGTTGCTGAAACACCTGTAAAACATATGCTGCAATTCCAGTTTCATTAGCCCCAGGATTTTCATCAGTAGGAATAATGATGCTAGTAATGCTTTGAATAATGTTAAATTCATCATTGGTAAAAGCAGTACCACTAATTGGGATGGGATTAGAGGCTGTTTGAGCAGAAGCAAATCCCCGTTCAATTCCTCTCCCTAAAACAGAAAGAGCTAGAAAATATTGACTCAGTTTGAGGAAAAATTCCCGCCGATTTATACCTTTTGCACGTTGTTTCAACATTGTCTTAGATTGTGGAGATTTGTTTTTTGTACAGTATATAATGATTGATTAAATGCACTACTTTTTATATTTTTAACATAGCACATTTTGGGTAATCAAAAACTCATTGTTTAATCAAAACATTTGTGAGATTCTTTAAAAGAAAAATCCTCGTTTTAAAAGAGTAGCTTGTTCTTGAGCAATAAAACTATCTAGCTCTTGATACTGATTTAATTGAGGATTGATTTGCCAAAAATCTCCATAATCTGGTTGAATAATTTGGCCCTTCATTCCTACTGCTAAAGCATAGGTTAAGAGAGGATTATTGGTATGTTTTACAAAGTAAACCAAAGGGTGAATAGTTGCGTTGACTAATTTTTTGGGAATATAGTTAGTAATACCAAAAGCAACTCGTTTCTTTTTATGTTTCATTGCTTGTTCAATGGAAATAACCGATGCTGCTCTGTAGAGATTAGCTTGGCGATAATGTTCAAATTCATAATTAACGCCCCAATCCAAAACAAAATATTCATCACGGTTAAAGATATTGAGCATGAAAGCAATCAGTTTTTCTTCAGCCCAAAATGTAATTATCTCGCTTTGTTCTTTGAGAACTTGACTACAGGTATAGAAAAATTTTTCATCTAAATATTCGCGGCTATAATCTGTAGAACCCTGATAAACATTTTTCCATAATTTAGCTAATTGCGGACATAAATCTTTGTAATCTGTGAGAATTTTGCACTCAATATTAAATTTCTCCTTGAAGAGAAGACTGTTTTTAATTTTGAGACGTTCTTTACTATTAAAGGTTTTGAGAAATCCTGCTAAATTATCCTGCTTTAATTCTAAAACAGCATTAGGAAAACCTAAAGTAGGCAGGTATCCCATTGGCATGAGAATTTTTCTATAAGTTTCATAAGCTTCTAGGGGGATATCTCGAAAAAAGAGAAAATCAACTTTATGAGATTTAGTTATATTTTCCATTTGTTGAGCAACTGCTTGGATAGCTGCTGGTTTATACTCAGGCTCTGATACTTCTAACCCTTCTCCTAGAGTTGTAAAAAAGCCACATTCGAGCATATTAAATGCTAAAAACTTTGGAAACAGCTTTTTGATATTCTGAATTACCTGAATCAGAGATGGAGGCATACCACTTTCTAGTGTGGCAAAATCTGTTAAGGCTATATAAGCATTTGCCCGCCCAATTACGGCTTCTTGAGGATTTAATAGTTGAAAGTAAAAATGCTGTAAATTATTGACTCTGGCCTCTTCAATAATATTTAAAAGTTCATAATCCAGTAGTGGTTGGGAAAAACCTGGGAGATTCCATTCACTTTGAGTAGTATGTCTAAGGCTGTGAGATTGAATAACAGTTAGAGCCTTATCGTCGAGTATCATGATGATTTCTCCTGTTGAATTTGAGCTAATGATTTGGCAACGGTATCAACGGTAAAACCAATTTCTTTTTCGGTGTGAGTACAACTGATAAAGAAGCGCAAACGAGCCGCGTTTTCTGGTACGGAAGGATATATCATCGGCATAACACTAATGCCTTGTTTAAATAATAATTGAGATAGTTGGACGCAGTTTAAGGAATTACCAACAATAATTGGGATGATGGGAGTACCTTGGCTCATTCCTGTATTGAGCTTGCGTTCCTGAGCAAGTTGTAAAAATAGGTTGGCACGTTGATGCAGTTGTGCGACTCTTTCTGGATAAGCTTGTAACTGGTGTACAGCAGCTAAAGCTGAGGCTGCGTTTGGTGGGGAAATTCCTACACTATAGACAAATCCCGGCGCGGTATATTTCAGGTATTCAATCAAAGCCCGCGAGCCAGCTATGTATCCGCCGCAACTGGCAAATGACTTGCTGAGAGTCCCCATCCATAAGTCTACATCAGTGGTATTGATGCCAAAAAACTCTCCAATGCCTCGTCCGTTCTTTCCCAGAACACCGATGGAATGGGCTTCATCCACCATCAAAAATGCTTTGTGACGCTTTTTAATTTCGATAAACTGAAGCAGGTCAGGAATATCTCCATCTACGCTATAAATGCCCTCGATAATAATGAGAACTCGTTGGTAGCGATCGCGCTGTTGTTCTAAAATTTGATCTAGTGCCTGCCAATTGTTGTGAGGGAAAGGAATTCTGGTTGCGCCTGACAAGATGGAGCCTAGTTGAGCGCTGTTATGAATTAAAGAATCGTGGAGAATCAGATCCTTGGCTCCTAATAAGTGACCGATAGTAGTCACGTTGGTAGAATGTCCACCAATATAGACAATGGCATCTTCAGCGCCTACAAGTTTTGCTAATTCCTGTTCTAGGGTTTGATGTAGGAGAATTTCTCCAGCTACAACACGGCTAGCGGAAACAGAAGTGCCATATTGATCAATAGCTGCTTTTGCTGTTTGGGAAACAATCGGATCTCCAGACATCCCCAAGTAGTTATAGCTAGAGAAATTGATCAGTTCTCGACCTTCGATTTGAGTCTTGTTGTTATTGATTTTCTCATGAGCTTTGAAGTAGGGGTTAACTTGTCCGTTGCGTTCAAAACTTTGGAGCAGATTTTGTAATTTTTGATATTCTTCGGAAAGTTCAAAGCGGTAATATTCGGCGGGAATATCCGCTGTTTTTTTAGGTTCAGAATTATTTTTGAGGAGTTGGATGAGGAGCGATCGCTTTTCCTCAGATGAAAGCTGTGCTAATTGCTCAAAGTTTGTCTGCATAGTTGACCTCATATTTGAGAACCAAACAAGTAAAGGGGTGAAGGGAACTTGTTGAGTTCCCTGTTCCAAATCCGACTTAAAATCAATTCATCTCTTGATTAAGACAATAAGGAATGTAACCAGGTATCGACTTGTTCATCGGTTAGCTGCTCTATTCGCTCTAGCAATACTACTGAATCACTTAAGTCAATTTTGTTACTACTAAATAATTCCTTGGTATCTGTTGATGTTATGTTTGGCATTGAGGCGATCGCATCATCTACCGGAGAATCATCTATTTGTGGTTGGATGATGTTGACCAAATCGGTTATGGCAATTTCCTCAATGAATTGAGCAATGGGAATATCTATTCCTAAATCAGCCTGTAAGCGATTTTTTAGTTCTACTGTCATTAAGGAATCTAGTCCCAGGGTATTGAGAGGCTGTTCGTTATCCATTTGCTTGGCATTCAGCCCCAATACATGAGCAACAGTAGACCGAAGATATGTAATTAGTTTTTGTTTTCGCTCTGTTTGAGAAAAATTGTGCCATCGTTCCCGGATTGGCAGTTTTTGGGTAACAGAAGCCAGAGGCTTGCTTTGCTGTCTTACAGAATTCACTAACTCAGAAATCAGAGATGGTGTTCTTTGAGCAGAAAACTGTTGTCCAAATTCAGACCAATTGATCGTAACAACTCCCACCTGAGCATGACGCTGTTGAAGTAGCTTTTCTAGAGTTTGTAAACCTTTGTCTGGTTTGATTGGGGTAATACCTTGAGTCGCCCATCGGTGTTGCTGAGAATTGGCCAAACGTGTCGCCATCCCTGCCTCAGACCAAGGCCCCCAGTTGATAGTTAAGCCAGGTAAACCCAACCCTTGGCGATAGTGTGCTAACGCATCTAAGAAGGCATTGGCAGCCGCATAATTAGCTTGACCAGGTGAACCTAGTAAAGATGCTGCTGATGAAAAACAGACAAAGAAATCTAAGGGAAGGTCTTGGGTTAACTGATGAAGATTCCAAGCTCCTGCTACTTTTGGTGCCATTACGAGTCTAAAGCGTTCCCAAGTTTGTTGTAATAAAACGCCATCATCTAGCACACCTGCCGTATGGATTATACCACGTAGGGGAGGTAAAGTCTGTTTTATCTTCTGCAAAAGTTGGGCAACAGATTCTGGTTGAGAGACATCTGCCGGGTACACAAAAACTTGTGTACCCGTTTTTTCAATTTGTTGAATAACTTTTTGTGCCGCAGAATCAGCCTCTTTCCTTCCTGTTAAGACTAGATATCGCGCTCCTTGAGCAGCCAACCAATTAGCGACTTCCAGCCCTAATGCTCCCAAACCTCCAGTGAGTAGATAGCTACCATCTGCGGTGATTTCCACTGTTTTTTCAGAAGTTGAAGCAGCCAACCGCACTAATTGTGGAACATAGCGTATTCCTTGACGATAAGCAACTTGGTCGTTTGAATTCAATACTGTTAATTCTGCTAATAGGGAATAAAGATCAGTCTCCTGTTCTTCAGGGTCTAAGTCTAAATTGACACAATGGAAATCTGGATGTTCTAGACCAATGACTTGACCAAGACCCCACACAGCAGACTGTTGTACGCATACATCGGTTAGATGATCACTTACAGCCTGGACACCTTGGGTAACCAACCAAAGTTTACCATTCTTGAAGTTATGAGTTTGGGCGATCGCTTGCACTAAATGCAATCCGCTACCACAACTCAGTTCTAAGCCAGAGGATAATGTTGCTGAGGAAGTATTAGCATCTAAACTCCACAGATGAACAACTTCTAGGGTTGCATCAGAAGGAAGAGAAATTTCAGTCAACAGACGTTGAAAGTCTGCCGCCACTGCGGGGTTAAGTTGATAATGATTGCTAGTTAAATTTTTGTAATTACTACCAGAAAAAACCAGAATACAGCGCTCGCCTTCTTTGGCCAGATAGTGGGCTAGAGTGCGTCCTTTGCCACCTTGATCGGCAAAAATCAACCAACATCTAGCAGTAATTTGAGAGGGAATTGCTATTTTGGGGTCAAGCGGTTGAGGTTGCCAAACTACTTCGTAGCAGTCTTGAAACAAATCCGATTGTAGTTGACGCAGTAAAGACTCTGGGGTGACAACTTTGCCTTCAAAGCCCTCAATCTCTGCAATTACTTGTCCTGTTTCATCCAAAAGTTGAATATCGCCCCTCAATGAATGAGAATTGGTGGTTTCGGTTCTGTGGATTTGAGCGTATGCCCACAAATGAGATGTCTGTGGACGTTGGTAAAAACGGAATTGCTGAATTTTAAACGGAACTACTGTTTCAGTTCCATCTATAGGCAATATTACCACTAACAATTGAAAGCAAGCATCAATTAGGCTGGGATGTAATTGATACTCTTCAACACCTGTTAAAGTATCTGGCAGTTCTAATTTACCTAGTATTTCTTGCTCGCCTTTCCAGAGCGATCGCAACCATTGAAAACTTGACCCCAATTGAATCTGACGTTGGGATAGCTTGGTGTATAGGTCTTTACCAGAAATTTCCTGTGGACATCGTGCCAAAATGTCAGAAATAGATACTGGTTCGATAAAATCTATGGACTGGTGATTTGGTAAGCAATTGCCTGTAGCATGAATAGTCCATGAACTTTTGACGTTGGTATTTTGGTCTGGCGAACTAATTAACTCAAAAGTAGACCCCGAATTCTCATTGGGAGTGATAGATAAATGGAGCTTGCGCCCTCCGGTTTCTGGCATCACCATTGCTTGGGTAAACACCACATCTTGAAGAATAGAACCATTGGTGTTGAAAGTTAATTCACTCGCTCCCAGCAACAAAGCCAAGTGAAAGGCTCCCGGAACAACAACTTGCTCGTAAACTTTGTGGTCTTGCAGAAAAGGCAATTCATCCAAACTACAATCAGATTCAAACAAAGTTTCTTGTAATAGCGGAGATTGGAATTTAGAACTGAGTAAGGGATGAATCTTAGTTGTAAATTGCCGTTGACTAGCTGCAATCCAATAGCGTTGCCGCTCAAAGGGGTAATTTGGCAATATCAAACGGGAACGAGAATAGTATTGGTCAAACTCAACCCAATCAATAGAGACTCCATGCACATATAATTCTCCCAGGCTTTGGAGTAACTGTTGCCAATCATCAGTGTTAGCACGCAAACTCGGCAACAAAGCTACTCGTTCCATCATCTCTGGGGTGAGGCAGTGGCGGATCATCCCCAATAAAGTAGGTTTGGCTCCAATTTCTACCAACAACTCACAGCCTTTCTCAATTAAGGTGTCAACACTAGTAGCAAATTGCACTGCTTGGCGGACATGAGTGCACCAATACTCTGGCGTAGCTATGGATTGATTCGCTGGTTGTCCTGTCAGGTTGGAAATCAGTTCTATCTGCGGTGTAGAGTAGGTGATTTGACGGGCAACCTGCTCAAATTCTGCCAGCATCGGTTCCATTTGGGGAGAGTGAAAGGCATGAGAGACTTTCAGTTGCTTAGTAGTAATTTGTTTGGCTTGTAAGATAGTAAGGATGGCTTCTATAGCCTGAGACTCTCCAGAAATTACACAATGTTGAGGGCCGTTAATCGCGGCGATCGCTACTTGATTGCTGTAAGGTTGAATTACCTCTTGAACTTGCGCTTCCTCGGCAAAAACTGCCACCATTGTGCCATTAGGTTGTAATGACTGCATTAAACGGGCGCGATGGGCAATGAGTTTTAATGCATCTTCTAAGCTAAACACCCCAGCTACACAACCAGCGACATACTCGCCTACACTGTGGCCCATGACTACAGTTGGTTCAATCCCCCAAGATTTCCAAACTTGATAAAGAGCATATTCCAAGGCAAACAAAGCAGGTTGTGTATAAGCAGTTGCTTGCAGTTGAGACTCGGCAGCATCTACCTGGCTTTCTTCAGCGCTTGGTGGATAAAGTATCTCTAGTAAAGGCATCTCTAAATATGGTTGCAAAATCTCTGCACAATAGTCTAGAGTTTGGCGGAAACCAGGATGGGTCTCGTAAAGTTGTCTTCCCATATTCACATACTGAGAGCCTTGTCCTGTGAATAGAAAAGCAATTTTAGGTGAACGATTACCTGATGTCTGTTTTTGTGAGACCCCTGCAACAGCTTGTCCAGTGACAAAAGCGGTTAATTTTTTTTCAAGTTCAGCTGTGGAAGCGGCGACAACACTCAAACGATGACCCAAGTGAGAACGTCCTGTGTTGGCACTAAAGCAGAGATCGCCAATTGCTAAGGATGGATTACTACCCAAAGAATTGATATAACTTTGGGCTAACTGCTTTAATGCTGTGGGTGTCTTGGCAGTTAGAGTAAATAAATGCAGAGGTCGTTGTTCTTCAATTGCTAGCTTCTGCTGTTCGGGTGCTGATTCTAAAATGAGATGTGCATTAGTACCGCTGATTCCAAAGGAGCTTACCGCAGCTAGTCGAGGTTTATCAGAAGTCCAGCTAGCTAGGGATTGGGCAACTTTAATCGGCAGTTGTTGCCAATTGATATGAGGATTAGGTTTTTGGTAATGGAGATGGGGGGGAATATGTTTGTGTTGTAATGCCAAGATTACTTTGATTAAGCCAGCTACACCAGCAGCAGCTTCTAGATGCCCAATGTTAGTTTTTACTGAACCAATCAGTAGTGGGCGTTCTTGACTGCGTTCTTTGCCATATACAGTTCCTAAAGCCCTTACTTCAATCGGATCGCCTAATATAGTTCCTGTACCGTGAGCTTCTACATAATCGACCTCGTGGGGGCTGACTCTAGCATTAGTTAAGGCTTGACGAATCAATTCTTCTTGGGCTTGTTTATTAGGAACCGTTAAGCCACTACTAATGCCATTATGATTAACTGCGGAACCGCGAATTAATGCCAATATGTGATCGCCATTCGCCACAGCGTCAGAAAGGCGCTTGAGGACTAAAATTCCGCAACCTTCTCCTCTGCCGTACCCATTAGCATCAGCATCAAAGGTCTTACAACGACCATCGGGTGAAAGAGCATGGGCGCGGGAGAGAAACAAAGTTACTTCTGGTGAGAGAATCAGTTGCACTCCACCTGCTAGGGCAAGATTGCATTCTCCCGCACGCAAACTTTGACAAGCTAAATGTATGCTTACTAGAGAAGAAGAACAAGCTGTATCAACCGCCATGTTTGGCCCTAATAATCCCAGAATGTAGGATAACCTACCGGAAGCAAAGCAAAAACCATTGCCTGTGCCATCGTAAGTAGCGATTCGGGTAGGATTACCAGCGTTTAGTTGTTTTTGAGCGTAATCATTTTGCCCAATGCCAATAAAAACGCCTGTATTGCTACCTACTAAATCTTGGACTGGTTGCCCCGCATTTTCCAGTGCTTCCCAAGTTACTTCTAATAACAAGCGTTGTTGAGGGTCTAGACTGTGGGCTTCTCGTGGAGAAATGCCAAAAAATTGCGGGTCGAATTGATCGATCTGGTTTAAAAATCCACCGTTGCGAGTATAAATTTTACCTGGTGTATCAGGGTTGGGGTCATAATACTCGTCAATGTTCCAGCGATCGCCGGGAATTGGAGTGATAGTATCAACTCCATCTCGCAAGATTTGCCAGAAAGTTTCTGGATCATTTGCTCCACCAGGAAATCTGCATCCTACACCCACTATGGCAATAGGTTCTTTTTTCGCACGTTCAACTTCTTCTAATTGAATTTTGGCTTGCTTTAATGCTTGCGTTAGTCGTTGAGATACACTTGCTTGGTTAATAGAAGATGGACTATTCATATTTATTTCCTTTTAGCAAAGTTTCTAATTCCGCAAGTTCTTGAACAAAGTCAGGTTCTACTAAAGCAGTATCAGATAAGATTTCAAGGTTAGATAATTGCTCAAGGTTCTCTAACAAGTCTGGAGAATCAATTTGAGGTGTTTCTTGTGATGATTGCAATATCACAACTTCCTGTTCTAAGTAAACAGCAAGTTCATGAATAGTCGGAAATTCTAAGATTAATGTGGTAGGCAGCGAAATATGGAAATGAGATTCTAAAAGGTTCTTGAGTTCTATAGCCATGAGAGAATCAATTCCCATGTCAAAGAATCCTTGCTGCGGTTCGGGTAACTGGGAAGAAGCTAATCTGAGAACCTGATGCACGTGTTTTTGGAGATAAGTGACCAAAATCTCATAGCGATCGCGATGATTAGCTAATTGCAATTGATTGAGCAAATCAGATGTGGTAGAATTAATTTCTATCTCATTAGCTTGTAATTTGGACGGAATAATTAATTCTGCCAGTATGGGACGTTGAACTTCGACCCGACGATCCTGACTAAATATTGACCAATCCACTTGCAAAACTCCGACTTGCGGTTTGTCTTGTTTGAAAAGAAGTTGTAGTATTTGCACTGCTTGTTCTGGATTAAGCGGACTGATCCCTTGTTCTTGCCAACGAGTTTGGTAGTAATTATCTACAGTGGCTGCCATCCCAATTCCAGAAAAAGGACCCCAATTTATACTTAATCCTGGTAGTCCTAATTTTTGACGGTAATGGGCTAAAGCATCAACAAAGGCATTAGCAGCAGCATAGTTGGCTTGTCCGCGTGAACCGAGCAAGGCAGATATGGACGAAAAACACACAAAGAAGTCTAGTTGGATGTCTTGGGTTAACTGATGCAGATTCCAAGCCCCAGCAACTTTGGGTTCCAACACCTGCCAGAAACGCTGCCAATTTTGCTGAATTAATATTCCATCATCTAAGATGCCCGCAGCATGAATAATACCACGTAACGGAGGCATATTTGCTTTGATATCCTCCAATACCCCAGCAATAGCTACTGGAGAAGATACATCAGCTTGAGCGACTTTGACTGTCACACCTTTTTGTCTGAGTTTATCTAGGATAATTTGTGTTTGTTGTGATGCTAGGCTGCGATTTACTAAGACGAGGTGGCGTACACCTTGCTGAACAAACCATTCGGCAATTTGCAGCCCTAAAGCACCAAGCCCTCCTGTAATTAAATAGGTGCTATTGGAGTTAAATTTCTGAATTAAGCCTTTTTGAGGCTGATAAGAAATGAGGCGAGGAACATAGCATTGTTCTTGTCGAATAACTATTTGGTCTTCTCCATCGGCTGTTTGAATGGCTTGCAAAAGCATCTCTACTTCATTATTAGAAGTATTTGGAGACAAATCAATCATGCCTCCCCACAGTCTGTTATGTTCTAAAGCAATTACTTTACCCAGCCCTTGTAAGGGTGCTTGAACAAGATTGGACAGTTCTTCACCACAGGCGATCGCACCTCTGGTTACTATCCACAAAGAGGGGGATAAAGTGTGTCCAAACGTTTCTAGAGACTGCACTAAGTACAACAGGCTACCACAAATATGTTGTTGAATCTTCTCAATTGCCGAGGGTGAGATCAAGTGTGTAAATTCTGCTTCTAAACTCCATAGATACAGAATTTTAGTTATGGATACATCTTGCAGCAGCTGCTTGTAATCACCATCATGTTTGGGATTGATGTATGATGTCAGACTATTTATCTTTTCATACGTGTCGCCTGCATAAACTAGATGGCAGTGATGCCCTTGCTTTTGTAACTGCTGTGCGATCGCTTGCCCCATCCCTTGTTTGTCTGCAAAAATTAACCAATTCTCCGGCTTCAAAGAGTTAATTGTTTGAGAATGAGGCTTGGGCTGCCATTGAATTTGATAAAGTAAGTTTTGCACAGGAGCAATCTGAAGTTGCCACTGGTAAACTTTTACCAAGTTTTCCAGCACATCCATCGGGCTATTTGATTTCTCTGTAACTTGTTGGGTAATGCTCAAAAGTTGAGCTAACTTTTCTGTCTCTCCCTTAGATAGGATATCTAAGATAGGAATCTGGTGGGAATCTATCAAAGAAGATGACGCAGAAGCCAAATTCTCTGCTGTCTCTAACCAATAGCGAGAACGTTCAAAGGGGTAATTAGGTAGTTGTGTTAATTTCTGACGAGGATAATCTCGCTCAAATCCAGCCCAATCAACTGATATCCCTTGTAAGTACAAGGTTTTAATACTTGTTAGCAGCGATCGCCAATCTTCTTGTCCTTGTCGCAAACTGGGCAGCCAACCATAAGTATTTTCCGGTAGACAACGGATACCCATACCTACCAAAGTTGGGTTAGCTCCAATTTCGATAAACAAACTACAACCCTGTTGACGAAGGGTTTCCATTCCAGCAGCAAATTGTACTGGTTCTAAAATTTGGCGACACCAATAAGCTGGGGTAGTAATGTCTGCGGTAGCTATTTCGCCAGTCAAATTTGAGACAATATCAATTTCAGGCGCTGCAAAAGCAAACTTTGTCAGGATTTGGCTAAATTCTGCCAACATCGGTTCCATCAAAGGAGAGTGGAATCCATGAGAGACTTTCAAGAATTTTGTCTTGATTCCTTGTCTTTCTAAAATTGCAACTACAGCTTCTACCTCTGCTTTACGTCCTGAGAGGACAAAATGTTGCTTGCCATTAACAGCGGCGATCACCACTTCGCTTGCTTGATTTGCTAATGCCTGTTTGATTTG
>DASQZD010000069.1:0-3820 GCA_035638855.1 Nodularia sp. (in: cyanobacteria) | reverse complement strand
AGAAATCGGATATTCTGTATTATCTTTGATGATGCCCCGAACAGAAGCGACAGCGTAACTGCCGCCATCAACTGAGGCTAACTCGACTGCCAATAAAGTACCTTTTGGGATTGCCACTTGCCCATAGTTATCGCGTAAATCTTGAGTCAGTCGAGCAATAGACTTAGTGTTATTAGAGGTTGGTGTTTGTGTCTGTTCAAGTCCTGAATTATTAACTGTGGTTTGAACTAATGGGGTAACAATCACACCAGTAGCAAAAGTGCCAACTGTCAAATAACGAGTTTGTTTCCCTTGGAGAATTTGGCTTTCTTGAGGTAAATAATTGTTAGCTAAAGTAATCTTGTTAACTTTAGAAGTTGCTTGCCACCTGGGGCGAATCTTTTCAATCGACTCGCTTGAGTTTTGCGGCGTGGTTTGGTCAAAATTATTTATATCTATTTGTTCATTCGGTTGATTTTGAATTACTTGAGCTTGAGAAAGATCCGGATCTAATGAAGATTGTTTGCTGGTGATAGTTTTGGTGTATGCGATTTTGCCGTAAGAACCGATGCCGCGGAGTTTGTTTAATTGTTCAAGGGGATCTTGGGGCGTAAGTGTCCGTGCAGATATAGAGGATTTTGGAGAAAAACTCGTGCGTGTTAGAGGGGTATAGGCTCTAATCTGTTGTGGTGCAGTCTGAGTTACGCGACGTGGTTGTGTATTTTGAACAGTCCGTGGCGCAGGTCGTGGAGATGGTGGGTTAGATGGCACGACCTTTTGTTCTACTGAAACTGGTACTGGCGCTGGTTGGTCAAATTTATTTTTGTTAATGCGACCTAACTCATCTTCTTGATCCGACAGAGCGAGTTTTGCACGCGCATCACCGTCTCCCTCATCACTTTCTTGGGCTTGTTCAGTGGTCGGTATTTCCTGCGTTTTCAGAGCAATCTTTGGTGCTGGTGCGGGATTGAAAACACCATTGAGCATCAGAAATATCGCTAAAAATCCAACTCCAAAAGGCACAGCAATTATTGCTAGTCTTGACCAAGGAGAAGTGACAAATGTGTGCTTAGTCGGTACTAATAAACTTTCCGGTTCTGATGCTTTATTACCATTAGTTTTATTAACATCATCTATTTTAAGCAAATCTTCTAAAGTCGATACAGACCCATTTTTATTATTCTCTTCACTCATTTTCTTTTGCCCAAATCTAAATCGACAATTTCGGTAATTTCTAATCCGGCCTTCCTTGCCGAATAAATTTTCTTAGACAGTTCACTAGTATTAGCTGGGATATACTCGGGATTAGAAATTGATGAAAGTGTAATGGTTTTATTAAAAGTAATCCCTTTACCTGAATTATCACTACGTTCAAAAGTTACCAGCGTCCCAATAAAATCTATTTCCCATTGACCATCTTTGAGTTGCCGTGGCTGTGAAATAAATCTAGGGATTAAAGATACTTGCGTATCACCATTAAATATGCTCGTGGGAGTAATTGAGGCTAATTTTTTCAGAAATGCGGCTCTAAATCCTCCATTTTCACTCAACGCAAAGGCAGCATCATAAGCTTTACTTGTGACTCGACTATTAGATTTATTATTAATCTTGCCTACTTCTACCCCAGTATCTTGCTTAGTTATCGGCTCACCTTTTTCATTGAAAGTTTGTACTATCCCATCCCAATTAAACATCTTAATAAAGGTATCAGAAATAAACTTTCTAATCACTTCATCAGAGCGTTTCTGAGGGTCTACTGCCTTAGCGGAAATCGTCTCACCTGATGATAATTGTACCAAGGCTAATTGCTTTTGATTTAGTATGCTGATTGCCCCATAATTGAGGAATTGCAATAAGAGGGAAAATCCCGCCATTGAAAACCCAACTAAAGAGATTATTCCAACTCGTGTTGTCACATATTTATTGTATCTGAGCAATTGTAATGGCTCTTTATTAGCAGGAGAGGCTTTTTTATGATTCAGCATAGGCTTTATTTAGCTAATTTTCCGACTAAACTACCACCTTTAGTAGCAACACCTTTAGCAACCTCAATGGCAATCCCACTGTAAGTTTCAGCAGCTTTATTAATTTGAATTAAAACAGAAATGCCACCACCAGTTGCTAAACCTGTAGCTAAGAATGGCGCAATTATACCAATTGTAAATAGAAAGAACATTGGCTGATAGGATTTAGAATCAGCGACTAATTGCCCGGCGAAACCAACAATGATATTGAAGCAAAGCTTGCCAAAACCTATACTGAAATATCCTACTAACCAACTGTAGATTGATTTAGCTCCGTAAGGTAGCAGAGAACCACCAACAGCTATAGGCCCCAGCAGTGCTGTTACGAGCATAGTCAGTTCAATTCCCCATTGGTAAGCCCCATTCATTCCGACTAAAATTATCGTAACTACGTCAGTAACAGCAGACCCAACAAAAGCATTAATGGGAGATAAAATTAAATCAATTCCATTTGCTTTACCATCTTTCACATCATTAAAAGCATCGATAGCACCATCAACCGCATCTATAAACCAAGAAAAAGCTCCATTATTTTTTTTAAATTTATCTGGATATTTTTTGGTTAAATCTTCTTTGGCTTGATTCAAACAGTTGATTTCTTCTTGTTGACTTAAAGATGAATTTCTACATTTATTTACAGCAATACCAATAGCGCTACGTGCTGCTTCAGTTCCCAATGCACTTTCAAATGCTTGCTTGAGGTCAATTCCTGCCGCCGCTTCGCTAAGAACTATATTATTTACATTATTAATATAGTTTCTAATCCCCAAAGTTGATTTTCCTAGTACATCCCCCTTATTACTGAGCAAAAGAACTACTATTAACGGCCAAATAAAGTCTGTATAAGCTCTTTGTTCTTCCCCCGCCATCATTTTTTTTGTCCATTCAACGACGAAGAAAGTTAGTGTTGCTATAGCGAATAAAGCTCCAACTGTACAAATTGCTGAATAAACACCACCTGTAATAGTTTCGTTCCAAAGCTCATCAAATCCTTGAGCTATTGAAGCTGCATTTTCTTTTGCTAAATCAGCTAAATCGCCCCCTAAAAGTTGGGCTAGTAAAAACATGATTTGAATCCTTGCTCAATACAGTAATTTTGTCAAATATTTGAACGCTAGTTGATTGTTTTTATAGGAGGAAAAAGTTCTTGTAACTTTACCTCCTAATACCGAATGGCACGCTTGATAAGGGAAAATCGTTGAGGCAGCTCTTGTGCAGAGGAGCAGAGGAGCAGGGGAGAAAGAAGAAGTTTTAAGCATTGCGAACGGACAGTTTAGAAATTCTCCTCTGCGCCCCTGCCCCCCTGCAATCCTTACGCTGCATACCCTTCAGCTTAACAAGCGTGCCATTCGTTTCTATACCCTTTTAATCAGTCAGCAGAAGTAGGATCTAGCCGTGCATTAAGTACGACTTCATGCACTAGAGACAATCTGCCATCTTCTTCGGAGTTTTCCTTTTTCCGTTGGGAGTCAAGATGATCTGCCACTTGCGTCAGCATCAGGTTAGAGTAAGCATTGTCCTGTCGGGCTGATAAAGAATCAGTACGCTGCTGTGCCAACATTGACACAATTAAGCCGTTCTGAGCGGCGATCGCTTTGAGAACGTTTTGAGAGGCATCCATGTTCTGAGCTTCATCAGAAATATCTTTTGCTTGCTGGGCGATTTGTGCAGTAGTGTCAATTTTTTCTTGAGTTTGCTGCTGTCCCGTAAGGCTGACGACGCTAGCGACAGAAGCCAAAGCTAGGTCACGTTCCAACTTCTGTGCTTTTTCTTGGGCGACAGGATAAGAATAATCGTCCTTAAGTGAATCCTTCAAT
>DASQZD010000068.1:0-1966 GCA_035638855.1 Nodularia sp. (in: cyanobacteria) | reverse complement strand
GTTAAGAATTTTATTAAAAGACTTAATCAACAAGGAAAAGTTAATAAATATATAGCTTTAGATATAAGCGAGGAATTGCTTGATGTATCCAAAAATAATTTTACAAAATGGTTTCCTCTAGTCGAGTTCATCAGTTCCACGATTGACATAGAAAATAGTTGTGTACCCAAAAATTTATTCCAAAATCAAGCTACCCTTGAAATTGACGACACAGCAAAAATATTTTTCCACTTAGGCGTTACCATCGGTAATCATCAAAATAGAGATCAGGTACTAAAAAACTTTAGAGATAGTATGGGGAAAAATGATTTTCTGGTGTTTACTAATGAAATTGGTTCCAACTCTAAATGGGATGGAAACGTCAGAGGCGGCTGCAAGTATCATGTAGAAGAAATATATGGATGGGTTAAAAGCAAGATTGGAATTAAATCTGAAGATTGTGAATTAGTGAGAAAGTATGATTTAAAAACAGATAGTGTAGTTGCTAATATGAAACTCCACCATAATTACACTCTAAATTTTAGTCGGATGGGGATAGATAAGAAGATTGAAATATCTGAAGGTGAAGAAATTACTATTTGGCGACATCATAAGTATGAAATTTCTAAACTTTTGCAAGAACTAGAACGTTCTGGATTGCAACTTATTCACTATACTATTGACAAATACAAATCACATATCATGGTGATTTGTAAGCTTGCCAGTAGCTAAGGTTTTCAATTAGACTTGCTCTGATTATGTTGGGTTTCATTCCTCAACCCAACTTACGCCTGTACAAATGCATTGTGATGTGAATTAACGAAAATAGATAGATCGTTCCAGGCTTTTGTTAATTATCCTGCCATCGTAAATACACTCTGCTGTGCCCTCATGAAAGATGTGGTTTTTAAACTTATCGATATTTGGCATTCTTGTAAATGCGTAAATCCTATTAAATGTACATCAAACGTGGTCTAACTGGAGGAACTGGACGCCCTAAATCTTTAGCCGTTTCTATCCATTCCTGCATAACTAATTCTACATTATGCAGGGCTTCTTGATAAGTATCACCGTCAGCAGCACAGCCTGGTAATTCTGGTACTTCACCAATAAAGGCTTGATCTAATTGACTCCAGTAGAGAATAACTTCATAGCGAAACATCATTTTTACTTCCTAACTTATACTTGACAATTACTGCACGAACTTGTTTAATTTGATAGCTTTTGGCTTTTCCTCTCTTATGTTGCAGATTCAATATTTCCTCAACATCGGGTTTGATAAAAATACGATGATCACCACGAATCCGCTCTTCAAAGCCTAGTTGATATAAAAGTTGCCACAGTTGGGCAAAAGGGATGTCTGTATCAGAAGTTCCAGAGAGGATCTTTTCTAAGAGTTTGTCTTGCTGACTCACGTTTTTATGGTTGTCTTAATGCTTCTATAGTCTCATATTTATTGAAAATCAGGGTATATGTAAGTGTTTACTCAAATTTATAAGTGATATAGGGAAGTACAGAGGGCAAACTATTCAGATTGCTCATATCATAATGCTGAGGTATAAATCCGTCTCAGTTAATGTTAAATATTGAGTAATAAATATTACACGAATATGAAGAACCAAATTCTAGCCATAGCTGCCTTTTTAACCACGATTAGTTTGGCAACAACCGTACAAGCAGCAAATTCTGAACACGTTAAACAGTTATTGGCAACCAAGCAATGTCAAAACTGTGATTTGACTAATGCAGGTTTAGTGATGGCTGACTTATCTGGAGCCAATTTGAGCGGTGCTAATCTCACAGGTGCTAACCTGAGCCGGGCTAACTTGAGTGGCGCAGATTTACGGGGTGCTAACTTGAGCGGTGCGAGTTTGTTTGGTGTTAACCTGAGCGAGGCTAAATTTCGTGGGGCAAATTTAGGGGGTGCTGATTTGAGAAATACTTATTTAGCAAATGCAGAACTGACTGGTGCTTACTTGAATGGTGC
>DASQZD010000067.1:0-130691 GCA_035638855.1 Nodularia sp. (in: cyanobacteria) | reverse complement strand
TGTTGCGCGAATAGCACTAAAGCTTGGTTTTGAATTTTCAGGTGATGAATTATTGAGAATGTCAGGTAAGAAAGTTGGCAGCATTACTGTTAGAAAAACTGATCTTCCTGGAGAGTACAACTAGGGGTCACGCGAGAATTTTTGAAGAAGGCAGCTATGCTGAGGACAGAGGGCAGAAGGAACAATTGAATGGGGATTCAGACCCCAACCAATTGTCGGCGCCGTGTAGACAGCGGGGTCTGCCTCCTGCCCTCTGCCTTTCTTCGGTAAAAAATCGTATGCTAAGGGATCTAATCCCCAATCAAAGCACCATGACTATTGGTATTACCCTTCTTTACACACTGCACGAAAGCCAATGTTTCCGATGATGCTGGCTTGCTGGAGATGTTGAGGGAAAACATCAGATATTTCCGGTCAAAACCAATGAACATTCCTAAAATTACCATCCTACTCGACCAGGGTTATCATCCAGAACATCTGACACAGGAACTAGAAAAGGTAGACCCGCAGATCATGCGGAAGATTAAGTTTGAGCGCTCGACCAAGCCTTCCACCCAAGAAAAGGCAGCGCAAGGCAAGTCATGATTTGTCCCAGCAGTAGCCAGGTGGGTAATTGAGGGGTCGAATGCTTGGATGGAGCGCTGCAAGATCCTGGTCAAGAACTTTGAGCGAACACTATCGAATGCCACGACCAAGCTCAATCTTTGTTTTGTTAGGCTCATGCTTAAGAGACTCGCAGCTTCTTAGAGATATCAAATGGGTTCTATAATTATAATTGGGGTAAACGCTATATGTATGGAGGAGTAATTATGCAGGAAGTTGTAAATTACAACCAGGAGCTACACAATAGAATTTCGCCAATTGTGGAGAAGTTGATTCAGGGTAATAGTTTATATCAAGTTAAATTAAAGCCACGTGAAATGATCGAAATGTTGGTAGAGTTATTTGGGAAATTTTCACCAGAAGAGATGAGGGAAATTAAGGAGGATGATTTGACAGATAGAATTGATAGCATTTTAATATTAGAGTCAGTTTCTGGGACTTTGAATGATTTAACACCTGAGCAGATAGAAATTTTTGATGCCGTGGTAGAAGGAAGACCGATAAAGTGAGTTATTTACTAGATTCAAATATTGTTTCTTACATTTTGAAAAAAAATGCACCCGTAGACAAGCGATTTAGGGAAATTCGCCGTCTCAGACAAGATGTATTTATTAGTTGTATAACTTACTATGAAGTCAAACGAGGTCTTTTAGCTATCAATGCCAGCAGGCAATTAGCTGAATTTCAAAAGTTTTGTCAAATTTATCAAGTGTTATTAATAGATGATTTAGAGATTATTGAAAGAGCGTGCGAAATTCATTTGGACTTAAAACGCAGAGGTTTCACTATTCAAGAGCAAGATATATTGATTGCAGCAACTGCAATTACACGCGGCTTAATTCTAGTCTCTAATGATTCTGATTTGTTAAGAGTGCAAGGTATTAATTTAGAAAATTGGGCAAGAGCAGAATCTTGAGTTTGAGGAAATATAGCGCTTCTCTTATAAATACAGCAAATATTTCTTTATCTGTGTTTATCTGTGGTTCCTTATTTCTTCAATACTTTGAGTCAACTTCAAAGCTGAATTTTTGCGTGGTTGCTATGAAATTTCACTGAGAACTGATACTAATTTTTCAATATGTGCGGCTTCATGAGTAGCCATCACAGATATCCGCAACCGACTTGTAGGAACTGTGGGGGGACGAATAGCTGGGGCGAAAATGCCTTTACTTCTTAGCTGTTTACCAACTCTGAGTGCTTCTGCTGCACTGGGTAACTGTAAACATAGTATGGGTGATTCTGTAGGTAATAATTTCAGGTGGGGTAATTGTTCTGCAATTAACTTTTTAAAATAATCCACATTCCGCCATAGTTGCACAAGACGTTGGGGTTCTTTCTGCACTATCTCAATTGCGGCTAAGGCTGCGGCGGTGTCTGCGGGTGAAAGTGCAGTGGTGTAAATCCAACTGGGGGCGCGATTTCGTAAATAATCAATGAGGGTGGCGCTTCCCGCTACATAGCCGCCTAAACTACCCAAGGCTTTACTTAATGTGCCAATTTGAATTAAGAGCCTACCTGTGCTGTGAAAATGTTCTACGCATCCTGCACCAGTTTTTCCTAGTACCGCAGTACTATGCGCTTCATCTATGAGCAGCATACAGCTAAACTCATCTGCTAAATCTAATAATTCTGGTAATGGACATAAATCACCATCCATGCTGAAGACGCTATCTGTAATTATTAAACAGCGTCTATAGTTTTGGCGTTGCTGACTCAATTGAGTTTTTAACGCTTTCATATCACAGTGAGGATATTCCAGAAATTCTGCACCGCTAAGAATTGCCCCATTTTTCAGACTGGAATGATTGTACTGGTCAGATAAGATTAAATCACGCTTACCTACCAAAGCGGCGATCGCACCCAAATTGGCTAAATACCCTGAACTAAATACTACTGCATCTTCTGTTTGTTTCCAAGCTGCGATCGCCTGTTCCAATTCCCGATGTAATTCTCTATGCCCACTGAGTAATCGAGAACCAGTACTACCAGTCCCCATTTTTTCGATAGCATGAATTGCGGCTTTAGTCAAGCGTTCATCCCCAGCTAATCCCAAATAGTCATTACTGGCAAAGTTAATTACCTCTTCCCCAGCTAAAAGCACAGTAGCACCGGGGCGACCGTGGATTGTCTGTACTGAGCGATACCAGTTGGCTTTGTGAATAGTTGCTAGAGATGCTTCTATCCAACTGTAAGGGTCTTGGGGCATAGGTGGGGAACCAGTACCGATAATAAATTCCAATTGGGAAAAAGCATAAAAAAATAGATGCAGACCTGAAAACTCAGATAAACTGAGACTTTCTTAATTACGTATGAGTAACTTCTTCGCTGCTGCTCAGATGAGCGATCGCTTGTTTAATCCAATCTTCCACGTAAGCGTCTTTTGATAGTCCAATATCTTCACTGACTACGTGTAAGGCGTGACTAACTTCATCGGCAGTATATCCCAAAGCGAAAAGAGTCATTTGCACTTCTTCTAAAATCCCTGGTGCGGGACCGCCTGTGGCGACGAAGAACCCGGCTGATTTGCGCCACTCGACTAACTTAGTTTTCAGTTCCAAACAGATACGTTCTGCGGTTTTTTTGCCCACACCAGGGGCTTGAATTAAGATTTGGGTATTGGAAGCGATAATGGCTTGGACTAAATCTGGTACTTCCAAAGTGTCCAAGAGTGCGATCGCACTAGCAGTGCCAATACCGCTAACAGTGAGCAATTGGCGGAACAAATCACGTTCGGCGGGTGAAGCAAAGCCGTAGAGAAACGGCACTTCATCGCGAATTTGCAGATGGGTAAAAATTTGTGTGACTCCGCCCGACTCTGGCAAATGTTTTGCCAAGCGTTGCGGAATTTGCAAATCATACCCCAAATTATTAACTTCGAGAGTCAACATCATGCGACCCCCGCCAATTGCTTGAATACCAGCGACAATTCCTTTCAGATAGCTAATCATTCTAAGAAACCAAAGTACTTTAAACCTTCGAGAATTCCACCAGCACAAACAGCTTGTGCCAGGTAACGATAGTTAGCAGGATACTCGCTGTGCCACTTAAGTAACTCTGGACGTGCATTCCCGACTATGATTCCCCGTTCCTCGCCGACAGCGAATAAAGCAATATCATTACCTGAATCACCGCAGACAACTGTTTGTTCTGCTGCAAAGCTCCAATGTTGACGGAGAAACTGCATTGCCTGACCTTTATCGCTGGTAAGAGGCACAATGTCAAGGTCAATACCGCTACTATAGATTAATTTTATATTTAATTTAGATTTCAGTAACTCTGTCTCTAGTTGTGGTAAGACATTTGCTGCTGCGTCTTGATTCAAGAAAAAACTAACTTTAAAAGCCCGTTGTTCTGAATGTGGTTGCAGCTCCAACTCAGGAAAGGACTGAGCAATTTTTAATACCAATTCCTGATCCCATCCAGGGGAGAGGATTTGTGACCAACCCGCATCTGGGTTATCTTTCCCGTCAAGATAAATTTCCGTACCTACAGAGAGAACCAAGGCATCCGGTTCCATGAGATTTTTTTCTTTTTGGAGTTCGCGGTAAAGAATAGGCGATCGCCCTGTAGCATAAACAATCTTAGTGCCGTATTCTTGACGATGTTGACCAAGTGATTTTGTCAGTGTGGCTAAGGCATTGTCATCACCCACGAAGGTGTTATCCAAGTCCGAGACAAAAAGAAATGGTTTCATGATTTTGATGTATCCCAAGTTGTAGTTGCAACAAGACCTGAAAACGTTAAACTGGACTATGCGTTCCGAGTTAATCTAGCAGATTTTAGCCCAAACAAAAAGAAGCCCCACGTCTGATATGAAGTGCAGCGCGGGAAGATTTTTCGAGCGATGAGATGTTTTAGTGGCTAGTAGAAGTTTTTATTTGCACACCCTGACCCGAAGCCAAACTTGGGGTAATTGATCATCAGAATTTAAGGCGCAATCTTGATCATGCGATCGCTTATCTAGAAACCCTATGTCCTCAACTGTTCTGGACGCGGTGATCAGGATGTACAAACTGTAGCTAAGTTTTTAATCCCCGAATAACTCTGATATCTTGTACCATTCTCAATCATCCAAAATTCACCAAACTTTTCTGGGGTGAAATCTTGTGGAGTGAACTCTTTTAGTATTTCCCTCTCTTGTGGGGTGGGCATCTTGCCCGCCCCAGTGATGCAAGTTACATTTGAAATAACTTTATTAAGTTAAGTATGCTTTTTTCATTGACAAATCTTATAAAGTTCAAGATTTTTTGAAGAATAGATTTTGAAATACCAGACCTTTCTTGAGGTACTTCGATTTCATTCACAACCATAAAAATAGGTTGATTTTCAACACCTTGATAAAACTTGACCATTCTTATATTCCTAAAGAAATTTCATGTTGATTAATCTCTGAAACTATCTCTTTAGTTAAAGTTGCAAATTGATTTGCTACCTTACCTGCTCCCCTATTTTGTTCTGCATATAAAGATAGAGGAAGACGTGCCTTAGATGCCTGTCCAACAGACGTAGTTCTTCTTATTTCTTGCAAAATTTTGATTTTAGGATATCTCTGAGCCAATAATTGTTTCATTGTATGGTGTAATATGACATTTTCAGTCATCATTGGAACAATTCCAATAATAACAGCCCGATTTGGCGCTTCATCTTGGACTTCTCGAATAAGATCAATAGGGTTTCTAATTCCATAAACCGAAAAATATTCCATTTGAGATGGAATAACTGTATATTGGGCTGCATATAATCCATTCGTTGTAGCCAGAGTACTACTAGGAGGAGTATCAATAATAACATAGTCATAATCATAGGCAATCCCTGATTGTTTGAGGGATTTATCTAAAAGCTTTTGAGGAAATTGAGCTAATGTCTTGTCCAAATTTCTAGTCTTTTGACTACTAGGTAATACATCAACTCTTCCAGGACAACCATTCCTACTGATAATTTGATTCAATGTGGAAGAGTATATATATTCTCTGTAGTTAAAATCTTGAGATTTAAAGTTTTTCATGAAATCAAAAACTTCTTTTCTATCCTCAAAAGATTCTAAGATTTTCTCAAACTCTTCCAAACTAGAGGCACGATCAAATTCGTCTGCCTTATTTACTCCTAAAGATAAACTAGCATTAGCTTGATCATCTAAATCAATAACTAAAACTCTATTACCCTGAATAGCCAGTTCATAGGCAACATTGATAGCCAGAGTTGTTTTACCAACGCCTCCCTTTGATGTGTGAATTGCAATAGTACGCATTTTAATTGTCTCCAAGAATCTTTTGATAAAATCGGCGACAGGCTTAATTTTTCTAGGATTTTGTTTGGATTATTCTGAGGCTTGCCAGAAAAAAGGGTAATCTTCTGGAGTCAATGAAAGTCCTGCTTCTACAGGATTTTGTCTAATATATTGCCAAAATGCTTGAAGCTCCTCCTCATTTCTCACAATCCTGTCATAGCGCTCATCTTGCCAAACTACTCCTATATGTTGCATTACCTTGGGAATCTGTTTAGCACTAAAACCTTTGATACTGTTCATAATGGTACTGAGTGACCAATACTCATTTTCAGACTTGATTAAAGGCTGCATGAGCAGATGAACATGATCTGTCATGACGACAAAAACAAATATTTTATATCTTTGATTATTAAAAAATAGACAAGAATTAAAAACTATTTCCCTTGCTTCTGGGCTAAGTTCTAACTTTTCCCAAGTATTAAAAGTAATAAAATAAGTTGCTCCATCCAATTCCCAATGAGGTAATCTTCTATAGAAAGTCTTCAAGCTTGGCTCTTGCATTGAATATAGTAAATCCCTTATTACTTTCCTTTTTATATTTCCCATCCTCAAAAGTTAAAATTGCATATTTATATATTTTTTCTGATGAAGTAAACTGAAAAACATCTATTTTGCATATTTAATTTACCTTAAACTCTTGTGGGGTGGGCATCCTGCCCGCCCATGTTACGCAAGTTAAATGCCGATTAGCTTAGGTATCCTACCCGCCCAAACAAAAAATCCCCCACCTTGCGGCAGGGGATTTTTATTAACCTACAAAACTAGTAGCGGAATTAACCGAACTTACCAGCAGTGGAGGCAATCAAGAACGCCGCGTAGGTCACGACGTAGCCGACAGTGAAGTGGGCTAGACCTACCAAACGAGCTTGAACGATAGACAGAGCAACGGGCTTGTCTTTCCAGCGAACCAAGTTAGCTAGAGGAGTACGCTCGTGCGCCCAAACAAGGGTTTCAATCAACTCTTGCCAGTAACCTCTCCAAGAAATCAGGAACATGAAACCGGTTGCCCAAACAAGGTGTCCAAATAGGAACATCCAAGCCCAAACAGACAGGTTATTCACGCCGTAAGGATTGTATCCGTTAATCAACTGAGCCGAGTTAGCCCAGAGGTAGTCACGGAACCAGCCCATGAGATATGTAGAGTTTTCGTTAAACTGAGCAACGTTACCTTGCCAAATACCTAGATGTTTCCAGTGCCAGTAGAAGGTTACCCAACCAATGGTGTTCAACATCCAGAACATCGCTAGGTAGAAAGAGTCCCAAGCTGAGATGTCGCAAGTACCGCCACGGCCTGGACCGTCGCAAGGGAACGCATAGCCGAAGTCCTTTTTATCGGGCATCAACTTGGAACCACGAGCGTCCAAAGCACCTTTAACAAGTACTAGGGTGGTGGTGTGAATAGCCAAAGCGAATGCGTGGTGTACCAGGAAGTCGCCAGGGCCAATTGTTAAGAATAGGGAGTTGGTACCAGAGTTAATGGCTTCCAACCAGCCACCCAACCAAACGTTACCGTAGTTAGGATAAGCTGTGTAGGCGATGCTGTCGGGGTTAGACAGCAATGTATCTAAACCGTAAAGTACTTTACCGTGAGCAGCTTGAATGAATTGTGCGAACACAGGCTCAATCAAGATTTGCTTTTCAGGAGTACCGAAAGCTACTACTACGTCATTGTGTACATACAAACCGAGGGTATGGAAGCCCAAGAATAGCGATACCCAGCTGAGGTGAGAGATAATCGCTTCTTTGTGCTGTAGCACACGGTCGAGTACGTTGCCTTTGTTTTGTTCGGGGTCGTAGTCACGTACCCAGAAGATGGCGGCGTGGGCAAAAGCACCAACCATCAAGAAGCCAGCAATATACTGGTGGTGAGTGTACAACGCTGCTTGAGTTGTATAGTCCTTAGCAATGAATGCGTAAGGAGGCAGAGCGTACATATGCTGCGCCACCAAAGAAGTGACGGTTCCCAGTGCCGCTAAAGCTAGAGACAACTGGAAGTGCAGCGAGTTGTTAATGGTATCGTACAGACCTTGGTGAGGCAGGTTGAATTGACCTTCACTCTTGCTACCAGGTACTAAACCGGATTTGGAATTCAGCATTTCTTTGATGCTGTGACCAATTCCAAAGTTAGTCCGGTACATATGACCAGCAATAATGAAGATAACTGCGATCGCCAAGTGGTGGTGAGCCATATCGGTCAACCACAAGGATTCTGTCTGAGGATGGAAACCACCCAAGAAAGTCAGAATCGCTGTACCTGAACCTTGAGATGTACTAAAAATATGGCCAGCAGTATCAGGGTTAGCAGCGTAAACTCCCCAGTTACCTGTGAAGAACGGTGTCAAACCTGCTGGGTGGGGCAGTGTGGTGAGGAAGTTATCCCAACCAACGTGCTGTCCGCGAGATTCGGGGATAGCAACGTGAATCAAGTGACCAGCCCAAGCCAAAGAACTGACACCAAACAGCGCTGACAAGTGGTGGTTCAGGCGGGGTTCAGCACTCTTAAACCAAGACAGGCTAGGACGGAACTTGGGTTGTAAGTGCAACCAACCAGCAAATAAGAACAATGCTGATAACAAGAGCAGGAACACAGAACCGGTGTACAGTTCGCTGTTTGTCCGCATCCCGATGGTATACCACCAGTGGTAAACACCAGAGTAAGCAATGTTTACAGGATTGCTAGCGCCACCTTGGGTAAATGCTTCAATCGCAGGTTCACCAAAGTGGGGGTCCCAAATTGCATGGGCGATAGGGCGGATGTGAAGCGGATCTTTAATCCACTGTTCAAAGTTACCTTGCCAGGCCACGTGGAACAGGAGGCTCGAAGCCCACAGGAAAATGATTGCCAAGTGACCGAAGTGAGTGGCGAAAATCTTTTGGTAAAGATTTTCTTCAGTCATGCCATCGTGGCTTTCAAAGTCGTTTCCTGTAGCGATCGCATACCATATCCGACGGGTAGTCGGGTCCTGTGCGAGATCCTGGCTAAATTTTGGAAATTTCGTTGCCATAGGTTTGAGAAATCCTCTGACTTTTAGCCATCAGGTGTCATCTTTTGAAGCTCTGAGTTTTGAGTACTAGGTTTTGAGCTTTTATTAACCACTCAGCACCCAGCACTCAGCACTCAGCACTCCTGAAGTGAATTGCTACCCTACTGAAAGGATGTGTGCGTGGAAGAATGCCCATGTGGTCACAATTCCTCCTAAGAGGTAGTGAGCTACACCTACAGCTCGTCCCTGAATGATGCTCAGAGCGCGAGGCTGAATTGCTGGTGCTACTTTCAGCTTATTGTGCGCCCAAACAATGGACTCAATCAGTTCTTGCCAGTAGCCGCGACCACTGAACAGGAACATTAAGCTGAATGCCCATACAAAGTGAGCGCCTAAGAAGAGTAGACCATAAGCAGATAAAGCACTGCCGTAGGAGTTGATTACTTGTGAAGCTTGCGCCCACAGGAAGTCACGCAACCAGCCGTTGATGGTGATGGCACTTTGGGCAAAGTTACCACCAGTAATGTGAGTCACATTACCTGCTGCATCTACTGTTCCCCAGACATCTGATTGCATTTTCCAACTGAAGTGGAAGATCACAATCGATAGGGAGTTGTACATCCAAAATAATCCGAGGAACACGTGGTCCCAACCAGATACTTGGCAAGTACCGCCACGGCCTGGACCGTCGCAAGGGAAGCGGAAGCCTAAGTTTGCCTTGTCTGGAATCAGACGAGAACTACGGGCGAACAATACACCCTTGAGCAGAATCAGAACTGTGACGTGAATGGTGAAGGCGTGGATGTGGTGAACTAAAAAGTCCGCTGTACCCAAAGCAATAGGCATCATTGCTACTTTGCCGCCTACAGCCAAGATACCGCCGCCAAAGGCATAGCTAACTGGTTCTAAGGCATTAGGAGCAGTACCACCAGGAGCTAGAGTGTGCAAATTTTGCACCCACTGAGCAAATACTGGCTGCAACTGAATTGCTGAATCGGAGAACATATCTTGGGGACGACCCAAGGCACGCATTGTATCGTTGTGGATGTACAGTCCAAAGCTGTGGAAGCCTAAGAAAATACACACCCAATTCAGATGGGAAATGATAGCATCCCGGTGACGAATCACACGATCTAGCACGTTGTTTTGGTTCACAACAGGATCGTAATCCCGCACCATGAATATGGCTGCGTGAGCCGCACCACCAACAATCAAGAAGCCACCTATCCACATATGGTGAGTGAATATGCACAATTGCGTTGCGTAGTCCGTTGCCAAGTACGGATACGGGGGCATTGCGTACATATGGTGAGCAATGATGATGGTCAGTGAACCCAAAAAAGCAAGGTTAGTTGCCAACTGAGCGTGCCAGGATGTGGTCAGGTTTTCATACAAACCTTTGTGACCTTCTCCTGTGAAGGGACCTTTATGGTTTTCCAGGATTTCTTTAATACTGTGACCGATACCCCAGTTGGTACGGTACATATGACCAGCAATGATGAACAGAACCGCGATCGCCAAATGGTGATGGGCAATATCAGTCATCCACAAGCCGCCTGTTACAGGGTTCAAACCGCCCTTGAAGGTTAGGAAGTCAGCATACTGACCCCAATTCAAGGTGAAGAATGGTGTTAACCCATTAGCAAAGCTGGGATACAAATCTGTCAACAAGTCTTTGTTCAGAATGAACTCATGGGGCAGAGGTATATCTTTAGCAGCTACACCTGCATCCAAGAGTTTGTTGATTGGTGCTGACACATGAATTAGGTGTCCAGTCCATCCCAAGGAACCACAACCTAGCAATACTGCCAAGTGATGATTCAGCATTGACTCCACATTCTGGAACCATTCCAGTTTGGGAGCGCGCTTGTGGTAATGGAACCAACCAGCAAATAAGAACAATCCTGCTAATACCAAGCCGCCAATAGCTGTGACATAAAGCTGGAATGAGCTTGTGATTCCCCAACCGCGCCATACTTGGAACAAGCCAGAGGTGATCTGAATACCGCGGAATCCACCGCCGACATCACCATTTAAAATGTCTTGTCCAACAATGGGCCAAACGACTTGAGCGCTGGGTCTCACATTCAATGGGTCGCTTAACCAAGCTTCGTAATTCGAGAATTTAGCGCCGTGAAATAACATCCCGCTCAACCAAATCGCTACTACGGATAGATGTCCGAAGTGTGCCGCGAAGATTTTACGAGAAATGTCTTCTAAATCGCTTGTATGTGTATCAAAGTCATGGGCGAGGGCATGAAGGTTCCAAATCCAGGTGGTGGTTTTCGGACCTTTGGCTAAGGTTCTGTCGAAGTGTCCTGGCTTTGCCCATTTTTCAAATGAGGTAGGAACAGGATCTTTATCAACTATGACTCTTGCCTTCTTTTCCTCTCGCTCCGGAGGACTAATCGTCATTCGACCTCCTCTCTTAGTAAGGAATGAGGACTCATAAATACCACAAAGTTAAACCTAGTCGCAAACTACAGAAATTCCTGGAGCAGTGATGAAGACTCTATGTGGAAGTTTTGTTTCTGTTGAATTATAGACTCATTACAGGTGCATTGTTAAAGACATTTTAACAATAATTCAAATTAGCTTCAAATTAGCTGAAAATCTTGCCTTACAAGCCTTTTATATTCCAAGCTTTTAGCTAAAAGTCAAGAGTTTTTCCATTTTATTTACAAAGGATAACAATTTGTTAAATTTATGGATTAACTCAATTTAGCTGGTATTACAGATTAATAGTGCTGAAAATGGCTTTCGTGTTTAAATTGGTACGGGAAAAACCTGGAAAAAGTATTAATTCTTTTAAATTACCTGAAAACCTCAAAAGAAAATGTTAAAGGCTTTAGGAAAAATTTGACCTTTTGGGCTATGGTGTCCGATGCACTGTTTAAGCCAAAATAACTTAGTCAGTTACTGACCACCAACCATCACTAGGATGAAATGCATGAAATCGTGGGAGCCAGGGGTGCTAAAACAGATATTTTCTATGAGATTTACTATTTTTAAGTGGCTGATGACATTGGTGCTGGTATTGAGTCTAATTAGTTGTGGTGAAAAAGCTGGTAGCCTCGAAGTACCTGTGAGCCAGAGAAATAATCCGCCTAAAATTTCTCAGATTTCTCAGCAATTTTCCGAAGTTTCCCCACCAGAGGTCATTCAGGAACTACGTCTCACCTTGGAAAATTATCGGCCACAGGTGACAATCGTATCTCCCCAACCTAATGAAGTTCTCCAAGACAATACAGTTACAGTCAGCTTTCAGGTTAAGGATTTACCAATATTTAAAGATCCTGAATTGGAATTAGGACCTCATCTACACGTAATTCTCGATAACCAACCTTATATAGCCGTTTACGATATCAACAAGCCTTTAGTTTTACCGGAAGTTTCTCCAGGTACACATACTCTGCGCGTATTTGCTTCTCGTCCTTGGCACGAAAGCTTTAAAAACGAAGGTGCGTACGCCCAGACAACATTTCATATTTTTACCAAAACTGACGATAATAACCCTGATCCGACTCTGCCGATGCTCACCTACAGCCGTCCTAAAGGCAGTTATGGAGCAGAACCAATTCTACTAGACTTTTATTTAACTAACGCGCCTCTGCCCCTTGTGGCTGAAGACAACTCCAACGATACAATCAGCGATTGGCGCATTCGTTGCACTATTAATAATGAAAGCTTCATTTTAGATCGCTGGCAACCAATTTACCTCAAGGGCTTCAAACCTGGGAATAACTGGGTAAAACTAGAATTTCTGGATAATCAGGGCAATCCTCTAAAAAATGCTTTTAATACCACAGCTAGACTGATTAATTATCAGCCGAAGGGTAAAGACACACTTTCGAGAATTGTCAGAGGAGAATTGAACGCGGATCAAGCGCGTAGCATTGTAGACCCCAATTACACTGCTAAAAAATTAGTTACGGAACCCAAACCTACTTCTACCGTTGAAAAAACACCGTCACCACAGCCCCAAATTATTCCTGAAATGGAAGTTACAGAAACACCTGTAAAACCTACACCCCAAGTTAAAGAACTGGAAAAACCAAAGTCTGAGGGATTTTTAAAACGTCGTTCAGTCCCGACAATGGAACCATCACCGAATTTACCGCCGACACTACCAGAGATTATTGAGTCACCTGCATCAGAAACACAACCTGAGATAATTCCCACGCCTCAAGTTGAAGCACCGAAAATACCAAAATCTAGTCAATCACCTGCACCAGAAGCACAGCCAGAGGTAAAGCCAACAGGTGAATCAAGATTGTTACCCACGAAAATTGCTCCCGATCCTGAAAAACCGGGATTACAAAGATATTTCAATCGGCGACAGATCCCAAAGGTTACACCATCTCCCAGTGTGTCTCCAGTAATTCCAGAAACTACGCCTATACCAGAACCAGAGGAAAAGGCTGGGGAATACAAAGTTACTAGTATGGAGCGTTGACACTCTGATGACTGCCAAAAGGTGGCGATCGCTGATTTTGCCATAAAGTCAGGATATTCTTGGTTCTACAAGTAGGGGGGGTTTAGCAATATCCGCGTTAATGATAATGATCAATGATATCTTTTAACCCACCCCTACCTAAACTCCTTGCTTTATCTAGACCATCGATGGTTCTCTCCCCAAGCTATAACAGAAGCACCAACACCAAAAGATACTCTATGACTCCCCGTGTCAGAGCGCCAAATTTACCACAAAATTACACTTGGCTGAACACTGAAAAACCTTTGTCTCTCAAAGAACTCAAGGGTAGAGTCGTAATTTTGGACTTTTGGACATACTGCTGTATTAATTGTCTGCATATTCTGCCAGATTTGAAATACTTAGAACAAAAATATCCAGATAGCTTGACTGTCATCGGCGTACACTCAGCCAAATTTGATAACGAAAAAGGAATTGAGAATATTCGCCAAGCCATCCTGCGCTACGACATCGAACATCCAGTGTTAGTGGACAAAGATTTTCGAGTTTGGGAAGAATATGCTGTACGTGCTTGGCCTACCTTCATGATCATCGATCCAGAAGGTTACGTAACTGGTTATCTTTCTGGTGAAGGTAAGCGTGAGACTTTAGACGAGTTAATTCAGCAGTTAATTAGTCAACACCAAGAAAAAGGTACGACTAATTTCCAGGAACTCAGCCTCAGTTTAGAAAAACAGCGTCAACCATTAATTACACCATTGGCTTTTCCCGGTAAAGTTCTCGCCACTCCAGCCGGCTTATTCATCGCTGACTCTGGACACCACCGTGTAGTAATGAGTAGCTACGACGGGGAAATTCTGCACTTAATTGGTACGGGAAAATCTGGCTTAACCGATGGTGCATTTAAGGAAGCGCAGTTTTTCGCACCCCAGGGAATGGCATTTGATGTAGAAAATCAGATTCTCTTTGTTGCTGATACAGAAAATCATAGCCTGCGACGAGTTGACCTCAAGCGTCAAATAGTAGAAACCATCGCCGGAACTGGTGAACAAAGCCACAATATCCGTCCTCATGGGGGTGCTGGATTAGAAACGTGCTTAAATTCCCCTTGGGATGTGGTGCAATTAGGACAAACTCTATTTATTGCCATGGCTGGGTCACATCAAATTTGGCAAATGAATTTAGAAACAGCGATCGTTAAAACCTATGCTGGTACTGGTGCAGAAGCTTGTATTGATGGGTCCCTTACAGACTCAGTATTTGCCCAACCCAGTGGAATCACTACCAATGGACAAGAATTATATATTGCTGATAGTGAAGTAAGTTCAATTCGTGGCGTGGAACTGATGGAACCGCAGCAAGTCAGAACCATTTGTGGTAGTGGACAGTTATTTGGTTTTAGTGATGTTGATGGACAAGGGGAGAATGTCCGGTTGCAGCATTGTTTGGGAGTTGAATATGCCCAAAATTATCTGTGGGTAGCGGATACATATAATCACAAAATTAAATTAGTCAGTCCCAGTACAGGTAATTGTCAAACAGTTTTGGGAGATGGTTCTGCGGGTTTACAAGACGGTCAAGGTGAGAATACACGTTTTTTTGAACCTTCGGGACTGAGTGTTATAGGTGACTATCTATATATTAGTGATACGAATAACCACGCTATCCGTCGGGTAGATTTGAATAGCTTTGAGGTGACAACTTTAGAATTTTCGGGTTTGTGTACGCCTGATGTGTGTGTTCCACCTAAAAGTTAATTAATTCATGCAAAAACGCGAAGAAAAATTTTGCCCCTTTGCGTCTTTGCGGGAGATTTAAAAGAAAATGTTTGCAAGAAATTAAAATAATTACTGCACAGGTTTTATTTCAGTATTTTTACTGACTGAAAAGTGATTCAAATCAGTGTAATCTGGAATTTAGTTTAAATCAGAAATGTTGGTATTATTTAGAGCATTTGTATGAATAATAAATTTACATTATTAGATTGTGATGATGATGTAGTTCTTTTTGAAAAAGATACGTTTAAAATAAATAGATTAAAAGACTTAGCCAAAAACTATATTAGAAACATACTTCAACAACTATCTTATGATAATCAGGGAAAATATTTAGGCAAAAGTATTCTTGATAATTTCAAGAATATTGCTATCGGCAAACACAAGATCACATCAAATGAATTTCGATATAGTTATACAACAACTTGTCAACTTCTCAAAATTGGTAGTCAAGGTTGGCAGCAAGGCACACTTAAAATTCAAGTATTCATATCACCTTTGGGAGAACAACTAGATGAAGTGTTACTAGAATTTGCTCCTGATCAAGTTCATGAAATGGAATCATGTCTAGACGATCTTCGGAAACAAATACAAATATAAAAATAGTGTAGTTGTACCTTATTTGCAAATATTAACCGACTTGTAAGCCCCATTTATGGAATAGGTGGGGATATTTTTGTTTAGCAATTAACAATACAATTAATCCTATTTTAGGTAAGTTGTAGAAAATTTACTGAAATATAAAAAATACTATAGCATAAATATTACAATACAAGTTTATTACTTCAGCAATGTACTCTCACAGAATCATGCACTTGATGAGTCACCGATGTATTTACTATAACGAAGTAAAAAAAGTATCGTAAAACCCTCGTAATCTCTTCCATAAAAAATCAGCAAATGCATGGTAAGTTTTAAATCCATCGTATTCCGTTCAAGGGTCGCCCCATGCATCTACACTATTTACACACCCAACACCTTGAGGAATTAGTCAAAAGTAGTAGTATAGATTTACACCTAACCCAACTTAATTTTAAATCTCTTGAAGACGCATCAGCCTATGAGTATCTGTTAATTTCTGAACATCTTCCCCGTACCAACACTGGTATGGTGAGAAATGGTTGGTTAAAGCGCTACAATCATGTCACCGCAGGCGGTTGGTGGTGTTCTGGTCTAGATCCTCTACATAATTGGCAATCAATGGAATGGGGATGTTTTAAACCAAACCAACCCCGAATTAATAATAATGGTAAATCAATCAAGTACGAACATCCACCCAGCACAGCAACACGGGTGTTTTGTCTGCGGGTAACATTGAAAATTTGGCAGCAAGTCTCTCAACGGTATAATCTAACCATCCCCAGCAGTATCAAAGTTGATTCTCATGGAGCAGCTGAAGGCTTTTGGCAATGGGTGATAGAACAAAATATACCCATAATTATCTGCGAAGGTGTGAAGAAAGCAGCAGCATTATTAACACAAGGATACGCTGCGATCGCCATTCCCGGAATTACCAGTGGTTATCGGGTTGTCAAAGATGTATTTGGTAAAGTCACAAGTCGCCAACTCATTCCCGACTTAGCAGCATTCGCTATTACAAAACGCCCCTTTTATATTTGCTTTGATTTTGAAACTCAACCGAAAAAAATTGCTGCTATCAATAACGCCATTTCCCAACTAGGTTGTTTATTGCAAGAAAAAAAATGCCCTGTCAAAGTTATCGAACTTCCAGGAATAGAAAAAGGTGTTGATGAGTTAATTTTTGCTAAAGGTGCAAGTGCTTTCGATAAAATTTATCGCCAAAGTTCTGATTTAGAAATTTATCTAGCCCAAAGTAAACCCCATACTCAATTAACCATTCCAGCTGCACTTACAGTCAACTGTCCTTACTTAGAAGTATGTTATCCCACTTCTGGAATAGTGGGAGTAAAATCAGCCAAAGGCACAGGAAAAACCACAGCACTCCAAGACATTGTTAACAAAGCTCAGGCTATCAATCGACCTGTATTATTAATTACTCACAGAATTCAATTAGGTCGGTTTTTGTGTGAGAAAATTGGTATTCAATGGGGATTTGATCAGAACCAGCATTTAATGCAAGCCGATAAAATTTTACCTATTATCAGCGAGCCATTTAAAAAAAGTAAGTCTTTCGGTTTATGTGTTGATTCTATTTGGAAACTCAAACTTCAAGATTGGCAAGGGGGAATATTAATTCTGGATGAAGTAGAGCAATCTTTGTGGCATCTACTTAACAGTAATACTTGTAAACATAAACGAGTCAAAATTTTAAAATTATTTCAACAACTAATTTCTACAGTTTTGACAACAGGGGGGTTAGTAATTGCCCAAGATGCTGATTTATCAGATGTATCTTTAGAATATTTGCAAAGATTATCAGGAATTAAAATAACGCCCTGGGTGCTGTTAAATCAATGGAAACCTCAGAAAGGCTGGAATGTCACCTTCTATGACTCTCCTAACCCCACACCCTTGATTCATCAACTAGAATTAGATTTGATAGCAGGACGTAAATGTTACGTTACTACAGATAGTCGCTCTGGGCGTTATAGTTGTGAAACAATTGAAGGCTACCTTAAAGAACGATTAGCAAAATTACGCCAGCAATTCCCCAAATCTCTTGTCATTAGCAGTCGCACAACCAGCACACCTGGTCATGCAGCTGTTGATTTTGTCGGAGATATTAATCAAAAAATTCCTGAATATGATGCGATTTTTGTTACTCCTAGCCTTGGTACAGGAATTAGTATTGATGTCCAACACTTTGACCGAGTTTATGGTATTTTTCAAGGGGTAATTCCTGACTCAGAAGCACGACAAGCATTAGCAAGAGTACGAGATGATGTACCTCGTATTGTCTGGTGTGCCAAGAGAGGAATAGGTTTAATTGGTAGTGGAAGTACAAATTATCGATTACTATCTGACTGGTATCAAGAAAATCAAAAAGAAAACTTAGCCTTGCTAAGTCCGTTACATAAAATAGATGTAGATTTGCCATTAGTTTATGACCCAATGCATTTGCGGACTTGGGCAAAGTTATCCGCTAGGGTGAATGCCTCTATTAGTCTATATCGCCAATCAATGCAAGATGGTTTAATCGCAGATGGACATCAAATTTGGTTGCGAAGTAATGCTGTTCATAATAACATTGTTCGAGATTTAAGGTTAGCACTTGTGGCCACAGACTCTCAGGATGTAGAAAACCGCAAAAGATTAGTTGTAGAAATCGTTAAAGTGCAAAACGATTGGGCTGATAAGCGTCAAAAAGCTAAAGATATTAAATTTCAAATTAGAGAGATTAAGCAGCACCATCAATTATCAGCCGCGACTGCTGTAGCCAAAGCGCGAGATATTAATTATCTAGAATATGAGCAACTATTAAATAAACATTCTTTTTCAGAAGCAGAACGTCACGAGATTGATAAGTATACCCTCAGACAAAGATATGGTGTTCCAGTTACTCCTGTATTAAAGTTGCAGGATGATAAAGGATACTATTTTAAATTACTGATTCACTATTATCTCACCCATGAAAGTGAGTATTTTCATGTTAGAGATCAGCAAGAATGGCATCAACAATTATTGTGGGGTGATGGTAAAGTTTTTCTGCCAGATTTAAAAACGTATACCTGCAAAGTTGAAGCTATGAGGGCGTTAGGAATGCTGCAATTTTTAGAACCAGAAAGAAAATTTACAGAACATCATCCTAATTTACTTTTGCTGAAAGATGTTGCTTCTCAGCATAGTAAACACATTAAAAGAGTGCTAGGGATTGATTTGGTAAGAGGAAAAGAAACTATTTCAGCAATAAAAATACTCAGCCGATTATTAAATTTATTGGGTTTAAAACTCAAACGATTCAATGAAACATATCAAATAGACTCAGACACATTATATGATGGCAGGGAAAAAATATTTTCAATTTGGCATCAACGAGATGAATTAATGTTGGCGGGTATAAATAATTTTGAGCCTAAAACGGCTAATAAGTCTGCAAATTTTTAGGTTGAATCTGGGAAAAATAAATACGTCGCTGTCAATAATTAAAAAACCTCACCCCGACCCTCTCCTTACTAAGGAGAGGGAGCAAAATATGGTTTATGCTTAATAAATGGGGTCGATTGAGATTAAGCAACTTGAAAATTGGTGGCTTCCTCCATTGGCTCATAACTATGATTTAACTGTTCAATTCCCCGGTCAATCAAATCCAAACCTTGTTGCACTGTTTCAATTCCACTTAACTGTCCCCGCAACTCAGCAGCACCAACAAAACCTTTCGCGTACCAAGTCATATGCTTACGAGCTTGACGTACACCGCGATCGCCTTTATATTCCCATAATGCCTGTAAATGATCTCTGGCACATTCCAAAAGCTGAATTGGGGTTGGTGACGGCAACATTTCCCCAGTTTTCAGGAAGTGGTCAATTTCTCCGACCAAAAAGGGATAACCCAAAGTCCCACGAGAACACATCACCCCATCCGCGCCAGTCTCTTCCAAACATCTCACAGCTGCTTCCACTGAAAAAATATCCCCATTCCCAATTACGGGAATAGAAAGTATTTCTTTCACACGGGTAATCCATTCCCATCGAGCATTACCATTGTACCCTTGAGCGCGGGTGCGTCCATGCACTGTAATCATTTGCGCCCCAGCATCTTCCATCCGCTTGGCAAAATCAAGAATCGTGATTTCTTGATCATTCCAGCCAATGCGGGTTTTTACCGTAACTGGGACATTAACGGCTTTCACGACTTCCCGCACAATCGCCTCAGCTATTTCCGGTTGACGTAATAAAGATGAACCGCCACCATTTTTAGTAATTTTATTGACCGGACACCCCATATTAATATCAATCGTATCAGCACCCTCCGCAACAGCCTTAATTGCTGCTTCTGCCAAAAAATCCGGGCGACAATCAAATAACTGAATACTGATTGGTCTTTCTCTGGGGTCTACCTCCATAATTTTGGGTAACTCTTTCACATAGTGCAACCCCGTAGCATTTACCATTTCTGTATACAACATCGAATCTGGCGCATAGCGACGCACCAGACGACGAAACACCATATCTGTCACCCCAGATAAAGGCGACTGAAGAACTCGACTTTTGACCTCAAATGAGCCAATTTTCAAGGGTTGAGAGAGTTTAGCTTTTAAAGTAGGAGATAGTGTAACCATAGAATTTAAACTTGTGAAAATTAAAAATGATGGTGGTATTTAGAGTTATTTACGTGCCTTTAATTCTCTGGTGCAGCTTGTCTGACTTGTTCAACATTCAGATCTAAAGCCTGGGCAATTTGTTCAACCGTCAAACCCAGCGCCAATAATCGAGATACTGCTGCTAATTTAGCTTTTAAACTACCTTCCTGTAAGCCTTCCTGTAAGCCTTCCTGCTTCCCTTCTTGCTTCCCTTCTTGTAAGCCTTCTTGTTTAGCTTCTTGATAAACTCGTGTCTGTTTCAAATCGCTTAACCCAAACATCTCTTCAATCTCCTTTCGGCTCATTGTGGGAAATTTGTAAACTAAAATTGTCTCTATTAATTGTAGTAACTGCTGCCGTTTTGGTTCAGCGTTAATCTCTTGCTGGCTTCTGTCTATTAATTCTCTGGCGGTAACAATTGCTGTATCTTTATTCTCGACTATTAATTTAATAGTAGCAATCCCAATCGGCAATGATACTGTTTCCCCTAATTCATCAAGATAAATACGGGTAACACGCTGGCTGGTAAAAAATTCATTGTAATTATTGATGTCTGAAGTATCGAGGCTGCGCGTGGGATAAATCACGACTCCTCGCCAGGAGTTTTTGGGTTGATTTTGCCGTAAATATAAATATATTTCGGAAAACAGACGCGAATAAATTTCTGTGTCATTTTGAAACTGAACTTCAACAAAGTAGATGGGGTCTTGTTCGCCTTCTTTCGGTACAAAAACGCCATCTATACGAAATGCAGTTTGCTTAATTTCTATTGAAGCGAATGTGTAAGTTTCAGCAAGCTGGGGCGAATTACCAATTAATTCAAAAAAGATAGTGGGCAATTCTTGAAAAAGGCGATAAAAAATACTGTCTGTTTTCACTCTTGATGCTGTTCTGATATTGGCGCTCTGGCGATTTTAGCTGATTAACTGGGCTTTTTATCTGTCATGGGTGAGTATCATCTACTAATTTAGCAGAATAATACTTATGTACTATAACAAGATTTTTTGAGAGAATAACTGTGATTTAAGGACATTATTGGGTATATAAAGCCTTTTTTAGATCATTTGCCCTAGCTTTATTTAGGGTTTATTACACCTAAAGACGGCAAACACCACTTTGAGATTACGGTTCACCCTAATTGCTCAAAGTATTAATTCTCATACATTAGACAAAGTGAAAGCAAATTTCTCAATGAACCAACTAAATACATCCTTTAAAATTAACCGTCCCGTCCAAGGTTCGGGAAACCCTCCTTCATGGACTGGCTATAACTGAAGTTCTCAGTATATATATCAGGATAACTGGAGGTTTTAACTCCAGGAAAGCCTAATTAAAGGTTGTTAATGCTGAACTGACTGTCTTTTGAAACCAATTGGTTCAAAATTTAGTCCCTTATATTCCCATTCATTCATTTGTAGTTATACGGAGCCAATACTTAAAATGGCAAAAGTTGTAGGAATTGACTTAGGTACAACGAACTCTTGCGTAGCAGTTATGGAAGGTGGTAAACCCACCGTTATTGCTAACGCAGAAGGTTTTCGGACTACACCATCAGTAGTGGCATTTGCCAAAAATGGCGATAATTTAGTTGGTCAAATCGCCAAACGCCAGGGCGTGATGAACCCTGAAAATACGTTTTACTCTGTCAAACGCTTTCTGGGAAGACGCTACGACGAAGTTGGTAACGAGTCTACGGAAGTTTCTTACAAAGTTCTGAGCAGCAACGGCAATGTCAAGTTAGATTGTCCGATAGTTGGCAAAGCGTTTGCTCCCGAAGAAATTTCTGCAAAAGTGCTTCGCAAGCTCGTTGAAGATGCCAGCAAATATCTGGGTGAAACTGTAACCCAAGCTGTAATCACTGTCCCAGCATACTTTAATGACTCCCAGCGACAAGCTACAAAAGACGCTGGTAAGATAGCAGGCATTGAAGTTCTGCGGATTATCAACGAACCTACCGCCGCTTCTCTGGCTTATGGTTTTGATAAGAAGAGCAACGAAACCATTCTGGTATTTGACCTTGGTGGTGGTACTTTCGACGTATCCATCCTAGAAGTAGGTGATGGAGTATTTGAAGTGCTAGCTACTTCTGGTGATACTCACCTGGGTGGTGACGACTTCGATAAAAAAATAGTTGATTTCTTGGCTGAACAATTCAGAAAAGCAGAAGGAATTGACCTACGCCAAGATAAACAAGCGTTACAACGTTTGACTGAAGCCGCAGAAAAAGCCAAAATTGAGCTTTCGAGCGTTTCCCAAGCGGAAATTAACTTGCCATTTATCACCGCTACCCAGGATGGTCCTAAGCACCTGGATACAACTCTAACCCGTGGTAAGTTTGAAGAACTCTGCTCGGATTTAATCGACCGTTGCCGCATTCCTGTGGAAAACGCGATTCGGGATGCCAAATTAAGTAGAGCCGATATTAATGAAGTTGTGCTAGTTGGTGGTTCTACCCGTATTCCTGCTGTGCAGCAGGTGGTGAAGAAGGTATTAGATAAAGACCCCAACCAAAGTGTTAACCCTGATGAAGTAGTTGCAGTTGGTGCGGCTATTCAAGCAGGTGTGTTGGCGGGTGATGTCACAGGTATCTTACTGTTAGATGTGTCTCCACTGTCTTTGGGTGTAGAAACCTTGGGCGGTGTGATGACTAAAATTATCCCTCGGAATACCACCATCCCCACGAAGAAATCGGAAGTCTTCTCTACAGCTGTAGATGGACAAACCAATGTGGAAATTCACGTGCTTCAAGGTGAACGGGAGTTCTCAAATGATAACAAGAGCTTAGGAACTTTCCGACTTGATGGTATTCCTCCTGCACCACGTGGTGTACCACAAATTGAAGTTACCTTTGATATTGATGCCAACGGTATCCTCAACGTTACCGCTAAGGATAAAGGCACTGGTAAGGAACAGTCTATCAGCATTACTGGCGCGTCTACTTTGGATAAATCCGATGTTGACCGCATGGTGAAAGAGGCTGAACAAAATGCTTCTTCTGACAAAGAACGTCGGGAAAGAATTGAACGCAAGAACCAAGCAGATTCTTTGGCATACCAAGCCGAGAAGCAGCTGCAAGAATTAGGTGATAAAGTTCCTGAAGCTGACAAGACTAAGGTGGAAGGTTTGGTGAAAGATGTACGTGAAGCCGTTGCAAAAGAAGACGACGAGCAAATCAAGAAGCTGACACCAGAATTACAACAAGCGTTGTTTGCGGTTGGTAGCAACATCTATCAGCAAGCTGGTGCTGATGCGGCGGCTCCTGGTGCTGCACCTCAAGATGGTGGCTCTACTCCTCCTGGTGGCGGTGATGATGTGATTGACGCTGATTTCACTGAGAGCAAGTAGTTTTAAAGTTTGCCCCCATTTAATATTTTTACCCATCCAAGCTTATGCCTGGGTGGGGATTTTTTTTAAGGCATTAGAAGTTAAAAATAAGAAATTATATAGCTGGGGAGTGGGTTAAAACCCTTTTGCTGTCTAAGTTTGATTATCCGTTTATGTCTTAACCTCCTTGGCGGTTGCTATATCCCTCTTTTGTCACTCTCCGAAAACATTTGCCATTCCTGAATCCTAGAGCTTTTATCTACCAAGCGATCGCACGATTTTTTCTAATAACAAATACAGCACCAAGTTTTTTCTAATAGGATAGCTTGTATTGATTGCCTGATGAGGCTTCCAAAAATCGCCCTTCCGGAAACTGACAGAAGAGGGATATGATCATGTTCCCAAAATTTTGGAAACTCCTCCGGTGCAAGCGAGGAGAGGAACTTAAATCTAATTTTTTTAACTTTGAGTTCGTTTATGTCTTACCCTTCAGCCCCGTGGATTCTTAAAGGTGATGCTATTCAAACTCTACATTTGGTGAATATTGACCGAGTGCGATCGCTTGTTCCGGCAAAATTAAATATTATTTCTGTATGGCCTGGTAAAACTCTTGGAGGTGTGTATTTATCCAAATATGGCTCAGGTTCAGTGCTGGAGTACAATGAGTTAATTGTTGCCCCGGCTGTGGTGATTTATCAAGGTAAAATTGGCGTTTGGGTATCCCACATTTATGTAGATAATCTGGACTCTGTGGCTGGTGGTCGGGAAATTTGGGGACTACCCAAGGAACTAGCTGATTTTAGCTGGGAAGAAAAAGGTGTTACTGTTCGTCAGGGTAATGTTTTGCTGTGTACTCTCAACTATGATCGGCAAAGTGTAGCATGGCGACAACGGTTAGACGCTGCTAGTTTCAGTATAATGGCTACTAATTTGCTCAGATTTGACTTTGGATTTGAGGCTCGTTTGGGTTTGGTGGGTTCCAAGTTAGAAATTTCTGCTGAAAGTCCTTTTGCTGAAATAGGTTTAAGTCAGCCTTTCGTAACTGTGGGTTGTGAACAGATGACTTTACGGGTGGATGCGCCCAAAGTCGTAGGACGAGTCTAATGATATTTTGTGAGGAGCTAAAAATTAATCATATCAGTGACATATATTTTGAGCGATCTGACATCGAATAGGACTGAAGAAATTGCAGACATCTGACCAACTTTATCCACCTGGATTCAAGCAATTGTTTGAAGTGGGACTGGGTGTAATTGCGAGTCACTTCCCGATGTTGAGTTGGATGGTGATTTGGATGACTAAACAAGCACGTTTTCTCAAAGCCGAAATTGAAGGTTCTGTCAGAACTGCCTTGGGACAAGGCAATCTTCAGCTTAATTTTTCATGGACTCTCGACAATTCAAACGGCTGACCAAATTGTAGTCTTAGAAAAAGAGGCGATCGCCGAAATGGGAAATCATCCAGAACTATTGACAAAAAAGGGAATATATGGTATGCTTCAAGTCCTAACAGATTAGAGAATGCCGTTAAGTAATATTTAGCACTTTGCGTAACAGTGCTTGGTCTTCTACTTTAACCTTCAAACGTCCATTTTCCACATCGCGAATCCAGCTTTGGCTTTTACCTGTTAACTTTCCCAATTCCCTCTGGGATAGCTGTAAATTTTTTCGCGCCTCCAAAATCTGTTCTCCAGGTAAATCGCTAGTGGTTTTGGTCTTTCTTCTACTCTTCACAGTTCGCCGTTGCTTTTTCTGCGATTCTGAAGTGCGCTGTTCCCATTCTGGCGGTAGTTCAAAAGATAAAATTCGCGCATTCATTAGTAAATTCCACTTACCACGGGGTCCTGAATCTGTGAGGCGAGTGTTACCACCACCGTCATTAATCCAAAATTCTAAAGCCTCCTCTGGATCTTCAGGAATACCCATTAACTTTGCCCACAAAGGTTGAATTTCTAATGGGTAAGTTACTGGGTCAAAAACGGGTTTAATTCCATAATGATTGAGAACTTCCAAGTCACTTTCAAAACTTCTTAGTAAGCGTTTACGTTCTTCCCGTTGTCTAGAGGCAATGGTAACTTTTTCTTCACCGTAAGCAATGCGTAGTAATGTAGGAATAGTAATGCGTTGTTCTTTGCCCATTTTGGTTTTAAACAGCAACCACAGCATCATTCTCACTGCGCCTTCGTGCTGTTGCCAAATACTCATAACAGTAGTTAATAGCGTTTTGGGTAAACTGCCATATTGATAAAATGCAGTTCGCTCTTTACACGCTTGTTTGTTTAAGAAATACTGCGCCCATACTCCGGCTTTTAGTTTAAAAGTTAGTCCGACCAAATATTTGCATCCCAAATCATCATCTTGAAAGTGATGCTGAATATTGATTAAGTGCCACAAACGGCTACCTATGACTGAAAAACCTTGGAGGCGACCTTGTTCAGGCCAGTCAATGGAAATCATCAATGAACAAGCTTGCTGGACAATATTTTTGATTAAAGCTAGCTTGGCATTTTTGCTTAAATCCTTGCGTTTCCCTAAGCCTAAATATTTCTCAATTTGGCGTTCATCAATGGAAAAATCCTGTTCCCAAGGTTGATCTAAGGATGTAGCATAGGCAGCAAACATGAGATGAATACAAGTGGCTCTAATATCAAGTGCTGCAATTGCGGCTAACTCAGTTGTGGGATTTTTGGGATGTGCTTTTTGGCGATTTTCTGCGGGAAATGGATCTTCAAGATGAAAGGCGATCGCACCACGTCCTTGTTTAACTTTTCTGCCATAAGATAAATAACCTTCTTGATTAATTTCCCAATTCAGAGATGTACGTTGTGCTAATACATTGCAAGCTTCCCAAATCACAATCGCCGAAGCAAAGGGATTATTCTGACCATTAGCAAATAAATCTGGGCTTGGTGCATCTCTCGGTTCAATTTTGCATCTGCCTTTTTTAGCTTGCCAAGGTATGGGCGAATTAGTTGGACAAGCCATAACACATTGCGGTTCAGGATAATAGCCCTCACAGTCATTACAAAGACCAGGATCGATCCAATATTCATCCTTCTCTATTTTGATTGCACCCGTAGGACATTGGGGGCGGCAGTTGTCACATCCAACGCAATTGTTGTTAGGAATTGTATAAGGCATACGGCTATCGGGCTTCTTCCCACTCTAATTGTTGAGATGTTTGGCTTAAGTCTCCCCTGGATGTTTCTTGGCTATTTATCACTTGCCACCAAATTATATTTTCAGCAAAAATAATCTCTGCTTGCTATAATAATTTCCCACATCCATATTTTAATTAACCATCTAATTTGAAGATATTCCAGCCTTTTAAAGCTAGCTTTAGATATTTCTTTATTAACTATACATTTCATAAATAATGAGAGTCATTTGTTCATAATGAGCCTGGAAAGCTTTCTTCATACTTTAATTCAGCTTAAGTTTGAAACTGTTTGTTTTAACCTTAGAGCATTACCCAAAGTGTTTTTGTAGAACATAGATGTATTTGGTTAGAAAAATTCATTTTGTTTATTAATAATTTTAATATTTAACATAGCCAAAATATCTGTTACTAACTATACATTTTTGTAAATGTATGAAGAAAAGAACAAGATGATTTTTTTATTTAAAAAATTAAGGTGCTTAAATTAAATACAAATCGGTCATTTGTATTTTATAAATGACAAAATCAAACCTTTTCAATGTAATAAATGAACAGATAAGTTGTATTATAAAATACTGTTGGGGATATATTTATGACAGGCATCCAAGAAAAAATGTCATTATTTTGATTATCAATTTAATTGGTCACATAAATAATCTGTAGAAATTTATATTTGCCAACACAGGGGCTGATTGCTCATGGAAGCTAAAATATCTAGCCAGAGGGCAGGATTAAAAATTTAGTGAATGTAATTCATATAAAATGAATCACTAATTTATGAATAAATCTACTGTTCAATTTATTGATAATAACTTTCATTTAATACTTAGTCTAGACAAATTCGTAGAAGAATTTCTAAAAAGTCAGGGAAATTTAATTCGATAAAAAATAATTCTTTAACAGTAAAACAAGACAATAATATTAGGTTAGGATGATGATTAAAGTACAAACAAATTCGTAGGCGTTTATTCATGGCACAACTAACAGGATTGACATTTGGAGGTAATACCTGGACACCTAAATTTGCCCAGGAAATTAATTACGAAAAATGTATCGGCTGTGGCAGATGCTTTAAAATATGTGGTCACAATGTATTATCATTGAAAGCTCTCAACGAAGATGGGGAATTTGTAGAGGATGAAGAAGATGATGAAATTGAGCGCAAAGTAATGGTTGTGGCTCATCCAGAAAACTGTATTGGTTGTGAGGCTTGTTCCCGGATATGTCCCAAGAATTGCTACAGCCATACAGTAGTAGACAATTAAGGCTTTGGGGATTTGCTTAAGGTTGTTTTGGTTACAAAGGGTACTCTGGAAATAAAGCACGAAGGCACAAAGCAAGGTAATTAGAGGGGAATAATAGATACTTACTGTAACTAGCAAAGAGTTCACAGTAAACAGAATTGTAAATCTTAAATTGTTAGTTATTAACAAATTCATACTTGCGGCTAAACTAGTCTGATCAATATTAAGGCTAATGGTGTTATCTTGGAGTACCTAACTTTTTTTGGTAGTAGAAGCAGCTGGCATTGCAGGAATTTAAATATGGTCTTAACCTTTGGGGGTAAGGATATGAAATTATCTGGAAAATTCCCCCAATTTTTTTTAAAAGTGAGATAGAAAGTTAATAAGTGATGCTATTCACATTTCTGTGGATGATCAGGCTGTGTAAAAAGTGAGTAAGCAGTGATATAATTCCCCTTCCCTATTCCCCATTCAAGGAGATGACTATGCCACTTGATGCAAATCGATTCTCATGGTTTCAGGTTCCAGAAGATGTAAAAAAATTATTAATATTGGCAGCACAAACCTGGGAAAATACTTCAGAATCGGAAAAGTATATTCATCAAGCTTTAGCTAAGGCTGGGGATAATACTGAAATTTTAATATCAGCATATAGATTTTTTTATTATAAAAATAATTATCCACTGGCGCTACAAACTGCAACTAAAGTTTTAGATAAAATTAAAGAAGTAGAAAAATTTCCCGATGATTGGGAACAACTCCAGCCTATATTAGTTAAACGGCAGGAGGAAGCCCAAATCAGATTGTACTTAAATGCTTATGCCGCATCTGGAATGGTATTAGCAAAATTAGGGGAAATTGAGCAGGCTAAAGAAATCAGTAATCGAGTCAAACAAATTGACAAAAGCAATGATTTTGGCGGCGGAATTCTACTAGATATTTTGACGCGTCCACCAGAAGATGATGATTAATTACTTAACTACCAAAAATTAACAGCCATGAATAGTTTTTCCATCTACCAACCCGTTTCTTTATCGGAAACTGAAACTTCTACTCCTTTGCTTCCTGTAGTGACTATCAATCCTTTGCCGCCTCGCCCTGGTATTCCTAGTAATTTTACTCCTCCGATGTTGGTCTTGTCCCAGTCTTCTCCACTGATGATTTAATGATGATCCAAGGTAAGGATTGGCTGCTAACTGGAGATGGTGAATATCAGGCTTGTAAATCCGTGAGAGCATGGAATTTATTGAGGGATAATTATCGCCTCTATCGGTTTTTAACTGAGGTGGAAGATGTTCTCAATGGGGTGGAAGACCAATCGAGTTGTCTACCAGAAATCCGAATGCTTGTGAGGCGCTTGATTGTCAATTCTTACGGGGTACAAAGTCAATATTCAGAACCTGATTTGCGAACGGGAAACTCTGTTGTACTCCTGTATGATGAATTGGGTTTTCCCTTAACGGTACAAACGGTCACATTTGCACCGGGAACTCGTTCAACTATTCATAATCATGGAACTTGGGGAGTTGTGGCTGTGTTAAAAGGTCAAGAAAAGAATACTTCTTGGCGACGTACTGACAGCCACGATTTTGCGAACAAAATTGCACCTATGGGAGAGATAACTTTATTTCCAGGAGATATTGTTAGCTTCACTTCCGATGCAATTCACAGTGTGGAAGCAATAGGTGAGGAACCAACTGTGACTTTTAATGTTTATGGAGAAACTGATCCGCAAGAAAGGTTTGAGTTTGACTTAGTTACCCATAGAGCGAAAAAGTTTTGATGAGGGGAATGAGGGAAAGAAATGAGTATTTACTAAATTGGGAGTAAGTGCAATGGCTAGAGTAATTTTCTATGAAAAGCCAGGTTGTAAAGGTGGTGTTAAGCAAAAAGTTTTGCTAACTGCGGCTGGTCATGAAGTTGTAGTGTGCAACTTGCTGAAAGAACCTTGGACTGTTGAGCGTTTGCGGTCATTTTTTGGCGATCGCCCCGTAGCTGAATGGTTCAATCGTTCTGCTCCCAAGATAAAATCTGGTGAGTTAGTTCCTGAAAAAATTGATGCTCAAAAAGCTTTAGAACTGATGCTGGAAGACCCTTTGTTAATTCGCCGTCCTTTGCTAGAAGTGGACAGTCGCCGTGAGGTAGGTTTTGATGTGGAAAAAATAGATGCTTGGATTGGCTTAAGTCCTGTGGATGAGTCTTTACGAGCAATAAGCGAAAACCTCACGAGCCAGAATTTACAAGGTTGCGCCCACGGTCATGGTCATAGTCATGATCATCATCATGAAGGTGGCTGTAAGCATTAATCTATATAGGCTGTAGGGACTTTGAATGTCTCTACAGCTGAATTGGGAATTAGTGTCACGCACCAGGCGCAGAGGCGCAAAGAATAAGAGTTAGAGCGTTTTATTTATGCCTACGGGTAGGTCTTGAAACATGGCTGTGCTGAGGTAACGTTCTCCAAAGGAAGGTTGAATCATAACGATTAATTTACCGGCATTTTCTGGGCGTTGACCGACTTGAATTGCTGCACATAAAGCTGCGCCGGAGGAAATTCCAGATAATAGTCCTTCTTCTTTGGCTAAACGTCGGCCGTAAGCGATCGCCTGTTCATCACTGACTCTGATTACTTCATCAATTAATTCTAGACGCAGCACATCAGGGACGAATCCCGCGCCAATGCCTTGGATCTTATGGGGACCGGCTGCACCACCAGAGAGGATGGGACTATTGCTTGGTTCAACTGCGATCGCCTGAACAGTGGGCTTGTATTTTTTTAATACCTCTGCAATCCCAGTAATCGTCCCACCAGTTCCTACCCCAGCAATCACGATATCTACCTCGCCATCAGTATCTGCCCAAATTTCTTCGGCGGTAGTTTCTCTGTGAATTTTGGGATTAGCTGGATTGCGAAATTGTTGCAGCATCAAAGCATTGGGAGTATTTGCCACAATTGCTTCAGCTTTATTAATTGCTCCTCGCATTCCTTCTGCGCCTGGTGTTAATTCTAAAGTTGCACCATAGGCTTTGAGCATAGAGCGTCGTTCTTGGCTCATTGTCTCTGGCATTGTCAAAATTAAACTGTAGCCACGCGCTGCTGCTACCATTGCTAAAGCAATGCCTGTATTTCCTGAAGTTGGCTCGACTAAAATCGTTTTCCCTGGCTCAATTAAATTCTCTGCTTCTGCCGCAAGTACCATACTAATGCCAATGCGGTCTTTGACTGAGGCAGCTGGGTTCATGCCTTCGAGTTTGACAACAATCCTGGCTCCCACTCCCTCAGCTTGAGGAATTTTATTCAGCTGAACTAAAGGAGTTTTACCAATAAGTTCTGTAATATCTTTAGCAATTCTCATAAATTAACTCCTATCATTTCACGTTTAAGGAAAATTATTTACTGATAAAAATCCATGTCTATGTATATAGTTTATATTCTGTGTGACTCAATGTCTAGATTATCTACTCTTCTCCCACTACACAATTGCAGGGCTGCTGAATCAATTTAATGTAATATTCTCATTTATGCTTGAAGCAAAATGTTTTTTAGTTACCATAATCTAGTTAAATTATATAGTATATAAAGCTGCATTTACAGTAAAAAATTAATGGATTTTGCTCAAAATTTAGTGTACACTCACCACATAATCTATGCACTTGAGTACAAGTTTTCTACCTCAAAAACTAGAACAAAAACTGTCCTCTACTTATTGCCCCATATACCTTTGAGCTTGAGTGCAGAAATACTAGTACCCCACTTCAGGAATACTCGTACCCCACCTGAGAAATACTCGTACCCATACCCCAAATAATTTATCTAAGCCTGATGGAATAGAAGTTATAGGCTTTGAGTACAACTTTAATAAATTTAATAATCTTAATTCAACTAGGTTTAACTCGCGTCAACAGGGACGACTGCTATAAATTTTGTAGGATTTACGCAGAGATTCCCCTCTACCCCCCGAAGTTCTTAGGGTTTTACCCACAGAATTAGGGGGGACTTCTTAACTTTTGTGGTCAGGAAGATGTTAGTCCTAAGTTGATAATTATAGCTTTTGCAAAAAAATTGGTAAGCTTTCAGTCATCAGTGAACAACCTGAGCGCTGCTAAATGGTTAAACTTTAGTATTAGAAATGTTTGAAAGGTGGAAAGTCAAAACTGCTTAGGTAGACAGCAACAGAAATTTATCTGGGTGCATACTATCTAACACAGGAGAGCAAATATGAAAGTCAAACTTCTAAATGTTCTCAGAGTTTGTTTAGTTACCTTAGTAGTGCTTTCTCCAGGGTTAGTAGTATTTAGCATAGTTTGGGGACGACATATTGAGTTCATTAAGATGCAGAATGTAGCCTGTGAAATCAACAGTAATCCTCCAGATAATTCTGCCTTATTTTCCCCAGAAGCAGGTACAAGTTTATCTCAATATCAGACAAAAAACGAAATCTCTGATCGTAATCTTGTGAACCGATTATTAATTGCTGCCGAGCAATATAGACTGGCTAGCATCTTGCAATGGTTTGTCATAATCACCCCGATCTTTGTAGGATTAGGGATTATTGTTTACGACAGATATCTTGTTTATCGTGCTGCTATCTTAAAAGAAAAAGTTGAAATGTTGGAAAGGCTTTGGCAGCAAAGTATCGAGTAATTGTCTCTGCAAATTCTACTCATTAAACAAACAAATTCACCATGACAGAAGAACGCCAAATCCAATATTTTGATCTCATTGACCAGTTACTTAAATGTCCCAATGGTCAAGAACCAGAAGTTTTAGAAGCTCAACCAGAATTGATTGATGCTGCTTTTGTGGAAACAATGCTGAAAGTCGCAACTAGTTTTGCACACGGAGATAATCAAGAAGGCGCTCAGTTTTTATTTTTTGTGGCTCGTGAATTAGCAAAGCAACTGGGTTTATATCCTGAAGTCCCAAATTCTGAAGTTGCAAGTAAGGAGTAGATATGCTGCTGACTGAAACCGACGCTGGACAAATTGCGTTAGAGTTCCTGATGGCAGACTGGAACATCTCAGAAGATCATCGAGAGTGGTTTGTCATGCTTGGCTGTCGACTGATTGGCGAGAGTTGGTATATTGTGGAATTGGGTGTAGAAGGGTTTCCGGATCGTTGGTTTATTGAAGTCTATGATACGGGAATGTGTGACCCAAACTATACATTTATTTCACCAATTCCACCTTCTGAAGGATTTTCAGATTTTGTAGATGTTCCAGAAATGGTTGCTGAAGTTTTAGTAGCGGAGCGGAAAGCTCGTTAATAAACATGAGGATGCAAAATTCAGAATGTATATTAATCAAAACTGAAGATTTTGAGTTTGCTATTTAAAACTTTCTACCAAGGAAAGAAAACAGGGTTCTGAAGTTTGTCAATTATCACCAATTCAATAATTATACTATATGAGGTGTGCTTTTGTTTAGCATCACCTCATTTTTTAATAGCAAAAAAGAAAGAAATCATGTAATTTGTCATGCTTAATTGACAAGAATATGTTATATTAAATAGCGTGATGAGCGCTACAGAAATATTAGTTGATATGATTGCTGAACATATCCTAGCTACAGAATTCACAAGAGTTGTTACTCACTATTACCCAACACTTGGAGAATTACTAGACGGGTGTCATGTGAAAGTCATTACCTGTTTTTGGGGACGACCAGCTAGACGTTTGCAATATATAGGGATTTATTGCTCGGAAGAAATGCTTCCCTATGTGCAAGCCCAAAAATGTGTACTCAGAGAACTAGCAGACAATATGGGGCTAATTCAAGTCGTGTGTATGAACGGGTCGCGATTGCTACGCGATCCCATGTCAAAGCTTAAGCATACCAATCCCGGTTTATGGTTGGAGTTGCAATGGATAACAACTCAAAATAGCGATCGCTAAAAATGAAAACTGGAATTTTTTGCAATTACGAAAATCATCATCAGAATACCAGCCGCACAATCTTTGAACAAGTGGCGCTAGTACAGCAGGCGGAAAGCTTAGGTTTTGAATCCGCCTGGGTGAGTGAACATCATTTTAATGAATTCAATCTTAGCTCCTCTATGTTGCTGTTAATGGCGCACCTAGCGGGACTTACGTCAAAGATTGAATTAGCTACGGCGGCGGTATTATTGCCATTTCACAACCCGATTCGGGTAGCGGAAGATATTGCTACCCTCGATAATTTGTGTAATGGGAGATTGTTATTTGGGGTTGCTAAGGGAGGTCCTTTCCCTGAGCATAATAAGCATTTTGGCACACCAACGGGTGAATCTCGCCCCAAAATGTTAGAAGCGATCGCCTTAATTCAAAAGCTTCTGTATGATACTGACGTATCATTTAATGGACAGTATTATCAATGCGATCGCTTGACAATTTCCCCCAAACCATTACAGTCCCAAATTCCAGTTTACATAGCCACTGGTGATGATCAAGGCATAGAATTTGCCGCCCAAAATTCCTTCGGCTTAATGGGGGGGCCACCATTCTCCTTAGAGAGATTAAAAAACACTGTCGCTAAATATCGAGCCTTCAATACTAGTGGCTCAGAAAAACTTGTATTGGCACGCTTCTTTTATGTTGGTAAAACATACGATGAAGCAGTGAGTGAGGCATTACCATTCATTCGCAAATTCAGCCAAAAAATGCAAGCCAACTCGGCTATTCTCATGCAGAATAGCACGAATCCCAATCAAAACCCATTTGATCGGACAAATATTTGCTTCGATGAAGACTATTTGATTGAGAACTCAATTATCGGTGATGTGAGGACTTGTCGAGACAAAATCAAGCAATTTCAAGCCGAGTTAAATCTCGGTACATTAGCACTTAAACCCTCTTCTTTTGTTTTGGAAAAGAATTTAGAAAGTTTAGAGCGCTACAACCAAGAGGTTCGGAATTATGTCTAAACTACACCAGCTTCATCCCGATGATTTACCACCCACCGAGGTAACGAAGCAGGATAGAATGCTGCATTTGGATTTAGAACAATCGACTGGCAGATGCTTTTTTAAAGCTTGCGATCGCATTACCCAAGTACTCTTATCAAACTGTCAATGGTATCTTACCAAGAATAGCACAACCCTGATGCTGATCATTGACTGCCCTGACTTATTATCTTACTGGCATATAGTCAGTAACATTCCCCAATTAGGAAATCGGCTAGAGAGGTTTACCAGTAACGCCAAAATCCGCGTTTATCCTCCATTTGGTAAAGGACCACCATTTGAAATTAGCGTTAATGAAATTTCTGCTTATCGGGATTGGCTCTAATAGCAAACCTCTCGAATTACCTAATATTATATTACTCTTCCCCGCCTCCGGGGAGAGAATTAAAACAGACATAACTCTCAGGAATTTTGGAATAAATCCTGTTTACAGAGAATCAGTTTCAAAAATAGCCTTTATTCCCGGATTTGCCCGAATATGGCTAACTTGTACATCCAAATATTTATCCCATTTTTGAGCAATAAATTTACCAAAAGTTTGACAACCGAGATTGTAAGCACGAGAAATTGCGGACATTAACTATTGGACTTTATTTGGTTGTTAAAGACTAATTCTCACCAGGCTAAAGTGGATTAATTTTAATACCAATATTTTTTATCCAGCTAAGATAAAAAATTAAACAGAAACTGAAATCGACAAATTCGCTATTTTTGCAGATAGCCAAGCATACCAACTTTCTAAACCAGCACCAGTAGTAGCAGAAACCTGAAAAATCTGAATTTGGGGATTAACCTGTCGGGCATAATCTATACATTTCTGCACATCAAACTGCACATAAGGTAGCAAATCAATTTTAGTGAGAATCATAATATCACTAGCACGAAACATATGGGGATATTTGATTGGCTTATCTTCTCCCTCAGTCACCGAGAGAATTACCACCTTAGCTTGTTCTCCCAAATCAAATAAAGCGGGACAAACCAAATTTCCCACATTTTCAATCATCACCACCGAATTGAGAGGCGGGTTCAATTGTTGTAAACCCCTATCAATCATAGCAGCCTCTAAATGGCAACCAGTACCCGTATTAATTTGCACAACTTTACAGCCAGTTTTCTGAATCTTTTGGGCATCATTAGCTGTTTCTTGGTCCCCTTCAATCACACTAATAGGTAACTGATGCTTTAAATCATGAATAGTCCGAGTTAAAAGAGTAGTTTTTCCAGAACCAGGAGAACTCATTAAATTTAAAGCTAAAATATTTCTTCCTTTAAACCAGCCCCGATTTTGGGCTGCTATCAGATTATTTTTTGCTAAAATATTTTGTTCTAAAGATATCGTTGTATGATGAATTTGAGCATGAACTTGAGACGGTTCATACTGAGTCTGATGATTATGAGAATGGGTAATTACAGTACCATCAGGTAAAGTGTGAGTATGATCATGCTGATTGTGTTCAACTTGACCAGTTTCTAAATTAGTAATTGTGCTTTCAGCATCATCAGAACAACCGCAAATTACACACATAATTACTCTATTTCTATTTGTTTAACTTTAAGTTCTTCACCAGCTATTAAGTCTAAATGCACGCTACCACAGCTACATATACCAAAAGGTTTATTTAAATATATTTCTGTACCGCATTCACGACATCGTGCTAAACCAGGAATTTTCCTAATTTCTAATATCGCCCCCAATAAAACAGTACCTTGAGTACAGATATCAAAACAAAACTCGATAGCATCAGGTAAAATCGCTGAAAGTTCGCCAATTTCCAATACAACACGTTGAACCTTTGCACCTTGGGCGTGTTCACTAACAATCGCCACAATATTTTGCGTAATTCCTAGTTCGTGCATATAACTCAATACGAATTAGTTCAGGTTAGATTTATTTTTTAAACGAACCACAGAGGCGCAGAGGACACAGAGAGAACAGAAGCAAGAGAGGAAAAACTGATATATAAATTATCTAAAATAGATATACCAACTTAGCAAAACAAAACTACCTCTTAAACCGTCTTCCTCAGTGTACTCTGTGTCCTCTGCGGTTCGTTTTTTCTCATTTATTTATAAGTCTTGCAAAAGAACCTTTTAAACCCTCTCTTCTTTGGCGTACTTGGCGACTTGGCGGTTCGTTTCTCCCAAAAAAATCAACAAATTCTGGGTAATTGTTCCCCCACCAACATATCAACAATTCGTTCAGTACCAAAAGCCGTTCTTAACAACACAATACCCGGAGGTGAAGCAATAACCTCACCAATTACACAAGCATCTTTTCCGGCTGGGTGAGACTTCATAGCTGATAAAACAGTTTCAGCATTCTCACTTCTTACCACCACAACTAATTTACCTTCATTAGCCAAATACAAAGGATCTAAACCTAGTATTTCGCAAACTCCTTTCACCTCTTCCCGCACAGGAATAGATTCTTCATCCAGACGAATACCTACACGAGAACTTAGAGAAAATTCATTTAAAACTGTAGCTAAACCGCCCCGTGTAGCATCGCGCATAGCGTGAACTTCTGGACAAACACTCAGGATATTTGCCACTAAACTGTGCAGAGGTTGACAGTCACTTTCTACATTAGTTTCTAATGCTAATTCTCCACGGGCGATTAAAATTGCTGCACCATGATTTCCCAATTCCCCATTAATAATTACTACATCTCCCACTTGGATATTATGGGCTGAAATATTAATTCCTGAAGGAATTACCCCGATACCTGTAGTATTAATAAATAGTTTATCAGCAGCACCACGTTGGACAACTTTTGTGTCACCTGTAATAATTTGTACGCCAGCTTTTTGGGCTGCTACTTTCATACTAGCAACGACACGGCGCAAAGTTTCTACAGGTAATCCTTCTTCTATAATAACGCTACAAGTGAGATATAAAGGTTTAGCCCCACTGACTGCTAAATCATTAACAGTGCCATTAATTGCTAATTCACCAATATCACTACCTGGAAAAAATAAAGGGTCTACAACGTAAGAATCTGTCGTAAATGCGAGTCTATCGCCATGTTGGGTGAGACTAGCTAAGTTTAAACTGGCTTGGTCTTCTAATTGCGAAAGTATCGGATTATCAAAACTATTAATAAAGATATCCTCAATTAAATCGCGCATGGCTTTACCGCCGCTACCGTGGGCGAGGGTAATATGAGTATCTCGGATTCTATTTTGGCGTGGGTTACCGATTTTTTGTAGGAGAGGATTTTGGGTTTTGTGTTTGGGAAAAATATTCATATTTTAAAACGAACCGCGAAGGATACAAAGTACGCGAAGAAAGGAAAGAGAAAGTTTAGATGCCTTTTTCTTTATGTCTACCACTATGTTTATCTATATGTAATTGACCGCCAACTGCCCAATTTTCTCGCTCAAATTCATCAATATGTATGGTTATCCATTCTGGTTTAGCGCCCAAGGTTTCAATGAGTGTTTCGGTCAGTGCTTTGACTAGTTGGCGTTTCTTTTCAATTGAGTGACCTTTGGCAATTTGTACGGTAATGAATGGCATATATTTTTTCTCCTAGTTTGCGTAATGAAATCACCCCACCCAGCAAGGGAGGAGGGGAGTTAGTTGGATGGAACTAATTTTTGGGCTTTTTTGCTAATTGCAGAAAGTCTTCCATATTTGTAATAAGCTGCACACGCACCTTCGGAGGAAACCATGCAGGTTCCAATGGGTGTTTCTGGTGTGCAAGCTGTACCAAATACTTTGCATTCCCAAGGTTTTAAAACTCCTTTGAGTATTTCTCCACATTTACAAGCTTTGTGATCGGCTACTTTTAAGTTAGGAATAATAAATTTATTTTCTGCATCGAATTGGGCATATTCAGCCCGGATTTTTAAGCCTGATTTGGGTATCTCACCTAAGCCTCGCCAATCAAAGTTATCTCGCACTGCAAATACTTGGTTCATAGCTTGCAATGCTATTAAGTTTCCGGCTGGTTCTACTAATCTGTTATATTGGTTTTCTACTTGACAACGGTTTTCTACTAACTGTTGTAATAGCATCCAAATTGATTGGAGTATATCTAAGGGTTCAAAGCCGGAAATTACTATGGGTTTATGATATTTTTGAGCAATAAATTGATATGGTTCTGTACCAATTACTATGCTGACATGACCAGGGCCGATAAATCCATCTAGTTGTAAGTCGGGGTTATCTAGTAGGGCTTGTAGGGCGGGTATAACTAGGACATGGTTGGAAAACATACTAAAGTTAGTGATGTTTTCGGCTGCTGCTTGCAAGATGGTGAGGGCGGTACTGGGGGCGGTGGTTTCAAAGCCGAGGGCGAAGAAGACTATTTCTTTGTCTGGGTTGTCTCTGGCGATTTGCAGGCTATCTAATGGGGAGTATACCATGCGGATGTCTGCGCCTGTGGCTTTGGCTTGGAGTAGGTTGGTGGTGGAACCGGGAACTCTCATGGTGTCGCCAAATGTGGCGAGAATAACGTTATGATTTTGGGATATGGCGATCGCATCGTCTAATCTTCCTTTTGGCATGACGCATACTGGACAACCAGGCCCGTGTATAAGTTCTAGGTTGTGGGGAAGGATGTCTTCTATACCGTATTTAAATATGGAATGGGTATGTCCACCGCATACTTCCATCAGTTTTATCGGTTTGTTTAGCTGGTTGCAGAGTTGGGCTATTTGGTTGCGTAAGGCTGCGGCTTTTTCTGGTTCTCGAAATTCGTTGACGTATTTCATGGTTTTTTTTTAACGAACCGCAAAGGGCGCGAAGGTCACGAAGGAAGAGGGGAAAAGGAAGAGAAGTTTTATATCAAGTCGGCTTGAATACTTACGAAACGCGAAAACTTGCCAAACTTTTACTTTATCTCCCCTCCTCGCTTGCGGGGTGGGGTGACATGATTGTGGTAATCATAACTAATTAAAGGGACATGATATTAGTTGGTTATTTCGGCTTGGGCATTTGCTAGTTCTTCTAGTAGTTTTAATGTTTCGGCTGCTTCTTTTTCGTTGATGCGATTCATGGCGAAGCCGACGTGAACTAGTACCCAATCTCCTATACATTTTTCGGGGGGATGTTGTTCGTTGACTATGCAGGCTATGTTTATTTGGCGTTTGACTCCAGCAATTTCAACTATGGCTAGTTTATGCTTAATGTCGCTGATTTCTACTATTTGACCGGGAATTCCTAAGCACATTTTTGTTTTCCTGGAATTTACGAACCACAGAGGCGCAGAGAACGCAGAGGAAAGATTAAGAGTTGGGGATTAATTGGGCGGCTGTAATTACTGCTTGTCCTAAGGATATATTGCTGTCGTTAGAGGGGAGTAAATTGTGGGTTATTACGTTTATGCCTAAGCTTTGTAAGCCCTGAGTAACTTGTGTTAATAAAATACAGTTCTGAAATACTCCTCCACTTAATAAGACTTGATTAATCCGGTTTTCTTGGCAAAGATGTTTAACTACATCAACGATGGTTTGAGTTAAACTTTGATGAAATTTGGTAGCTATATCTGATTGACTAATCTGTTTTTGCAAGTCTTTAAGCAGGGCTTGCCACATTGGTTTTGAGTCTATATAATAAATGCTATCTGAAAAGTTAATATTAAAAGAATAATTTACTGTTTCTTCATAATTATTTAATTTTGTAGGATTCACTAAGGCTTCCATTGCGATCGCAGCTTGTCCTTCATAGCTACATTCTCCTGGATAAATGCCGATAGCCGCAGCTACTGCATCAAACAATCTCCCTACAGATGAGGCTGGAGGCGAGTTGATTCCTTGTTCTACAGCTTGTTTAAGTACCTGTAATGGCTGTTTATGCAAAAATTTGATAATTTCCAATTCAGAATATTTCTGTTGACAATCATCCCAAATATTGGCGCTGAGTAAGTGGGCGTAGGTATTACGCCAAGGCTGATAAATGGCTTTTTCACCGCCAATCATGGCGACTGGCTTAAATGTTGCCAGGCGCTGAAATTGACGATAGTCTGCTAACAGAAATTCTCCTCCCCAAAATTTGCCATCTTCGCCATAACCTAATCCATCGAAAGCTATACCTAAAACTGGAGGTGAATCTAAAGCAATACCATTTTCTGCCATACAAGCAGCAATATGGGCGTGATGATGCTGGATAGGGTGAAGTTTAAGTTTATTAGCAGCTGCGAGTTCTGTACCGAGTTTTGTGGAAAGATATTCGGGATGTTTATCAATAGCGATCGCTTCTGGTTGATGCTCAAATAAATTTAAATATAAGTTGAGTGTATCTTGATAAGCATGAAAAGCCGCAGGGTTGCCTAAATCGCCCAAATGTTGAGAAAGAATTGCTTCGCCTGGGCGTAATAAACAAAAGGTATTCTTTAACTCGCTACCCATTGCTAAAATTGGCGTTACTTTCTCAAATCCCCGTGGTAAAATCATTGGTGCTGGTGCGTATCCTCTCGCCCGACGAATGATTTTTACTTGATTATTAATCACCCGCACAACTGAATCATCTACTCGATTCACAATCTCCCGATTATGCAAAAGAAAATAATCAGCAATGTGACCTAACTTTTCTCTCGCTTCTCCATTATCAATACATTGAGGTTCATCAGCAATATTCCCACTTGTTAACACAATTGGGCGATTCATCCGCCTGAGAATTAAATGATGTAAAGGCGTGTAAGGTAACATAAAACCGAGATAATTTTGCCCAGGCGCAACTGAAGCCGCAATAGGAAACTTAGGAATTATCTCTTGATTCCCAGTCCCCAATCTTTTTTTCTGTAACAACACAACAGGCGCAGCAGAACTTGCTAATAATTCCTTTTCTGTATCGTTAATAGTACAATATTCTGCAATTACTGCCATATCCCGTGCCATTAAAGCCAAAGGTTTATGATAACGCCGTTTACGCTGACGCAATTTCTGTACAGCAGCTTCTTGAGTTGCATCACAAGCTAGATGAATCCCACCTAACCCTTTAATAGCGACAATCTCACCTTTTTGCAACAAAGTACAAACAGCATCAACATCATCCATCATCGAAAACATCGAAGCTGTCACAGGTTGACCATCAGCCCGTTCTAACCAAGCATTCGGTCCGCAAGTATGACAAGCTACAGGTTGGGCGTGAAAACGACGATTTTCCACATTTTCATACTCCCGTTTACATTCAGCACACATAGCAAACGCAGACATACTGGTATTGCATCTATCGTAAGGAATTCCACGAACAATACTGAAACGAGGGCCGCAATGAGTACAATTAGTAAAAGGGTAACGATAAAAACGACTAAAAGGGTCAAAAATTTCCTGTTGACATTGGGGACAAATCGCAGCATCAGGAGTAACTTCTGTATTTTTAGAATTACTTACACTATCAGAAATCACAAAATCATTAAACTTAAATTCACCTTCATAACTAACTCTCGTCAACTCCTGAATTTTACCCAAAGGAGGACATTCAATATATAGCCGCCCCACAAACTCCGTAATAGCCGCCTCACTTCCAGACACCCGAATTAACACACCCTCACCATCATTACAAACATCACCAAACAACCCACAAGCCTTAGCCAGACGATAAACAGTAGGGCGAAATCCCACCCCTTGAACAGTCCCCCGAACCCTAATCTCTTCCATTCTTCTCTGCGCCTCTGCGTGAAACTCTTACTCCAACTCCCACAACAACACCCGATTATTACCAGAATCAGCAACCACCGCAGTATTACCAAAAACCTTTACCCCATAACACCAATTCAAAGTATCTCGCTGAGGTAATCCAAAATTGCGATTTTCACCTTTATTTTTAAAATTAACTTGTCCGGCGACTATATCAGCATCCGCCCCATTTAATAAAATTGACTTTGGCTTTCTCCATCCTAACAACCGAGAATTTGCAGTATCAGCAACCAGCAAGCAATTATTACCAACCGCGACACCATAAGGCATACTTAAACTATTAGCACTAGGAAAATAAACACCTTGATTCATTTCCACAGCATCAAAACTTTTTTGTCCTAAAACCACCGCACAAGGGGCATTATTTTCTGTAGGTATTCCCTCCCAAATCATCACGCGGTGATTACCAGCATCAGCAACAACTAAATTGTCTCCCCAAATAGTAATATCATGACACCAACGCATACTCGCAGCAGTAGGAGAACTCCCCCCATTTTCATCGCGCGATATCATATCTGGTTGTCCCAAAACTAAATCAGCAGGTTGACCATTTTCTGTAGGTAATTGCTGCCAAATTAATAATCGCCTATTTCCCGTATCAGCTACAAATAGCTTTCCTTGATGATAGAAAACACCATAAGGCCAGTGCATGGTATTAGCAGCAGCTTGTTGAGTTCCCCTATTTGGTTCACAATTACTAAAATCAGCTTGTCCTAACACTAAATCGGCTGGAACATGACTATCTTCTGGGACATTTTTCCAAATCAATATCCGATGATTCCAAGCATCAGCTACCGCTAAACCTGTACCACAAGCACAAATTAAAGTGGGTACACTAAAAGTATTTCTTCCTGGTGTACCTTTAGCATTTTGTCCCTCATGATAAAAATCAGGTTGTCCAATTACCCAGTCAGCAGGTTGACTATCTTCGGTAGGTAAATTTCGCCATCCTAATAATCGATGATGTCCTGTATCTGATACCCACAAAGAACCTGTTTTCGATAACAAACAAGCACCACGAGGACCAAACATATTTATAGGACTAGGTGCTACAGGTATAGCTAATATTTCTGGTTCAATAATATTACCTAAAATTACCTTTGCACCATGAGATAATATAGGGAATAAATCTAACGCAGGATTAATATTGATGGGTATATCCATGAACCGCAGATAAACACTGATATTTATTTAAACTCATTGGCTGAGATCATCGTGTATCGAGGGTGGCAATTTTTCAATTAAATTGAATATTTTGGCAGTTTTATAAAAACTTTTTCTCCTTTAATTTGTACTGGATAAGACTGTAATTGGACATCGGCAACAGTTAAACATTCCCCAGTCTCTAAGTTATACTGAAATCCATGAGATGCACAAGTAAGAATACCATGATCTAATTTACCCATAGCCAAAGGAGTTGCTAAATGTGGACAAGCATTGAGGTAACAGGTAACATTTTCACCTTGGCGATATAAAATTAAGGCATTCTTCCCAACTTTACCTGTCAATATCCCAGATTCAGGAATTTGATCAATTGTTGTCAATTTTACCCAAGTGGAGGTATCGTCTGGAGAAAATGGACTGTTGGCTACAGTAGAAGCATGATTGACTGCTACAACTTTAGTAATTTCGGGACAATGATTTTTTATTGCCTGTTCTACAGTTTGAGTTAAAGTTAAAGTTGAAGTTGGACAATTGCTACAATTTCCAATTAATTTAACTTCTACTGTATCTGGGGCTTTAATTCCCACAAATTCTACATCTCCGTCATGGCTTTTTAAGCCTGGGCGCACTTCTTCCAGGGCTGCTTGAATTCTTGCTATTAGGGGTGTTTGTGGTGGTTTAACTAGTTCGTGATATAGCAGAACGGAATATACTAGTTCATCGTCTACGGCTTGACGCAATGCTGACATTGATTCTTGTTTGAGGCTTTTAATTAAATGCGTTAATGCTGCTTTATGTAAGTCTTCAATCGCTCTTTTTAGTCCTACTACTACACACCTTTGGCTTTCGTCCCATTGGGCTATTATTGCTTCAAAACGATTAATTTCTTGAACTAGTTCTTCAAGTTTTGTCATTAGTTATTAGTCATTAGATATTGGCAATTAGTCAGGAAGTTACAAGAATTCACTAGTTTTGCTAGGGATTTAGCAGAAATAAATTCAGAACGAACCACAGAGACACAGAGTACACTGAGAAATAAAGAAGCAAGAAGAGAGAGGTTTATTTGGTTGTTGTTAATTATTTGGATTTCCTTTGTGCAAAGATATCTATTTCATTTTGAAATCTTTTAGGAGAAATGGCATTACTGCACCTGTAATTATACTGGATACTATTACTGGTAGCCAAAGGGGTAATTGAGTTTGAGATAAGGATAGGAGAATGAGAAAACCTATACTGTTCGCTATTAGAATTTGTTTAAAAAAATATACAGGTTCACGTAGTAGCTTTCCTTTGAAAAATAATTTGGCAGAATACCATCCAATTTCTAACATTGTTACTCCTAATATTTTGTGAATAAGTTTAATAATGCAAAAGCTAATAGTATGGCTGGAATTACACCAACGGGTCCAAATAATGCGCCTAATGTTGCTGAAAGTTGATAACCGATGTCTTTTCCAGCTAACAGCATTGCGCCCATAGCACCACCAACCATAGATAAGGCTATGGCTATGAATATCCACGCGAATTCTGTTGCTATGTTTAGTTCACCAGTCGCTAAGGTTGTGAGAAAATCTTTCATGTCGGTGTTAGTCTAGATATGGTGATAGAAGTGGAAAGAGTTGCAAAGTTAATCTATACCTACTCGCATTTCTACTTCTACATCTTGTATCGCTTGGGCGACGGCTTCGGCTTGTTCTCTTTGTTGATGTTGGGTGAAGATTCCCCAAGCTTCTTGATAGTAAGTATATGCTTTTAGGAGGTTTTGAGGATTACCAGCTTCTGGGTTTTCGATGTCATCGGGTAAGTTGAATAAGGCGTTAGCTTTGTTAGAAATGGTGTTAGCGTATTCTAATGGTGTGTCTCTGGCGTTACGCACTTTTAAGGCTTCGTCATAGGCTGCGATCGCTCGTAAGTTATTATCTACAGGATGGGAACTGACTAAATATTGCAAAGCATTACCCAAGTTGTTCTGTAACATTGCATATTCCCTGGGATGGTCAATTAAGTTAATATGCTTTAATGCCACTTCAAAGGACTGCACTGCTAACCCTTGACGTAAGTATTCCCGTTCTGATGACATCGGCATGGAAAGGTAGGCGATCGCAATATTGTTGTATGAAATTGCGTATTCTTGTGGGTAACTCTCCCAGGTAAACACCTGCAAGGCCTCGTGATAAGCTTTGATGCTGTCGGTCATTCTTGCCTGATTGAATGCTACCAAGGACTGCAATACTAACCCAAAATTCATCTGTGCCTCTGCTAGTTCTTCTGGCAAGGCTAATTGTTGTAAAATTGGCAAAGCCTCTTCATAACTTGCTTTCGCTTGCAGCAGCAGTTGAGAACCTTGATCAGGAATACTCTGTAACGTTCCTGCCATCCCCACCAAGGCGCGGGCTTTCAATAGGGCGTACTCCTCACCACACATCTGATATGCCCGGTAATATAGCCCCACTGCATTCCGCAAATCTTGGGCGGTTTTAGGCTGCTTATGAAAGCCTTGTGCCATTTCGGTCAGCATTTCAATTTTTTCTGCTGCTGTCGCTGACTCTGATTTGATAGCTGCGATCGCCGCTTTCACTGCTGAATCTGTAATGCTGGGGTTCATAACTGCCTTGAGTTGGTCAACGCCCATCAAGTGGGTTTATTAACTAAGCGGATTTACGCAGATTTTGAATCCCATACCCTTATAAAGACGCGATGAATTGCGTCTATCAATTTTTTTACTATAGAACAATCTATTTCTCAAATTCTAGGGGGAAATTGCTAATATTAATGTCAGCTTTAAACACATAAAATATTTAATAGCTATTTTGCTGTTGCTGATTGTGAGTATTAATTTTGTTTGCTGCCGACTTACTTAAATAATTAATTTTTATTTAATGAAGCATATTTATAGAAAATCTGAGATTATACTAATAAATAAGTATTAGACATCTCCCACAAAAATGTAGATACTTCCATGGAACGTTTCTACAAGGGTTTTGAAAGAAGCATAATTATTTTCTGGAGATGTCCATTACTAACCAGGTGATACTCTACAAGTCCTATCACCTAAAACTGGCATGATCAACAATAGATAAACGTGTAGCTAATGACTAACGTACTATGGCTGCAAGGTGGTGCGTGTTCAGGTAACACCATGTCATTTCTCAACGCCGAAGAACCAACAGTGTGCGATCTGATTGCCGACTTTGGCATTAAGGTACTTTGGCATCCCTCCTTGGGATTGGAAATGGGTAACGACTTGCAAACCCTACTGAGGGATTGCGTTTCGGGCAAAATACCCCTAGATATCTTAGTCTTTGAAGGCAGCGTTGTTAATGCCCCCAACGGCACTGGCGAATGGAATCGTTTTGCCGATCGCCCGATGAAAGACTGGTTAACTGAATTGTCCCAAGCGGCTAAATTCATTGTAGCGGTGGGAGACTGTGCCACATGGGGAGGAATCCCCGCAATGTCACCCAACCCCAGCGAGTCAGAAGGCTTACAGTTTCTCAAGCGTCAAGAAGGCGGCTTTTTAGGCAAAGATTTTGTTTCCAAAGCCGGATTACCTGTAATCAACATTCCCGGATGTCCCGCCCATCCTGATTGGATTACGCAGATATTAGTAGCGATCGCCACTGGACGCATAGCCGACATCGCCCTAGATGAATTGCATCGTCCTCAAACCTTCTTCAATACATACACCCAAACAGGCTGTACCCGTAACGTTCACTTTGCTTACAAAGCATCAACAGGGGAATTTGGTCAACGCAAAGGTTGTCTATTTTATGATTTAGGTTGTCGTGGTCCCATGACACATTCATCCTGCAACCGCATTTTGTGGAACCGCGTTTCTTCAAAAACCCGCGTCGGGATGCCTTGTTTAGGTTGTACAGAACCAGAATTTCCCTTCTTTGACCTCCAGCCAGGAACCGTATTTAAAACCCAAACAGTCATGGGAGTTCCCAAAGAATTACCACCAGGAGTCAAACAAAAAGACTACGCCGTATTGACCATGGTAGCCAAAAACGCAGCACCAGCTTGGGCAGAAGAAGACTTTTTCACAGTTTAGGGATTGGGTACTGGGTACTGGGGATTCCCCCCACTCCCTAATTAATTAAAGGAGAGGAGAATGACGATTAAAACACTAGATATTTCCCCTGTTGGTAGAGTCGAGGGCGATTTAGATGTGCGAGTGGATATCGAAAATGGGCGCGTAGTTAACGCCTGGACACACGCAGAACTGTTTCGGGGATTTGAAATCATTCTCCGAGGTAAAGACCCCCAAGCCGGATTAATTGTCACACCCCGCATTTGTGGTATCTGCGGTGGTTCCCATCTCACGAGTGCATCTTGGGCATTAGACACACTCTGGGGGACAGAAGTGCCTCGCAATGCGATTTTGGCGAGAAATTTGGGTCAAATTGCCGAAACAATGCAAAGTATTCCTCGGTATTTTTATGGATTGTTTGCCATTGACTTGACCAATAAAAATTACCGTCGTAGTCGCTTTTATGAAGAAGCTTGTCGCAGGTTTGCGGCTTTCACTGGCAAGTCTTACGAAATCGGTGTAACAATTTCTGCTAAACCTGTAGAAATCTATGCCCTTCTAGGGGGACAATGGCCGCACAGCAGTTATATGGTGATAAATTGCGGAATTGCTTATGTGGTCAGGATTTGTAAGGATAGGTGCAATGATTCCCTAGCGTTTCCTTAAATCAGGAGATTCAAAGGTGGTATCTAGCAGCCAATCCATTGATTTTTCTCTGCTAAAAGTTATTTTGTTTTCTCAGACATTACCTAATTCTTCCCTAATCCTAGATTAGCTATCTCAATTAGGGGAAGTACAAGGCAAGTTGTTAAGTATAATTATTTTCTTACCATTGGAATATAAACCCGCCTTTTTCTCAATATAAATACGCAAATAACGATAAAATAATTAAAATAGTTACGGTTTGACTTAAGTATTGAAGTATTGATTTATTTGGATATTGAGCGTTTTTCTCAAACCAGAACTCCTGCCATCTCCCTAATTCGATTTGCCCAGGTTTGAGACAAGGTTGAAATTTCCAGACGACTAGAATCACTTTCCCAAGTTGACCACCAATGAATATGCCATCGAGACAATTGACGTTGCATTTGAGCCAGTTCAAAGGCACTGTCCACATCTAAATCAATCGCTGTCAGTTCTAAAAATACTTTACTTTCTCTAACAATCCCAAGTACCGCTTCCCCATTAACCCCATCCAAACTGAAAGATGCCATTTGCACAAAGTTCTGCGCTAATCTTTCCAGACGTACAGAAAGGCGATCGCACCGAAACGCAATTTGTTCTACAGTCCAGTTATTCATACGCCTCCTAATAACTTGTGGATGATTTGTTTGACCTGTTCACGAATCGTCGGATCTAAAATTTCCATCGCTCTATTTTGACGTGGACGGAGATTTACCATTGATTCATAGAAAATTTCTTGAGAAATAGGATTCCAACTCGCGCCCCAAACATCCTGCTGTTGACTTGTATTCTCAAGTAAAATGTTTTCGCAGTCCGAGTGCATTTCACCTCCACCTGCCAAAATTTGATGACGTATATCTACGGCTGTTTTAATATAGAAACGATTGGCTTGAAGCATCTCGTTGATTTGGGTAGGTGTTGCAGGTTCTTGTAAAAGATGAATGATCAAGGGTGAAATACTAATTAAATCATTCTCTCATATTACCTTAAACGATATTAACGTGACCCTATTTCAATCTCTTGATAATCTAAGCTAAGATTCTCTACTTAATAGCGAACTGACAAGTCAGCGCTTGCGCGATCGCATTTCTCAAAGATGTTTAACGGTAAAGTTATTGAGTTTTTAGCAGAAATACATGGTACGATCAGACAAATTGGCAAGAATGGACAGCTACATAATGGATTACAGAAACTATATCACAATCGAAGCGAATAAACGCGGTGGTAAGCCTTGTGTGCGTGGCTTGCGAATTACAGTTTATGAGGTGCTGGAATACCTAGCCTCCGAGATGACCGAAGCGGAAATTCTTGATGATTTTCCTGATTTGACGCGAGAAGATTTAAAAGCTTGTATTGCTTATGCTGCTGACCGTGAACGTCGGCTTATGATTTCGACCTTATCAGCATGAAATTACGGTTTGATGAAAACTTATCTCCATCGCACTTCTTAAAGATGTTTAACTCTGAAGTTAGACGGCTGATATTTATAACTGAGTTCAAGAGCATTGCAAAAGCTATTTAGTTGATTAAGTAAAGCATTATAATAAACGTAAGCATCGTCTCTTTGATCTTGGAGATTAGCATATAAAGTTAACTCTGGTTCTGGGGCTAGGTGATTTTTAGGAATATCTAAACCGGCTTCAGTTAAGCGTGTTGACGCGATCGCCACTAACAATGCCCCAATTGTCTTGGACTCCCCTCTGTGAAGATCATTCAGTCCAGGTAATATTATTTCTGCACCTGGCAACTCATTGAGATTCATGATTGATTTTCCTCCAGGTTATTTTCACAACGTTCAATAAATTTCTCGATTCTGGTTCTAAGTATATCAGGGTTTAGAGAGGGAAATCTGATTAGTTCAGGTGCGATCGCTTCAAAGCAATTCCGTAGATCAGTCAAAGAGAATAATTTCTGTTTGTACATGGCTTCAATATCTTTAATGTCACGGTCAAATCCCCTGGACAGTTTAGAAAGAGCTTGGGCTGTGAAATCATAGTGATAAAACGAAATTTGACCTTGTTTGCCAATGAATACGCTTCTATCACGCCATCCTGGAAGAGGTGGCAAGAAATCCTGCGGAGATGCCAATTCGATATTGATGTTTAATTCTTGTTTAAGCTTGGCGATCGCTTGAAAAATCCCTGGTGGTTCGGGGTCTAGACGAATATCAACATCAACTGTGGAGTTGCGCCATCCAATTAGTAGCGCACTAGCTCCACCTGTAAAGTAGATGCAGCCTGAACCCTGGGCTTCTCTACCTAAAACTTGCATCAGACGTTCTAACTTCTGAGTGTCAATGTTTGCACGCATATTTTTATTGATTTATTTGTTTGGCAATTGCGCGATGCTCAGAGACCGGGCTTTACCCATCGCACTTCTCAAAGATGTTTAACGGTAAAGTTATTGAGTTTTTAGCAGAAATACATGGTAATATCAGACAAATTGGGAAGAATGCATAGCCACCTATGGATTACAGAAACTATATCACAATCGAAGCGAATAAGCGCGGTGGTAAGCCTTGTGTACGTGGCTTGCGAATTACAGTTTATGAGGTGCTTGAATACCTAGCTTCCGAGATGACTGAAGCGGAAATTCTTGATGATTTTCCTGATTTGACGCGAGAAGATTTAAAAGCTTGTATTGCTTATGCTGCTGACCGTGAACGTCGGCTTATGATTTCTCCATTATCAGCATGAAATTACTGTTTGATGAAAACTTATCTCCTAAATTATCCACCCGCTTGAGCGATCTTTTTCCAGACTCGCTTCATGTTCGAGACGTAGGCATGAAAGCAACAATAGACCCGATAGTTTGGAATTATGCAAAAGATAATGATTTGATGATCGTCTCGAAAGATGCTGATATGCACGATCTGAGTTTAGTGTTTGGGAATCCCCCAAAAGTCATCTGGCTTAGACTTGGAAACTGTTCTACCTTACAAGTTGAAAATTTACTGCGTCGGGAGTTCAGCACGATCAAATTATTTTATGAAGATGAAAATTCATCATTGCTTGCCCTCTCATCATCGCACTAATAACTTGCAACTGCGTTCAAGTCAGTAATAAGGTGCGTTACATTCCATTGACGCACCCTACAGGATCGGCGATCGCACTTATTTTTTCATCCCGTCGTAGACATCGCTACCCGTCAAGCCAAATTCAGCAGGTTCTACTCCATTGAACCGAACACACACGCCAAATTCTTCAATAAATGATCCTGGATACCCAGTAGGATGGTTATATCCCAAGTTGTGAAGAACTTCGTGTGCTAACACATCTGCCCAATAATCAAGATCATTACTTTTATGGTAAGTAGCTCCAGCACCAAACTGGTCAGAATTTAATGCAACTCTAAGCAGATCTCCTTTCTCTGGAAATTGACCAGATTTACCAAGTGTTCCCCTACCAACATTACCTGGCTCTGCCCACATATACGCCACGGTCATCACAATTGGACGATTACCGCTAGCAGCATTGACAAAAACACTTCTTAATTGATTGTCGATAACTGCTCTGCTAGAGGGGAAATCTTTATTTGCCCTTCTGTAGGTACAGTCTAGAATTTTAGACCGATTTGTACTCAGTCTTTGATGTAGTATTTTTGCTGCTGGTCCAATCAATGCTTTTTCAGAACCATCGAATTTATTGTCAGCAAGCACACGAAAATTACCACCAGAATAAACTAGAGTTCTTGGTTGTATATAGGCTGTCTCAAGATGAGTGTCAGCAAATACTGCTGAACTTAGCATTATGCTACTAATGGAAGTTAACCCAACCAGAAGATGTTTGAAACTTTTAGCCATTTGACTTCATCCTAAAGAAATTACGGAGCGGACAAATATGATACATCCAATCAAACTTAGATGTATCATATCTGTCCGTTCCAGTGATTTGTTATTTGCAATCTCTTCACAATTATTAACTTTTGCGATAGTTCTCTGGATTTTTAAACATTCTCTGATAATTTCAACTTTTCAGCATCCAACTTTAACCTTTCATTCTCGATCCTTAACGCCAAAATTTCATTCTTCTGCAAATCAATTAATGACTTTTGACTAATTACCTCACCAAAGGCTTTTTTCCTATTTTCAATCCCAAACCATCTTTGATAGGTTTTTGTATGTTCATCAACAGTATGACCTAAATTGTCTGCTGCGGCCTTAATCGGTATTCCCTGAAGATGCGCTCGAATCGCGCAACCATGCCGCAAATCGTAGGGTTGAAACTCAATTCCCACCTTCCGAAACCATCTGGATATATCTCTCCGCATCCAATTAATATTTTGTACAGATGCAATTTTTGCCACCTTTTTCTCTAAAATCTTTAATGGTTTGGGATTTTGTAAATCAAATAATTCTATCCATTCAGGTACAAAGGGGATAACTTCTCGATATCCTGTTTTGGTATTTTTATTCACTTTCCAAGTATGGTCTATATTTTGGGGAGACATCCACCAATTAATATCTGGTTGTACAAATAGTTCCCTTGGTCTTAAACCATAAGTCGCCAACATTCCATATACCCAACGCCACATTTCCCAAGTATCTATTTCATCACTAATATTTGTATTTTTGCGGTTGAGGGCAAATTTTTCAAAGAGGTAAAAAGCAGATATTATCTGATCATCTTCGGGAATTTCTCTATGGGCTGGGGTGACATGATCTCGTGTCACATCGAGTTGAAATTCTAAATTAAATGTTTTAACAAAAACTGAACTTACGGCAATTAGTTCATTTTTTTTATTCCCCTGAAATGAATTAATAATTTCCTCAAAATTCTTTTTTGTGGCTAAATGGGTGAGAGGAAAGTTTCTTTTAATGACAGATATATAATTAGCAAAAGTATTTTGACTGGTTATAGTTTTCTGACGGGTTTGATAATATTTATCGTCAAATGTATCTAATAATTCCCCAATGGTTTTTATTTCTTGCTTCTCTCTAGATTTAATTCCTAAATACTTCTCATTCCACTGGAAAGTATGACGAGCGATTAATTTACCCAACTCGTAACTTTCTTCAATTGCAGTTTTCAGCCCCTCTAAATTTGCTGGTATCCCCAGAGACAAATCATACTGCTTTTTTTCTTTACCTGAGCTGCTATCGCCTGGTTTTAACGGTAGCGTAGCTCGTAACTGGAGAGAATTACCAGTTTGTTTAATGCTAACTCTTATTCTCTCCCTTTTTAAATTAGTATGAGCTTCGACTAACTTCTGCTCAAAAACTGCTTGATACTGTAATTCCGTCGTTTTAATTTTCGCCATTGTTCCCCTATAGCTGCCGTCTGTGGTGTTCTGCGGCTCAAAATCTGCAAATATATCTGCGAACCAGTCGGTTGAGTCTGCGTTTGCATATTCATGTGTAGATGTGGAATATGTCCCCTCGCAATTACCCTGATTTTGTCCGATTATTCCCTAGATATTCCCTTATTTATAAACTGAAATGGTGAAAATAAAATGTTATCTCATACCAGAAAAGCTTTATAAAACAAGTTCTTCAGTAACATTATGAGGATTGCACAAGATACCATAGCAGTTATATGGTTCCTGGTGGTGTGATGTGCGCCCCGACTTTGACAGACATTACCCGCGCTTGGGCAATTCTGGAATATTTCCGCACAAATTGGTTAGAACCAGTGTGGTTGGGTTGTTCATTGGAACGTTACGAACAAATCCAGACTTATGATGATTTCATGGACTGGATGGATGAAGACCGCAATCATCGTGAGTCAGATTTGGGTTTTTATTGGCGCATGGGTTTAGATATCGGTTTGGATAGATATGGCGCTGGTGTGGGTAAGTATGTGACTTGGGGATATTTAGCCCATGAGGACAAATACCAAAAGCCCACTATAGAAGGGCGAAATGCGGCGATGATTATGAAGGGTGGGGTGTATGACAGCTTCAGCGATACTCACTCTTTGATGGATCAGTCTTTCCTGCGGGAAAATACCACTCATTCCTGGTACGATGAGGGAACAGCAGATATTCATCCAAGCGATCGCACTACTAAACCCACCGCGAATAATACCAAAGACTTTGACAATGCCTATTCTTGGTCGAGTGCTGTCCTGCACCAAAACTTCGGACGCTTAGAAGCAGGCCCCTTAGCCAGGCAGTTAGTAGCTGGTGGTCATCACGGTGAATCCTGGCAACACCATGACGGGTTTATACTGGATGCCTTCAAAAGTATGCGTGGTGCTAACGTTCACCTGCGTCAGTTAGCACGAGTTCACGAACTTGTAAAGTTATATCGCCAAGCTGAACACTGCTTACGCGAGTTTAAATTAAATGACCCTTGGTATATTAAGCCTACAGAAAGAGATGGTAAGGGTTGGGGTGCAACGGAAGCCGCGCGGGGTGCGTTGTCTCACTGGGTTGAGGTAGAAGGCGGTAAGATTAAAAATTACCAAGTGATTGCCCCTGGGACTTGGAATATTGGACCTCGTGACGGTGAAGGTAAACGCGGTCCCATTGAGGAGGCTTTAATAGGGACTCCCATTCAAGATCCTACTGACCCTGTGGAAGTTGGTCACGTAGCGCGAGCCTTTGATTCTTGTTTGGTGTGTACTGTTCACGCCCATGATGCGAAGACTGGTGAGGAGTTGGCGCGTTTTCGGACTGCTTAATTTAGTATCAGTTATCAGTTATCAGTTGAATCATCAGCTGATAACTGTGTCAGAAGTGTTGAATCTTGCAATAAAACTTTACATTCTTTGCGTTTTACCCAGGTTTAATCCCTTGCTTATTAAGAACAGAGTCATTAACCACTCGAATTTGGTATCACCAAGTCCAATGCACAACTTGGGCAGCCTTCTCACCCATTAAGTTATTTTGGCTAAGGTATTGATCAAGAAAAATTAAAACCCTGGTAGTGGATAAGCAACCGTGTTGCCCTCCCTTCTCCAGACCGTCTGATTGCTCCATGCCACATCGGGAGCATTACGAGTTCTTCTTCCAGTCAAGATTTTGTTGCCAAAATTTACTTCAATTCGCTCGTTATCAATGCATCGACCATCCAGAGGGGTAGGATTGCCATTGTAAACAATCACCCGATTTCCACCGATATGAACTATTACTCCTTTGCCTACATCCTTATACGTTCCTGTGAACCAATTACACGAAGCAGTTGTTTGAGCATCAACGGCGGAGGATGCCAAAATGCTAGAACCAAGAAGTCCAAGCAAAGCTAATCCAGAAAAAACTTTCAATCTTTTCATAAGTCCCTAATAAGCTAGTATTTGAGCGTTGTATAACTATAGCAAGAAACAAGGGTGTAATATCTTCTAAGCAATATTGCTTAATAATTTAGTGTAAATATTTAAATTGGTATTAGTTTGTAAAACTAATACCAATTTAATTACAATGGCTATAAGCTACACCCTACAAGCCCAGTACCGAGGGAAATTGCACAACAAAACCACCATAGGCGATAGCGTCATAGAAGTTACTCCCCTAAATAAGCACTGAGAAACACTAACTGATTTTCCATGTCCTGAGCAGATTTAGTCGCCATCAATTTCAAAACTCGCCGCATCTGCTCACCCAGTGAATAATCCTGCGACGAAATAATAATACCTGAATGAGTTCTTTGCTGAGTTATGTAGAGAGTGTGTAGCTGGCAAAAATCGCCAACATTAAATGTGTAAAAAGCTCGTTGCTGTTCAGTCGCAATAGTTAACTGTTCCTCATCACTGAAACCTGTTCTACTTAGTTCCCCAACAGTTGTGACATCTACTCCTCTTGCTTTCAATGCTCCCACAAATCGATGATCCATCGCATCTTCATCAATTAGCAATCGTATTTCACTCATACTAACTGACCCATCTGAGCAGCCAGTTGTTCATAGTTTGACCTCTCCGCAGAAAGATAAGCTTGAATCTCTTCTGGATTGGCATGGTAGTAAGTTAAGGCTGCGTAGACTTGTGCTAAAGTCAAACTGCCCATTCGTTCGACAATTTCCTCTGCATTCAGACCCATTTTGTACCAACCTGCTACTCGTTGTACAGATACTCTGGTTCTTGCAACATGAGGACGACCGCCCAGAGTTCCGGGTGTGCGAACAATTAATGTGCCAATATCAGTAATAGTTTGCATACACTAAATTAGTTAGTTTTACTTTTAATCATAGCTTAAACATGGTTAAGTAATTTTGACACGTTGGGAGTGCTACCAAAAAAAATATATAATGAGCAATAAATTAGCCGAGTGTGACACCAATTTACATATTTGATTTGTAGCGCACTGGTTTGTAAATTTATAGTTTAAATATTTGTTTAAATCTCGTAGCGTAACACACTAAAACTCAAATAACTAATGGGTTAGGCTTGCAGTGATGCACTTCAAAAAACATAAATTTACAAGGTAAGCTTGTGCCTGATATAGCGTTACATAGATATCTCCCTCGCCTTCCTGAACCAGCACTGCAAGAATTCATAGAATGGTGTGTTTTAGAGCAGGCAAAAGCCGCAGATTGTAATTTTACTCCAGACCAAAGTAAGTTAAATAACTTGCCACCAACAGAGTACATTCCTAAGCTGATTGACCAGTTTATGAAAGTTAAACCAGACCCAATTAAAGCCGGGTTAGTCTCTGCGATCGCAGGTAAAGAAGCTGACCAACATGGTTTATCTGGTTTAGCAGTTGTCGCCGATTTTATAGCCCTTTATGTCAAGTATTTAATCCCTAAAGAAGGTAATACTCCAGAACAAGCGGAAATGATATTAACTGACGCATCACAAAAGCAATGTGAAAAATTTACAGAAATTGCTAACAAATATGGTGTGAAGTTTTAGGTTTTAAAATTTTGGGCGATTAGAAATTGCTACTACACAAACATGACGCGTAACGGCTTCCCGGAGGAAAGTCCGCCTGTGCGGACTAAGAGAAACGAAGGGTTTTAAACCCAGGTCGCTTTTGTCTGTGTAGCCACGACTTCTAGTCGCCAAGGCTTGTTCTGATTTATTCACTATTACCTAATTTAAAACGTCTTGCTAACTATCATTGGTTGCGGTAATCTTAACCGCAGTGACGACGCTGTAGGTGTAATTATTGCCCAACGCCTACAACAATATCTAGCCGAAAATCCTCATCCTGATGTGGGAGTGTATGACTGTGGAACCGCAGGGATGGAAGTCATGTTTAAAGCCAGAGGTAGTAGAGCATTAGTAATTATTGATGCTAGTTCCACGGGTTCCGAACCTGGTGCTGTATTTAAAGTTCCAGGTTCGGAACTAGAAGCTTTACCAGAACCTAGTTATAATTTACATGATTTTCGTTGGGATAATGCTTTGGCTGCTGGTCGGAAAATATTTGGAAATGACTTTCCTAAAGATGTCACAGTTTACTTAATTGAAGCCGCAAACCTTGATTTGGGACTAGAATTAAGTCCGGTAGTCAAACATTCAGGCGACTTAGTTTTTGAACAATTAACCAAACTCATTAACCAGAATAGATAGACTTAATTAACAATCCAAAATTGACTTACGCCCAATCACGATAAACAGACAATTCATCTACCCTCATTTCAAAAGGTAAACCTTGACTATCTGGGGGACAAACACGGATTTTAGCACTGCTAATTATGGAGTTTAGCAACGTTCCCATTGGTACGATTTGTCGCAGAACTCGCCAATTAGTAACTTGATCAGGACACTCAATCACCAATGTCATTGCATTAGCGCGAGTTGTGACGTACCAGCGACAATTAGAGAGCAGATTTTGAATGATGCGATCGCACCCGTCATAAAAATATCTACTAATAGAATACTCTAGTTGTTGCCGCAGTATAATATCTGCCGATGTCGGCTGCTTAGGATGAGAATCGTCGCTATTAAAATAAAAATTATTGTTCATCATCTGTCTTTATGATCCTAGTTATTTGCCAATAGCCATTCCATAGAGAACATCTTTATCTGTTTCTAATAATTCTTGGGTTTCATCATCGTAAAACGCACCAATTCCACTACAATCAATGCCCAAATAATTACTCACCAAATAAATTCTTTGTCCGACAAAACCAGCTAATTGCATAGCAGTTTGATAATTGATATAGTCAGATACAAAAAACAAAGTTACAGCACAATCTCTAGCGATCGCTTGATTCACACATAAATAACCCGTCCGTTCCCCGAAATTACCAGACTTCAGCAGATGCGTACCTTTATATAATCCCGGCGATATCCCCTCGACTCGATGCACAACAGAGTAGATTTCGATGTCCTCAAAATTCTCTGTTGGTATCGATTTTTCAATTTGTCGCCAGATATATAGATAGTCTTCTTGAAAAATAAACTGTTTCCGGAAACGTCTAATTGATCGTCTATTCCAAACAGTTTGATAAAACTTCTCCTTGTCCAAGTTAAACTGTGGCTGTTCGAGTCGCTGTGCTGGACTCTGCTGCACAGCTGTTAGTTGATAGCTATCTTCAATCAATTGATTAGCTTCAAAATAATCCGTACCACAGACAAAAGGAACCTTCAGCCTTAAGCGTCTAACTGGCTTTTCTTGCACCTCACCTGAGATTACCCCAGCAGTGATAAACTCCTTATTTTCAAAGCCTAAAACTGTATTGAGAGCAACTTTATCAAAGTCAAAAATCAGTTGTATATCTTGGTTATGAAGGTAAGCTGATGCTGCGATCGCGCCTAAATGATGACCGCTATCTAAAAAGCAATATCTCAGGCTTCTATCCTGATATTTCCAGCTAGACCTATAATAAACGCAACTAATTAAAAAAATGCAGCCCTTGATACTTTTACCCGGTATGATATAACTTTCCAACCCATCATCAATTAATTCATAAATTAGAGTAAGACAATTATTCTCAACTTCCAGATGATAGATCCCATCTACCATTCCCGACATCCCGCGCACTTGTACATACACTTCCGTCGGGTATAAAGCCCCTGCTGAGGGATTTACCCGGAGTTTATAGGGTACATCTTTATATGCCTTTTCGAGAGTAACAGCACTGGTTAACCAGATAAAAGAATGAAGAGGATTATTGACATTTAATTTCACCCGCCGATAAAACTTGGGATAAACTTTAAATGCAGTTGGCTGAGTTGAAGCATCTACATAATTTGGATTAATCTGTACAGATAAGTAAGAATGCTTGGTTGCATCGTGGTAAGCTGGCTTTAAATTCTTACTTCGCGGCATTTTTGAGTAATCCCAAAATCTCTATATTGCTAGCAAAATCTATTGCTTTATAATCGTCTAAATTTCTGATATCCAAATTAGGATTGTGTTGAAGAAGTAATTTAGCAACACCTGTTTTTCCTGCTGATGCTGCATACATTAAAACAGTTGCACCATTATCATTTTGGTTATTAATGTTAATTTTAGCAGCTAGCAACAAGCTAATTAACTCGTAATGATTGCCGAAACAAGCAAACCATAAAGCATTATTACTATCATAATTTTTTGCATTAATATTTGCGCCCAAATCAATTAGTTCTTTGACAACTGCATAGACTCCTTCTCTGGTAGCTTTCATCAAAGCCGTATCACCATTTTTACATACTTGATTTAAATTTTGAGGATTGTAGCCGTTTACGATCAGCCATTGCTTGGTGATTTCACTCATTTTTTGCTTTTTGATCTGATTCATAACTAATCCTTAATATTTCTAAATTGACTCAGCAACGTTTATAGTAGGTTATACCTACCATTGGTCAAGAAAAGATATGTAAGATTGTAGATTGGGCAAAAGGAAGTGAAAACCCAGATTTTTGAGGCTTTTTCGGGTTTAGTTCCTCAACCTAAACCTCAGTAGATATTGACGTTGATATTAGGACAATATTCACGCAGATTTTGCTCATTTTATAACTAAAGCTATGCCTAATTTTTAGCTCAACTAGAATTCAGATAAAAATCTGTTAAACAACCCAATAATAGCTGTTAATTGAAGTTTAGGTTCACTAGCAACAATTTAGCTTATTTATATATTATCACTCTGATAAGTTTAAATTATGAATCATTTATAAAGATTTGAACATATATAAGGGTTAATTAGCTAAATAAAAGCTAAAATTGCCACCAAAGTTACAGCTATCTTTTAAAATACCGATATTCATCAACTTCAAAAAATAAATTTATTAGCAATTTAACTATTATTTGACAACCAAAATAATCTGTTAATTTTATCCAAAGGCTGATTTACAAACCTTTTCATTTAGATGAAGTATAGATTCATCTAAGTCCATCTGTAGTTGATGATTTTTGAATGTACTACACGCAGTTGCAATATTCGATCAAGTTTCTATTTCACCGTGTCATCAATTTGACAAAAATATGCTATATTTTCATATATCCGGTTTTAATAAAAATTACCTATTAAAGGTAACGAAGAAAGTCTGGTGTGAATCCGGCGCTGTCCCGCAACTGTAAACCGATTTTAGATTTTTAGTTTGAGATGGTATCAGACAATCCAAAACCTAAATTTTAAAATTGCGTAAGTCAGAATACCCGCCGATATAAAAGTAACTTTAGCTAAAATCTACGAGGCATAGATGACAGCACAACATACAATATTTGTTTGTACCACTTGTGCGAGTAAGTGGGAAGGTGGTAAGCGTGTCGGTGAAAGTGGTGGAGAAAAGCTGCTCAAACAATTACAAGCACATTATCCCGATTGGGAATTGAATACAGAGTTTGTGATTGAACCAGTGAACTGCATGAGTGCTTGCGATCGCGCTTGTGTGGTATCCTTCGCTGCACATAGTAAATGTACTTATCTTTTTGGTGATATTTCTGCTGATTTATCACCCACAGCAGTGGCTGGAGTATTCGAGTGTGCGAGTAAATATTATGCTCACCCAGAAGGTTTATTACCGTGGAGTGAACGCCCAGAACCACTAAAGAAAGGAATTTTGGCACGTATTCCAGCAGTACCCATGCCCTCACAGCGAAATTCTTCTGAAAAAGAACTCTGTAACTAAAAATACCAGCTTTCCAAACTATTGAGGCGATCGCCTACTTCAATCCTCCTCTGGTGCGTCTGGTGCGTGAGACAGCCAGCTAAATTTGCTCTCTGATCAGAATAATATGATTAAATACCAATACCTTCGCCAACCTGATCTTAACCCTCAATGAAAAACTCAAAGTCAATTAAAATTCCCAAAGCAACCCGCTACCAAAATGCAGCGATAGATTATTATATGGGACTCACAGGTTCCTCCTACCTACATTACGGCTATTGGGAAGTAATACCAACTATTGGAGAAGAATTGACTATAACTCACCTGCGTAAAGCACAAGAAGCCTATACAGCCAAACTTTTTAGTTTCATCCCAGAAGGAACCAAAACCGTGCTAGACGTAGGCTGTGGTATTGGCGGTAATGCAAAATCCCTCTGCGAACGTGGACTGAGTGTTGAGGGACTAGCACCAGATGCAATCCAAGAAGAGAGATTTATTCAAAATACTAACGGTAAAGTACCTTTCTACTTAACGACATTTGAAGATTTTCAGACTTCACATTCCTATGATTTAGTGCTGTTCAGTGAAAGTAGCCAGTATATCGCTGTAGAAGATTTAGCTCAAGGTGCAGCGCGTTTACTCAATAGTGGTAGTTACTTACTAATAGCAGATATGATGCGCTGTGATCCCGAATACAAAGAAGGAATTTTTTCTAACTGTCATATTGCTAACGAACTCCAAGCATCTCTAGAGAAAGCAGGCTTTAAATTAATTAAAAGCGAAGATATTTCTCAATCAATTGCACCAACAATTGATTTGTGTCTGAGCAATTTTCGGACTTTTGGACTTACCACATTTAAATATATTGCTGATGTTGTCAAGATAGCAGTTCCACCTATACATACAATAGGAAGTTGGGCTTTTAAACGTTGGCTGGATAAACCAATTGCTGAGGGTCTAGCAGCACGACAAATTTTTGACAGCCATCTTTGTTATCAAATTCAACTTTGGCAGTTATAAAAAATTTCTAATATATCAACTTTTTAATAATGATAAAAGATGAAGGATATATATCCTTCATCCTTAATTAAATATTGCTCAGAGTAGCGGTCAAAGCAATCCTTTACACAAGATATGGTTCTTGGTGAGTCTTAATTGTGCAATTAGAACGGGGATAAGTAACGCAAAGGAGAGCGAAACCTTTCTCCATTTGCTCATCATCTAAGAAAATTTGCTCAGATTGATCAACTTCACCTTCAACAATTTTGCCTACACAACTAGAGCAAGAACCTGAATGACAAGAGAAAGGTAACTCAATACCATTTTCTTCTGCTCCTTCTATAATGGTAGTTTCTTCATCGATTTCAATTGTGGTGTCGAGGTCTTGCTTTTTGTTGATTAATCTAACTTGATAGCTTGCCATTTTCCGATTCTCCTCAAAACTTATACGATTGAATTGATTTCCCGAAGTTTGGAGTCAACTGCAAACTTCGAGCAGCGTGACCAACTTGCGATTTTTTCAAAACCAGTAGATTAGCAATTGTCCATCATTTCTACGAGCAGCGTTGAAGTCTATTTGGTACTAACAGAACTTGAGAAAAACTCCACACAAGTGTCTTTCTAAATTCCCCAAATATTCAACTAGCTACAAGGTACACCAGTGGGTGTGCCATCATCTGTTTTGAAAGATTTTCCACAACCGCAGGTATCAGTTGCATTAGGGTTAGTGAACTTAAAGCCACTTTCCATCACCCCTTCTACAAAATCGACCACAACCCCGTCCAATAACGGCGCACTTTTGGCATCAACGTAAATCAATACATTACCTTGTTGAATTACCAAATCATCTGGTTGTGGTTTGTTAGTGACATCAATTCCATATTCATATCCGTTGCAACCACCATCTTTCACAGATATACGGATGCCTTTTGAAGCGTCATTATTGTCAGAGGAAGAACCTCTTATAAATGACCGCAGACGAAATTCTGCTTTTTCTGTTAAGCTAACAGCCATTACGTCTCCTGATTTGTCGCGATGAAGTTTTGTTGAATGCAGGTAAGAGTATTTTGTCAGTTGTCTAATGACCAATGACTAATGACTACTTTGTACAATTACTTGTAGGTTCCATCGATGTGGGTTGTCCGTATCTCCAGGGCGCAGTGTTACCGCATACTGGACAAGCGCGATCGCGTTGAGAACGGCGCTTGGCAAATTCCATCCGATTCAAGTCAATTGTTAGTAATTGCGATAACAGAGGTTGACTGAACCCAGTGATCAGCTTAATCGCCTCCAACGCTGTTAGACAAGCTAGTGTCCCAGATACAGCGCCCAGAACTGAAAAAGCACGTTTATCCCAATCAGGTTTTTCTGGAAACAGACATGATAAACAAGGAGTCACACCGGGAATAATTGTAGTTAGGTAAGCCTCCATCCCGTCCATAGCAGCCTCCACCATCGGCTTACGCCAACGCACACAAGCTGCATTCAGCAAGTCGCGTTCCGTAAAATTGTGGGCGCAATCCAGCGCCATATCAGCCGATTGCACCAAGGAGTCTACATTTTCAGGAGTGACATAATCATGAACTACTTCCACCTTGATATCAGGATTAATAGCTTCCAGAGTTTCTTGGGCTTTGAATACCCTGGGTTTACCTACCCAATCATCCGTCATTAAAATCTGACGGTTCATATCATCCAATCGCAAGTCACCACCCCGGACTAGGATTAGTCGCCCAACGCCCGCTACTGCTAAGTAAAGCGCCGCCGTACCGCCTAATCCCCCCACACCTGTAACTAAAACTGTCGCTGACTTTAGGCGTTTTTGAGCTAGTTCGCCAAAATTTGGAAGCATCATTTGGCGACTATAGCGTTCTAATTCGGTAGGCGTTAGGTTGATCAATTTTTACCTCCTAATCAGAACTGATTTCTGTCAGCTTAACTACATTCTTTGGCTTGTCATTAAACACTTTGAACAGCTTTTCTTCATGAGCTGTTGATTTCAGGAAAAGATCATGAGCTTTTTGCAAAGCTAACGAATATTGTTGGAGTATTTCTGCTGAAGTTAAACCATGAGAATTATCATCAACTTCCGCCATAAATTGAGAAAACTTCTTCAAAATATGCAGACGATTTACATTCACATTTTCTTTGTCGTAGGGCAGATTGAAAAATTGAAAAAATTCCTCTGCATCTACAAGCTTCTTGAATTGATTCATAGTTCCAGTCATTGAGCATTCTCCATTATTTTTAGCTGTTGTTTAAGCTGATCTAGCTCTTGATAGATTTGATAAGTTGCAGATGCCACATCCATCAGCGTTTTGTAATCTGTAGGCAGTCCTTCTGCTAAATCATGCAGATCCATCTTCATTTGACCTGCTTTACTATTGAGCCGCTTAATCTTGGTTTTGATTTCTTCAATATCTTTTTCGCTCACTTGCGCCATTTACTACTCCCAATTATTAAGTTGAGCAGAAAACAAACCTCTTTCTGTCTAGTGTCTAATGGTTGAAAAATAAATCTGAACACAAAGACATTAAGACACAAACAAAAATTAAGTTTTGTCCAGTCTTAAAGGTTGCCTACTTCTGGGAATCTCTTGGCTAAATAAATGCCTTTTTTGACATAGTTTTCTCCCTCTTCTGCTAATTTTTCCAGCGAGTCAAAACCAAAGCGATGAGCATCACGCAAGGTTTTTACAGCTAGCAAAAGACGACTAGAAAAAACCAGCGCCCAGCCGAATCCTTCATGGCTCAAATCAATCACGACCTGAGAAATTAGACCTGTTTCTTGTTCAATAGCAGCCGCTATAGCCCGGAAAAATGCCATAATCCGCGCCTGAGTCATCGCGTCAACTTCACCCTCAAGAGAAATTTCGCGTTTCTTTTGTTTGGTAACAATGAAGGGTTTGAGGATTAATTCATCAGACCAATTACGATAAACTCCGTAACTATCTTGTCCCCGAATTTGTTGTACCAATGTCTTGAGAAAAGGAGAGTTCAAGATTACTTCATTGGTGGTTTCGTTTACACTCTTATTTGTACTCATACCGTTGCTTCAACTTGAAATTAATCTACAAAATTTGGAGTAGTTTGTCTTAAAGCTTTACGCAACCAAGGTGGAGGATTACCTTTGAGGGTTTCCACGAGTTTGTTGAGGACTTCGCTAATTTCTTCTTCCTCGGATTTAGCTTTGACTGGGGTAACGCCTTTCTTAATTAAACGAGCTGCGGCGCTACCACCAATCGCTGTGACGTAAACGATGGTACAATCAACTAAAGCATCTAGTTTGGGATTGATTTTATCTTCGTTACCATCTTCTTTTAAGTCACCTTCAAATTTCAGCGTTTCGAGAAATTTATATCCCTTGTCGGAGATTTCATAAACATCAATTTCTCTCGCCCATCCGAAGTGAGCATTAATGTGAATTCGGTCAGTTGTGGTAAAGGCAATTTTCATTTTGCTTTCCTGAGTTGGGTATTGGGTATTGGGTATCAGGTATTGAGAATAAATTTATTCTTAGTCCCCAGTCCCTATATTCCATAAGTGTTTAACTCTCTCTTCTTCGGCTTCTAAAAATAGATTACCGATGCCAAATAAAAGCTCCATTGTGCCTCGATAACCAACTTTCGTGAAGTATCCATTGCCTAAACGGTCATAGATGGGAATACCTAGACGATAAAGAGGTATGGAGAGACGTTTGGCGATCGCACCTACATGAGAGTTGCCAATGAGTAAATCAGACCCCGCTGATAGTTCTTCAAAGTCTTCTAAATCGCCAATGGTGACACTTTTGACAGGGAGTTTTTCCAACAGAGGCGATCGCGTCGTGGTCACCACTGCATGAATTTGAGTCCCCATCGATTGCAAAAAGTTTACCGTTGACCATAACAAATCCGGTTCCAACGCCAAAGAAACTCGCTTTGCACCAAAGTAAAAATGAGTATCTAGCATCGCATCTTGTAGCTGGCGACGTTGGCGACGGTATTTTTCTGGAACGCTATTGCTGCTGAGGATTGCTAATGCTTGCAGAAACTCATCCACAGCTTCCAATCCAGTCAGTTCACCAAACACCTCGTAAGGGATGTTAAAGCGCTCCTCCAGGATTTTGGCGGCATCTCGCATACTTTCGCCCAAAGCGATGGTAAAGGCGGAACTACCTATATCTCGTAGCTGTTTTATAGTTGTGCCACTAGCTGTAACCGCACTATAGCCATCATCTAAATGACCATCGAGGGAAGCGCCAAGATCAGGTACCATGATTGGCACTAATCCAAAAGCAGTCACCATCTCTTTGATTTCCTGCACATCCCCTGGTGTTAGAGAAGAACCCGCCAAAATCGTGACTTGCTCGGTTCTAATTCCACCAGCTTTGGGGATTTCCCTGACGATACTTTCCACAGCCGCAGCAAAACCATCTTGCAGCGCTCCCTTGAAATCTGGAGTAGGAGCAAATACAATCGGTAAGTGATTTAATTCCGGATGGCGATCGCGGATATCCTGAAGAAAACGCTCCAGATCATCACCTCTAGTTTCCGTTAGCCCCGTACTACATAGACCAATAATTTCCGGCTGCACCTTCTCCACCAGCGTGAGAATTGCCTGTTCCACATTCTCCTCGCCACCCAAAATAGTAGAAACTTCCGTCATGGCTGTAGTGGCTAGGGGAATAGCTTCCCGAAAATGCCGTACAAGCACAACTTTAGCGAAGGCCGTACAACCTTGGGAACCGTGGAACAAAGGAATCATCCCCTTCAACCCCAAAAAGGCTAAAGATGCACCCAAAGCTTGGCTTTGCTTCAGAGGATTAACAGTCAGTGGTTTATTGGGAAGATTAACAATCGCCATTATATTAATACCAAATTGCATTCATTGGATCTACGCAAAAACCTCTCAAACCCTCATTACTCTGTGAACTCTGTGCCTCTGTGGTTCGTTTCCCCAGACTTATTTCTTCATCCTTCCAACTCTTCCCAAGGAGCAGGCTTACGTATTTGTTCCCAAATAGGACTATAAAGAGCCTCATACAATTCCCGCGCCATCTCAACCATCCCCGAATAACCCGCATAAGGATGGTGACGTTCTTGGTTAATATCGAGGAAAGGAATCCGGGCTTTCAGAGCAGTGTATTGGTTACGACCACCAGCAATCAACATATCAGCGCCAGTTTCCTTCACCAGCCGTAACAACTCCTGAGCATTACCCTTCTCCATCATGATGCCATCGTTACCAATCAACTTCTTGATTCGGGCTTTATCTTCCTCAGTGCTTTTTCTTGTACTGGTAGCAACAACTTCAATGCCCAAATCCTTAGCCGCCGAGATAATCGACCAACTCTTAACACCGCCGGTATACAATACAACCCGCTTCCCTTTAAGTCGAGCGCGATAGGGAGCCAAAGCCAAATCAAGAGCCGCCGTTTCTTCAGCAATTAGCTTTTCTGTGCGTTCCTGCAAATCAGCATCACCCAACTTAGCAGCAATATTTCGCAGACAACGATTCATATCATCAATGCCATAGAAAGATTCTTCAATGAAAGGAATGTTGTAGCGCTCCTCCATTTTCCTCGCCATATTGAGCAAAGCGCGTGAGCAGATCATCACATTCAGCTTGGCACGATGGGCATAACGAATTTCATTGAAACGAGCATCACCCGTAATTTTAGATAAAACCCGAATGCCTAATTTTTCTAAGAGTGGAGTGACTCCCCACATTTCTCCGGCGATGTTGTATTCACCTATCAAGTTAATATCATAAGGCGTAGTTGTTTCTGGTTCTGCTGTACCAACTACATATTCCAGCAAAGCCTCACCACCAAAGCGGTTTCCCAGGTTTTTACTACCAATAAAGCCCGGAGCAATCACCGGAATCACAGGAATGCCAGTTTTCTCAGCCGCCACCTTGCACACAGCATCCATATCATCGCCAATCAGAGCCGTTACACAGGTAGCATAGACGAAAATGGCAGCTGGCTTGTAGCGATCGCTAAGTTGCAGAATTGCCTGATAGAGCTTTTTTTCACCCCCGAAAATCACATCATTCTCACTCAAATCGGTAGTAAAGCCCGTTTTGTAGAGTAAAGGCCCAGAGGAGAGACTACCACGACTACCCCAAGAATTACCAGCACAGGCGATCGGCCCGTGGACTAAATGAGCTGCATCAGTAATTGGCACAAGAGCAATCATTGCACCATCAAAAGCACAACCGCCTTGAGCTGCTCCCGGTTGTGCTTGTTGAGTGCAAGATTTATTTTTCTTCTCTCCCTGCTTCTGCTGATTGTGTTCACATCCTGATTCACTCAGCAGCTCGTTGATTTTGCCTTGGGTACTTTTCATCTCTCTTCTCTTCTCTTGCTGGATCGACAGTGTTAATATCAGTTATTAGTCTATTCACGGAGTAATAGACTGACTGCAAAAATCTTCTTTAGTCCACATTTACAGCAAATAATTTATCAGTGTAAATCTGGGATTTAATTCTCATAAAATTGACTTTTGCAAGCTGCTTAATGAGTCATAAGTGGAGACAAACATCTAACAAATGTATTTCGTGACATCCTCTCCACACTCATCAGCCAGATAAGATAAAGCCCGAAAACGCATTCCCACAAACTCATCATAGAAAGGATTGAGTTTACACAGAGGTGGAATATGCAAAGTCCGCCCAAATAAACTAATACTGCGCTCAAAGGGACAACAGCAAGGAATCACTTGACAAATTACATGAGCAAGGCGGGAATTTTTAACTGGAATTCCATCCAGCCAATTACGCACAGGATTAAAAAGATTGCTGAACCAGCCTGATTTTTTATTGTTAGGTGGATGGTAATTAGGATGAGAGTGAGTATGATTGATACTTTCCATAATAGATATCTCAGTTAAATGCTAGAAAAAAAGGAAGGTAAGTTGGGGATGGGAGATTCAGTATCGGGTATCGGGTATTGGAAAAACTCTGTCTTTCCCACTCCCTACTCCCTATTCCCCTGACTTACCCTTAATTAGCACGCTGCGTAACGCAATTCTTAACGAATCAAGTCGTAAGAAATATCAGTCTTAGAAGGAATATTGGTGTTGCGGTCGATGTCCTCAAAGATTGTATTTACAACCCAGTTGAGCAAGTTGATGATACCTTGGTAGCCGATGGTGCTGTAGCGGTGTAAGTGGTGGCGATCCATGATAGGATAACCAATTCTGACGAAAGGAACCTTACAATCGCGCCATAGGTACTTACCATAGGAGTTACCAATCAGCAAGTCTACGGGTTCTGTGAACAACAAGGAACGCATATGCCATAGGTCTTTACCACCCCAGATGGTTGCGCCTTGACCGAAAGGACTAGAATCTAGTAAAGCTTGAAGTTCTTTTTCAAATACTTCGTTGGAGTTGTTGACTAGGATGTGGACAGGTTCAGCACCCATTTCCAACATGAAGCCAACTACGCTGATTACTAAATCTGGCTCACCAAAGATAGCAAAGCGCTTACCGTGAATCCATGCATGAGAGTCAGTCATGGCATCAACTGCACGTCCCCGTTCAATTTCTAGTTCTTCGGGAATGGCCTTACCAGTTAGTTCGCTGAGTTTCATCAAGAACTCATCAGTACCCTTGATACCCCAAGGACGAGAAACTACAGTGGGTTGCTTCCACTCTTTTTCAATGTATTCACGGGTCTTGGTGGTAGAATATGCTTGCAGAGCAATTGTAGCTTTACCGTTAATTGAATCTATTGCATCTTCCAACTTTGTACCACCTGGATACATATTAAACTCACCTGTGTTGGGTGAATCCAAGTAGTCGCTGTTGTCAGCAAGAATGGTGTAGTCAAAGCCGAACAAGGAAGAAATGCGCTTGATTTCCCGGTTGTTGCCTATGTATGTATCAAAACCTGGGATGAAGTTGATTTTGCCGTTGCTGGTAGCTTTCTTTTTACCTGCGGTCAGGTTAGAAAGAATCCCCTTCATCATGTTGTCGTAACCAGTGATGTGGGAACCAACAAAGCTAGGAGTGTGAGCGTAAGGTACTGGGAAATCTTTAGGAACTGAACCAGCTTCTTTGGCGTTGTTGATGAAAGACTGTAAGTCATCACCAATTACTTCTGCCATACAAGTTGTGCAGACAGCAATCATCTTAGGCTTGTACAGTTGGTAAGAGTTCGCCAAACCGTCAATCATGTTTTGCAAACCACCAAACACTGCCGCATCTTCAGTCATTGAAGAAGACACAGTAGAGAATGGTTCTTTGTAGTGACGGGTTAAGTGGGCGCGGAAGTAAGCAACGCAACCTTGAGCACCTTGAACGAAAGGCAGTGTACCTTCAAAACCAACAGCCGCAAAGATTGCGCCTAAAGGTTGACAGCCTTTCGCAGGGTTAACAGTTAAAGCTTCACGAGCGAAGTTCTTTTCACGATATTCCCAACCCTTGGTCCATTCTGCAACCCGTTCTACTTCTGCGGGGTCATGACCGTTTTCAAATTCTTTCTTGTTTTGGAACAGTTGTTGGTATTCCGGTTGGTGGAATAACTCAACGTGGTCTTGAATATTTTCTGGATTCTGAGGCATTTCTACATCTCCAAGCTTACTGAAGTCTTTCGTTACTCATCGAGAAATTTTGTAAGGCAGCGCGGTCTTCTCCCAAAGGGAGAGGCTAGCGCCAAGGGGGTTTCCCCCATGAGCGACTGCCGTCGTGGGAGTGGGAACTTGACTCAAAACTCAGAATGCAAAAATCAAAATAAACTTTTAATTTTTGAATTTTGAACCTTGAATTCCCGACTCCCCCTGGGGCTAAAACCCCAGGCTATCCCTACTTATCCCTTTGCTATTTCCCTAAGCTGTAGCTTTAGCCTTAGCCTTAGCTTGAGCTTTCTTGTTCCAGGGAGCGCCAATTAAACCCCAAGTTGGGCTGTTGAGTGCCAAATCCATATCACGAGCGAAGATAGCGAAGCCATCATAACCGTGATAAGGACCGGAGTAATCCCAAGAGTGCATTTGACGGAAAGGCATACCCATCTTTTGGAAGACGTACTTCTCTTTCACACCAGAAGCTACAAGGTCAGGCTTGAGGGCTTTGATAAACTCCTCGAATTCGTATGCGGTTACGTCGTCGTAAACGATGGTGCCGTTTTCGATGTAGTGAGTGGTACGTTTGTAGTCGTCATTATGAGCGAACTCATAACCTGTACCAATCATCTTCATGCCCAAGTCTAGGAAAGCTGGGACAACGTGACGAGGACGTAGACCACCAACCATCATGGCGACAGTCTTACCGTCTAAACGGGGGCGATACTTATTAATGATCGCATCCATTGTAGGCTGATACTTGGCAATAACCTTCTCAGCGTTTTCTTGGATTTTCGAGTCAAACTTAGAAGCAATTTCCCGTAGGGATTCAGCAATCTTGGTAGGACCGAAGAAGTTGTATTCCAACCAGGGGATACCATATTTTTCTTCCATGTGACGGCTGATGTAGTTCATCGAGCGGTAACAGTGGATGAGGTTCATCTTCACGTTGGGGGTCATCAACATTTCGTTGATGGTACCATCACCAGACCACTGAGCAACTACACGTAAGCCGATTTCTTCTAATAAGATACGGCTAGCCCAAGCATCACCACCGATGTTGTAGTCACCAATAATTGCTACGTCATAAGGAGTAGAATCAAACTTCAGTGAACCGTCAGCTTTAGCTTTATCAGATCTGGGGAATACCCAGTCACGGATCATGTCGTTAGCGATGTGGTGACCCAAAGATTGGGAAACACCCCGGAAACCTTCGCAACGAACTGGAATAACTGGCTTGTCAATTTCTTTTGCAGCTTTCCGAGCCACAGCTTCGATGTCATCCCCAATTAGACCGATGGGACATTCAGATTGAATCGATACACCACGGTTAAGAGGAAAGAGCTCATCCAATTCTTGGATCAATTTCAGTAGTTTTTTGTCACCACCAAAAACGATGTCTCTTTCTTGGAAGTCAGAGGTGAAGTCCATAGTACCAAAGGTATCAATACCTGTAGTACCAGTGTAGTAGTTACGACGACCAGACCAAGACCAGTAACCGCAACCAACAGGCCCGTGACTGATGTGGATCATGTCCTTAATAGGACCCCAAACCACACCCTTGGAACCTGCATAAGCACAACCACGAGCGGTCATTACACCAGGAAGAGATTTAACGTTAGATTTAACGCCACAGTCGCTCTTACCTTCTTCAAACACATTTAAGTGCTTTTCGCGTTTTTTCTTAGCTTTATCTGGGTAAGCTTCGAGAACTTCTTTAATGAGTTCTTTTCTTTCTTCAACGATTTTCTTGTTTTCTGGAGGTGTCATTTTATCCTCTCCGATTCGTAAGGTTCTGGGAATAGGGGACTTAGAGTCCCCTCTAGGATTAGTAGGGGGAGATGCAAGCGTGAAGGTCAAAGGTAAGATATAAAATTCTTCCTTTTTCCTTGTGCGACAGTATTACTATTTAGCTGGGTTACCAATCAACATTGCAGCATTTTCTTCGCTTTCGAGAATACCGAACTCAATCAACAATTCTTCTAGTTCTTCCATTTCGATAGGTGTAGGAATGGAAAGATTTGTGTTGTTGATAATCTTGGTAGCCAATGTACGGTATTCATTAGCTTGGTTGCTTTCTGGTGCGTATTCGTTAACAGTCATCCGGCGCAATTCTGCGTGTTGAACGATGTTGTCACGGGGTACGAAGTGAATCATTTGGGTGTTCAACCGTTTTGCCAAGGTTTCGATTAAATCGATTTCTCGGTCTGTGTTACGGCTATTACAAATCAAACCACCCAAACGCACGCCACCGGTGTGAGCATATTTAAGAACACCACGAGCAATGTTGTTAGCAGCGTACATCGCCATCATTTCACCTGATGTAACGATGTAGATTTCTTGTGCCTTACCTTCACGGATAGGCATAGCAAAACCACCACATACAACGTCACCTAATACGTCGTAAGATACGAAGTCTAAATCTTGGTAAGCACCGTTTTCTTCCAAGAAGTTGATGGCGGTGATAATACCACGACCAGCGCAACCTACACCGGGTTCTGGACCACCAGATTCTACGCAACGAACGTTACGGAAACCGGTGAGCATTACTTCTTCAAGTTCGATATCTTCTACTGCGCCACGTTCAGCAGCCAAGTGAAGAACGGTTGTTTGAGCTTTACTGTGCAGCATCAAACGGGTGGAGTCAGCTTTAGGGTCACAACCAACGATAAGAATGCGTTGACCCATTTCTGCCATAGCTGCTAGGGTGTTTTGGGAAGTGGTAGATTTACCGATACCACCTTTACCGTAGAAAGCTATCTGTCTAATCTTTTCTTCAGTCATGATTCTTTATCTCCTGCAATTGGTTGGTTAGTGGGTCTGTTTGTTGACGTTCACGCCTGTTGAGCTACAGCAGTGAGCGGGGATGTAGAACGTCGCCGGGGGCGATTGTGCTTAAGCACAGCCCGGGGGCGATCGCTCCACAGCAAAATCGAGGGGTTTTGGTGTCATAATAGTTCGGGTTAATTTTTTGTTTATTTTGTTTCCTTTGCCATTTGTCTAGTAAATGACAAAGGAATTACACACTGTACAAATATGTGGAGAAAATCAACAGGACTTGACGTAATTATTCGTCAATCAATCCAGAGTCCTTACTTTTCGGGTGATACCTCCGGTAAGTCTTTGAGGAACGCCAGGGGACGCAGCGCTGGATTTACTTGTTCAAAATTGCGCCTTTTAAGCTGGAGACTTTAGCTAGTGCAGCGCTGGTATCTTCTGCTGATACTCCAGCTGCGGCCATTGCTGAACTCAAATGCTTGGAAACAGCATCAAAGTGTTGGTCGTTTAGCTTCATACCTGTGTGTGTTTTGTCCATTGAACGACCAGCATATTGCTTTGGTCCTTCCAATATTTGAGAAAAGAAAGCAATTTGATGAGCGCGTTGCTTCGCCATATCGGTTTTAGCGAAGTAGCCTTTGAGGCTGCTGTCTGCCATCACGCTTTTGTGAAACGCATCAACTACTTTCTCAAGAGTCGGCTGTCCACCAATTTTTTCGTACAATGTACTCATATCCTGTTCCTTTGAAGCGATTGGGATAATGCAATTGACAATTAGGTGTTTAATACTTTCACCTATGTGCTATTGCTGTGTGTTCTCAGTAGGAATGAAGCATTGATGGAGCGAAAATTATCTTTCAAATCCTACTTGCTGTTCTATTTTGAATGAACAACAGGCTCTATTTGTGCGGTGTGTAAATCTTAAAGTTATGGTGCGACTGCTTCGACTACTAGGTTTTTACTGACACGATCTTGTAACCTGGCTTCGATGGCAATCTTGAGGGTGGCTGTACTGCTAGAACAAGAACCACAAGCTCCTTGGAGTATGACTTTGACTTTATCTCCTTCTACATCGTAAAGTTCTACGTCTCCCCCGTCAGCAATCAGTACGGGTCTGACTTCTTCATCGAGAACTTTTTGGATGAGTGCAATCCTTTGCACGTTGGTTAGAGGTCTTGGCGATTGCTGATTAGAGTTAGCAACTCCGACGCTGTGGTTGTTGAGAGCAGGTACGGCGGCTTTCTCCTTTACATCTCTTATAATATCATCAATATTCGCTAAACAGGAACCGCATCCGCCACCAGCTTTTACATAATTTGTTACCTGTTCAGCATCAGTAAGATGATTTTCTAGAACCACACGGCGAATTTTGGCTTCGGTGATACCAAAGCAGCTACAAATTAATGCACCTTCATCATCATCGTCATGGGTGGGGAGGGCTATGCCACGATAATTATAAATAGCGGCTTCTAGAGCTTCTTGTCCCATGACAGAGCAGTGCATTTTGGCTTCTGGCAATCCGCCGAGATAATCTGCAATCTCTTTATTAGAAACTTTTAAAGCTTCATCTAGGGTTAAACCTTTGACCATTTCGGTTAAAGCACTGGAAGAGGCGATCGCACTAGTGCAGCCAAAGGTTTGAAAGCGTGCATCTAAAATCTTATCAGATTCTACTTCGACTTTCAAGTGTAATCTTAGGGCATCACCACAAGCAATACTACCAACTTCTCCCATTGCCAGTTTCACACCAGGTTCGCTAGTTTCTTCAATAGCTCCCTGATTTTGGGGATTGTAAAACAATTCTAATACTTTATCTGTGTAGTCCCACATGGTCAATTTTAGATTTTAGATTTTAGATTGGAGATTAGGATAAGGGATTAGGGATTGGGGATGAGGGAAATTTTTCCCAGTACCCAATACCCAATACCTAACGATGAGTTAGTGCTTGTTCCTGTTCTTGTAGCCAACCCGCCTCATCATTTTGGAAGGGGGACATGGCGCGTAAACGTTCGATAATACTGGGCATTATTTCTATAACTTGATCGATTTCGGCTTCTGTGGTGTAGCGACACAAGCTGAAACGAATCGAACCATGTAAGGTGGTATAGGGTAAACCCATAGCCCGGAGAACGTGGGAAGCTTCTAAGGAACCGGAAGTACAAGCAGAACCAGATGAGGCACAGATACCGTATTTGTTCAAAGAGAGCAGAATTGCTTCGCCTTCAATGTACTTGAAGCCAATATTTGTAGTGTTCGGCAATCTCTGCGTTGAATCGCCATTAACTTCGCAGTTGGGAATTTTGGCGAGTAAGGTTTGTTCGAGGCGATCGCGCAATTTTCTTTCTCTTGTGGTAGCCTCTTCTAAATGAGAGAATTCCAACTCTGCGGCTTTACCTAGAGCAATAATCCCTGGAACATTCTCCGTTCCCGCCCGACGACCACGTTCTTGGTGTCCACCCAGTAGCAAGGGACGAAACCGCACACCGCGCCGGATATACAAAGCCCCAATTCCCTTGGGAGCATGGATTTTGTGACCAGACAGAGTTAACATATCTATCGTGCTGGTCTTCATGTTTAAGGGAATTTTTCCCACTGCTTGCACTGCATCTACATGAAAGATAGCACCAAATTCTTTAACTCTTAACCCAATCTGCTCAATAGGAAACACCGTACCTGTTTCGTTGTTGGCATACATAATTGTTACCAAGGCGGTGTTACCAGTCAGGGAAGCTTCGAGTTCATCTAAATCTAGCTGTCCCTGACGATTTACCGAAAGATAGGTAACAGTGTAACCTTGGGTTTCCAGTTGTTTGCAGACATTCAAAACGGCTGGGTGTTCAACCTGTGTAGTGACGATATGTCGCTTTTCTGGTTGTGCCAATAGTGCGGCGCGAATAGCAGCGTTATCGCCCTCTGTACCGCAACTTGTGTAAACAATCTCTGATTCCTCGGCACCAATGAGGGCGGCTAATTGTTGGCGTGCTGTTTTTACAGCTTTACCAAGTTGTCCACCAAAAGTGTGCATACTAGAAGGATTACCGTAGTAGTCCCGCAGATAAGGCAACATCGCCTCTAAAACTTCTGGGTCTACCTTCGTTGTGGCATTATTGTCTAGATAAATGATGCTCATCCTGATACACCTATGACTTCGCTCTGACGGCGAGATAATTGTTCAGAGAATTTTGTGGAATAATAGTTAAACCAACGTTCCCAGTAATCTTGTTTGTTAGTTAATTTTGCTAAAGAGCGGTTGTAAATAGCAAACCAGCCCTCCCAATAATCGTTGGGTTGTTTCACACAACCGGTGCAGACGGGACAACTAGCTTGACACTGAGGAACGGAGTAAACACTACCAAAGCAGTTTGTGCAGAGTTCGGGGTCAATCCAGTGATTACCGTCAATTACCTTAACGGCATTAGTGGGACATACAGACAAACAAAGATCACAGGAAATACATTGGCTAGTGACTTGGTAAGCCATGATTATTCTCCTTTTTGGTACTGAGTATTAGGTACTGGGTACTGGGTAGGGGGTACTGGGTCGGGGGAAATTTTTCCCTGCTTCCTAGTCCCGTACCCTTCGGGAAGCTTCGCTGTGAGCGAAGCCTAGTCCCTAGCCCCCAATCCCTCCCTACCCGTTCGGCTCCGCTCACAGCAAGCCTATTCAGTAATCCCTAGTTTCTCTACATATTGCTCGTAAAATTCCAAAGCAACTTTTTCAATTACGTCGTAAGCTTCAACAGTCTGTATTCCGGCTTCTTGCAATTTTTCTTGAGGACAGTTACCAATTTTGGAGACTAAAATTGCTTTGCAATCTGCGATCGCTGCCATAATATGTTCAAAAGTAGCTTCTTCACTAAATCCACCTTGACAATACTGGTCAATCTTGCGATGACTGACAAAGGTAACTTTATCCCCATCCACTTCGTAAATTTGGAATTCCTTCGCATGACCGAAGTGTTGGTTAACTAATCCACCGCCTTTGGTGGCGACTGCAACTAATATTTTAGGATTATTGGCAAATTTCTTGCCTGCGCTAGCCTTGTCTTTGGCTATTTTCAGTTCTTCTTTAAACTTCTCAATTCCTTCGTGAACAAGGGTGCGTTGTTCAAGGTCATATTCTGGAGTCATTTCCAAGAATTTATCTTTAGTAAATTCCTGGCTGCGGTCTTCTCCTAATAATCCTACCGCATCGGCTCGACATTGACGACAATGGCGCATCATTTTCATGTTGCCGGCGCAATTGTCCTGAACTGACTTCACTTCTTTGGGTGTGGGGCCACGTTGACCTATTAAGCCGAAATGTGTGCCGTGTTCCGGTGCTGAAATCAAAGGCATGATGTTGTGCAGGAAAGCACCGTTTTCACGAATCATTTTATTGACTTCGATCAAGTGCTGATCATTAATTCCTGGAATCATCACGGAATTAACTTTGCACAGAATATCAGCTTCTCTAAGTGCTTGCAAGCCTTCCATCTGCTTTTCTAGCAGAATCTTAGCTCCTTCAATACCTCTATAACGCTTCCGTTTGTAGTGAACCCAAGAATAAATCTGAGCGCCTATTTCTGGGTCGATGGTATTCAGGGTGACAGTAACGTGATCTATATTTAGTTGTTTGATGCGGTCAATGTATTCTGTTAACATTAAACCGTTAGTTGAAAGACAAAGCTTGATATCTGGTGCTTTATCTGCAATCAACTCAAAGGTGCGGAAAGTCTTTTCAGGATTCGCCAATGGATCACCAGGCCCCGCAATTCCGACCACTGTCATTTGGGGAATTTTGCCTGCAATCACCAAAGCTTTGTGTGCTGCTTCTTCGGGTGTCAGCAATTCGCTAACTACTCCAGGACGACTTTCGTTAGCACAGTCGTATTTACGGTTGCAATAGTTGCATTGAATGTTACACGCTGGTGCAACTGCAAGGTGCATCCTGGCGTAGTGGTGATGGGCATCTTCACTATAACAGGGATGTTTGGCGATGCGTTCTTGGAGCTTTTGATCCATTTCTACAGTGGTGCTGCTGTCGCATCCGCAATCACCCGATTTTGTTTGGGTTAATGCTGGTTCCTGATTGGAGGAGGTGAGGAGTCCGTTAGACGGTAGTATCATTGAATTTCGCAAGCGTCAGTGGTGGGCTAAATGCCTCAGTGGGAGATGCCGTTGCTACTGTCTTTACCTAAGAACTGAAGTCGCGTTTTGTAATCAGTTAACAGTAAACAAATTGATAACTGTTAACTCATGTATGGCTGGTGTGTCTCAACTTTGGGGTCTGGGGTCGAATTTGTTTGTGAGTACAGCCGCGACTTCGATTCACTTAAGGCATGGTGCTATCTCATCCCTCCACTCACTCTTTGCTTTTGCTTTTGGCTAGGGCGTTGAGTGATTGGCGATATAAGATTTATAGCAGTCGTTCTCAAATGGTCGGCGCGTTTATGGAGTATAGAATTTATTGGATTTATTACGTTTGTACTCAAAATTTTAAACCCTAACTGTGTGGGTTTTACAAGCATTAAATATTTATTTTTCGGGTAGGGGTACGAGTATTTTTCAGTTGGGGTACGAGTATTTATGAATAGGGGTTCAGGTTTTCTTTGTACTCAGCCAAAATCAAGTTATAGCAATGATTTTACTCTATTTCGTCTTTGTTTTAAGTTACATGAATCTGTACTCAAATGGTCCTTAAATCCCATTTCAAACGACAAATACTAGGGAATTAAGGGGTGAAGAATTGGAACTGTTTATGTCGTACTACTCCATAGACGTGCGATGTTCAATTCTGTATCTAACATATCATTTTTTTCGAGGTAAAAATGCAATTCATCTTTTTTTAACTTTTGCAGAGAATAAAACGCTAAGAGATTGCATGAACAGGAGATAAAAAAGGCTCTCTATATAGTACCCATCATATACCTATTGAGAATTTATAGCTACAACAGCAGCAGGAGAATTATTGCTGACTGGGTTTACTCGTTAACGGCAGATAAATTTTGGATTTCGCAAAGTTAAAATTGAGATGTCGAAGCGATTTGATTATGTATCTAACCTATCATTTTTTTTGGGGAAAAAATGCGTTTTATATTTATTTAATTTTTTGGCGATAAAATTACCTATTAATAAAACCTGGGGCGAATTTGATAATTCTGCCCAAAGATACTTTCCCAGCGTCCTCTAAACTGGGTTAATGGTTCACAACAAACTTTTTAGCCAAACAGGGTAGCGGGAGGAAAGGATGAAAGCGGTAGTTATCCGTCGGTATGGCTCTGCTGAGGTGTTGCAGTACGAAGACGTGGCGCAACCGCCAATTAAGCCTAATCAGTTACTTGTGAAGGTTCATGCAAGTAGTGTTAATCCTATTGACTGGAAAACTCGCCAGGGAATGCTGAGTTGGCTCACAGGTAATCAGTTTCCCCTGATTTTAGGGTTTGATGTGGCTGGGGAAGTGGTAGCCATTGGTTCGCAGGTGACAGGTTTTCAGCCAGGAGATGCTGTTTATGGTAGTACTAGCTTCCCTGGAGGCGCTGATGCGGAATTTGCAGCCGTACAAGAAAATTTAATTGCACCCAAGCCGAGTAACTTGACTTTTGAGGAAGCGGCTACTGTGCCTTTAGCGGCGCTGACGGCTCTGCAAGCTCTGCGCGACCAAGGAAATATCAAATCGAGTCAAACGGTGCTGATTAATGGCGCTGCGGGTGGGGTAGGTATGTTTGCAGTGCAGATTGCTAAGGTTTTTGGTGCTGAAGTAACGGGTGTTTGTAGTACCAAAAATTTGGAGTTTGTCAAATCTTTGGGGGCAGACAGGGTAATTGATTATACCCAAGAAGATTTTACAGAAAATAGTGGGCAGTACGATATTATCTTTGATGCCGTGGGTAAGCGATCGCTCTCTAACTGCAAACGAGTCCTCAAACCCAATGGAATTTATATCTCAACTTTACCCTCCCCCGAAGTCTTAATACAGAGTGTGTTAACAGCCTTCTTTCCTGGACAAAAAGCTAAGTTTGTGATTGAAATGCCTAATACTCAAGACTTGGTTTATCTCAAAGAGTTAATTGAGGCTGGTAAAATGCGAACCGTAATTGACCAAAGTTTTCCTTTAGCTGAACTAGCTGCGGCTCATAGTTATAGTGAGAGTGAACGGACTGTGGGAAAAATTGCCATAGTCGTGCTTCAAGACTGATTGAGCCAAGTCTGAATTTCATTAACTAACCAACCACATTCCTCCTCATTCAAACGCCAATTTAAGCTAACGCGATGACGATATGTTCTGATAACTACTTGCCACTTATTAGCTGCTGTAAAATATAACTGATTAGAGGAATTTTGATTTTGTTCACATACATAAATAGAGCGAATATTTTTAATTAAGTCAGAGTCAGACTCAAATTTCCCAAACCAGCAGCTTTGAAAGACAAAATTTTGTTTTTTTGCATCAAAACGAATATAACCACCATAATTATTTTTCTTAATGGGATCAACGTCTCTATTTACAATTTTTTTTATCATTAAATCAATTTCTTTGTTGGTTGAATCATCTAGTATTTTCCATCTAAGTATTACCCATACCAATAGAATAAATCCGGCGATTCCCAACATTTTGAAACCCCCAACCACAAACAAAAATACAGGGATTAAGATTAACAACTTTTTGTATTCTATTGGTTCCTTATATCTATAAATTTCTAATTCTTCTGGAGATTTTTTTGTGACTACAAGAAAAGGTCTAACTAAGTGTATAACAGAATTCTTTTTAGAGGAAAATTTTTGATTAGAACTAGATTGTACTCTCTGAAAAAGTAACTCAAGAGCTTGGTCAGCAGTGGTAAATCTTTTTTCTAAAGCTGGTTCAGTTAGGTTTTCAATCCAACTAACAAAATTGGCGCTCACACTTGCGTGATCTGCAAATTGAATTCGCAAATTATTTTGAGGTAATTCCGCAGGAGCTACACCTGTGATTAAATGAATTAAAGTTGCTCCCAAACCATAAAGATCCGATGCTGGTACAGCTCTTCCCCAAAACTGTTCCATTGGAGTATAGCCAACAGTACCCACTACAGTGAAGGTTAATCCCGTGACAGCCATTCGGTCTTGTACCGCACCAAAATCTACAAGATATATCTGTTTATCTTCACCTTGAATCAAGTTACTGGGTTTAATATCCCGATGGAGAACCGCAGGATTTAATTGGTGGAGATAAATCAAAATCTGCAAAATTTCTTTGGCAATTTGTTTGAGTTCTTGCTCAGTAAATTTTGTACCTTTTGCCAACAACTCTTGTAAGGTTGAACCAGGAATATAATCTTGTACCAAACCCCACCAACTCAGACCTGAGCCTGGCTGCTGGTCAACTAAAAAGTAATCTCGATAACGGGGTATTCTCTGGTGATTGAGATTTTGCAACACTTGGGCTTCTCGCTCAAATAATTTCACGTCATCCCAGTTAAGTTCATTACTAAAAACTAGAAGTTTGAGAATAACTAATTCATGATTTTCATTATTTAAATCTTCGGCTAGCCAGGTTTGACGACCAGCCATAGTATGTCCTAACTGTTTTTGAAGTTGATATCTTTGTTGCAAAGTTTGTCCTGACTTAAACACAACATTACTCCTATGTTATTTAAGGCTATGATTGCGCTAAATATTTTTATTTATGATAAACCGAGTTTATTGATAAAATAAATTCTAGCGTATTGGTAATGACGCTGTGAAAGTTTGTAATAAATTTAATTCTAATTGTAGCATTGCATATCTAAAAGTGTGGTAATTTAATTATTTTTAATACTATTTTTTTAAATAAAAATACGTTTTATTTTACTAAAGATTATATGTATTTGCAGAGGCGATCGCATATTATAGACTAAGCCTAATTTTACAAACCCTTAACGATAGTGCATCCAAGGTAGCGATGCCAAACCTTATTTAGAAAAACAAGTCAATGAATCACTAGAAAGACTTAATAAAATAAAAGAAGGCGAGGAGACAGAAGAATGAAATATACAATAATTATTCAATGGTCTGAAGAAGACCAGTGTTATGTAGTCAGTCTTCCTGAATGGGGAGAGTTTTGTCATACTCACGGAGATACCTATGAAGAAGCTTGCAAAAATGCTCAAGAAGTTTTAGAAATGTTAATTGATACAGCTTTAGAAAATGGTGAACCTCTACCAGAACCCAAAACCCTAGAACAGTCATCACAAGTAGCATGAATTCACATCCCCGAATTTTTGAAGAAGTCGGGGATATTTGGGTTCGTAACTTCTTGAGAATTGTTATGTAACTATTTACTTTTAGGAATAACTTTTCTGATGCCACTTTTACCAACAGCATCACCTTTGTAACGAGGGATAACATGAATACTGGTGTGCAGAATATTCTGCCCGCCTTCTCGATTAATGTTCATACCTACATTAAAACCATCAGGTGCAAATTCTGTCTTGAGGATTTCTTGGACTTTATTCACCATAAACCAGCAAGCAGATTGTTCTTTAAATGGTAAATCAAAATAATTGCTTACATGACGTTTAGGAATAACTAAAGTATGTCCTTTGCTGATCGGATAGCCATCCAATATAGCATAGGAGGTGGCTGATTCTGTTAATAATTTAAGATGTTTATGAGGATTACAAAATATACAATAATGAGTTGAATTTCGCTGCTGATTATAATGAATGTACTCATATATTTCTCGCATTTCATCTGAGTATAATGAATGAAATGGAAGTTTAGCTAAACATTGATATGTAGGTTTTTTATGCACATAATGTTCTCTAAATCCTTCTCTCTTGATATCCCTTCTCACAGCATAATAAGCTTTTCCTCCTGGTTTTAATAAGTGCGATACTTCCATGAGGATATTAGCTTGTTCTTCAGGGAATAAAACATTTAAAACATAAAAACAAATTATGGTATCGAATTTGCCTTGAGGATATTGAGAAAAATAATGAGGGTCATAGCCTGTAATATCAAACCCTTTTTGGCTGAGGATTTTAACATCATTACCAAAGCCACAACCAAAATCTAGTATTTTGCCTTGCAGCAGGTTTTGATTTAATAAAAACTGTGCCGGAAATGATAGGTAAGTTCTTTCTATTGCGGTGAGATGGCTGAATATATTTTTTTGCTGTTTCATGGAATCTGGAGATGCACGCTATCCTGTCTTAGCACAGATGATACTTAAATCGCCCTAAGTGATATCTCCTAATCACCAAGGTTGGGTTTCCTTGCTTGCTCCGTAACGCTGACTTTTAGGCTTGGGGTGAGGTTAGTTGATAGCTTGCGTGGCGTAGCCATATACCAATACGGTTCAGTTAAGAAACCACACTCTTTGTCAAAGCCATTTTTTTTACGTTCGCGTAGCGCATACCGCAGAGGCGCAGAGGACACAGAGAAAGAAGAAAGAGTTGGAAAAAATTGCTTAACTGAACTGTATTGAGCTATATACCGCCCATTCCACAAGATGGGATAATTTATTTTTTGGTGTTTCCTAAAGTAAGTGGTGTAAGATATGTGTTTACAAAACTCATTATCTATATGAGAAAACGTATATGTACACACAGACAATAAAACCGAAAACAAAATAAAGAACCTTGTTTTTTTGGTAGCTAAATAATAGAATAAGATCGTAGCTGAGTATACAGATATATGATTTGTTATCCTGTTTACCTCATCTTAGCGCGCAAGTGAGTACAACTTAATATACTGCCAAATAACTTGCTTATTTCGCTGCAAACTCTTACAGGTAAAGTTTTTTGCAGTGAGTACAAAAATTCTGCAACCCCTCCCCGAAAAACACTAGAACCCCCATGATTAAATACTAGCACCCCTACCCCAAGGGAAATTTAAAGTTGGCTTTAAATTAGGGTTTGAGATGGTTGAGTACAAGTGTAATTAATCCAATAAATCCAATCAACGTTTAATGTACTGTCCAGTTGGGGGTCACCTGCTATAAGCAGGAAAATAGCACATGGCTCTTTGAACCAAACACTACTGATGCAACAGTCATTAAACAGTATAAAAAACCATCAGGCTGCAATCAAACCACATTCTACAAATACATCCTTGCTGAAAAATTTGTTATCTGGTGCTTTTTTGGAACCGTTATTGAGCGACTTTCAAATTATCTTTGAACGCGATCCAGCAGCACGGAATTGGCTAGAGGTGGTGTTTTGCTACCCAGGGTTACACGCTCTGTGTTTGCATCGTCTCGCCCACTGGTTACACTGTCGGGGTGTGGGTTTCATCCCCCGTCTGATTTCTCATTTGGGTCGGTTTTTGACAGGAATTGAAATTCACCCAGGTGCAGAGATTGGTAAAGGTGTGTTTATTGACCATGGTATGGGCGTGGTGATTGGTGAAACTGCTATTGTCGGAAACTATACATTGATTTATCAGGGTGTTACTCTGGGTGGTACTGGTAAAGAAAGTGGTAAGCGTCATCCCACTGTTGGTAAAAATGTTGTGGTGGGTGCGGGTGCTAAAGTTTTGGGAAATATTCAAATTAGCGATCGCGTCCGCATTGGTGCTGGTTCGATTGTTTTGCGTGATGTTCCCCCAGATGCAACCGTCGTCGGGATTCCTGGTAGAATTGTATCCCCCAAACAAAACGCCAAGGTTCATCCCCTAGAACATGGAAAACTCCCCGATGAACAAGCGATTGTGATTAGTTCTTTACTCTCCCGCATCGAGAAACTAGAACAACAATTACAAACCCTGAACGTTCAACCCCAGGACAAAGAATTGTTGACAAAAAATCATTAATCATGTTCCCACCAAATAGTTCCGAACCCCTTGGTTATCAGGTTTTGCAGATTCCTTTGTGCGATCGCTGGCTCATTTCTCAGCGTTTGCAAGAATTAATGATACCCTGCTGTTGTCACAGTGATGGTTCCTTGCGAGTCAAAGTCAATAACTTACTCGAAGCCATCCTCATCCGTAGCACCCTGATGCAATTTCTCGCCTCACGTCACGAACTAGTAGATTGGCTAGAACGTTGCTGGAATACCAAAAACTCCTAAACTCTCCCTCTGCGCCTCCGCGCCTCTGCGTGACACAAACACACAATACCTTGCGATTATGACCACCTGTAACAGTGAGAGAAAATTTCTCAATTTCCTACATCAAGAACTCGAACTTACGAATGCAGATATTGCTGTAGCCCAAAGACATCGTAAATTTGATAATGGCCCCTTACCCATGCTTCTTTGGCAATATGGATTGATCAACTTAGCGCAACTAGAGCAGATTCTCGATTGGCTAGATCAGCATCACTAACAAATTTTCTGTCTAACTTCCAGTGTATTAGCTTGCCCACATGATCACAACTAAATGATGTATCTTTATCCGAGCAAACCACTATATGAGTTAACTTTCTTGCCATATTTGCTATTTTGCTGTATTGAAGATTTGCTAATAGTTACGTTATTTAGTCGCTATTATAAAATATCTGATTTAGCAATAGTAAAAACCATTCTAAAAGATACATATATTTGGTTCTCTGCCATACAGATATGATGTGGGAATTTAGCTATGATTTAATAATCATGAAGATGAACTATTAAATCTGAGAGTTTATAGCATTTACCATTCATCATTCAGCATTTCTATTAGGCATTTACCATTAGAGAATTTGCAGGTAAATAAGCTCCCAAAGCAGAAAACATATTAAGAATGGTTCTTAAGAGGTATGTTTGAGATGAATGAAATCTTAATTAATGACACTACATTACGTGATGGTGAACAAGCGGCGGGTGTTGCTTTTACCTTTGAAGAAAAAGTAGCGATCGCACAATTTCTCGATGCTATTGGCGTTCCCGAATTAGAAGTGGGAATTCCAGCAATGGGCGAAGCAGAAACTCATGCTATTCTAGCAATTGCTGACTTGGGTTTGCAAGCAAGTCTTCTCGGTTGGAACCGAGCAGTCATTTCCGATATCAAAGCTTCCATCACCTGCGGTTTGAAACGAGTACATATCGCCATTCCCGTTTCGGGAATTCACATCGCCGCTAAATTTCATGGTCAATGGCGGGTAAGTTTGCAAAGACTCAAAGACTGTATCAGCTTTGCAGTAGATCAAGGTCTTTGGGTAGCAGTAGGCGGCGAAGATTCTTCCAGAGCTGACCCCAACTTTCTTTTAGATGTAGCACTTCATGCTCAAGAATGGGGCGCATCACGGTTTCGCTTCTGCGATACTGTCGGCGTTCTCGACCCCTTCAGCACCTACGCCAAAGTTAAACAGCTGGTTTCGGCTTTGTCGATTCCCTTAGAAATTCACACTCACAACGATTTTGGCTTGGCCACTGCTAATGCCTTGGCTGGTATCAAAGCAGGAGCTACATCTGTAAATACCACAGTTAACGGCGTAGGCGAAAGAGCGGGAAATGCAGCTTTAGAAGAAGTTGTCATGTCTATTAAACGCATCTATGGAATCAATTTGGGAATTGATACTCGCCGCTTGTTGGAACTATCACAACTGGTAGCTTCAGCATCCAATTGTCATGTTCCACCCTGGAAAGCGATTGTGGGTGAAAATACTTTCGCTCATGAATCCGGAATCCATGCTCATGGTGTACTGCAAAATCCCCTCACTTACGAACCATTTGCGCCAGAAGAAGTTGGCTGCGAACGGCGTTTAGTCGTTGGTAAGCATTCTGGAAGACATTTAGTAACCAGTTTGCTACAGCAAAATGATATTTTCCTCAACCCAGAGGAAACCCAGTCTGTCTTGGATGCAGTCCGCCAGCAGTCAGTCAAGCAAAAACGCAATTTGACCGTTGAAGAACTTTTGAATTTGGTAAAAGAACAGAGGTACTCTCATGCAACCTGATGAATTAGAGCTAAATTTACCGCCTGTTTTTGAAATTGGCCAAAAAGTCAGACTTCGCAAACTGATCAAAAACGATGGGACGTTTGCTGGTAAAGAAGTTGGGGCGATTTTAGGGAACAAAGGAGATATTGGCTACATAGCAAGTATAGGAACTTATTTACAAAATTCCTATATCTATGCAGTGCATTTTTTGGAGAAAGGTTTTGTTGTCGGTTGTCAGAAAAGAGAACTAGAAGCTGTTGAGGAGAATTCATGAAAGTAATGCTGCGGATGAATGATGCAGGAACTTTGGTGGCTTATGTTGCTAAAAAAGACCTAGAAGAAGATGTTGTTAAACAAACAGATAGTAACGATGGGGTAATTCTCACTTTAGCAAATGGCTGGGAATTAGAATTTAGTCAATTACCAGATGCGGCTAGTTTACCGCTTACGGTGGAAGCTAAACGCCTCTCATAAAAATAAATCGGCGTTGCTGATTTGAGGTATGAAGGCGATTTGTGATCATGTGAAAACCTCTGTTCTACACCTAAATTCATACTTGGTTTCAGCAATGCCAATAAATGTTTTCAACTAAGCTTTTTTTTACAAATTAGTCATTGATAGCTTTTTCTAAAGCTGCGGCAAAACCAATATCTTCTATGTCCTCAGATGTTGTGACATCAGCAATATCAAACTTTGCGCCGGCGTTGGTCAACTCATCATCTACTGAGCGTAGAAACTGAGTAGCACTTGCATCATCACCAATTTGAAAGAATAGCACTGCTAATTCTTGGTCACTATCTATTTTGCGGCTGGCGATGATAATCTGCTCGTACACGGACTTACGGTCATCTGGCTCACCATCGGTGACCACAATAATTGTCTCACCGTTTGGCGTTAAATTTTGTCCTCGGCGGTTGAAAAAGTCATCAAATGCTGCTTTAAGTACGCCTCCTAAGTTGGTGCTTCCAGCAGGGTGATTCTCTTGGAATATCTGCTGAACTTTACTAGCGGTTACGCCGGAGTAAAGTTTGTGTCTGCCAGAGAATACGTAAACATTGATACCATCTGCGTCTAGCTGGTCACACTTGCGCGCTAATGCTAAGGTGTTCTCTTGCATAACTTGCCATCTTGTTTTGCCTGGAATTTCGCTACTAGGGCTTTCCATGCTGCCGGACTTATCTATGATTAAGGTGTATTGTCTGCCCATAATTTATGTTATTTTTTTCTTGTCTCCAGATATACATTTTAATGAAAAGCATTGACATCTGGCTATGATCTGACCTAGAAGCTAGGTGGTAATTCTAAGGGGATTTCTGAAAACATAGTCTTACTGGGTGTTTCTCATCAATATTTATTCTTGCCTACTCATATACTACTCAATAGCACTGCTTTTACCCTTGTTTTTTCAATATTCCCCAGTGCGATCGCACTACTCATTTGTTGCTCAACTCTGTGGTATTTTTTTTGATATATTCTTGAACAGGGGCAGGCGTATTTTCTCTATTACCACTACCTAGCCCTGATGTATTAAAAAATTAGAAATATGTTTTTAATTAATGAAAATTTAGAGATAGGTCAGCTTGTTTATTATCATGATGATTTCACGGAAGAATATGTAGCCTGTGAAGTGATAGAACTAGACCAGTCTCTAGGGCTAGTGAACGTTCTTCCATTGCCAGGTCGGACAGTGATTAGATTGCCTAAAGTGCTAGCATCGTCTGATGTGTTTACAGCACAAGAATTAGGATTAGAAGAATAATACCCTACATAACCCACTAAGCAAAAACAAGCCCCTTACAGGTCAATCTGAGAGGGGTGTTTTTACAGTTTAAATACTACATTTTTCCTTCTCCCAGTCAAGTCAACTAAATTAATGGCTGGGGTTCCATTTCCTATATTCAAGTAAGCATGAGTGAAAGTCACTATGCCACTAGTTTGTCCGTAGTTATTTATTTCGATTGGCTTCCCCAGCACCACTAAGTTTTTATTAGCTTTCGGAGGTGTCACGGTACGACTGCCAATCCTAAGTTTATCGCTGTCAAATTTATGCGCTTGAATGTCTAGTAATTTTTCTGCTACTCGTCTAGCTTCCCCTTGTCCGCTTACCCATAGAGCAAGCTGATACCCTAATTGATAGTCGTTGTAGGTAAAAAGTTGATTCCCTTTGTCTACTCTGAATGGTGGCGTTGCAAATAACGCGTGTATTCGTGTAGCCAGTTGTTTCGCATATGTATCATTCACGAAGTCAGCCTCTGACTTATCCATCAATCTGAAGCTAATTCTCATTGATATAGGCGTGGGCGAAGATGCTGGCTGACCATTACTTTTAGTCCCGATGATTCTATCAGCTTTGGCTTGGTAGAATATCAAGATCACCTCTGGCTTAAGCGATCGCACGGGTTGTTCGTCATCAGTTCCATAGATAACTCCCACGTCACGATCTGACATTACTTGATGAGTAGCAAGCGTGGTAGTAATAGTATTCCTCAAATCAATACCACTACCTGCGACTATGACCTTTTGATCCGGTACTAGACGGTTGGGTGTGATTACCACAATATTTTGTTGATCTATTGCTATTTGGTCAGCTAGTTTCTGTTCAGCAATGAATGAATCAAGCCGATTTGCGACGACAAACCCCGCTTCTACACAACCCTCCCAGGACTCTTCTTTGTATTCTTCTACAAAGTTTTGTAGTGCCGCTCCTTGCAATGAATCAATATAATCCTCGTCCCTTTGGGCAAAGCTCCAAGGCTTTGTACCTTCTTCCCCCCAAGCCTCAATCGCTTTCTGCAATGATGTTGAATTAAATAACTTGCCGATTGTCTTGGATTGGCTCTTAATTAATTTTCTTGCAGACGTGAAAAGCCATGTAAGTAGAATTTGCACCCCCAACCGGAAGGTACTTTGTATTAAGAGGCTTACATTGCTTGCAAATTCATCAAGAGCCGCCGCCGCAACATCTTGTAGAACCATAGATCCTAACAAGGGATTAAATGTATAGATGGCTGCACCGGGTAAGACACCACAACTAATGTACCCAACTGCATTCCCAATAGTTCCCCCTAATTGTCCGGCAATGGCTGTAATAGAAGCATCTATTTGAGCCTTTAATGCTGCATCTGTAGTATTCCAGTTAAAATTGTGGAGAAAGTTCTTTGCTCGCACAAATAAACCCCACGCACGTACAAAACTAAATGTTAGTCCGCCTAATGCAGCAATAATAAATTTGCCAAGCATTTTAGCGCCATTAAAAATGTAGGAGATAACCCCTGCTACAGTCACTTTACTCTGTAGCGCTCCTACGATCCTTAATCCGATCTTGCTTCTAATAGCTCTGCTGGCCAGTTGAGAAATCGCTATCCCGCTCATGTTTATATCTCACCTAATTTTCTGATTTTTGGACGAGCTTCTTTTTCACCACCGTAAGGCTTACCTTGTTCGTTAGCGGGAGTAGCTGGATCATCTGTATACCCATCCTCTACACTCTCAGCCCACTCCTTAAATGCTTCGTCGCCTAATAAATCGTTAATAGCTTTATTCAATTGCTCAGGATTGCTTAGAAGCTTCTTTAGTTGAGTTGCAGCTGTAGCGCCATCTGCTGGAAGTCTCACAAAATTTTGCGCTGACCACCTAGCAGCCATTAGCATTATTGGCGCTAGTGCATCTTTTAGATCAGCATCGTCAATATTGTCATAGGTAGCATAAGTTAACTCTTTCTCTTTTAAAAACTTATCCATCCTTTGCTCATTGGGAGTATAGGATAATGCTATTTTTTTAGTCTTCTTTGCTAATTTGTAACCAAGGTATTCTGCATTTGATAAACCAATATCACAAGCTACTGTGGCGGCTTGCTTGGCTTGTCCTGATTCTATTAAAGACTTAATACCAGTTTCTACATTTATTTGGCTCTCTCTTTTTAAAGTAATAAGAAGCCCCAGCATTTCAGCCAGCATTTCAGCCATGTTCGGCATCTCAAATTTTTGCTTTTGATTCCCTTCTTTTGTAAGATCAAAGTCTTCCACTTCCATCTCAAGAGGGAATTGACCGACTAACGAATCCATTTGAATAATGCCATAAGCTATATATTCAGCTAGAGAATTTATCTTAATCATTGACGGATTCTTAGCAGTAAGTGAATTAGGTACTTGTGCGGGTAGTTCCCCAATGCGTTTTTGATTCTCTTTAACAATTGCAAGAATGGCTCGCAGCAGTTGATCATTTTGTGGACAGCACGTCATATCTGGTGGTGGTATAGGTGGTGGTTCGCCGTATCTAACTGGTGATTCATAGCATTGGGTAAAAATACCAACTATGATCTGATCTACAACTCCGGTATTTGATCTATCCTCAATGAGGTATTGTGGATCTCCAGAATCCCATGACGCACCTGATCCACCTTGCCCTGTAACTCCATTGATTTGTCCAGGATTGTTGAACTCTGAATCATAATAAATTCTTGCTCTACTCCCTATATACACTCTTATATCCGGGGCAAAATCTAAGCCGCCAGCATAAGGAGCTTGGATTGAATAAGCAAAACTATCACCATTTTGAGCGAGTTTTTGTACAAAGTAACCATTTCCAGAGTAACTAATTCCATCCCTGTTTATTTGGTAGGTAATACTTTGTTGCACTGTTCCGCCAGGGATTCGTACGTGTATTGTCCCGTAAAGAGGATCAAACCCGCTTGTGCGTTGTGTTTTTCTGATTGTTTTGCGAGTCCAGTTAATTGTAAATTCAGCTAATTTAGATGTGCCTATAGGGAAATTTACACTAATTAATTCCCCAGTCACCTCTTCTTCAAAGTCATCAAATCTTACATATGCTTGAGTTTGTTGAATGCCATATATATAGGTTGGTATTCTTAATATCAATTGTTCTCCACTGCAACTTAAACTAGGAAATGAATTCTCTGGCGATGGTATTTGTGGTGGTGGCAATGTTGGTGGCTTACAGAATGGATTTTGTAATAAAATAGGTTGCTGGTATATCCGTTCTGTTTTTAATATATTGGCAGAATATTTTTGAATAATCATAGTACAGTTATCCTCGCTAATGCTTGGCTCATACCAAGTAATAGGATGATATAAACTTGGTGGGAATGCCTGGATTGCAGGTATTGCTATTTCAGGAAATGGTATCGGGTTTCTTTGAGAGTATTCATAAAATTTATACAGGATTGGAGGAATACTAAACATAATATTTATTCTGGTATAGCAGGTAAATTATGTATCTACCTGCTGAGAAAACTATTTAAAAGGTCTAGGATGCAGTTGCCCTAGTATCGGTCTAACTGGTGTGGATTGAATTGTAACTACTCTTGATCCGAATAACTCTGAATTAACAGATACATTTAGAAACTTAGTAAATGTTGTATTGATATTGGCGGAGTAATTCATTTAGATCAAACTCCCTGATGTACGAATAGCAAATCTAGCAAAAGTGTTGGGTGCGCCATCGAATAAAGTATATTCGTTGTTGATAGTATCAAGATTATTCATTCCATTAGCAGCCGCAAGAATGCAGTCACTAGAAAAATCAAATAGAGTAGCACCATTGCCAGTCAAACTTGCAGGGAATGCAGCACGCTTATTTCCGTTGTCTGTATTTGCTACTGTAGCACTTATTTTAGTTAAGCCAGCACTTATAGCCATGCTAGGGCGTAGGCTAGAAGCACTTTGTAAATTTGCACTATTCCACGCTTGAGTAATGCCATCAATCCAAAAACAAGGATAATTATTTTCATCCCAGTAGATCGGAACTATAGCAGGTCTGAAATAGCCTAAAAATCCTCTGTTTGACCCAGATAAAGTAATAAGTATTCCTCTGCATTCTGGATGATTGCAAGTGTCGATGGAGCCAGAAAGATTTAGAGTAATTCCTTTCGCCACCAAAGAAGATTTATTTAACCCCGTAGAAGTAGCAGGATTGTAGCTAGAATATCCAGCGATGTTCATGTTTGATGATGATGTAAACTGGGCTTCTATGATTGCTTTCCCATAGGTTTTATTGGCATCAGCTACATATTGCCAAACTCGTGTCTCATTTCCAGCCGTGGCATAAGAATGAATTAGGCTAAATCCAGCCGCAAGCATAGCCGTGTTTAATTTATTTATGAAAAATATTTGCGTACCATCGCCAGTGAAACTGGTAGATGTAATTATTGCATTAGGCATTTTATTCTATTCCTATGATTAAAAGTTCTGTGGTGATTGATGCAACAGCAAGGGAGGATATATTGTTTATCGTAATTGCTATTTGTTCCGATACTGGTATAGCCGACACTATTGTTATTGGTGACAGGTTAATTATTGAGTAAGCATTGCTTGTTACACCTTCAAACAGTAGACCGACATCACCTATAGCCTCAGTTTCCATACTTCTACCTTCATCATTTATCTGATATGTAGCATTATTATAGATTCTAATTCTAGAAAGTGCATTTGTTGAAACTTGCAATATTTCAAACGTTTTGTACCCAGTTGGTATTAATAGTTTTGCTGATTGCCCAGCCAATAATCCACCTGTAGTTATTGTGATTGTTTGCCGTGTTCTTAGTCCACTTGATGCAGTCGGGTTCGTATTAAGTGATGTTATTGGCATATAGAAATAATTAGGCTACCAGTTTTATGTATATCTGATAGCCATGAATTTAAAGTTTATACAAATTCTGTGATCTGAGGCGCTGCTGTGCCAGTAGCCACAATACCAAAGATTACACCTTGATAGATTGGTTCTGGCATTTCGTAATAAGAATTATTGGGTAAACTAAAGCTGTAATTAGTAGCAGTAACAGTGTTAGCGTATCCGACAAAGATATCCTTTCCTGTTTTGTTTTCGATGGTTAATCCTTTGCGGTTTGTATTGGCTGGTGCTATTTCTGTAGCAGTAGCCGCCACAGAAATAGTTAATTTGTTTCCTGTTGTAGAAACAGTATCGCTGACGTTGACTGTTGTCGATTGAGAAATAGTTAACGGCATCTTTTGACCCTAATTAGTTAAATTCGCGTACATGAACCGATGCAGCACCAGATAATGAAATCATGTATATGGCATCGGTAATTGGGAAGCCTGATTCATAGTAAGCCTGTGATGGTATTTTAATCAGAAATGACTGCGATGATACAACAGATGTAATATCCAAAAACACATCTGTGTTGCTGTTATTGAATACAGTAATGCCACTTCGATCTACATTGGGGGGTATTACCTGTGTTGCTGTATTACTGTTGATGATGGCGTTGATTTTGTTGCCATCTGATATTTTTTCTAGAGTGACGTGACGAATTAGATCAGCCGTAATATTAGCCCTATCTTGTCCCTGTAACAAACCGTATCCAACATTCTGGATTTGTAAACCTAGCATTGCATCGTTGCCAAGCTGATGATCTCCTAGTGGAAATTCTCTGTATGGTGCTGGGGAAGCATTCAGCAGGGATACCATGCCAACTCTGATCCAATCAACTAATTCATTTTTGATTAATAAATTAGCCTGTATCCTGGCTCCTTGCCATTCTAATTTTAAAATCTGTAATTGAGTTTCGGATTCACTAGCCTCAAGCGGGAAAGTTGGAAACGGTACGACTGGGAGAGCATTGATAAAAGACCGTACTTGAAGATTTTTTATTTCTAAAGATTCGTGCAAAACCCTGTAACCTAGCTTGATATAAGGGTTGCGGGTAAACAAGGGAATGATATTTCCAGCAGACTGAGCCGTTAATGAGGTTATGATTTTTTCTTTAATTTCTATGGTTTTCATGAGTGTTTTTGATATGTAATACAAATATGTATAAGAGGAATGTAATACAGATATATTATACATCCAAAAATTAAGATGTTATACCCAAATGTTATCCACTTCTGTATTACAAAAAGGTCATACAAATTGAATTAATGCTAACCGCTTATTTTGAAAGGCTTAACCCTTTTTAAAGTTATTTGTCTACAAAAACGCTGTAATAACCTATTGACAAGACTTTCACGTAAAGTTATAAACAAGAAATTCAAATAGAATGAAATCGAGTAAAGAAAATGGCTCTTATTCCTGACTTAACTAAACCTGAAATTAGTACAGAAATTTCTGACACAGTAGTACAAACTTGGTGGGAGGCTACGCCTGCTTTACCCATCGGTGCTGATACTGCTGAATTATTTGCGAAAATTCTTCAAGCTGCATTTGTGGCACAAAGCAAAAAGAATGCGGCTGGTACTCCAGCCCCCGGTGAAGCATTGAATGCTTATCCCGCACCACTAACTGGAACTGTACAGACAGATACGACTACAGGATTGCAATTTTTCAATGCTGCTTATAGTGTCCAAATTGCAGCTGTAGTGGATCTGAATGTAACTGCACCCCAGCGCGTTTAATTTTCTCTGATGCAGGGAGCCTAACAACCTGCATCAACAATAAAAATCACTAACTAAACTAAATGGCAACGCAATCATTAAAGCGAGATTTCTTTGTATTCCGACGTGAAACCGTTGATGACGCGGGACGGGTAATCGTTGATCCTGTAGGGTATTTTTCTTGTCGGTCTAACGTCACGAGATTTTTAGACTTAAATCAATTCGTGATTCGAGGCAACATCAAAAAGCAGATAGAAAGTAAGGTACGAGATTTTACTATCGTTGATTCTGGCGCTAACAGCTATGCTGTATCACCTGAAAACACAAACGCAGTCGCAAACGAACGTACATACACATTCCGCAAGTACAGAACAGGGAAATCTATTCGTATTATTACTGGGCTAAAAACAACTAACAAAAATCCTCGAACCATTGGCTTTTTGTTCCCCCGGTGGGCTGACATTACCTCTATTTCTGACGCACTGGGTACGATCATCCCACCCGGTAAAATGTCTATAACACCAGGCACTACTGAAATTTTCCCTGAGTTTAGTTTGAAGGGTGGCGGTACTTATGCTATTGCTCTAAATGCAGCAGCGCAAGCAAGTTCGACGGCAGAAGTGGCACTCAACCCTCAAATGGTGATTCAACTTGCTGCGAGATTAGGTGCTGTCTACTTACAGGGTGCTGGCACTTAATGACATACACTCTATCAACTGATTGGATTAAGAGAATTGACATTTCCAGGCAAGCAATGCTTGATGTAAATGGCAAGATCAAAACCAAGATCGGCGTGATAGAACCAAATACTCAGTTCTTCAGCCGCACAATAGGGGTGTTGATTTCTAGTCAATCAGCGAACCCAAATTGGTATGCGGCTGGTGAATTGTTTCAGGCTTATTTAGTTAGTTTTGGTAGTGCTGGGTATGCTGAGGGCGAAAGCATCAGGACTACTTTAAACAGATACAGAATTTACAAATTTAATGAATTTCCATTTATCGATGGTCAGACTAGATACTTACTATCATTCTCGCCAAAATATTACCTAAAAGATATTAGACTAGAGGTCTGGGAATATATGGGGATTAATACAGGTGTTTCTAATGAGGATCTAGAATCATCTGTGAAACAGGTGCAAAGCCGGGTTATTCAAGAAGCGGCTTCAATCAAGCAATTATTGAATAAAATAAACAACAAGTTATAATGATTAACCTTAAAGATGCGTGGGAATTAGCGATCGCACTTTCTGCCTTCGTGTTACTTATTCTCACCATCCTCAAAGCAGACAATAGGACACACCAGAAAACGCTCGAAATTGACAGCAAATTAAATTTACTTTTTCTGCGAAAGCAGTGGGAGCAAGAAAGGTGGGATAACCGTTTTAATCGGTTGGAGGAAAAGCTGGATAGGTTAAATCGACAATAAATTCACCACAGACTTAATTGACCAGGGGAGAGGCGATCGCACCTCCCCTATTTTTTACTGCCCCAGTATTTTAAGCTCGTGCGAGTAGTAACTTTGGGATATTGTTTGCCCTGGATGTCTCACCCAGATGAGATGGTCGATTTTATCAATTACTCCCTTCTTGCCCTTGCGAACCTTGCCCACGACCTCAACCGAATCATGGACTTGAAACTTTGAGATAGGTGATTCCTTTGTGGGACGAATATCTTTAGTGAATACAGAAACCTCATTAAAGGTGTCTCCAGGTAAGTGACAGATCCATTCACCTTTAGTAACCAAGAATTTTTTAGTCTTGACTTTCGACCTCAGAACGGTGGAATAGTACACCCCTCCAACTTTGATATCAGGGCAACCGCTAACCATAGGGTTATCCCTGGCGTGACAAATATCATCGTAGCTGAGGGCATATTCCCCGCTTTCAAATTTCACTGATTTGTTGCCCTTCTGCCGAATTACTTGGGTTGTTCCTATCAGGTAGGGATTTTTTTCGTGAAACAATATCACGACTTCATCGCCATAGTTAAATTCGGTAGTTGTTGGTTCCTGGTGGGGGATTTTTTCAAGAAACTGAATGCCTATAACCCGATTGCAGCTGGTGACAACAAATTTATAATCATCTCCTCCCTCATATTGATTACCAGGGTATGGGTACTTCAGGACTTCAAGCACCTCCCCCATAGATAAGGGGTGAGAGGAAAGAACTTTATCCCCAGGGACGACATCCAGCCGGGTGATTTGGGTGTCAGATTGGATGTCGGTTGTGGTTGGTTGAGATATATAGGTCGATATATCTTCTGGGACATCTCTAAACATAGGGGTGTTTTCCCCTAATCCACCACCATCGTTACTGGACAAGGGTTCTAACCCACCACCTAACCCACCACCTGACCCACCACCTGACCCACCACCCGATATATCACCTTGGATATCATCGGCGGATATTCTCTGATTTAACCAATGGTCATAAGTGGGAATTTCTTCATCTAGTCCAGACACTCGCAGCCTCAAACCCCTGACAAACGTACCTTTCTTGTTTATCTCCTTCTGAATAGGCCAATTTAATATGGTTTGGCAAGTTTCAATCAGGTCTGGTGAAAAAGTCCGGCTGGACTTTGGAGAGCCACCAGTTTTTAAACAGTGCGACACGTAAGAACCAAACAGGGTATATGGTGTACCGTTATTTCCTTCATTGCGGTCATTCCCAATTGGGGTCAAGGCGTTGATATCGTACACAATACAGTCGTTGATCCATGAACTCACCGAATCACCCTTCATCTGGTTTTCCCAGAATTCGAGTGTGCATTGTGGTATCTCTTTCTCACCCTTCATCACACGGGAAACGTGAGCGTCATCAAGGCTGAGTAAATAAAGGGTGAACGCCGCCAACTCTGGCTCAAATACTTTAGACAATTCTCGGCGCTGGCGCTCTACTACTCGCCTGTTACAGGGAACCGTAATTGTTCGGCGCTTGGCACGGCTCGAACTACCCCCACTGAATATGGGGAAGTTGGAACATACCAGGGTCATTCCTTGATAGTCGAAGTTAAAACTTTTCTTGCGTTTCTCTTCGGCCCTAATCTTGTCCTCACCGGTTAGGGACAAAAATCGCCCAATACCACCTTTGTACGGGTCTTCATCTGGGAAGATTACCAGCCGTTTACCAAAGGCGTTATATCCCTCAAATTGGTTTGTACACCAGACTTGCAGGTTAGTAACTAATATGTTTTGCTGTCCAATCAGTTCAGTTACCAATCTGGCGAAAGTTCCCTTACCAGTACCACCAAGTCCAATCAGGTGCATGAATTTTTGCAGGTCATAGCGCCCCTTGATGACAGCGTTACAGAAACAAATTAGCGTCTCTTTTATGTCAGGATTGCCGTCTGCCAAGTGTTCTAAGAAATTGTTGATGTTGTCCCACTTGCCTGGAGTATCGGAGTAGTCGCGGGGTAATGTCCACGTCAGCCGGAATCCAGGCGCGTGCTTGTGTAGTTTACCTGTACTAATCTCTACTACCCCGTTAGTGAATGGTAGCCAGTCGCGGGGTGAAACTTCATTCCATCGCCGTTCTATTAGCTCGTGCCGGAGTAGTTTAAGAATGCTGGTTACGTAATCAGCGCCAAAATTCTGGGTGTTATCGCTTGCCAGAATTTTGTAAATTATGGATTCCATATACTCGCTTGACTCCGGCGACCATACGCCAGGGGCATCAGCTTCATATCTCATCCACAATTTAGTCTCATCATTGAAAGCGATCAGCTGTCGGTAGTCCTCAGCTATTCTCTTGGCTTGCTGGTCAGGTGGTGGGTTCTTCTGCTTTTCCGGTTCGTCATATTGTCCCGGTGTCCCGGTTTTAAATTTTTTCTCAAGTCGAGCGATCGCGTCGGAGTATGCGCGGTCAAAGGCTCCTGATCCAGAATCTACAATCAAATCATCAATTCCCTTGCCCTGTTCTGTCCTCCATACAATATCTTCTATGTAGGGATTGCAGGCAACTTTCAGCGCATCGGTCAGGCGCTTCTTCCCTTTGGTGACTGAAATTTTAGCTTTGTGGGAATCATCGCGATCCATCCCCAACAGCCAAATAGAATTTTCTACTGCCAACCGTTCTAGGTCTGAAGTTAGTCTTGGTTCCAAGTCGATGCCGTCATCATCTTTGGACTTGCCACCACCGCAGCGACATCCATAAAGTGCGATCGCGCAATACCCCTGAGATAAGGCCGCCAAACTTTTTTTAGCGCCCTCGGTAACAATTCGGGGAATCTTAGCAGATGCTAGCCAATCCCAGAAACTACCATCCATTGGTACTTCTAGCCCATACCTCGATGCAATCTTTTTTCTAATGCTTGTGGGCATGGGGGGGAAGAATGCTCTATCACCGTTCAATTTTGGAGCTAAATATCGGTATGGTCGCTGTCTGTCCTCATCCCATAAACTCACAATTGCCTGCCACAGACTACCATCCTCATTCCGCAAGAATGCGGCGTATATGGTTGGCTTGACTTGGTGGGTGAACCGGGCGAAGTACCAGCCTAATTCATCATGGATGGGCGTTTCGGCATCCATGCCAGCGCTCCATTCGACATCCTGGTGAAATTCTACAGATTCGGCGTAAAGTTCTGGTGCTATGCCACTTTTATTAATGAATAAGTCTTTGCAGAAGGTTTTAAAGTCTTCAAGACTGGTGAATTTGCTTTCGGCTGCGGGGGGTGAGGAAATTTCTTGTAATACTTGTGGCAGTTGAGTTTGGGGCGTTTCTTCTGCTATAATAGTAGTACATTTTTGATTTGTTTTTGTGGGTGAAGTTGTTGATGCTTCCCCATTTTTTTTGCGCGTTACCATATTATACCTTTGCCCTGAATTTAATAAGTTGTTGGTTGGTGGTGGATTGGGTGGTGGATTGGGTGGTGGATTGGGTGGTGGATGAAACCCTTGCTGTATAAGGCGGTGGTGGATGGTGGTGGATACAACCCTAACTTTAGAGGTGTAGGAGCGAATATATATCTACCTATCTTCTGGAATGTTTTTAGGGTGTCAAAAAGGAATGTCATCGGGGTCAGGGTTGAGTTCTAGAAGTCCTCCGCTCCTGGTGCGATCGCCTCCGACTTTTTCACCTCATCATCTTTCCTCAGTAAATCAATGCAGTGTTCCGCCTGGAGTCTACGAGCGTGATGTGGTACGCCTTGTTTGGTAAGCATTCTGAGGAATAAATCAACCTCATCTTCTACTAGAGGGGAGATATCTGTTACTTCAGGTAAGACTGACAGAATCCCATAGGCGAAAACAGTAATTTCGTGGTGATTGAGCTTGCTGTTTTGGCTGGCTATCCGGGTCAGGGTGGATATAATCGCTGATTTATTCACGGTCTTTGATTCCTAATTAAAAGTGACGGCTAGTGACGGCTAAAGTGACGGCTTGAAATCATTGCTGTATAAGGAAAGTGACGGCGGTGACGGCTAAAGGCTGAATTTGTTGGAAATTTTTAATTTAAAAACAATGGTGATCATCATCGTTGTGAGCGATCGCCTCCGAGTTTTCTTGACCAATAATCCGGGGATGAAGATAAAGGCAGTCTTTCGCAAGGCAAGAGCGCTGGTAATGAGACAAACCTGGAAGAGATAATTTTTCAAGTAGTGGCTTGAGTTGTTCTGCTATTCCATCGGGCATATCTTCTATTTCTGCCAAGGTAGATAGCATCCCGTAGGACATAAACCTGATCGTGTCGTGGGTCAACAAACTCCTGACACGGTTTTTATGAATTTGTTCAAGTGCGGAAATTATTGCTGATTTATCCATTGTCTGTTTGTGGGAATTCTAAAAAAGCGGGTTAGTTGGCGCTGACCCGTTTTGTTTATTGGAATGAAAAATTATGGACTTACAAAATGGTGATGTTGTCCACATGAACAGTGGCAACAATCTAGGTGCAGGGTCAACATCTCGAATTAGTGAGATAAGGGAAAATGTGAGAAGTCGGTTTGTTAATTATGGAGACTGGGTTAGTGATGATGGGGCAAAATGTAAACTACTTAGGGAAGGTGGTAAGTGGCAGGTGGGGAGAATTAGGTTGAAGTTAGAGTTCACCCCCGACGAACCAGACTCACCACTGGATGAGTTGAGATCAGACCTCAACATCTAATCCGCCAATGGCATAGACAAATAAAAACCATCGTCATTAATATTTGACGATGGTTTATTTGTCCAAGGAAGCTTTCAGGGACTTAAGAAGATTAATCCTATCTTGCAACTGGTTGACTCTAGCTTCGGAGCCGGCTAAATCATCATTAGCCTCTAGAATCAGTTGCTCAAGGATTCCCCCAGTGATTGAGGTGATAACATCGCAACTGGCAGATCCCCTCTCCCAATCATCTCTATTAAATGAGAGCGGCTGACATTCGCAGATGCAGCCAGCGCGTCCAGTCCCGATAATGCGGTTTGCGTTACTCCCACACTGATATTTTTCTTTATTTCCCCGTTCTCTCGGTGTTTTGACTTCTTCATTGGTGAGACTCATCATGTTTCCTCTATAGGATATCAAAAACTTACATACAATATCTTAGTAAGACATTGACAATGTACGCTACATCTTACTAAGATTATAGTGTCACAAATTTAAAAAAGTAGCAATACTTACTGGAATGTTCTCTGACTCGGATAAACATCAACCTTTGGAGAGATGGCAGCCTCCTGACCAACGAACTGCCGATGATTCACGAGTGAGAGACGAGAACGCGCAGCGCGATCCAAACCGGGGAGAGGTGGAAGCCTCCCAGCCACTGAGGCAAACATCAAAGAACTTCCGGCGATCAAAGCAGCTGCACCCAATCCCCAATAACTAATGACTTAATGAATTTACAAATCACAGCGAACGGAGCCATGCGGCTGAGTATTGGAAAACTATATTTGAGTTTTCACGGCGCTGGCAGGGGTGGATATCCTTTTGGATTTACACACATTTATTGGTCTGATTGGATAACCATCCACATAGCTTGTTACCGAGACTGGCAATAATTACCTCAAATCCATGAACGAATTTTTTGACGATGTAGCTATTGTTTGGATTGGATTATTTCAAATGCACCCTGTACTAGCACCCGTATCTATTACTTGCACAATTCTTTTACTCCTAATACTGGTAATTATCTAATGCAGACAATTACACTCATCCCCAAAACCAAACCCAGAAGAGTTCAATCAGTCCGCATCAAGTGGAGAGTGAATATTTTCTTGGTTGCAATTCAATTAACCAAAATTACTCATCAGAGAAGCACCACGACACACATTGGACTGTCTATTACAAGCCCAACAACAAGAGCAAGCGGGAGATAAATCAATGCCCAGTAATTTCATAAATCTTGGTGACATCATCATCAACGTCAACCTAATAACACACATTAGGAAAGTACAAGATGATGTCGTGTACATCACTTTTAACGGGGCAAGTGAACTCAGCGACAACTTTCTTCGATTAGAAGGAGAACAGGCTAAATTTTTCTACAACTACATCGTTGATTTAATCTACTTATCCAAGTGAACCAAATGGAAAATAATAACCCCTGGATAGTCTACTCATCCCATATTCTGGCTAGCTCTATGCCAGTTGAATTATCTAAGATTGTCTGCCGTTTCGGGACGAGAGCCGAAGCCGAGATGCACCGACAAAGCTTGAATAGGCTAACGAATACTTCTGTTTACAAAGTTTGCTTTGATAATAAGTCCGACCAATAGACTTTTTGTATATCAACGCTTACAGTATATCTGCATTCAACTTATTTCAATGCAGACATGAATTTATCGTGCTTAGGATTAAAGGAATGCCAAAAATATTGTATGGACTAGCTTTCAGGTTTGCTCAAGAGGTTGCATACCGGAAAGGTTACGAGTTGGACAAGGCGAAAGACGGCTATCTTTTGGCGTTGCACCTAATAAATGGGAGGCAAGCTATTAGATTCTTCGAGGAACTAGATGAAGTGATTGATTGCCTATCAACTGGACAGCTAATGATAGATTACTTTTTCGTAAATCACTCAACAGAGATAGAGGAAATTGAATGAATTCACAGGATAGAAATTGTACAAACTGCAAGCATTGCCATATTTGGTGGGGGTATACCGAAAAAGATATTTGCTTTCACCCTGAATGTGATTGGGATTCTGGGTCACTACTCGACGAGGATGGATTATTCATTGGATATTATTTTGACCCCGATTGGTCTGAAAATGTCGCTGCTGATTGCGATTTTTACGAAGAAGAGGAATAATAATGGGAGTAACCTCTGACCCTAAAACCAAAAAACTTGTAATCCGCTTTAGGGTTAGCGGATACCCTAAACAATTCTATTTGTCTACTGGGTTGAAAGACAATAAAAGTAATAGAGCAATTGTAGATTCACGCTGGGAATTAATTCAGCGTGAAATTTCCCTGAGTGAATTCGACCCATCCCTGAACCGCTACCGATTCGGAGTAAAAAAGATATCAATCCGAGAAGAGCGTAAGTATACCTTACCGGAACTATGGGCAAAATTTACCGCATTTCAAGAGCAAATTTTAGCAGTCTCTACAATTAGTAATTATGCCTTCACAGCACGAGTAATTGCTAAGATACCAACTTCTACAGGGGTGGAAATCAGAAATCACCTCTTAGAAAATTACAGCTACCACACTGCGAGGAAAATCATCTCGGATCTGAGCCGATGCCATGATTGGGCGATTAATGAGAAGCTTTCCACTGATAACCCTTTCAAAAGCCTCTCCCTATCCAAGCCAAAGAAATCCAGTCATGAAAAAATAGCAGCCTACACGCTGCAACAGAGAGAGTTAATTATTTTTAGCTTTGAAAATCACCCCAAATTTAGTCATTACACAAGCCTTATCAAATTCCTATTTTGGACTGGATGCAGACCCGGCGAAGCATTCTCTCTGACATGGGACGATGTATCTCCCGATTGTTCTAAAATCACAATTTCAAAATCCTATGCTTCGGCTGTTCGGTTGACCAAGGGAACCAAAAACGGCAAACGCCGAATTTTTCCCTGTAGCGTTGGGGGCAAGCTTCAGACTTTGCTCGTTGAAATGCGATCGCATGAGCCAAAAGCAGATGAATTATTATTCACAAGTCCAACCGGAAAACAATTAAGCCTAAAAATTTTAGAGAAAGTCTGGCGAGGCAACCAAACACGACAATATTTTTACCCAGGGGTTGTTAAAGAATTAGCCGATAAAGGCTTGGTTCCTTATCTTAAGCTCTACTCAACCAGACATACTTTCGCCACTTGGGCGATCGCACTTGGGGCGACTCCTGATAAGGTTGCTTACTGGTTGGGAGATGATGTCACGACAGTATTAATGTACTATTGTCATCCAGAAATATCGAAGTCCGACTGCCCAGATTTTTAACTACTCACTAACTCCTCACCCCAAACCCCGTAAAATCAATATCTACAGGTGAGGTGGTAATTCTAAGGGGATTGTACCTAATAAGCCTTTACGAAAATCTGTTAACAGATGTCTAGCTGTACGTTCTACATCGCCTTTGTAACGATGTTCTGCTAAGGCGTGTAAATAGCTTTCTCCGGTGTAGAGTACGGGGTCAAGTTGGTAGCGGGTATATAAGGGTGAAGGTGGTAATAAATGTGCGGCTGTCTCTTGGAGTTCGTTGAGTAAATCTATGAAGGCTGATGCGACTAATTGATTATCATAAGACGCTTGACCAATGTCATCACAAATTGCTAACTTGATTGCGGCTTCTTGATTTCCCATTCTCAATGGGATAACTCCGGGAGCATCTAGTAATTCTAATTCTTCGGAAATTCTCACCCACCGCAAGGAACGGGTTACTCCTGGACGGGCGGCGCTTTCTACGACTCGCTTTCCTAACAGACGGTTAATTAAGGCTGATTTACCTACATTGGGAAAACCAATGACTACAGCTCGCACTGGACGAGGTAACATTCCGCGATCGCGTCTTCTTTGATTGAGTTGTACTCCAGCTGCTTGGGCGGCTTTGGCGATCGCTGTTATTCCTTGACCTTGTTTCGCATTGGTAGAATAGGCGACTTCACCGTGACGTTTAAACCAATCTACCCACAGCGATCGCACTTGAGGCAAAATCATATCTAGTCGGTTCAATACTAATACCCGCGCCTTATCTCCCACCCATTCATCTATTTGGGGGTGATGTGTCGCTAAAGGAATCCGCCCGTCGCGTACTTCCAGTACCACATCTACCCGCGTTAGCTGTTCTTTCAGCTTCTTTTCTGCCTTGGCGATATGACCTGGATACCATTGGATCAGGTTTAATTTATAGTTTTGAGTTAAAGACATACTTAATTAGCAATAACTACCAATTATAACATTATTATTGCGTCTATCTTTGATGCAAAATCAACCGATTACCGTCGGGGTCATAAGCGTAAATTTCTCTCCCGTGGGAGGCTGTGGATATTTCTCCGGGGGGTGGATAGCCTAAGTTTGTCAGGTGTGCGATCGCTTGTTCTAAATTACTTACTTCTAAACACAAACTTATCTGACTGTTTGCTGAGTTGGCAAATTTTGATACATGGCTTTTTTGAGGTTGAAAAATGCCTAATTTTACACCAGGAAGTTGAAACTCTGCATACACATTGGGGATGAGAGAAGATGGTTGTTTATTCAGGAAGTGCGTATAGAAATTTACCAAATTTGCAAAATTAATAGATGCGAGGGTGACGAGTGCTTCAGTATATTGGAAAACCATATTTATCAGTTATCAGTTACCATTTTGAAAAGGGATTTGTGACTAAATAGCTGTTGAAATATCTAGGATCATGGGATACTTCTTCACCAATCCAAGGCGGTAATGAAATTTCTTGATTTTCATCACTGAGTTCGACTTCTGCTATGATCAGTCCTTTATTTAGACCATCAAACTCGTCTATTTCCCAAATCAAACCACCCCATTCTACTTTGTATCTAATTTTTTCAATAAAAGGTCTTTGACATAATGTATTCAGCATTTCGTGAGCATCTTCTACAGGAATGGGATACTCAAACTCTAATCGGGAACATTCAACACTAGGTCCCTTAATAGTTAAGTAACCTTGTTTTCCTATTATCCGCACACGTACAGTAGCTTGAGCTTGGTCTTTTGTGGCAATATATCCTTGACAATATACACTTCCTTGAGCTACTTTTCGCCAACTATCTTCTTTGAGTAAATATTTACGCTCTATTTCTTTAGCCATTTTGGGGAATTATTATTGATTTGGGGCAAATATTAAAAATATTCAATTGTATATAGAGGACTAATATTTGATTATTGAACAAACACGTAGTGGCGTAGCAAGCTTAAAATGTTGCATTATGTTTTTGTTGTGGAACAGGCATCTTGCCTGTTCTGGGCGGGCTAGAAGCCCACCCCACAATATTTATGCTCATGCACTAGTTTAGGCTTGCCATGCCACTACAATACTTAATTTTTTTTCATAAATCAAACCGGATTACTATATTTTAGTATAGTTTTTGCTAAGAATATAATACCAGTTATTCACCAAAATATACTTAATATTAAAGAACAAACTGCCTAATTGCAGAGTCGGCTTGTAAGAATGCCAAGTTAGAGAGGGATATGGATGAATTCCAAGTTGATCAGGAAATAATCTAAGTATTTTTTTCTTAGAGAAAACAACAGGCCATCGAGTTGTAAATGACCTGGTATTAATGATACAGCAGTTTTCATATAGATGAGGTACAGATTTATCTGTGTCCATCTGTTGTTGATTATCTGTTGATGTCCGACACTTATAAACTGCTGTAATTTAATGCGATCGCTTCGCAAGAAAAATTCTGGCTCATGGTATGATTTCCAGACAAGAGTATTGGCGATGGGCAAAGAAAGCCGCGCCTTTCCTATGGAACGCTGCGCGAACTGCGATCGCATTGCTTAATTTCTCTCATTCAGTAATTACTCACATGAGAGAACATTCAACTTGATGAAGGCGGATTTAGCAACCGCGCCCGATGCGTCCCGATCCACGGTCAAAATTAAGTCCACCGTCATACATATAGTTAGAAAGAGGTAGGTGTTTAGCACTATTGGTTCTCTGAGAAATAGACAGAGATGACATAGACGCTTGCAAACCTACAAACAAGCCAGATGTGAAGCGATTCATAATGTTAGTTTGGTAAGTTGATGGTAATTTCTACAAGCACAGGAAGTTTACGAAGAGAAGATTCCACAAAGCTTTGAATATATTCTAGCAAAATTATGAGCTATGCAACAGCATTACACGCCACATTAGCAGAGCATGACAACCAAACACTAATCAACAATAGAGAATTCTCTACAATTATTTCAAAGACAACGGGGAAAAAATGTAGATAAGTTACATATACAGAAATTTTCATTTACATGAACTACAGATTTTCCCTGTGAATATATGTATGTTCATCTGTATACATCTGTGGTGGATTATTTTTTGATGTATTAGACTCACAGGGAAATCGCTGTAATTTTTGGACAAAGATTATGAATACTCAATTTGTGCGATCGCCTCAATAATTTGTTGATAATATTCTATATTTCCTTCTCGATTATAAATATCCGCAGATTTTTGGAAATCGGCAATTGCACCTTGATAATCTTCTAGCTGGCGGCGAATATCAGCCCGTAGCATCAAGGCTGAAGCCCAATAAGGTTGACGTTGTAGGGCTTGGTTTAAATCACCCAATGCGGCGGTTAAATCTCCCAGCATCCAAAGGCTACGACCACGATTATACCAGTCTTCAGCCCGATTCGAGTCTATTGCCAGAGCTTGATCATAATCTTTTATTGCTCCCGGATAATCTTGCAGAGCATAGCGAGTATTGGCGCGATCGCTATAAAATGTAGCAGACTGAGGATTTATTTGTAATGCTTGGGTGTAATCTGCAACTGCACTCTCATATTCCTTCAGTGCATAGTACAAAGAAGCCCGATTGTAATAAGCTTCGATCAGATCAGGGTTGATTTTTAATGCTTGATCATAATCAGCCATGGCTTGCTTTTCATTTCCTAAAAAACGATGAGCATTACCCCGGTTACAATAGGCTTGGGAAAAGTCAGGAAACAGCTGTATTGCTTGAGTATTATCTGCAACTGCGGCGAGGAACTCTTGTAAAATTTCGTAAGCAATTCCTCTTCCATAATAAGCTTGGGCTAAATTAGGATTAATTTGCAATGCAATAGTATAATCTTGAATTGCTCCTTGATAATCTCCTAGATTCCGGAGGGCTGTAGCGCGATCGCAGTATCCTTGGGCTAGGTGAGGATGAAGTTTTATAGATTGATTACTATCATCAATCGCTCCTTGATAGTCTCCCAACAGGCGACGAACATTACCCCGCAAGCCGTATACTAAAGCTAAGGTGGGGTTTTTTTGTAATGCCTGGCTATAATCATCAAGGGCTTGGTGATAATCTCCTAATGCTTCTCGAACCAAACCTCGTTCAGAATATGCTTGGACATCATCAGCGTTTAGTGTTAGCGCTTGGTTAAAGTCAGCCAAGGCTTGCGGAAAATCTTTGAGGCGAGAGTAAACAAGACCCCGATTGTAGTATGCTTCAGCAAAGTTGGGGTTAATTTTTAGCGCCTGATTGTAATCTTTGATAGCGCCCTGATTGTCTTCTAGAGCATAGCGGGCATTACCCCGATTATGGTAGACTGCGGCTAAATTGGGATCTATTTGTAAGGCGCGGTCATGTTCAGCGATCGCTTGCTGATACTTTCCTAAAATATGATAGATATTACCCCTACTGCTGTAAGCTGGGGCAAAATCAGGATGCCATTGTAAAGCTTGTTGAAAATCAGCGATCGCTCCTTGATTATCGCCGTAATTGCAACGCGCCACACCCCGATTATGTAAAGCTTTGGCAATATCACAGTTGATTTGGCTAGCTAACTGAGGACTATTTTCGATTGCTTGTTGATAATCTGCGATCGCTTGGTCGTAGTATTCTAGAGCGAAGTAGGCATTACCGCGACTGTGGTAAGATTGGGCAAAATTGGGCTTGATTTGTATGGCTCGATCATGATCAGCGATCGCACCTTCATAATCTCCTAAAAAGTAACGCCCATTCCCCCGATTGCAATATGCTTCAGCAAACTGGGGATTAATATCTATTGCTTGATCAAAATCAGCGATCGCCCCATGATAATCTTTAAGTTCAGCGCTGAGAATAATCCCCCGGTTATAGTAAGCTTCCGCGTAGTCTGGATATAGCTGAATCGCCTGAGTATAATTTGCGATGGCTTCTGGATAGTCCCCTTGCAAATGTTTATTAAATCCCTGTTGGAAAAAGTCGTCAGCATTCATCTAATTTGTCCGGGTTATGAGACTCCCGACACTCATTGTAAACCGATCTTACTTTGGTATCAATTTATTTGAGCTTATTTGAGCGATCGCCTTTCATATCATTAAGCTTCACTAGCTGACATTCATTTCAGTAGTGCTTATGTACTCATAAATTTATCAGTTGAGAATATATCGATAAACGCTATGCTTAAACTAGATATTTGTGAAAATATCACGAATACGTCCTTTAGCAATAGAACTTAACTATGCTCATAGAGTTTAGTATTGGTAATTACAGATCATTTAAAGATAAAGTTACCTTTAGCATGGTTGCAGCTAATAAGATTAAAGCCAAAGACCCAAAAGTTGATGAAAACAATACTTTTGTAGTAGATGATGAACTTACATTACTCAAAAGTGCGGCCATTTATGGTGCTAATGCTAGTGGTAAGAGTAACCTAGCCAAAGCCATCGACTTTATGAACTGGTTCATGATTAACTCCTCTAAAGAAACTCAAAGTACAGAAAAGATCGGAGTGGAAATATTTGGACTTAGTACAGAAACTCAAAACCAACCATCTTTTTTTGAAATTGTCTTTCTATTAGATGGTAAAAGGTATAGATATGGTTTTGAAGCTACTCCAGAAAGGATTATTTCAGAGTGGCTATTTTATGTTCCTAACAAAAGAGAAACTCGGCTTTTTGAACGTAACTTTGAAGAATCTACTGATATATTCAATATATCTAAAACCTTCAAAGGTGAGGGAATTGATTCAAAAACTAGACATAACGCCCTTTTTCTATCAGTCGCTGCTCAATTTAATGTTGGAATAGCTGAAAAAATTCTAGATTGGCTCACAAGGAAATTACAAATAATTTCAGGATTACATAATACCAAATATTTAAAATATACAGTTAACTGCTTAAAAGCGGATAATGCTAATAGACAAGAAGTTATTCAATTAATTAAAAAATTAGATTTAGGTATTAGAGAAATTATAGTCAAGGAAATAGAAATTACACCTGAATTTTTCTCTGAAGATATACCAAAAGAGTTAAAAAAAATTCTCTTCAAAGACGGATATATGAAAGCAACATCAATTCAAACTGGACATCAAAAATTTGATAATCAAGGTAATGATAAATCTGTGGAATTATTTGATTTAGAAAACCAAGAATCTGAAGGAACTCAAAAAATATTTTCTATTGCTGGAATTTTGGTAGATACTCTTAAAAATGGTAATATTTTGATATTTGATGAATTTGACGCGAGACTCCATCCTCTAATTAGTAAAGCAATCGTGGAAATATTTAACTCTCAAGAAACTAATTATAATAATGCACAACTGATATTTATGACTCACGATACCAACCTGCTAAGTAACAAACTATTTCGGAGAGATCAGATTTGGTTTACAGAGAAAACTAAATATGGTGCTACAGATTTATATTCCCTTGTCGAATATCCAATTAAGAATGATGCTTCATTTGAAAGTGACTACATTAAAGGCAAATATGGCGCTATTCCCTTTATTGGTAGCTTAAACCAAATTCTGGGTAATCCTGATGCCTAAAAACACAAGAACAGCGCAAAATCGTGGTTATTCTGATAGAAAAGTTGCAACGAGGAAATTAAGAGAAAGATTTTTAATTATTTGTGAAGGCGAGAAAACTGAACCAAATTACTTTAAATCTTTTCGTGTTCCTCGAAATGTAGTTTCTGTTGATGTGAGAGGATTCGGATATAACCCCAGTAAGCTAGTAGACAAAGCAAGAGAGTTGAATACTCAAGACGAGTATAACCAAGTTTGGTGCGTATTTGACCGAGATGATTGCCCGAAGCACGATTTTAACAATGCAATAGCAAATGCTAATAAAGCAGGATTTAAAGTTGCTTACTCTAATGAATCGTTTGAATTATGGTATTTATTGCATTTTGAATTTCTCAATACTGGACTTCCTCGCCATGATTATATTCGTAAGTTAAATGAATTACTAAACAACCAATATAGAAAAAATAGCGATTCAATTTATGAAGAGTTGGAACATCTACAACCTACTGCTATCAGAAATGCTAAAAATCTTCTCAACCAATATAATCTGCATAATCCCGAAAGTGATAATCCTTGCACAACAGTACATAAGTTAGTTGAGGAATTAAATAAATATATTCGCTAATCTACAGAATTTTAACCCAAACTTGATCCAACTCTTTCCCGAAATGCTAGTATAGCCTCTAAAGGATCTGGTGCGATCGCATATTCCGCCAACATTGATAAATCCAAATTTGCTAATAACTCACTTTGGACAAATTGTTGATAATTTTCACCCTGCAAAATATAAACTTCAAATTGATTATTTCTAAAAAACCAAACTTCCTTAACACCTAAAATTTTATAAACCTCTAACTTATCAACCCCCCCGCTAGTTACTATTATTTCAATCGCTAAATCTGGAAATTCTTTTTCTGTAGCGATGCAGTATGATTCATCTGGTTCTGTACCGCCTCTGCTTGCTGGTTTGCGGAAAGTAGTAGAACCTAGAGGAAAATAAGGAATACGTTTTTCTTGAAAATAAGCTTCTAGCAAAGAACCAATATTTGTTTTATTGCGTTCGTGGCGGCGACTTGGTGACACCAGTTCTATCACTCCATCTAAATATGTAACTCTATATTGCCGACTGTCACCTAAATCATTGAGTAAAACTTCATAACTTTGCCAACTGACACCAGTAATTGTTTGCCGTTCTTCTGGATCTTCTGCTTGTAAAAGTTCAGATAATTCTTGAAGTAAAACCATAGAAGTTATTAACACCGAATTACTGCTAACTTGATCATATTTTATCTAAGGTGGGCATTGCCCACCACAAAATTTTACACCTTAAACTTTTCGGTAATCCGCTTCATAGCTTCCTCGACATTTTCCCGACTATTAAAAGCCGAAATGCGGAAGTAGCCTTCACCCGCAGCGCCAAAACCAGAACCAGGTGTACCCACAACATTCACCGTTTGCAGCAGCTTATCAAAAAATTCCCAACTAGATAAATTATTCGGAGTTTTGACCCATACATAAGGTGCATTTACTCCACCATAGACGGCTAATCCGGCTGCTGACAGTTGTTCACGAATAATTTTGGCATTTTCGAGGTAAAAGCTTACCAAAGCCTGAATTTGCACCTGTCCAGCCTCGGAGTAAACTGCCTCAGCACCCCGTTGGATGATATAAGAAACGCCATTAAACTTAGTCGATTGGCGGCGATTCCATAGCTTCCACAGTTCCACATCGGAACCATCAGCCGCTTTTGCTGTCAGCGTCTTGGGTACAACGGTTAACGCACAACGGGTTCCAGTAAAACCTGCATTCTTGGAGAAAGAACGAAACTCAATGGCACATTCCCTTGCGCCTTCAATCTCGTATATTGAATGAGGAAGAGCCGGATCGGTGATATAAGCTTCATAAGCAGCATCAAAGAAAATAATCGAGTTATTCGCTTTGGCATAATCTACCCAGGCTGTGAGATATTCCTTGGTAGCAGTTGCACCAGTGGGGTTATTGGGGAAACACAGATAAATTAAATCGACTTTCTGGGAGGGAATCTCAGCTTTGAAGTTATTATCAGCCGAAATCGGCAAATATACTAAACTGCCAAACTCGCCTTTTTCGTTGGCATCCCCGGTATTACCAGCCATGACGTTAGTGTCTACATAGACGGGGTATACAGGGTCAGTAACTGCAATTATGTTATTGTTGCCGAAAATGTCGAGAATGTTGCCAGAATCGCACTTAGAACCATCGGAGATAAAGATTTCTGAGGCATCTATGTCAGCGCCTCTGGCTTGAAAATCGTGGGCGGCAATTTTTTCCCTTAACCAAGCATAACCTTGTTCTGGGCCATAGCCTTTAAAGGTTGTGCGATCGCCCATTTCTTCCACAGCCTGAATCATCGCTGTGCGGCAAGCTTCTGGCAGAGGTTCTGTCACATCGCCAATACCTAAGCGGATAACTTTAGCATCAGGGTTAGCTTCTACAAAGGCATTCACCCGCCGCGCAATTTCGGGAAACAGATAACCAGCTTTCAGCTTCAGGTAGTTGTCGTTAATCGTCGCCATAGTGGAATTTAAAAAAAACAGTCTAGATAAAACAGCTTATCCCCTTTTTTTATAAAGCTGTGCCAAAATCGCCTACTCGTCAGTCATTGTCTACTTTACGTTCTTCTCCATAGAGGCTTATACCAAAAGAAGTGGTAATCATGCAAATAGTCAAAAAAAGCTGTGAACAATTAGTTCTGATGACAGATTGAATGCCAACGTGGGAATTGTTAGTCTATATCTGTCAGTAAAAAAAATTACTAAATAAAAAATCATGAACATTATTGCTTGGGTTGTTTTAGGACTAGTTGCTGGTGCGATCGCTAAAGCCATTTACCCTGGACATCAAGGTGGTGGAATTTTAGGAACAATCTTACTGGGAATTATCGGTGCTTTTGTTGGTGGTAGCTTGGGAGTATTTTTTCATACAGGAACCTTAGCCCTAGCGGCTCCCAGTCTCAGTATTCCTGGTATCATTGTGGCGATATTGGGTTCCATCGTTGCTGTTTTCTTGTGGAACTTGTTAACTTCTCGCCGTGCTACATAAATAATCGTTAGGTTTCTATTTCTGCGACTCTCCCCGATGGTACAGTTTCAGATTAGGGTTAAAAACCCAGATTTTTATTGTTCTACCAAAAATCTCTAAAATATTGATACCAAATTGCTGCTGATGAAACTTATTCAGCAGCAATTGATCATTTTTGGAGTGCTAAACCTTGGCAATGGTTACAGTTTGTGGTTGATTTTGATACTTTCCAAACCGCTCTGCATAAGTTGTTTGACATGGTTCTCCTTCTAAAAACAGCAGCTGTAACACACCCTCATTAGCGTAGACGCGACAGTCTGCACTAGAAGCATTGCTGAACTCTAGAGTTAAGAAACCTTCCCAGGAAGCTTCCGCAGGAGTTATGTTAGCAATAATCCCACAACGCGCCATCGTTGATTTTCCAATACAAATAACTGTAATGTTCGCAGGAATCCGCAATCGTTCTAGGGAAACACCTAAAGCATAAGAGTTGGCTGGAATAATGAAAAACGAGCCATCTTCATCGGTTTGCAATGAAATAGATTCTAAGTTGTCAGGATTAAAACGTTTGGGATTGACAACTGTACCGGGAATATGTTTAAAAATCCGAAAATCTGTGGGAGATAATCGCAAATCATAGCCATAGCTAGACAAACCATAACTAATAACTCGCCTGTCTTCAATCTGGCGGACTAGAGAACTTTCAAATGGCGAAATCATTCCTAGTTTGGCTTGTTCAATAATCCATTTATCATTTTTCAGCACGTTTGACCTCTTTTTGAATAAAGCTACAAAATATTGATCTGATCTGGGAATCAGTTTAAGGTCGATGACTGCGACGGATTTCGGTAATTTGGTCAGCCACATCTAAGAGAGATTTTGGCATCTGGGTTCCTGTGAGAATAATATCGACTTGAGGAGGGCGTTGTGCGAGAAATTCTAAAACTTCGGTTTCGGAAATTAAGCCAAAGCTAATCGCTAAACTTAATTCATCTAAAACTACGAGAGAATACTTACTTTGACTGACGACTTGTTGTGTATATTGCCATAGCCTTTGTAAGGCTTGGTCTTCGGCTGCGTCTAAATGCGGTGTGTCGATGCAACGAGGTAAATCACAGCGAATCCAATCCAAATATTGCCCTAATTGAATGGGTCGCTCTTGACCTTGGCCAATACCGCCTTTGAGAAATTGTACTACTAAGACTGGTGTACCTTGACCTGCGATTCTCAAGGATTGAGCGATGACATCAGTAAAGAAATTACGTTGTGTACTTGTAAAAACTTGTACTAGTCCTTCAACTGGATAGGGTAAGCTGAGAGTTGAATTGACGCTGGGAGTTTCTAATTGGGCAACCATAGGAAAAATTTAAAAAATAGCAAAGAATTAGAGAATTTTACTGAAAGTAGTGACCAATCTACTGAGATAATTAGTGCTGTTTTCCGGAAGGTGTCTTGAAGTTAACCATTACTGATATTGTTGTTTTTTGCATGAGACTAATGATTATACATAATTGTCCGTTAAAAATAATTGCAAATCCTGGGAGCCGGAAATGGTGAAATCTAAGTATTAGCTATCATCTTGATTTCAATAAAACAGATTTGCATTGTAATTAATTTTACTTATTGAGGAGTGATTGTCAGTGAGATTAGTGATTTTGGGAGGTTCAGGATCGGGGAAAAGCACCCAAGCAGAAAAGCTGTGCAGAAATTTTGACATACCGCAAATTTCTACAGGTGAGATGTTAAGGGAAGCGATCGCTAATGTGAGTAATTTAGGTAGCTATGCACAGCCTTATGTCACCAAGGGCGAACTAGTCCCTGATGAAATCATGATTTCATTTATGCGTTTGCAACTCCAAAAGCCTGAGAGCAATTGCGGTTGGGTATTAGAGGGTTATCCCCGGACTGCCTTTCAAGCTGAGGAGTTGGATTTTGTGCTGGATGATTTAGGGACTAAGTTAGACTGGGCTATTTATTTACAAGTACCAGAAGCTATTATGGTTCGTCGCTCTTTGGAGCGTTCTCTTTCCGATGACCAACCCGAAATTGTGCAGCGCCGGGTAGAATTATTTTACGATCGCACCGTCCCCATCCTAGAATATTACGACCGTCGCCGCCGCCTGTTGACTATCAACGGTGACCAATTACCAGAGATGGTACAGCAAAACATTTCGACTCTGCTTTCTATCTCCTGAAATTACGGTAAATTCCTGAAAATTAAGTTATTTAATATTTTATCCCTTGCTAGAAAGCTCCCCTGACTCTTCTGGTCAATCCAAAATCCAAAATTGTCTGACAGGCGGGATCTGGTAACCTGAAAGCAGTATAGTTCTGTATAAAATTTCCGAGGCAAGTCTCATGGTTTGGCAGCGTCCCGATGGTCGGCAACCCGAAGAACTCCGTCCTATCAGCTTTGATGTGGGTTTTACTCGCTTTGCTCCCGGTTCCGTTTTGACAAAATTTGGAGACACTCAGGTACTTTGTACTGTCAGTGTTAGTGAGGGAGTACCAAAGTTTTTAGCCGGGTCTGGCAAAGGTTGGTTAACATCGGAGTATCGAATGTTGCCTTCAGCCACACAAGAACGGCAAGGACGAGAATTGTTGAAGTTGTCGGGACGAACTCAAGAAATTCAACGTTTAATTGGACGTAGCTTACGCGCAGCTATTGATTTTGAAGCTTTGGGAGAACGAACGCTAACTGTCGATGCTGATGTGTTGCAAGCAGATGCAGGTACTAGAACCGCAGCGATTACAGGCGGTTTTGTCGCCTTAGCTCATGCAGTTGCTCAATTATTGCATTCGGGTGTATTAGAGCGATCGCCTTTATGTGGGCAAGTAGCAGCAATATCTGTGGGTTTATTGCAAGGGCAGCCAATTTTAGATTTAAACTACATTGAGGATGTGGCGGCAACTGTAGATTTTAACGTGGTGATGAATCAACATCTAGGTATAATTGAAGTGCAGGGAACCGCAGAAGAAGGCAGTTATAGCCGGACTCAGTTAAATCAACTCCTGGATTTTGGCGAAAAAGGCATCCAGCAATTGTTAATTGCTCAAAAAGAGGCGATCGCAGGCTGGGATCAGCTATTGCTGTTTGAGTAGAGACGCGATTCAGTTTTCAGTTGTGGATTCAGCCTTCCTTCCAGTTCAGGCATCATGTTAAAAGTTTCAAAAGTTAAAACGGGGAATAGTCATAAGTTGGGTATGGTATTGCTGGAAGTCGGCAATATGATCATAAAACCATGAATAAAAAGGTTGAAGTTCTCCCAGACATTTCGGCACTAGTGGAGCGATCGCTAGAGTTAATTCTTTCCCAGTTATCAACGGCCATTCAACAACGCGGGCAATTTACCATCGCCTTAGCTGGTGGTAGTACACCAAAGCCACTATACGAGGCCATTGCTACTCAAAAACTGCCTTGGGATAAAATTCATATCTTTTGGGGAGATGAACGTTATGTACCAGCAGATCATCCCGATAGCAATGAACTGATGGCGCGGCGAGCGTGGTTAGATCGCGTTGATATCCCAGCCGCCAACATTCACTCTGTACCAACTTTAGACCAAGATCCAGCAGTATCAGCCGCCAAATACGAACAGCATCTGCGCGAATTTTTTCATTCTTCTCCCCACCAGTTTCCCTCTGTGGATGTAGTCTTACTAGGAATGGGTGATGATGCACATACCGCATCTTTGTTTCCTCACACCGCAGCCTTAAAAGTCCATGATCGGCTGATTACTGTGGGTAACAAAGACGGAAACCCTCGCATAACCTTCACATACCCATTTATCAATGCTGCTGGCAGTGTTATTTTTGTGGTGGCTGGTGCGAATAAACGTCCAGCCTTAGCTCAAGTCTTCGCGCCTGTCGCAGATGACTTTACCTATCCATCCCGCTTGATTCAACCCCAAGGCGAACTTTGGTGGTTACTCGATGCAGCCGCAGGTTCGGAACTTCCAGTTTAACTTTCCTCTCAGGAGTAATAGTTAAAATCGAAAGTTGGAGTTGTCCCTGAGCGAACTTCTGATCGGCGGGAGATTTCTACTTGTTCCTCGCCGCCACTGATGCAGTCGCATAGAACTGGCTAAATTTCGGCGCAACTTTTCTTTGTGGCGCTGTCTCACAACAGAAGCGTCTACAGAGCTTCCTCTGCTTGCCAATATTATTTTACGATGATCTTGAACAAAGGCTTAAATTGATGATCGTCTGTCCTAATTGCAATCACCCCAATCCAGACGGCGCTGTCCAGTGTGAAGCTTGTTATACGCCGTTACCAACAACTAGTAACTGCCCCAACTGCGGCGCAACTGTCCAGACAGATGCTGCTTTCTGCGGTCAATGTGGTTATAATCTCCACTCAAATGCCGCACCAGCCGCCGCCACATCTGTAGCAACTGTTGCTCCTGACATCCCTGTAGAAGTACCACCCTTAATTGAACCTGATCCGCTTTTAGAACTTTTACAACCAGATGCTTTGGGAATTAACTCAGATACCAACGCCAATGAGCAGGCTGCTTCACCCCTACCAGCAACAGTAATGTCTGTGTCACCAGTAGAAGCACCAGCGCCACCGAATGCCGCAGAAATTCCCGCCGCACCAACACCTACTGTTGAGGCTGAACCGATAGTTTCTGAGCCAGAGCCAGAACCAGAACCAGAACCGGAACCTGTGGCAGAGGCAGAACCAGAACCAGAACCAGTTGCTGCTCCACCAAGCCCTACCCCATCTGCTTCCATGACGCAATTGCAGCAGGTAACTGCAAGCTTGTTCCACGTCCAAAGCGATCGCGAGATTGAATTGCCGCAAATTCTGTCTGTGATTCACATTGGTAAACCCAATGACCGGATTCCCCCAGATGTGGATGTTTCCGGGTTTTCTAATTCGGAAATTGTCTCACGGATACACGCAGATATTCGGGTTGAGGGAGGTTCTCACTACATAGAAGATGTGGGCAGTTCCAATGGTACTTACATTAATAACTCGCCCTTATTACCGGGGAACCGACACCGCCTGAGAGCAGGCGATCGCATTAGTCTGGGTAAGGGAGATTTGGTAACGTTTCTGTTTCAACTTGCTTAATTGATTCTGTCATCCTCCAACAGCTCTTACCATCTATATTGGGGGATGAACAAATTATCCACATCAAACCGGCGACAGATAACGATATCGTTCTTTGTAGCGCTTTAGTCCATCGGCTTTATATAAGGTTGCAAACTGCTGTATTACCTAGCAATTGTATTATTTGTCTAAGTAAACTAGGATTGATGAAAGTACACTCCAGTATTTGGAGTAATTAGATGAAGGAACCCGGAAAAAATTTTCAAACACGGCCGACAAGCTTTGATCAGTCAGCCATTGAAGCTATGGGGCTAACTTGGCTAATTGTCGCAGCGATCGCAACTATTGTGTTGTGGCAACTTCCAGGAGGCGATTATATCTTATACCCTTTTAGTATCCTGGCAACTTGGTTCCATGAAATGGGTCATGGCTTGATGGCTCTGCTGTTAGGGGGAAGATTTCATCAATTACAAATTTTTAGTAATGGTTCTGGCGTTGCCAGTTATAGCATCTCGCGGTATTTATGGCCAATTGGCCCCGCTTTAGTCGCCGCCGCCGGTCCCATGGGGCCAGCTCTTGCTGGAGCAGGTTTGATTCTGGCTTCTCGGAGTTTTAGCGTAGCCTCCCTGAGTTTAAAGATCCTGGGTGGTTTTTTGTTACTTTCAACATTACTTTGGGTACGTTCTTGGTTTGGATTGCTGGCGATTCCCTTACTGGGTATAATTATTTTGGGTGTTTCCCTGAAAGCTCCCCGGTGGATACAAGAGTTCGCCATTCAATTTCTGGGTGTACAAGCTTGTGTGAGTGTCTATCACCAAATAAATTATTTATTTAGCTACAGTGCCGGGCCACTAGGACTTTCTGACACCGGACAAATGCAAAAGTATTTACTTTTACCTTACTGGTTTTGGGGTGGATTAATGGCGATCTCATCTCTAGTGATTTTAGTCCAAAGTCTCCGCCTTGCCTATCGTGCGGAGTAATGGGTAAAAAATGGGAGAATGAATATGCAGATTAGCGATCGCTTTCTTCAGCGCTGAGAGTGTCAACTAATGCTGATGTTTTGAGGCTTCCTTAACCTCATGCATAGCCCTTTTAATTGCGGGAGTCCATTCGACGTGCTGCTGACCTTCTCTCGAAGCTTCTTCCTTGGTTTGGTCAGCTTCTTGTTTCTCCTCGTCACTAAGTCGATCCCAAACTGCTTTCGGCAAATAGCGCTTAGTAACTTCGCCTTCACGAGCGCGATCTCCTTCTGCTTCAGTTTGCCAGTCTTGTTCAGACCATTGTTCTAGTGATTCCGCCGCTTCATCTTTTTCAGCTTGCTTGTAGCCGCCACCATGTTTTTCATATTCCCTGACCAGCAGCTGACTTTTGCGTGCAGACCACTGACCAGGCTTACCACCTTTATCGGAGTTTTTAATTTCTTCCTTGAGTTGACTACGTAGGTCAGGGTCAGTATATTTATCTTCGTAATCGTTCTTAGCCATAAATTTTCTTCCCTTAAATACCGATTCAGAATTTGTCACCAAATCCTACGGTTACCTTTCGATCAGGATAAAATGTTTATGGTATTAATACTATGCTTTGAATAAAAAGTTGTACTCTTACTGTAGATTGAGAAAATTTTTCATATTAAAAAGCGCCCTACTTTTGGAGAGCCGCTTTTATTGTACATTTGGTGTTAATTCGTTCTGCTAGATCACAGTGGAATTTAACTAACCAGAGCCTTAGCTGCAACTTCTGGCTGATAAATAAGCTCATTCGCACAAGAACGACCCTGTTCAACGTCGGTAATATTAGCAAAAGTTGTTTCGGCAATATTGTGGAGGGCTTCTTCAGTAAAAAAGGCTTGATGTCCAGTAATCAAAACATTGGGAAACGTTGTCAAGCGTTGAAAAACATCATCCTGAATAATTTCGCCAGACAAATCCTCAAAGAACAAATCTGATTCTTGTTCGTAGACATCTACACCCAGAAAGCCTATTTTCCGTGACTTCAAACCTTCAATCACTGCTTGAGTATCAATCAGCGCGCCTCGACTGGTGTTAATTAACATCACCCTCGGCTTCATTTGGGCTATGGACTCAGCATTGATCAGGTGATGAGTTTCAGGCATCAGGGGACAATGTAGTGAAATAATATCAGAGTTAGCAAATAGCTCAGGCAACTCTACATACTTACCACCCAGTTCCTCTAATTCGGCGTTGCGATAGACATCATAGGCGAGGATGTTACAGCCAAAACCCTTCATAATCTGTCCTAAAATCAAACCGATTTTACCTGTGCCAATAATCCCGACTGTGCGACCATTCAAGTTAAATCCCAACAGTCCGGTGAGAGAAAAATTACTTTCCCGGACGCGGTTATAGGCATGATGAATTTTGCGATTGAGACTCAAAATCAAACCCACAGCGTGTTCTGCTACTCCATAAGGTGAATAGGCAGGAACACGGACAACTTTAATTCCCAAATCTGCGGCGGCTTCTAAATCGACATTGTTAAATCCGGCACACCGGAGGGCAATGAGGCGAGTTCCCCCTGAAGCGAGAATTTTTAAAGTTGGCGCATCAACCAGATCATGTACAAATACGCAAACAGCCGGAAACCCAGCAGCTAAGATCGCGGTATTTTGATTTAAGCGGGGTTCAAAAAAAACCAACTCATGTTGGGGAGAAGAATTTGCAGCTTCTAAAAACTGCCGATCATAGGCTTTTGTACTGAAAACTGCTATTTTCATTTTCAACCTCAGCCTGATGCTGCATATTTTCCCATATATAATAGCTTAGAGGTTGCAGGGGCGATCGCATCTTCTATTACCCCCAGTCATAGACTTTGACCTGGCTTTTGGTCATCCCCTAGCTAAAGCAAAACTTTAGAATTCACACCTCAAGCTGCAACAGCAAGGTTAAGATCAATTCAGCCTTTGTATTGTAGGAAATGTGTCCCACATCACTAAGAATGCGGTTCACTGCATAAATCCTGATTGTCAACGTCCTTATCCTCAACCTTGGGGAAACAAGTTTTGTAACAGCTGTGGCGCACTGCTACAGATGTTAGATCGTTATGTCCCTCTCCAACCATTGGGTTCGGGAGGATTCGCCCAAATTTATACGGTTTGGGATCAAAAAACTCAAGGAGAGAAAGTCCTCAAAGTTTTGGTGGAACATTCACCAAAAGCACTGCAATTGTTTACACAAGAGGCTGAGGTTTTAATTAATTTGCGGCATCCAGGTGTCCCCAGGGTAGAATCTGATGGTTATTTTCAGCTAAATTTGCCCAATCCTAAACCGCGTCAACTAGCTTGTCTGGTGATGGAAAAAATTAATGGACAGACTCTGGAAAAGATCCTCGAAAATTATCCTCAAGGATGTCCAGAGGATTTGGTGTTAAATTGGTTTTCTCAGGTTGTAGAGATTTTACAGGAATTACACAAACGCCAGATTATTCACCGGGACATCAAACCTTCTAATTTGATGTTGCGAACTTCCTCAACCACTGTACCCCAAACTTCAGGGGTAAAGAAGAAGGAACTCGTATTGATTGATTTTGGTGGTGTAAAACAATTTAACACCGCGAACCTGCATCGAGAGTCTAGTTCAACGAAGTTATATTCTTCTGGTTACAGTCCTCCAGAACAGATGACTGGTAATAATGTCGGGACTAGGGCTGATTTTTATGCCCTCGGTCGGACGATGATTGAATTACTTACGGGTAAATATCCGCCGGAGTTGGAAGATCCCCAAACTGGGGTTTTGCAGTGGCGCAATCAGATCAACGTTAACCCGAAACTAGCAGATTTGCTTGATGAAATGGTACTAGAAGATGTGCGATCGCGTCCCCTAAATGCCGTCATAATTCAGAAACGCCTCATTAAAATTATCCGCACATCTTCCCAGTCTGGGTTTTTTTCCCAAATCAAGGACTCGATTCAGCAAACAGCAACACAGATTTCCTACAAATTTATACGCTTAATCCAAGCTATTGACCAAGCATTCAACAATTTTACCAAAGCTATCGATAAAACAATTGTTTTTATAGCTACGGCAATTTTTACAGTCTTACAAGCTGTTTTGGCGACAATTTGGGCAATGCTACTAACTGGGCTTGGTGCTTTTGTCGGTACAATTATTGGTTTTATCGTAGCCTATCGAACAGTATTAGCCAATCAGATTTCCGAATATATTGTTAGTCAGCTACCCGAATTAGTTAGTAATAATCAACCTCTGATGGCGACAGAAATTATCGTCTTTGTCGGCGCAGGCTTCGGAACTGCATGGGGACTGACAATATCGGGGTGTTTTGGTCAACGACGACGATTTTTAGTAGCATCGCTCATGGGTATGATCACTTATGGGTTGAGCGGCATCGTTCTGCAATTAAACACAGCTAAAGATAGCGGTGAAGGACTATTGACAGTCATATTAATAGCAGTTTTTCTGTTCACCTTGAGTATCGGTTTTCGCAGCCATCACCTAGTTCATGCTGTGGTTGCTGCACTTGGTACTGCAATGATCTTCGCAATGTTAATTGTGTTTGGCTTTCCAACTACTGTTTTTGAATTTTCTGTTCAGCCCCTCTGGTCGGGATTATCCTTACCCATTGCTTTTTTTACTTTAGTCAGTCTCTTGATCAGCTTTTGGCTAGGGGTGAGTTATTACCTCATTGTCCCTGGGTTGCGCTTTTTCGGGTGGCGTTAACTTGGGCTGTTGGTAGATCTGTTTCCGGGTCAAATTTTTCCTCTTTATTGATGCCTAATACAAGATCCCCCCAGCTTTATTTTACTTTAAGCCAGGGGGATCACATATGTGGTAGTCTATAAATGGTTCAGTATAATGCCTTACGAAATCGATTCTAAACCATAAATGTAGTTTTGTATAGTCCTATAAATAGAATTTATCAGATTTTTATAGCTTCTTCATCACCACTTCATCCCCGTTATAGCGCTTCCGACCTCAATAGGTACTAGCCAGCCTGGCAACAGTTGAACGAATCATCCCGGAATTGAACTTAGGAGAGTTTTAACCCAGTCCCACACCCTGGCTGTAAACTAAAAGCATTTTGCCTAGAAACACTTCTCTATCATGGGAACAAAGCCTTTCTTATAAATTAGAGTAATGCTCACCCGTATTAAAGATTTAGCCACAAAATTAGCGCCCCGCTTAATTGAAATTCGCCGCCATATCCACTCTCATCCAGAACTTAGCGGTCAGGAATACCAAACATCTGCCTTTGTTGCTGGTGTATTGTCTTCGAGTGGTCTCCATGTGCGAGAGGGGATTGGGAAAACCGGGGTAATTGCAGAACTGCAAAATACTGGCACAGATGAGCGTTTATTGGCAATTCGTACGGATATGGATGCTTTGCCGATTCAAGAACGAACAAAGTTAGAATATGCTTCTCGCACAGAAGGTGTGATGCACGCTTGCGGTCACGATATTCATACCACAGTTGGCTTAGGAACGGCAATGGTACTGTCCCAAGTGGCGGAAGAATTGGGCGGTAAGGTGCGGTTTTTATTTCAACCAGCCGAGGAAATTGCTCAAGGAGCGAGCTGGATGGTAAATGATGGGGCGATGGAAAATGTCTGTGCTGTATTAGGCGTTCATGTTTTCCCTTCTATACCCGCCGGATCTATTGGTATCCGTTACGGCGCATTGACGGCGGCGGCTGATGATTTAGAGATTATCATTATTGGAGAATCTGGACATGGGGCGCGTCCTCATGAAGCTATTGATGCAATTTGGATTGCTGCACAAGTCATTACTTCGTTGCAACAGGCCATTAGTCGCACACAGAATCCTTTGCGTCCTGTGGTGTTGAGTATAGGCAAGATTACTGGTGGTCGAGCGGCGAATGTGATTGCTGATCATGTACAGTTGTTGGGAACCGTGCGATCGCTTCATCCCGAAACCCGGAGTCAACTCCCCAACTGGATTGAAAATATTGTCGCTAATGTCTGCCATTCTTTCGGGGCGCGTTATCAAGTTAATTATCGCCAAGGTGTACCGAGTGTGCAGAATGATTATGCTATCACCCAATTATTACAATCATCGGCGGAAGAAGCCTGGAGTTGCGATCGCGTTCAAGTCTTACCTGAACCTTCTCTAGGTGCTGAAGACTTTTCGGTTTATTTAGAACACGCCCCCGGTTCTATGTTTCGCTTGGGTGTCGGTTACAAAGATAGAATTATTAATCACCCATTACACCACCCTGAATTTGAAGTTGATGAATCTGCGATTATCACCGGGGTTGTGACTATGGCTTACGCCGCTTATAAGTATTACCAGTAATTAATGTTTGATAGGTGAAACCCACCTACGTGGGTTTCACAAACTTTATTTCCAGTTAAGCGGCGGATGATAGCAAATGACTAAACATTTGATCCGGCTTTACTAGCTCCTAACCTTTCTTGAATTCTGCTTTTAGCGGCTTTAAATTGTGTCGCCAGTTGCTCAGTTTCTTCACTACTCAAGTTGTTACGAATAGCCGCAAACATTGTGCTTTCTTCCTGACGAACATGATCACTAACAATAGCCATCAAATTTCTGACTCCATCTTTAAATTCAGGTGCAGAGGTATTAAGAGCGCGAATTTCTTCTAACCACTGTTTCATTTGGGTTTGTTCGTTATAAAGTTCTTGGGTATCAGCCTCACCGTAGAAAGAACGCACTCTAGGATAAACTACTTCCTCTTCTGCTTCAGCATGAGCTGTTAAATCTTTGTAAATTTGTCCAAAATATTCTTGGATCTTTTGTGAATCGTTGCTTTGTAGTAGTTCCGTAAACAGGATATTCACCTTATTGTGATCCATGCGAATCACATCCTGGATATTCATATCATTTTTGTCACTGGTTTGGGTAACAGCGCTACCTACCACACCACTAAAAGCAGCAAGCGCATCTTGAACTCGTCCCCAAATCCCTTGATCGGCATCTTGTCCAGTCAATTCACGAACACCCAAAACTTCTAGAACACCTTTAAGTTGCTCTTGGTGAGCGCGATTTTCAAAGTTAACAGTATTTAAAGGAGTAATTGCCGCCATTACGTCAGCACCAACTTTTTGAGCCGCTTTGTGAATTGTCAACCCAGAAATTACTTGTTGATGCTTTAACAATTCATGCTGAAATATTTTTTCATAGAAACTCAATTCAGAGCCTTGCATCAATTGTCCGATTTTTTTAGACATTTCTTGAACCATTGGTGCTGGTTCTTTTTGGATACCATACTGAACCACTACAGTTTCCAAAACGCCTTGATTTTTTTGGTCATCTTCTAGCATCTTCCGGATGCGATCAGAAATTTCCGCATCAGTTGATTCTCTCAAAAACAATTGCTCATTTTGGATAAACAACTGTTGAATTAGTTTCATGTTTGCCAACTTTACGGCAATAGCATTACGTTTGGTATCATCTAATGTGGTTACCATGGTCAGTGATCCTCTCAAAAGTATTCATATCATTTCTCTGTTTCAGATTGACATAGATTTAGGTTGATTCCATCTTTCTTTTGAATGATCGCTCACCTAAATCTGGAGATAAAATTTAGATATTCACCAACGATAATTTAATACTTCTACTTTGCGAAAGATAATTGTATAAATTAGACTCCTTCGCCAGGTAGATAAAATTTTTATCCTATTTTTATAAACTGACTCAAGGATAATCAAGGATAATTAAGGATAATTAAAGAGGACATTTTGATCTCTCGGCGTTAAGGGCGAGTTTATCGCCGGTTAATTATTTTGATCTCAACCAGATTGAAATAAAAGCAGGGAAATTAATATCGCCAAGTGAAGCTGATTTCAACAAATTTCTTTTAGCTAGAAAATAGGATACTAAATAATGGAAACTACAGGAACAGAGTCCAATTCCACACCGTTCCCAAATATTCCACCAATCATTGAAAGTGACGACAGAGAGTATCGGGATAGTGGTGTACCCAGCACAGTGGCGATCGCCGGACATCCCTTACACCCCCTGACAATAATTTTCCCCATTGCTTTTTTAGCTGCTGCGTTGGGAAGCGACTTCGGCTATTGGTTAACCCATGATTTTTTCTGGGCTAGAGCGTCTCTATGGTTAATTGGACTGGGACTTCTAGGAGGTATCATCGCCGCAATCACCGGGATGAGCGACTTTTTGAGAATTGAACGTGTTCGCAAGCGCACCGCCGGCTGGACACATTTGATTCTTAACGTCATGATTTTAGTCTTGACAGCCCTCAACTTGTTTTTACGTGTAGGAAATCCAGAATCACGAATATTACCTTGGGGATTCTTTCTGTCCCTGGTAGTGGGTACTCTAACTAGCATCACTGGCTGGTTTGGGGCTGAACTTTCCTATCGGCACAAAATTGGTGTTATAGGTGCTGGTAGCAGAAGATATCCTTAGCGCTCTTTTAGGACTCTGATCAAAGAAAAAAAATGTAGGTTAGACTTCGACGACGCTCAGTCGAACAAAAGCCTTAATTTTGGATGTTTATCAAAGCCTGAATATAAAGGTTTCTGATTTTTTTTAACGCAAGTAATAGACATCTCGGAAAAAGAATTAAATTATGCTATGAGAATATAAAATAATGTTTTTAGCAAGTTTTACGAGCAGTATTTTTGAGTATATTCAAAAGAATCCTCAAAAAGCACAGCGTTTAGTTGGGTTGAAATATGAGCAAGTGCAGGAACTATTAAATCTTTTAGTTATGAGAAATTGGAATTATGAACAATAAAATTCTCAAAAAAGAGATAATATTTTTGTCTAATTCCCAACAGCACGCGTATCTAATGCTTATTTTAGCGTAGAATGTGAGGATATTTGCAGTTGGCGATCGCTCTCCAAAAAGTATTCATAGTAGGTATTTGACAGTTTTCGGAGATATCTAATGGCTTAATTGAACTCTTGAGCCAGAACTGAGACTATTTTCGTGCCAAGCCTGTGAACATCCCAAAAATTACAATTCTCTTTGACCACGGCTACCACCCCGACAAGATCACAGCCGCTCTACAAACCCTGTACGCTCAGATTTATGACTAAGATCCCATTCCAACTGTCGCCCAAACCCACGCGAGCCAAAAAAGCAGCCCTTGGCAAAACTGGGTTTGTACCGGTCGCCACTCGTTGGGTCATAGAACGCTCCGATGCTTGGATGGAACGATGTAAGAGTTTGGTCAAAAACTTTGAGCGTACACTCAGTCATGCGACTGCCAAGCTCAATCTATATTTTATTCAACTCATGCTTAAGCGGTTAGCTCAGGCATAGATATCAAATGGGTTCTATAAGTCGGCGAAAAGCTTACCCAGCAAGCCTTTAAACAGACTGCCATCACTTTGAAGCTAATATTTTTTCCGTCGGACAGAAAATTAGCAAAATGTATGTTAGTCTTTAAACATAGGGAATCGAAATCGGATCAAACTTAAAAGGTCATCCAGAAAGAGATAAACATTCTGAGAAACCTTTTAGATGAGGAGAAACAGGTAAATCCGCGCTCGGCTTCGTGTAAATGAGAGTTAAAGCCAATGAAGCAGGATAGTGACCTCTGTAATAACTTGAAGTCAATTAGAACTCGCCTGGCGATGAGTCAGCAAGAGCTAGCCAAACTAGCCTGTGTGTCTCGTCAGACTATTACTGGTGTAGAGTCAGGACAATATGCCCCATCAGTTGCCATGACACTTCGTCTAGCAAAGGCACTTGGCTGTCAAGTGGAGGATCTATTCTGGCTAGAACAGGAATTACCTCAAATTAAAGCCGTGCTGGCCAAACCTGTCCCTCGCGATCAACAGATGCGATTTAGCCTAGCACAAGTTGGTGGGCAATGGATAGCTTATCCCTTGATTGGCAAAGATGCTTTCCGCATAGAGATGATTCCGGCTGACGCTGAAGGCACAAGCCAAACAGGTACAGATGAAGTACTAGTTCGGCTCTTGGATGATAATATTGGCAAACTTCAGAACACTGTTGTGATTGCTGGATGTGCGCCTGTGCTTTCACTCTGGGCAAGAACTACTGAACGGTGGCATCCCCAACTGCGAGTCCACTTTAACCATGCAAACAGTATGTCTGCATTGCATAGTTTGTGCCGAGGTGAGGCTCACATAGCTGGGATGCACCTGTATGACTCCGAAACTGGGGAACATAATGTTTCCTTTGCCCGTGAAGTCTTAGCTGGGAGGGCAGCCGTTTTGATTGCGCTCGGTGTTTGGGAGGAGGGATTGTTAGTACAACCTGATAACCCAATGGGAATCAGAACAGTTGCCGATTTAGTAGCAAAGGGTGCAATCATCGTCAACCGGGAACACGGCGCTGGGACTCGCTTACTTTTGGAGAGAAAACTTCAAGAGGAGCAAGTATCATTCGACGCTGTGAAAGGATTTGACCGCATCGTTAAAAGTCATCAAGATGTAGCCCAAGCTGTAGCTACTGGCAGTGCCGATGCAGGTATCAGTACCGCATCCGTAGCCGCCACCTTTGGGCTGGGATTTATCCCGTTGCATAAGTCACGATACGACTTAGTTATTCTCAAAGAATACCTGGAAGAATCGCCTGTGCAGCAGTTGCTCAGTACCTTGAGCCACCCGCTCGTTCACTCGCAATTAAAAATTATTGGTGGTTACGACACCAGTAAAACTGGGGAGGTGGTAGGAACAATTTAATGTGGATTATCATTTTTACGGATTCTGTTGATTTTCTCGTAATCTCTCAAAGCTTGCTTTTTTGAAGTCAAGGTGCTAAACCAAATTTCTGCTTCAACCAATCGTTTGATGAACTGATGATCTTGTGCCACATATTTCTGGAGGAGTCGTGTGGCCCTTGACTGGTAGCAGTTCCGCAGTTTGGGGGAACTTAGGTTTGCTTGCAGTTCATTAAACGACT